>NZ_CALISE010000028.1 GCF_938041965.1 uncultured Mogibacterium sp. | reverse complement strand
CATATGACCATTTTCTTTGTTACAGATTAGGTCTCACATCATTGACTAATGCACAAATATAAAAAAACTTTTAAATTAATCAATGATAACAATCAAATGAACAAGAGAAATTTAATTAGACTATGTACCTGTCCAAATTAAGATTTAATATACTAGTAATAAAAACCTGTCTTATCATCTGTGTACTGCTTAAGCCTCATCTCATAAGCAGCTTTAGCTGTATCGTAAAATGCAGGCTTAAATTCAGACATGCCAATTTCATTAGCAAAATCAATTGTAAAATCAGGATTGAGAATCAGTAAGGGACCAAGTAAATACGTGCCCATAAAATTTTTATAATGAATACCCTCACGTGTTTCTTTACTGTTAAATCCAGGGCCTCTAATGGTATCAAAAAGTGGTTCAATTTCATCATCATAGAAACTATGACCAAATTGGCTTTTAAATCCAACTATCTTAATATCATTATACCTACCGACATAGAGTGAATTAAAACGCTTGGCTAGAATATCTCTCTCAGTGTGATAATTAAAAACTTTAAGACAATCAATCTTTTCCCCTGTCTTATCAATTATATATTTACCAAAAACCTCAACAGCATTGCCAGTAACTAAAAAACGCTGCCCTTGCTCTATAGCATCTTTCATTTCGTCGACATACATTGATGCATTATCTATAAAAAGCTGCTGACCGCGTTCAGTCATAGTTCCTCTGTATACAAGGTCGACTTTACCCTTGTTTAAAAAAGCGGGACGCTCACCAATATTTGTTTCTATTATTTCAATCTCTGGAAAAGAATCCTTAAGATACTTAATATTGGCGGAGTCTCCGTATAAGTTACTGAGCTCTGGATAAAGCATTTCGATAATCATTTAATGCACCTTCTCGTTTTTATCAATCCTATTTAGATGTTCTTCTAGAATTTTTCTGACTTTTCGTGCCGGTGAAAGTGGATCAGTTCCATAAAGCAAAAATATGGTCTCCTCTTCTGTAAATTTCAACTCTTTTACGCAGTCAAGAGGATCCTTTACATATCTAATATTTTCTTCTCTAACTCCAGCTGAAAGCAGTCTTAATTTAAAATCTAATCCTCTAGAACCTGTAGTAACTATAGTTTTAATTCTATCATCTGCGAGTAGCTCAAAATCCGCATCATAAAGCCAGCACATATTTTCTGACCATGTGGCATCGTCTTGGAAGTTATTGTTGAATAATAGAATTTCCTTATCTCCAGGCTGTGCTTTGATGTATTCAAACACTCTTGAGCTCGCATATGCATTTCTATCCTTACAAAGAACAGAGCTTAATTTAATTCCACCAGCTTCAAATTCATTCAATCTCTCTTTTGTTATATGAACGTTTCCTACAGCTTCTTTAATTTCATCCACTTTATAGTTTAATTCACTCAGAGTCGCTATAAGCGTTAATTCATTATAAATATTGAAAATTCCATTATTAAACAGGTTAAATCTGCAGTTCTCACCTTCTAGAAATACGTTCATCGTCATGGAATCGATATTGACATCTGTGGCTAAATAATCAGCAGTAAATGATTTGAAATTACAATTTGGGCAATATGCCCTACCTATATTGCTGTATCTGTTCTTCGTATACATTAATTTCGAACTGCATACTGGACAAATTGGGCAGTCGTCAATAAGATTCGTACAGCAATTTTTGTCGCTATCAAGTGATTCAATTCCGAAATAAACCTTGCTATTGTCAGGACACATCAGTGAAGATATAAGATCATCTGCATTTAAAATAAGTCTTGTAGATTTGTCAATGTTAGCTTCAAGAATTGACCTCATGTATTCTGGATGTCCATTTCTCATTATAGAATCACGAGACAAATTAGTAACCACGAGATAGTCGATATGTATAAATGGGAATATTCTTCTAGAAGATAGCTCGTCTATTTCAAAGACTGCTGTGTCATAGCTCTGTTTTCCAGCCAAACTTACACTATTTATGAGTGACGTTGTAATACCAGTGATCGTATTAGAACCAGCAGAATTATTAAGTACCTTCTCTCCTAAAAAAGTAAGGGCGTCATTAAGTAGATTAGAACATGTAGTTTTGCCATTAGTTCCAGTAATTCCGATTATCTTATCAGGTAGCTCAATATACTCAAGAAAATTAGGACATATTCTAATAGCAACTATACCAGGAAAGTTAGTGCCATTATGCCTAGTAATCTTAAGCGCAATAATAGATAGCTTTGCAATTAAGAGAGCGCAGAAAAAGCGCAATTTACCCATTTATTCGTGCCAACCTTTCTCTATTAGCATACAAGCTTAAGTGTGAATTATTTGTATAGTTCATCCTTGAAGCTAGGGACAAGCTTTAAAATATCAGGAATAACACCGATTCTACTAGGATTCTGATATGGAAGCTGCATGTAGTCATATGCAGTGTAATCATTTCCTTCAACAATTTTAGGTCCTTTATTGGTAACAGCAACATCCCATCCTACATATCTCATCTCGGGAACCTTCATTGCTGCTCGCAGAATCATTTCTTTAGCTTCCTTGAACATAGGTACCTCATAATTTGTTAAATCATAGCCAGTGTCAGGGTGTTTTGTATAGATCAAATCAGTATCGGTGTTTCCGCTATGGAAAGGAAAATGAACAATTCCTGTTTCCAAATCTATTGGAGCATGAATACCGTGAACATCGATAAAACGACCATTTACACCAAACTTCTGAGCGGCAAAAAATAAATGTGGTTCATTGTCATCGCCTATAATTGTAATCATGCGCATTGTATTGAGTGCAGGCTCATACACTTCCCTAATCTTATCGTGATTTATTAGATATTCCTCTACAACTCCGAATCCCTTTTCTTTTATATAGTCATAGAATTCCTTAGCATTTTCGAAGTCTGCCATTCTTATAATCTCGGCACCCTTTCCGCATGAGAGATCCAGCATCTTACCGAACCCAACTTCGTTTTCATTGTAAAAGCGTGTTGCCTCATCGAGATCACAGTTAAGTGCATCAAGAAAATCTCTATCGATAAATTCTTTAAACACTTCATCGAACTTGTTCTTATTATCAAAAATCTTTGCTTTTTCAGGGTTGTTTAGAAAAGTGATTAATTTTTTACTACGTAAACGCGTCATGTACGTATCACGCATTTTATCATCTAATTCATAAAAATGATAAGTTATGTAATCATAATATCCACTACCGAATCGTCTGTAGCAGTGATATATATCTCTTATAATACTAGACTTACTTTTTCCACATCTTCTGTTAATTTCAGTAGCTACATCATTTAATTTTGAGAATCTTGCTCCCGAAAGTACTCTAAGCTTATAACGAAAATTTGCATTCATAACTCTACCTCACATAATTTAAGACATATAATTTTATCACAAATATTATTACCTCTCAATTATGACCCTAGTTTATATTTATCTAAAAGTGTAGCTTTACAATAGATGTGAGACCTCAAGGGTAGAAAAAAGCGATTGAGT
>NZ_CALISE010000027.1 GCF_938041965.1 uncultured Mogibacterium sp. | reverse complement strand
GGACTCAATCGCTTTTTTCTACCCTTGAGGTCTCACATCTATTGTAAAGCTACACATATTGTACGAAATGAGGTTTTCAGTCTTGTTGAATAAAATAACAAAAAATGATAAGATATTTGGGTATATTTTTAAGATAGCATGCTTACAAGGAGGGCTTAAGTTATGCATAGTAGATTAGAAGAAATACGTGAAAATGGGCTTTTGCGTATTGCAAATGCTGAAAGTGTTGAAGCTTTACAAGATGTTCGTAGAGAGCTTACAGGAAAAAAAGGGGCGTTAACTGACGTACTCAAGAACCTTGGGAAGCTTGAACCAGAGATGAGAAAATCAGTTGGAATGAAGGCAAATGAAATTAAAAATTTCTTTGCAGAAAAGATTAGTGAGAGAGAAGAAGAACTCGTCGCATCAAAATCAGCTGTAGATGAGAAAATAGATCTTACTTTACCTGGCACACCTATAAAGAGCGGTGCGCTTCATCCAATCACCCAGATGTGCTACGATCTTAACGATGCCTTTCTCTCCTTGGGCTTTGAGATCTTTAGCGAGAATGATATTAGTAGTGAGAAGTATGCTTTTGATAACTTGAATTTTCCTGCAGATCACCCTGCAAGACAGATGATGGACACATACTGGATTGAAGGTACGGAGAACAAGAGCGGAACAGATAGACTTTGTCTTAGACCTCATCTAACTGGAGCTTCAGTTAGACGCTTGCTTGAAGTTGGCGCACCAACTAGATTTGTTTACCCTGGTCGTGTATATAGAAATGAAAATACAGATGCTAGACATGAAAGGGCTTTTTTCCAGTATGAGGCTCTGATTGTAGATAAAGACTTATCTTTCTCATCAGGAAAGGTAATGATAGAGACTATTCTTGAAAAGGTATTTGGCAGGAAGATAAACGTGCGTATGCGCGAAGGCTTCTTCCCATTTACTGAACCTGGATATGAAATCGATATGGAATGCCTCGTATGCGGTGGTAAGGGCTGTAGAGTGTGTAATCAGAATGGATGGATTGAAGTTATGCCAGGTGGTGTTATTCATCCAAATGTTCTTAGGGCTGCTAACCTCGACCCTGATGTGTGGACTGGTTTCTACACCAACATTGGTCTAGATAGACTTGTTATGATGCGCTACGGAGTAGATGATGTTAGACTTTTCCATAGTGCTGACCTTAGATTCTTAGAGCAGTTCAAATAGGAGGGCATTATGAAAGTATCACTAAATTGGGTAAAAAAATATATAGACATACCTGCGGAATTGACGAATTCTCAGATTGCATACGATTTAACCATGAGAACTGTAGAGGTTGAAGATGTTGTTGATACTGCTGAAAAGTTCCACGACATTGTCGTTGGAAAGATTACTGCAGTAAATGCTCATCCTAATGCAGATAAACTCAGAATTTGTATGGTAGATATAGGTGAATCCGAGGATGTACAGATTGTATGTGGAGGGTCAAATTTGTACGAAGGCGAAAAGGTTGTTGTATCTAAGCCCGGTGCAGAGGTTTACTGGCATGGTGAAAGTGAGCTCATGAAGATCAAGGAGACGAAGATGCGTGGAGTAGTTTCGTATGGTATGATCTGCGGAGCCGAGGAGGTTTATCTTGAAGATCTATATCATGCAGATGATCCTACTGTAATTGTTGACCTCGGAGACATTGATGCAACTCCTGGACAGAACATAGCAGATGTTATTGGTATGAACGATACTGTTCTTGAGATTGATAATAAATCGCTTACCAATAGACCTGATTTATGGGGGCACTATGGGATTGCAAGGGAACTAGCCGCAATTTACAAACTCCCTTTGAGGCCTCTTGATGAACTTGTTGTACCGGAAGGGCTACGGGAATATGAAGTTGAAATAGACTGTACTGAAAAATGCTATAGATATGCTTGCCTGGAGATTAGGAACTTATCTGTAAAAGATTCGCCTCTATGGATGAAAACCGCTATTATAAACGGCGGTATGAGACCAATCAATGCTATTGTTGATATAACTAACTACATAATGCTCAGTGTCGGACAGCCAACACATGCATTTGATAGAACTCACGTTACGGGTGAGAAGATTATCGTACGAAACGCTAAGGTAGATGAGAAACTGGAACTTCTCGATGGAGAAAATATTGATCTTACTCCTGAAGATCTGGTAATTTGTGATGTTGAAGTACCTATTGCGCTCGCAGGAATCAGGGGTGGCAAGAAGGATTCTATACTTGATGATACAGTTGATGTTGTGCTTGAGGTGGCCAATTTTACAGCAGGGGCTATCAGAAATACAGGAAAACGTTTTGATGAGAAGACAGATGCTTCAATTAGGTATGAGAAAGGAATCGATACACAGAGGGTCTATCAGGGACTCGCTCTTGGGGTTAAGCTATTTAAGGAAATATTCCCTGAGGCTGAATTCACTGCCTTCAAAGATGTAAATCCAGTAGAAACCAAGAGGGCTGAAGTTGATGTGACGAAAGCTTTTCTTGATACTAGACTTGGAAAAGTCCTGGATGATAATGAAATATCAGATACTTTGGGTCGTTTAGGCTTTGATGTTGAATTCAAAAATGGCGTATTTCATACCGTAGCACCTACATGGCGTTCAACAGGCGATATCTCGATGAGAGATGATGTGCTTGGTGAGATTGCAAGGCTGGTTGGTTACGAAAATTTTGAAGCAAAGCCACTACCTGTTAATTTTGAAAATGCAGTTCATCAAATTGAAATGGATCTTAACAGACATCTCAGAGAGCATCTTGCATTTAGATGTGGTTTCAACGAGATATTTACTTATCCTTGGATTGATGAGAAGTATATAAAAGCCGCAAAGATTGATATGGCAAAGGGAGTTAGACTAGCGACACCTCCGGCTCCAGAGCTAGCAACTTTGAGACAGTCATTAGTACCTGGCGCTCTTGAAGCTGTCGTAAAGAACCTTAGGTATTACGATGAATTTAAGATTTTCGAGGTTGCTGAAGTATTTGAAAAGGGTGAATTCCACCCGTCATCAGAAGATGAAACACTACCAATACACAAGCTTATGCTTACAGGTGCAGTAGTTGGCAAGGATGCAAAATCTTTATTCTTTGATGCGAAGGGAGTAGTGGAGTCCCTGCCAAGATACTGTCATATGAATGGATATCAGTTTAAGCAAGTCGAGAAACCATCTTGGGCCGATTCGGAAGTATACCTTAATATCCTAAATGATGATAAAGAGATTGTTGGATCGCTTGGCCTGGTTTCAGTTGCTACACTTTCTGATGCAGGTGTAAAGAAAGCTAGTGCTGCTGTATTTGAGCTAGATGTTAAGAAGCTGGTTCCATTTACATCAAGAACTAATGAATTTGAGCATTTGCCACAATTCCCGCTTGTAGAGGAAGATTTATCGCTTTTAGCAGATGAAGATGTCAAATGGGAAGATATATATGAAGCAATCAAATATATGGCTAAGGAAGTTAGCTTCATAGAAGAATACAGAGGATCTCAAATCCCAGAAGGCAAGAAATCCATCATGATTCGTATTAAGCTTGGAAATGATGATAGTACTATGACTGCTAAGCAGATTGAGAAGAAGACTAAGAATATCTTAACTGTACTTGCCAAGAAGACTGGCGTTACTCTCAGAGAAGAGTAATCGGGTGATGATTACGAACTAGACATGCGGTTTATATTAAAAAGGTCACTGCTTCGCTGCAGTGACCTTTTGTCATAAATAATTGATTTATATTTATTGCTGGAAAAGTATTGGCCGAACTCATATATTTGTAACATTAATATGTGTTTAGGTTAGAAGTATCATCTAAAACTAGTCTGCAGAACGTATTAAGAGAACCTTGCCACTATGTACAGAAATATGAGCCTGCTTAAGAATAATCTCATTTGAAATACAAAGTGTCGATGCTCGAGATATTGAGGCGTTATCGAGGTTATATTTAGCCCCGGTGATTGAAACCCCATCAGCGGCTGAATCTAATGATACAAGCGAAAAGAATCTGTAGGTAGATACGGGTGCGAGAATCGTGGAACTGCATGTTTCACCATCAAGTAGCTGCATAGAATTTTTTTCATCCATGAATTCGAGGTGATCGAGTTTTCCAAGATATTTTTCAAGTAGACCTACATTACCAAGCGTATGATCTAGCCTGCCGCCTATTCCACCATATACTGTTATATCCCGAATACCCAGTTCGATTGCGTGATTGATAGCAGCTTCAGTATCAGTGAGATCCTTTTCAGAAGGTAGTGTGATATAAAGGCAATCAAGACGGTTGCTATTAATGGTGGAATCGAAATCCCCGATTACGCAGTCTGGCCTTATGCCATATGTCTTCGCTATATCTACACCGCCATCTGCACAAATAATGTAGTCGCTAATACTTGAGATAGCATTTAAATGTGATATATCTATCTTTTCAACAAATGATAGGATAATTAAAGCTGTATTATACATAGTGTCTCCTTGTCCTTTAATCTTGAATTACTACTTTCAGTATATTACAATTAGAGACGATTCTAAACTAGAAAGTGAGTAATAATGACTGAAAATAATAATCATTACATTGTTCAAGAGGATCTAGGTGAGATCAGATACCTGTCGATAATGCATATGAAGGATACTATGATTAAATATATCTTAGGAATTGTTTTATTTTATGTATTTATGGATTTGGTGCCTGCTGTCTTAGGTTTCTTTGTACCTAGATCATACTTCAAGGTTGTTACAGGTGATATTGATCCCAAACTTCTAGCACAATTGCCAGATCTTGCGTTTTCATCTTTTATATATGTAGCTGCGCTCGGAGGCGTTCTTATGCTTGGGCGTTCATTCTATATATTGCGATACCTAAGAAATAATCAAATCGACTACCCGTCAATCCTCGATGGAGTTAGATTCTTCTTTAGTGCCACGCTCATTTATATAATCCAGATGACTGCGATATCATTACTAGTAATGTTCTTGATAGTGCCGGGAGTGATTGCATTTTACATGTTTAGGCAGGCATTTAACGTATTAGCTGAGGATCCATCGAGAAGTGCAATGAGCTGCCTAGCAGAAAGTAGGAGATTGATGGCTGGAAATAAGTTTCGATTATTCCAGCTAGACATGACATATATCCCGTTCATAATATTTTCCAGCCTTCCGCTAGTACTGTTTTCATATATGGGAATGCCTGAGGTGGGGAACTATACGAAATTAGTTGCAATTTTCATTACATTCATACTTAAACTCCCTATATATCATGCAATGGGGAATTTATTCTTTGGAGAGACGGTGTTTTATGAACTAATGGTTGCAAAGGGCTTTAGCAATTTTATTTATAAGGGAGAAGCTGTTTTCCGAGCAGGTGCAAGAGCTAAGTACTTTAAGAAATAAATGAATCGAATCGATAATAAAATCTAAAATTAAGGCTGAAATGCCAGCTAACGAATAAAGCGGGGAACCTCATAGTGAGAATCCCCGCTATTTGTATGTGTTATTTTGTAAAAAAGAGTATATTGCTACAAAAGTTAATTATGGATTACCAGGCTGACCTTGATTGTTTCCTTGATTATTACCCTGATTACCTTGGTTACCTTGATTGCCCTGATTACCTTGGTTACCCTGGTTACCCTGGTTGTTACCTTGGTTATTGGAATTATTATTGCTACTCTGAGGTTGATTAGTTTGTTCCTGTTCTTCCTCGATAATCTCAGTTTCTTCAGATTCTTCGTCAGGTTTATTGCCTAATCCGCCTTCTGTTCCCTTGGTGAAATATTCTCCGTTCTTATGTACAACATTAGAAGGGGCTGGCTTGTAGGAGCCTTTTCTAATATTAGGAACATTACGCATAATTCTCGACCACAGGCTTGCAGCAGAAACTGATGAAGAGGTTAGAGGTATGTTCACATCGGTACCAATCCATAGTGAAGCTGCGTATTTTGGTGTGATTCCATCAAACCATATATCGTAGTTGCTGCTTGTGGTACCTGTCTTACCACCAACTTCAACACCAGAGATAGCTGCATTTGATCCTGTACCACCATTTACAACTGACTTAAGCATTGTAACCATGATGTAAGCAACACCTTCATCTAGAACCTTATGCTTCTTCTTTTCAGTTGTAAGAATTGTACGACCATCTCTATCAACAACTTTTGTAAAGACCCTGTTCTCTACACGAACACCGCCGTTAGGGAAGGTAGCATATGCCTCCGCCATCTCGTAAGGTGAAACGCCTTTTGACAGACCACCGAGAGCAAGTGCAGCAGGATTCATATCACCATTTGCTGACTTGTTGAGTGTACTAATTCCGTATTTTTCAACCATACTAGCAGAATAATCTGCACCAATCTGCTCATATAATTTTACAGCAACAACGTTTGTCGAAGTCTGCATACCTTTACGCATAGTCATAGGCCCAGAGTATCTATTGTTTGAATTCTTAGGCCAAATTCTACCGTTAATCTTAATTGGTTCATCGATAATAATCGATGCGGCGGTTAGATAGTCACCATAATTATCTGTTCCTTGCTTGTCATTACCTGGGTCGACAAGTGGGTACTTCTGACCTTGTTCCGCATACTCATAACTTCTCTGGAGTGCCGCGCTGTATACTGCGAGAGGTTTTATTGAAGAACCAGGCTGTCTAGGGTTAATAGCGCGATTATATAGTTGTTTTCCAGTAACACCACGACCACCGACCATTGCCTTTACTTTTCCGGTACCAACTTCAGTGATTACCATAGCTCCTTGTGGCTGAATAACTTTATCCTGAAGTATATATAGCTTATCAGTGAAAGCTGGATTTCCATCAACAGTAGTGACAAGTTTGCTGTTATTCTTTATAAACTTAGCACTGATTACAAGATTGCCAGATTTATCCATGGACTTGCTATTGCTTGGGATGTTGATATATCCGCCTGGAACTATATATAAGCTACTATTTTCTATTACGTATGAAGGCTTTAGCTCAAGACTATAATCAGTACCATTAGCCGTTGAAGTCTTGTAAATATTTAGTCGCTTGTTCTTGTAGAGTGTGATTGAGCCATCGGCGTTATTCTTATACTCGCCATCCTGAAGTACGAATTTGTCGTCTTGAATCATATTATCGTATGCATAGAGCGTAATAGAACCTTTATCACTTACGATATTTCCTGAACTGTCTTTTTTAAGTCCAGTTAGTGAAGGGAAGTAACTACCTTCATTAAATCCATCTTCAACAGCTTTCTGCGCCTTGGAATCCATGGTCGAGTATATCTTTAGACCACCATTGTAAACCATGTCATGAGCACTCTTATAGTCTAGCTTGTACTTCTTCATAAGTGCTTTGATTACCTGGTTCACAGTATAATCAGTGAAGTAAGAAGAGCTTGCATCGCTTCCAGAGCTCAATGAAGGGTTTAGGAAATCTACAAGATTAGCAGATTTATTATCTTCATATTGGGCTTTTGTGATATACCCCTGGTCGTACATAAGCTTAAGTGCAATCTGACGACGTGATTTTGAAATATCGTTCGCAATGTACGTCTTGCCACCAACCTTAATAGGAGTTGAAGTTTCTCTCGATGCTAGTGGAGAATCTGCATTTTGAACGAGTGAATAAGTATCTGGGGACTGTGGCATAGCAGCGAGTGCGGTACTTTCCTTTATGGAAAGTTCGTTTACACTCTTTGAAAAATAAGTCTTTGACGCATTTTCAATACCGTAATTACCATACCCAAAGTAAATGCTGTTCACATATGCCGCAAAAATCTCTTTTTTAGTTAGAGTTCTTTCAATTTTAGCAGCATAATACATCTCTAGAATTTTACGACGAACTGACCGTTGACTCTTGATATTTGGGAGATACACGTTCCTTGCTAACTGCTGGGTAAGTGTACTAGTACCACGAATGTTACCATGTCCAAAGGAGGAGACTATAGCGCCGGCCATTCTCGTCCAATTGAAACCGTGATGCTTCCAGAAGGTCTTGTCCTCAAGAGCTACAAATGCATCAACTGTGTGTTTCGGGATATCTTTGTACTTAATGATAGTACGACTTTCACCATTATTGACACTTCCAACACGCTTGCCAGTATCATCATATATAATCGTATCTGTAGAGAGTTGATCATATATTTTGGTTGGATCAATCTTAGGTGCAAAAGCTATAACTGCAGCCGCATAGATTGTAAACATAAGTGTCATTGCGATGCCCATCACAATAAAATTGCGAACAACATATTTTTTGCTAAAAACGCGGGCTTTGTTCTTAATTTTCTTACCTGCTACCATAATATATTCACCAGCTCCAGGCGTGTAATACGGATTAGGTTTAGTAAAAACTCGTTTTATAAACTGAACAGGGTGCCTAAGATCTCTCTTTAGGTTAAAACGACTGTGTTCATCGCGTGTTTTTGCTTTCTGTTCTTGTTTTAAAAGTTTCTTTTCTTCTTTTGCTCTTTTTCGTATTGATTTATCGTGCTTTGCGGCTTCAGCTTCAGCTTTAGCAACTTGCTCATGAAAAGCAGCCTTGCCATCTTCGCTAATTATACGAGCTTTGCTACTAAGTGCGGCTTCGTCAGCAATGTTATTGTGTTTAGCAGAATGCTTTTCAAGATTATTTTTTAGTCTGTTCTTTTTCGCCTCTGCATCAGCCTTAGCAACCTGTTCATGGAAGGAAAGACCTTTTTTTTCACTTCCGTTAGCAGCAGCCTGTGCACGTTTCTCTCTCTGTGCTTTTTCAAACTTTAATTGTGCTACATGATTGGCAACTATGCGCATCTCTTCAGAGGAAAGACGCTCGCCATTCTGCAGTCTTTTTATTAATTCTTTTATGTTTGTTGAATCGTTTCCCATAAATTGCCTCTTAAATAAAATATGACATATTATTCTACCATGAATCACTTGAAATATGAACATTTCAGACGATTTTAATGTGAAGATTATATGTGAATAAGAGATAATCAGTGTTTGCATAAATTAGACCTGTGCTGAAGGGAATTCATGCACATGATAACATCTGATTAATATTGAGAATTTTAATATTATAAACGCTTGTTAAGCGGTGGTGTTAAGTATGTTTAGAAGAAGGATTGTTGCTCTAAGCGTGTCTCTGGCGCTAGGTATAGTTGTTGCTGACATATTTATAAATAAGGGTAATCCAATTAAAGCTTTTTTGGTGACTGCACTATTTTTATTTTCTATTTACCGTATAGTTTGCATAAGAACAGAGATAGAGCAGGAAATCACAAGAAAATCTATAAAAAGGGATATTATTCTTTGCGTATTTATGTTCTGCAGTGGCTGCATGAATTATACAATTCATGAATATGATATAAAACCAATGATGCCCAATGAACTATCAAATTATACTTATGTTGAGGGACGAGTAATAGGCTATAAGGAAAATGATAAAGGTCTTACGATTGATGTAAAAACCTATTCGTTAGGGGATGAAACTATTGTTAGATGTAAGAAATTGAAAGGCTTTGTTAGAGAGGGAGGTGATGGTTTCAAAGCTAGAACAAATTCTGGCTATGGTAATAAAAAAAATAAATACAAAGATATGAATCATAAATATGGAATGAAGCTTTATGGAAAGCTAGTAAAGGTGCAGGGAAAAATAACAGTTCCGACCACAGCTCGTAATCCGGGATGTTTTGATTATAGGCGATATCTCCTGACCAAGAAGATTACGTACACCATGAAGGTAACAAATATAAGCGAGATAAAGGGCGTGGAGACAAGTAAGCTCTGGATTATCAGGCATTCTTTAAATAATACCAAGGAAGAGTTTGCAAGAAAGGTATCGGCTGAAAGAAATAAATCATACGGATTTATAAAAGGTGTAACCTTTGGAGATACTGACGACATAGACGAGGATACGATCAATGAGTTTCGGGAAAATACTACGGCGCATGTACTTGCCGTTAGTGGATTACACGTTGGGGTAATATATGGGATGCTAAGGCTCATGGCTATGGGCCGCCATGGAGGAATCGTAGGAGTTCTGACGATGATAGCAATGCTTGGATATGGTGAACTCACTACATGGAATGTTTCAACTACAAGAGCGGTAATCCTTACATGTACTGCAATTATGGGCTTTTATCTAAAGCGCCCGTTCGATTTATTATCTTCGTTAGCGTTATCCTTTATTATGCTGCTGATATATAATCCGTTCTTGCTTTTCAGCGCTAGTTTTCAAATGTCGTTTCTTGCGGTGTGTGGGATTGCTTTTTTCACTGATCCACTTGGCAGATTAATTGGAAAGAGAGGAGGATTTTTACTGGCGATTCAGCTCTCGATGATTCCGTATACGGTATTTACGTTTAACAAAATTAATCCAATAGGATTTATGATAAATGTACCAATTGTTGCATTAATAGGTATGCTAGTTCCATTCTCTATATTCGGACTAGCTACGTACTCAATAATCGGTAAAGTAGGAATAATAATCAAAAGCGAGATATTTTATCTGACAGAAATCATAATTAGGCTCAATCACTTGCTTAATATGGGTGGTAAATTCTCATATTCCATTAGCTCTATGAAAATAGCGACAGTAATTGCAATCTATGCATTACTATTTTACATATGTTCAGAGTTCAATATCGTTATGCTGCTCCGAAAACGTTACTTCATCGTATTGCAATCAGTGATACTCATTTTATGTATGTCTATTACAATAGGTTCTGCGTACCGAAATTTATTTTTGGATTATGAATTGGTATTTATTGATGTCGGACAGGGTGATGGGATACACATACGAACCGACAATTATGATGTACTTCTAGATGGTGGTGGAGAAAGGAAACGTAATATCGGGGAGAAGGTGCTAAAAGAGTACTTTTTGAAGAATGGATGTAGCAATCTAGATATAAGCATATTTACCCACATGCACATGGATCACTGTAAAGGTGCCATGGAGTTAGGCGAAGTGTATCCTGTAAAACAGTATATGGTTCCGTATCCATACAGATACCAAGTGAAGGGGAGACATTTAAATTTAGTTAGATTCAAAGATAAGATAAGGCTAGAAAAAGGCGTTTGGATAGAAGCTATTTGGCCTATGGACGATAGGATAGCGACGAGTGAATCTGATGATAATGAATTAAATACCGTATACATACTGCGCTATAAGGGCGTTAAGATAATGTTAACTGGGGACCTAGTTGAGGCAGATGAACTGGATATGATAGAATACTACAAATCTACTGACGTGTTAAAATGCGATATACTCAAAGTAGCACATCACGGAAGCAGGTATAGCTCTAATGAAAAGTTTATAGATGCTGTAAACCCGAGAATTGCAATTATCCAGGTTGGTGAACATAATACATATGGTCATCCTAATGCAAGAGTAATAGAGCGCTTTAAAAAGCGTGGGATTAGTGTCTATAGAAATGATAAAGAAGGAGCTATTGGCGTAGATATTAGTAATAACAAGATTAGAATCGATAGGATGATTAGGGATGTCATTTAAAGAGTTTAGTAAAGATATAAAGAGTGGCGTAATAGGCAGTAATATTTTTCTCTATGGCGAAGAGGGATTCCTTACTGACTGGGCTGTAAAGGGAATTGTAGAAAACAATTCAAGTGAGGCTGACAGGAAATACGTAGTAACAGATCTCGATGGAGAGACTGTAACCGCACAGGAAATCGTTGAAACTGCTAATACCATGACCATGTTTGCCAACACAAGGGTCTTGACGGTTAAAAATTATCAGCCGCTAATAAAAAAGAGCTCCGTAACTGAAACTGCTCCGATTCTAGAGTATCTAAGCAACCCAAATCCATCGACGATTCTCTTATTTTATCTGGAGCCACTTGTGAGCCCTGGCAAGAAGGAGAAGTTAAATGCTTTTGCTAGCAGAGTATCTGGGTTATGCAGTACATATAATTTCGAGAGGCTGAATCCATCGGAACTTAAATCATTTGTAAACAAGCGAATTCGCTCAGCCGGAAAGCTGATTGGTGCTCGCGATATGGATTACCTCGTAGATATATCCGGATATCTCAATAATGACAGCGAATATGATTTATACAGGATGGAATCGGACCTTACGAAGCTAGTAAATGCTTCTGATAAAGATACTGTATCAAAGCAGCTCATAGAAGAAATAATGGTTGGTGATAAGGATAGATTTGTGTTTAACTTCATTGACTATCTACTAGCTGGTAAGAAGAACATGGCTATGCAGCTTTTGATAAATACCATTTCTGCTGGTGAAAACTCAAAAGGTAAAGGAAATGTATTCTCACTTGCTTCTACGTTAATAGGTCAGTTTGAGATTATGTATGATTCGCTAGAACTAGATGACGAAGGTATGCCTATCAAGGCTATGGCTAAGAACCTTGGAGTGAATGAGTATCGTCTAAAAAAGGCATACTCTGCAGCTAGAAAGGTTGGTAAGCCTAAGATAAAGAAAGCATTAATTGAGCTATACGATACTGATAGATTGCTAAAGACAGGAGAGATGGATAAGAATACATCACTTGAGCTATTTGTCTTTAACTGGTAGCTAATGTAAAAGTGCACAAAAATCACCGATAGTAAACAAGATAAACGGAAAAAGCTTGAGGCTATACCTCAAGCGTTATTTTTTAACTGATGCGACTAGCTCTCTTGCAGCTTCAAGTGCATTGCTGCTGTTTGGCGCACCGCTTATTAATCTAGCAAGCATCTCAAGTTTGCCTGCCTCATCTAGGTGAGTGATAACCGTATGAGATTTACCTTCTGAAATCTCTTTATCAATCGAGAAGTTATCATCTCCAGAAGCGGCAATTTGAGGTAAGTGAGTGATACATAATATCTGTCTATGATTGGCAATCTCGCTAAGTTTATGACCTACTACAAGTGCGGTCTTACCGCTGATTCCAGTATCAATTTCGTCAAAGATCATGGTTTCAACGCTGTCACTACTACCAATGATATGCTTGAAGGCGAGCATGATTCGAGAAATTTCACCGCCAGAGGCAATCTTTGCCATCGGTCTCAGAGGTTCTCCTGGGTTAGTAGATATCAGGAATTCAACACCGTCATATCCGAGTTCAGAGATGTCGTCATGTCTTGTTATATCGATCTTGAATTCGGAATTTGCAAAAGCAAGGTCCTGAAGTTCCTTGATCATCTCTCTTTCTAGTGAAGCAGCATTGGCCTTTCTAATATTGCTGACTACTTCAGCCTGCGCTTCAAGTTCGCTATATCTCTTGTCGATAAGCTTGACAAGTCTTTTCTTCTCATCGTCAAGATTATGGATTACGCCTAGCTTACTATCGAGCTCTTCTTTGTATGCGATAATCTCTTCGATGCTCATATTGTATTTTCGCTTAGCATCCTCAATTACACTTAGCCTCGACGATACAAGATCTATCTCTTCCTCCGAGAAGTTGATAGATTCACTTGTATTCCTAAGGTTAGAAGAGATATCTTCGAGGCTATAGTATAGCTCTGAAAAGTTATCTGATAGTTCACTTAGCTCTTCACTATATGATGCAATGCTCTGAAGCTGATTCATACATGAGCCAATAACGCTGAGAACAGAAGGATCATCAGTTAGCTTGCTATATGAACCGGCAACAGCCTCGTATATTCGTTCGCTGTTGCGCATTAAGTCGAGCTGCTCTCTTAACTCGTCATCTTCACCAGGCTGTAAATCAAGGTTGTCTATGTAGTCAAACTCGAACTGATAGAAGTCCTGCTGTCTACGCGATTCTGACTCGCTTCGGAGTAGCTGATCGTATTCACGTTTGACTTCATGATATTGTTTATGAAGGTCACTAAGTTTGCTGAGCTCCTTCTCGATAGATCCGTGATTGTAGCTGTCTGTTATAATTATGTGGTTCTCTGGATCGAGTATCTGCTGATTGTCGTACTGTCCATGGATGTCGACGAACTCACTGCAAAAATCTCTTAGCTTTGCCAGAGAGACTATCTCGCCATTGAGCTTGGCTACGCTTTTTCCCGACTTAAGGAGCTCACGTGAGATAATAACATCTTCATCTCCAATATGGCCGACAACTTGAATAAGCGCTTTATCCGTGCCATTTCTGATCATAGAAATATCAGCACGGTCCCCGAGGGCTGTGCTGATAGCCTGTACTAGTACAGATTTACCTGAACCTGTCTCACCAGTGATGATATTGAGAGAAGGTCCAAGGTCAAAAGATATATGTTCAATTGTCGCAAAATTTGTAATTTCAATACGATCGAGCATTAATATACCTCAATATTAAATGTTATTCTCTTAGGGCAATCATGTCTTCGAACACCTTTAGAATCGCTGCAACATATTCTTCATGTTCGGCAATAATAAGTAGGGTGTTATCTCCTGCAACTGAGCCTACAACGTGTTCTAACTTAAGACAGTCAATGGCTTCTGCTGCAGCATTTCCGCAACCAGAAAGTGTCTTTACCACGATGAGATTCTGTGCTGAAGCATAGGAGACGATAGTCTCTCTAAAAATCTTGATAAACCTTTCAGAAATCGGCTGAATGTCGAACTTTCCAGATGTGTACTTATAGCGATCCTTATCTATTGATACTTTAACGAGCTGTAGCTCCTTAATGTCTCTAGATATAGTCGCTTGAGTTACTTTGTAACCTTCCTGCTCGAGTAGATCCTGTAGCTGATCTTGAGTTTCTACTACATGCTTTTGGATTAGTTCCAATATCTTATTCTGTCTTGAGTAACGCATCTGTCCTCCCTATGATAAAAAAGGTTCTCTGCACACAACACACTATAAATTATAGCATAAATTTGCAAGTGAATGAATAAATACGAAACATTAACTCTCATTGTCCCGATTAATAGACAAAATGGCCTGTTTTTGGTAAAATATCGGAGGTGATTAATGATGAGAATTATAGGAATAGATCCAGGTTACGCCATCATGGGATATGGCATTTTAGATTACAATGGCAACCGCTTCAAGACTGTACATTACGGTTCAATTGAGACGAAGGCGGGAGTGCCGATGCCTGAGCGGTTAAAGTTGCTCTACGACGGGCTGACTGAAATAATTCAGGAGTACAAGCCAGACGAAGCGTCGATAGAGGAGCTTTTTTTTAATAGAAATGTTACGACGGCTATTGGCGTAGGTGAAGCGCGAGGAATCGCTATGCTCGCATGCGTTGAGGGTGGGCTTTCGGTATCTGAATACACACCGATGCAGATTAAGCAAGCGCTAGTAGGCTACGGAAAGGCGGAGAAGAAGCAAGTTCAGACGATGGTCAAGACTATTTTGAATCTAAAGGACGTCCCTAAGCCTGACGATACAGCTGACGCAGTTGCTGCTGCTATATGTCATGCACATTCGCGTAATTCCAGAGTAATTGGGAGATAAAAGATAATGATAAGAAATATCAAAGGTGAGTACCTTTATTATGACAAGGGGTCGATGATTATTGAGACGAGCGGAGGAATTGGTTTTCGCATATACGTTGCGGATACTTCGCCGCTACTTCTCCATCGAGAAGGTGATATTGTAAATATATTTACGTACATGCAGGTCAAGGAAGATGGCATGTCGCTTTACGGTTTCTCAAAGCTTGATTCTTTGAATTTGTTCGAACAGCTCATCACTGTAAAAGGCGTTGGCCCAAAGGCAGGCCTCGCAATTATGTCGACGGGGTCAGCTGATGATATTAAATACAGTATAGTTAATAAGGATGCTACTGCAATTGCTAAGGCGCAGGGTGTAGGTAAGAAGACTGCGGAGCGTGTAATTCTTGAGCTATGCGACAAGGTAGATGCAGTTCCTATGCCAGATATGGGAGGAACGACTCCAGTTTCTATTCCTGGTCTTGATAAAGCCAGGCAGGAAGCTGTTATGGCACTCACTACACTTGGATATTCGAAAACTGAGGCTGAAGAGGCAATCGGTCACGTAACCGATGAAGGACTTGATGCGGAGACTTACATCAAGAAAGCTCTTAAGTATCTGCTATAGAAGAAGGATTGGGAAATGCTAGATAACATCACATCAACTAAGGTTATACCGAATGAGATAAACGGGGAGTTCACGCTCAGGCCACAGTACCTAAGTGAGTACTGTGGCCAGTCAGTTGCGAAGGAAAACCTATCGATATACATTGAAGCTGCTAAGAAGCGCGGTGAGTCACTCGACCACGTGCTTTTCTACGGACCTCCAGGTCTTGGAAAGACTACTCTTGCAAATATTATTGCAAATGAACTTGGAGTAGATATCAAGATTACGTCAGGACCCGCAATCAGCAGAGCCGGCGACTTAGCCGCTATTCTTACGAATTTAAACGAGAATGATGTCCTTTTCATAGACGAGATTCACAGGCTAAATCGTTCAGTTGAAGAGGTTCTCTATTCTGCTATGGAAGACTTTGCCCTAGATATCATTATCGGAAAAGGACCTGCGGCTAGATCTCTTCGAATAGATATCGCAAAATTCACTTTAGTCGGAGCTACGACGAGGGCTGGAAGCCTTTCAGCACCATTAAGAGATAGATTTGGAATAATCACGAAATTTGAATTCTATACTCACGAAGAAATCAGGAATATTCTACTTCGCTCCGCAAAGGTTCTCGGCATAGAGATAGACGATGAGTCTCTCGATGAGCTAGCTAGTAGATCGAGAGGGACACCAAGAATCGGAAATAGACTGCTCAAGAGGGCAAGGGATTTTAGTGAGGTCATAAGCGATGGACAGCTTAATATCGAAGTAACACGTAAAGCACTAGAGGCTCTCGGAGTGGATGAACTCGGACTCGATAAGCTGGATAGGCAGATTCTCGAGACGATAATCAAGAGCTTTGGCGGTGGACCGGTTGGAATTGAAACTATTGCTAGTGCAATCGGCGAAGAGAGGGTGACACTTGAGGACGTCAACGAACCGTTCCTCATTCAGTCAGATCTCATGTACCGTACGCAGAAGGGCCGTATGGTTACTAAGCTCGCATATGAATACCTAGGACTGATGTCCTATTACAAAGAAGATTAAAAAGGGGCGCGGCGGATATGTTATATATGTATCCGTGATCGCGCCTCGCTGATTAGAACTGGAGAATACAGAATTAATGAGACTAGAAGATTTTGATTACGAGCTTCCGAAAGAGCTAATTGCACAGACACCTTCGCTAAAGAGGGATGAGTGCAGGCTGATGGTGCTCGATAGAGCTAACAATACGACTCAGCATAGACATTTCTACGATATCCTAGAATACCTACATGAAGGGGACTGTCTGGTCGTAAATGATTCGAGGGTAATTCCTGCAAGACTGCACGGAATCAAGGAGAAGACGGGTGCACATATCGAGCTACTTCTTATCAAACGCCTAGAGGGTGATAAGTGGGAGAGCTTGGTTAAGCCCGGAAAGAGGCTCAAGGAAGGCGATACGGTAGTTCTAGATGAGAACAGGCTTTTTAAAGCACATATCTTGGGTTTTAAAGATAAAGAAAACGGAACACGAATAATAGAGTTCGAATACGAAGGTATATTTATGGAACGCCTCGAAGAAATTGGAAGTATGCCGCTTCCACCATACATCGAACGAGACGCGGAAAATGACGATAAGGAGAGATATCAGACCGTATACAGCAAGGTGGATGGGTCTGTGGCGGCTCCGACGGCAGGACTTCATTTTACAGACGAACTGCTTGAGAAGGTAAGGGCAAAAGGCGTTGAAATTGCATACGTAACACTTCATGTCGGCATCGGAACCTTTAGACCGGTCAAGGTGGATAATATCGAGGACCACAAGATGCATTTTGAGGAATACACCATAGCCTCTGAGACGGCAGAAACCGTAAACCGAGCAATTAGAGAGGGCAGAAGGGTTATATCCGTTGGTACGACCTCGACGAGAACTCTTGAGAGTGCTGCAAAGCAGGTTGACGGCGTGTGGCAGATTGAGAGCGGACATAGCAGCACAGGGATATTCATTTATCCGGGGTATAAATATAAGGTCGTTGATGGACTTATTACAAATTTCCATCTTCCAAAGTCGACTCTGATTATGCTAGTCTCGGCGCTATACGATAGGGAGCACATTCTTGCGGCTTATGAAGAGGCTGTGCGTGAGAGATATAAGTTCTTTAGCTACGGCGATGCGATGTTTATAAAGTAGGAGTTTGAGATGAAAGAATCACTTAGTTTTGAGCTAAAAAAAAAGGACTCGCGCACTGGAGCAAGGCGCGGCAGAATTACGACACCTCACGGCACTATTGAGACGCCTGTGTTTATGCCGGTTGGCACTCAGGCGACGGTAAAGGCGATGAAGCCTGAAGATGTTGAAAAGACAGGCGCTGAGATTATCCTTGGAAATACTTATCATCTGTACCTTAGACCTGGTGAGGACATCATCCGTGAAGCTGGTGGGTTACATAAGTTCATGAACTGGCATCGTCCTATCCTTACAGATAGTGGTGGCTTTCAGGTGTTTTCGCTTGGAAAATTCCGCAAGATAACCGAGGAAGGGGCTAAGTTTAAATCATACATAGATGGCTCATCTCATATGATGACCCCAGAGAGCTCGGTAGAAGTGCAGACGGCGCTGGGTTCAGATATCATGATGGCGTTTGATGAATGTGTTGCATATCCTGCTGAAAAGAAGTATGTCGCTAGATCTCTAGAGCGCACTACAAGATGGCTTAGACGCTGCGACGATCACCACAGGAGACTAGAGGCTAAATCCGCTATGGAAACAGGCTCTGATACTATGAAGCAGGCGCTATTTGGAATCATGCAGGGCGGAATGTTCAAGGACCTACGAGAATTAAGTGCAAAGCAAATTACGGAGTTAGATCTGCCTGGTTATGCAATCGGCGGATTGTCCGTCGGTGAGCCAAAGGATATCATGCTTGATGTACTTGATGACTGCGTTGACCTACTACCTGAAGATAAACCACGATATCTGATGGGAGTTGGAACTCCAGATTACCTGTTCGAAAGTGTTGAGCGAGGAGTCGACATGTTCGACTGTGTACTACCAACAAGGCTAGCAAGACATGGCATGGCGATGACGAGCAGAGGTAAAATCAATATCAAGAATGCTATATTTGCAAGGGATTTCAGCACTTTAGATCCAGATTGTGATTGCTATTGCTGCAGAAATTATTCGCGTGCATATTTAAGACATCTATTTAAGAATGATGAGATACTGTGCTCGATGTTGCTATCAGAACACAATATTCATTTCTTGGTAAATATGATGAAAAACATCAGAAAAGCAATTGAGGAGGATAGGTTCCTAGAGTATAAGAGGGAATTCTATAACAAATATGGAGAATTTTAAGATCTGTCCGATCTCCGAGCACTGCGGAGGATGCCTGTATCAGGGTGTTCCATATGAGGAGCAGCGCGCGGAGAAGGAAAATATAATCAGAGAGCAGCTGACGAGGCGCAAGGTAGACGATTCTGTATTTAGTGGTCTAGTTCCAGCTCTCTCGGAATACAGATATAGAAATAAGATGGAGTATACGTTCGGCGACCTGGAAATCGGTGGGGAACTTACCCTAGGTATGCACAAGAAGAGACACTTCATGTCGATTGTGACATGTGACGAATGTCAGCTGGTTCCTATGGACTTCAACAGAGTGCTTCGTGCAACACTTGATTTCTGTGTAGAAAAAGGATATTCGTTCTATCATAAGAAATCACACCAGGGTCTTCTTCGTAATCTCGTAGTTCGTCACGGAGTAAAGCCTAATGAGCTGTTAGTTAACATAGTTACAAGCAGTGAAGATGGATTTGATGAACAGGCTTATCTAGATATGCTGCTGGAACTTAAGCTTGATAATAAGCTTATTGGCGTTATGCGCACGTTCAACGATAGCCTAGCAGATGCCGTAATCAACGAAGGAGTAAAAATTCTATATGGCTGTGATTACTATAATGAGGAAATTCTCGGGCTAAAGTTTAAGGTAAATGCATTTTCATTCTTCCAGACTAATATCGAAGCGGTTGAAAGATTGTATAGCGAAGCGCTTGCGCTAATTCCGGATCTTGACTCAAAAGTCGTATACGACCTGTACTGCGGAACTGGAACTATTTCACAGCTTATGGCATCTAAAGCCAAGAAGGTGTATGGAATTGAGATCGTCCAGGATTCAGTTGATGCGGCAATTGATAATGCAAAGATGAATAATATAGATAACTGTCATTTTATCTGTGGCGACGTTAAAGCGAAGCTTGATGAGGTGACTGAGAAACCCGATATGATAGTTGTGGATCCACCACGAATGGGAATGCACGACAAAGTGGTGGAGATGCTGTCTAGCTACGGCATAGAGCAGATTCTCTATATCTCATGTAATCCAAATACCATGGCGATGAATTTGGGGAAGTTCTCTGAGCTGGGGTACGAGCCGGTGGTGATGAAGGCGTATGATAATTTTCCGAAGACGAAGCATGTGGAGTCGGTAACACTACTTTCACGAACTACTCTATAGTTCGTGAAAGTAGATGTATCACCCACGCAAGGCACGCCAAAGAAAACGAGTGAAGCGAAGTTTGATTTGTTGCGGGCTACTGCGGAAGCCAGAACATAGGAACGAGCTACAAAGTATAGAGAGACCTTGAAATCAAAGGGTTTAGAGAAAAATACATAGGTTTGTAAAGAGGGTGTGCATTGAGATTTTAGAGCATTTGGCAATAGTTCTGACACTGGAAATAGGTGGTTGTGGATGTAAAACTGCTTTTTGTTCCTGTCGATACTATATGGCGATTGTCAAAATAGGCTTTTAGTGTATGGAGACAATAGAACTATTGTCATAAAATATGTTTTTATAAACTGGTAGGTGAGGATATGGCTAAATATGCATATAGAGATAAAGACAGAAAAAATATAATTTATTCTGATGAAGCTATAGAAGAAGATAGGGACACTGCGTTTTTTTGCCCTAATCATATGTGTAACGCAAAATTATATATTTGCGCAGTTGATGGGAGTAAAAGCGCCTATTTTAGAGCGACAAAACCGAATTTTAAGCATATTAATAATTGTCCGTTTGCTAATAGTAGTACAGAGTTTGATTCGAACGACTATGATGAATCCCAATTTGTTTATGAAGATGCGATAAATAATCTTTTATGCAACCCTAAATCATCATCACAAAATAGCATTCCTTCTGCACATGGGACTGGTGAACCTGGTGCTCATCCACCAAGAACAATAAGACAAATATATTCCCTGTGTAAAAGTCTATCCGTTAGAGATACATATGCTGGTAAAGAAATAGGTTCAATGATATTAGATGATAGAAGCATATATAGATATCCCAAAGGATGTTTTGGAAATAGGATAATTGAAGCGACTGTAGATGGGATATTGTATAACGATGAGAAGAAGGAAGTTTATTTAGCATCACCTATTAACAGTAAAAAATACACATTTATATTATCGTTTTCAGATGAAGATTACTATAAAAAGATGCGCTCTGAAATATATAACAATAGAGATAAGATTATAGTTATTGCGGGGAAATGGGAATCATCAGGTGAATATAATAAATTTACTTCAAAAGTGTATGGAACAAAACAAGTGGCTATTATTAAATAATAATAATTGTAGAAGTGTTGATAAATACGCTGGTTAAAAATAATTTTATTGAATTAGTATAATTGTCATACCCATTATAAACTAATGGGTTGGCTAAATAATATCTATAGCGTTGATGGCGAAAAATATCTTCAAATCATAAGGATGAGAAGGTTAATATTACTATCATCGCTATTATTTTTTAGTATCCATATATTTTCTACTGGCATCTTGACGAATATTGAATTTTAACTTAATATTAAATATAAATTCAGTATTGGAATACAAAGAGGTGTGCTATGGCACAAGTATTAAAAGAAGAAGTTAGAAATAGAATACTCGAAGCAGCAGAAAAAGTATTTTATAAAAAGGATTATAGAGGTGCCAAATTAACAGAAATTGCAAAAGAAGCAGATATTCCTGTGGCACTAATTTATACCTATTTCAAGAATAAAGAAGTTTTGTTTGATGCAGTAGTAAGTTCTGTTTATATAAATTTCGAGTCAGCTTTTGATGAGGAGGAGTCTTTGGAAAAAGGTTCTGCTTCTGAAAGGTTTGATGAAGTTGGAGAAAACTATATTCATGAACTATTAAAAGAGCGTAAGAAGTTAATTATTTTAATGGATAGAAGCTCAGGTACGAAGCATACAGAAGCCAAACACAAACTTATATCACAAATGCAGGTTCATATTGAAGTAAGTTTAAAAAGACAATCAAAAGAGGAATATGATCCAATGCTTGCGCATATTTTAGCTAGTAACTTTACAGAGGGGCTTCTTGAAATAGCAAGGCACTATCAAAGTGAAAAGTGGGCAAAAGAAATGTTGAAGTTGATAGCTAGATGTTATTATAAGGGGGTTGAATCCTTATAATTTGATAAGATGATTAGTGATAAAATTATCTTTTAATCACTTGGGGCGAAATTTTGAATAGAGGGTATATGGAGATATATAGATACTTATATGATTACAGACAAGATATAGTTAATAAAAAGCACAATAAAGAATATTGGAAAGACTGGAATACTTGGAATATTTTATATCGGACATTAGCATATGAAATTTCGAGTAGCAAGGATGTAGAAAGTTATGGATATGTTAAGCAAGATGTGTTCAAATATTTTGATAATCTTATTCCTTATGTTGGTGAAAATCCAACAGCAGACATTATGAATGGATGGTGGTATTGTTTTAAGGTTTTATTTAATGTTAAGTCAAACAGAGAAAATAAGAAAACAAAAGAATTTATTGAAAATTTGATGAAAGAAACTAAAAATATAACGAATCAAGAAGAATTGGTTAAAAAAATTAATAAAATAAATGGGGTATGTGAACAAGGAAATAAAGTTTTTTTGGAATTTATTGGTTTAGTATATACAATAGGAAATATTGCTCCTGTTTCCAAAGGTCAGAACTTACACGCTGATAAATTTGACAGCTGGGAATACAAATTGTTTGAGTCAAAGTACTTAAAATATAAGAAAGATGACTATATAGAATACTTACATTTTAATGATTATAGCGATAATAATAAATGGTGGGAGGATTTAAAAAACGCAAAAAATGAAAATGAGAACATAGTATCTATCGTCATTAAATATATGGAAAGCAGAATACTGCTAATAAAAAAACGTGGAAGAAGCATAACTGAAGAATCATATTAATATATTCTAAATTATTTGGGTTTTGATATATAGTAATAGACTTTGCGCAATCAGCAAAGTCTTACTTTAAACCTTAATATTGAATTAAAATTCAATATTATTCAATTTTGAAAGGAGCGTTGTTCATGCCGGAAAAAGAATTAAGAAAAAAAGTGATTGGAAAAAATGGCTTATCCAATTTACTTCTTGCTTTAAAAATAGTATGTGATTTGATACCACAAATCTTACTCGTATATTTGATTAGTTCTTTAATCACAAACAATATTAGCGAAGATAATTTGAAATATATTTTCTTAGGAATCTTTATATCATTTGCATTAAAAGGCGTGTTTTACTATTTTGCAACAAAGGTTGCCCATGAAAAAGCCTATGAAAAATTGACAGAACTTAGGTTAGATATTATCGAGCATTTAAAAAAACTAAGTTTAGGATTTTTTAAAGAACATAATACAGGAGAGCTTACCAACATTGTTCAACATGATGTAGAGCAAGTGGAAGTATACCTTGCCCATGGTCTTCCGGAAATAATGTCAGTAACACTTCTGCCTACTATCATTTTTATAGCCATGATTTTTGTGGATTGGTGTCTTGCCCTTGGTATGATTGCTGGAGTTCCACTCATGTATTTGGTAAAAGTTCTTTCACAGAAAACTATGGATAAAAACTTTGCTATTTACTTTAACCATGAAAACAAGATGAGAGAAGAGCTAATGGAATATGTAAAAAATATTTCTGTTATTAAGGCTTTTGCTAAAGAAGAGGAGATTAGTGAAAGAACATTAAAAACGGCAAGAGCGTATATTTACTGGGTTAAAAAGAGCATGGGAGCAATTACAATTCCAATGGGATTCATTGACATATTTATGGAAATTGGAGTGGTAATTGTCATGATTTTGGGAAGTATCTTTCTTTATAAGGGGAATATTACAACGCCTAATTTTATCCTTGCAATTATTTTATCATCTGCGTTTACTGCATCTATAAGTAAGACAGCTACATTGCAACATTTTTCTATTGTGTTTAGGGAGGCATTAAAGGCGATTGGAAAAGTTTTAACAGTTCCACTTCCAAATAAAAAGACAGAACAAGGTTTAGAATTTGGAAACATAGAATTTAAAGATGTGAATTTTACATACGGAAAAGATAGTTTCGAGTTAAAGGATATAAATCTTATTTTTAAGAAAAACAGCTTAAATGCTTTTGTTGGAGCAAGTGGATGCGGTAAGAGTACAGTATCCAATTTGCTTATGGGTTTTTGGGATGCTGACAGCGGACGAATAGAAATAAATGGGAAAGATATAAAGGATTACAGTCAGGAAAATATTTCAAATCTTATTGGAAGTGTGCAACAGGAGGTCATCCTTTTCGATTTAAGTATTTTTGAAAATATATCAATCGGAAAACTAAATGCAACAAAAGAAGAAGTCATAGAAGCTGCCAAAAAAGCGAGATGTCATGACTTTATTTCAGCATTGCCAAATGGATATGAAACACGAGTAGGTGAAATGGGAGTTAAGTTATCCGGTGGAGAAAAACAAAGGATCTCCATAGCAAGAATGATACTAAAAAATGCACCGATTTTGATATTAGATGAAGCAATGGCAGCTGTTGATAGTGAAAATGAAAGACTAATCGGTGAAGCAATTGATGATTTAAGCATGGATAAAACCATCATTACAATTGCTCATCATCTAAATACGATTAGAGATTCAGACCAAATTATAGTTATGGATAAGGGTGTTGTTCTTGATGCAGGAAGCCATGAAGAGTTGATGAAAAGATGTGATTTTTATAAGGATATGGTTGATGCACAGAACAAAGTTGATAGATGGAATTTGAAAGATAATAGTCTTTCACGAGCAAGGAACGGAGTGGATTGCGAGTGTACGGAGGTGGTAACAGAAAATGTTTAGAGAAATGTTAAAACTACTTACAAAAACCGGCAAGAGAGATTTGATTATATCAAGTGTATTCTTTGCCCTTTATGGACTAAGCTCCATAGCCATGATAGTTATCGTATTTTCTATACTGTTTCAGATATTTGATGGGACGAGTTTAGATATGCTTTATAAATATTTTATTGCAATTGGATTACTTGTAGTCTTCAAAGGTATTTGCAATATGGTCGCAGATATGAAAAAGCATAGTGCAGGTTTTGATATTGTTCAGCAAATAAGAGAACGCATGATTATCAAATTAAAGAAATTCAGTTTGGGATTTTATACCAATGAAAGACTGGGAGAGATCAATACAATTTTACACAAAGATGTTGATAATATGTCCCTTGTTGTAGGACACATGTGGTCGAGAATGTTTGGTGATTTTTTGACAGGTGCAGTCGTATTTGTTGGTCTTGCAAGTATTGATTTCAAACTTTCTATTATTATGGCTGTATCTGTTCCGATTGCACTTATCTTTCTATATCTGACAATTAAGCAATCTGAAAAAATAGAAAATCAGAACAACTCAGCACTTCTTGATATGGTTAGCTTATTTGTTGAATATGTTAGAGGAATACCTGTATTAAAGAGTTTTTCAAACAATAAGAGCTTGGATAATGAGCTTATGAATAAGACAAAAAAGTTTGGAGAAACAAGCAAAGTAGCTTCAAGATTCAAGGCAAAACAGTTATCTATATTTGGTTTTTTACTGGATATTGGATATTTAGTTCTTTTAATTGCAGGAGCAATACTTGTTATAAAGGGAAGTCTTGATGTACTTCATTTTATTATCTTTGCAGTAATTTCAAAAGAGTTTTATAAGCCGTTCGCTTCTATGGAACAACACTATATGTACTATGTTTCGGCTGTAGATAGTTACGAAAGACTTTCAAGAATTTTATATGCAGATGTAATACCGGATAAAGTGGATGGGATTATTCCGAAAGATAATGATATAGCTTTTGAAAATATAGATTTTTCTTATGAAAAAGATGAATTTAAAATGGAAAAATTGAGCTTTTCTATTGCTGAAAAAACAATGACAGCCTTAGTTGGAGAATCAGGTGGTGGAAAGACTACTATAACCAACTTGCTTTTAAGATTTTACGATGTGCATAAAGGAAAAATTACACTCGGAGGAACTGATATAAGGGATATTCCTTATGATGAACTTTTGGATCGTATCAGCATTGTCATGCAAAATGTTCAACTGTTTGATAACACGATTGAAGAAAACATCAAGGTAGGTAAAAAAGGAGCAACGAAAGAAGAAATCATTGAAGCTGCAAAGAAAGCAAGGATACATGATTTCATTATGAGTTTACCAAAAGGTTATGAAACTGATATTGGAGAAAATGGTGGGATTTTATCAGGTGGACAAAGACAAAGAATATCTATTGCAAGAGCTTTTCTAAAGGATGCACCTATTTTAATTCTTGATGAAATGACAAGTAATGTTGATCCTGTAAATGAATCTTTGATACAAGATGCCATTACAGAACTTGCAAAGAATAGAACTGTACTTGTGGTGGCTCATCATTTAAAAACAATTCAAAAAGCTGACCAAATTCTCGTATTTCAAAAAGGCAATTTACTTGAAAAAGGAAAGCATGTGGAACTTCTTGATAAAAATGGTTACTACACAAAATTATGGAAAGCTCATTACGAGGTATAATCATGATTTTGTTAAAAGATGTTTCCTATGAATGGGAAGATGGACGAACTGCTTTAAAAAATATCAATCTTGAAATTAAAAAAGGTGAATTTGTTTTAATTTCAGGGAAAAGTGGAAGTGGTAAAAGCACTCTCGGAAGTGTAATGAATGGTCTTATTCCACATTATTTTAAAGGCAAAATGCAAGGAGAAGCCTTTGCGTCCGGAAAAGATATAAGCAAATTATTACTTCATGAAATAGGGCATATTGTAGGGACTGTATTTCAAGATCCAAGAAGTCAGTTTTTCACGACAACGACAGATGAAGAAATAGCTTTTGGTCTTCAAACTGTCTGCAAATCAAGAGATGAAATCAAACAGAGAGTAGAAGAAGTATATGCAGAGCTGGATATTGAGGAACTGAAAGGAAAATCTGTTTTTGAATTATCAAGCGGACAGAAACAAAAGATAGCTATTGCAAGCATCTATGCGATGAATCCGAAAGTTTTAATTTTAGATGAACCTTCAGCAAATTTGGATATGAAAGCAACATTTGACCTGTTTTTAATTTTGGAGAAATTAAAGAAAAAAGGAACAACGGTTGTTCTAATTGAACATCGTTTGTACTATGTAAAGTCTTTATTTGACCGTTTTCTTTTGATGAAAGATGGAGAAATTGCACAGGATTTGAGTCGGGAAGAAGTTATCCATCTTGAAGGGGAGTTTTGGGATGAAAACGGACTAAGAACTCTTGAATTAGAAGAATACAGGATAAGTGAGAAGAAAGATTCATATCAATTAAATGATGAAAGTATTAGTGGAAAAGGCTTGAAATTTTGTTACCCAAGTACAACTAAGGTTGGAAATAAGCAAAAACAGTACATCTTAAATCATCTTGATTTCAATATGGAGTGTGGAAAAGCCATTGGTCTTATCGGCTTAAATGGTACCGGGAAAACTACCTTTGCAAGAATGATTTCAGGACTTGAGAAGATAAAAGAGGGAACAATATCGGCGGGAAAAGATAAGTCGCTTAATCATAAAGATTTAATGGATATGTCATATTTTGTCTTTCAAGATTCAGACTATCAGTTGTTTTCGGAAAGTGTACTTGATGAAATGCTACTTGGTATTTCAAGTAAAGATAAAAAAGAAAATATCCAAAAGGCACAGTTTATTTTGAATGTACTTGGCTTAGATAAATATATAGATAAGCATCCGTTTGCTTTATCAAGAGGAGAAAAACAAAGACTTACAATAGCTTGTGGAATGATGAAACAGGCAAAGATTTTCATTTATGATGAACCAACATCAGGTTGTGATAAAGACTCAATGCTTTCCGTCGCAAAACTGATTGAAGAACAATTGAAAAATGGGACAACAGTTTTGGTAATAAGTCATGATTTTGAGTTTTTAGCAAACACAGTGAGCAAGCTGTGGGTAATGGGAGATGGAAAAATAGAAAATGTTTTAAATATGAGTGAAAGTAATAAATTTCTCATATTAGACAAGATGAGAGGAGGTAGAGAGCTTGTCAGATAGAAAAACTATAGATCCGAGAATAAAACTTACTCTACTTCCAATTGTTGGATTTACGAGCTTTTTTATAAGCGATACAATTCTACTTTTTGTACTAATTGTTTTTGCCTTTTTTCTATATTTATATAGCGAGATGTGGAAAAGAGCGTTACGCTTTATCTTGTTTTTTGTGCTTTTATACTGCATAGAGTTAGGACTTGGAAAGTTTTGTGAAGCAAGTATTGTATTTGCAATATATATGTTTATTTACTTTGCATCAAGAATGACCTTAATCGCTATGTTTGGTGGATATATAACAAAGACTACAAGTGTAAGTGAAATGCTGGAAGCGTTAAATAGAATGAAAGTACCAAGAAGCATTGGTATACCTTTTAGTGTTTTGCTTAGGTTTGTACCAACTATAAAAATAGAACTCAAGGCATTAAAAGAGAATATGAAGATTCGAGGAATCGTAACAAGCAGAGTTTCTTCGTTGCTACATCCAATTAAATACATTGAATATACGCTTGTTCCGCTTTTAATGAGAATGATTAAAATTTCAGACGAATTGTCAGCTTCGGCACTCATTAGAGGACTTGATAGTGATGAGAAAAGGGTAACATTAACAGAATTGCGGTTTAGCTGGGCAGACTTAATGATTGGTCTATTAGGAGCTTTGATGATTGTTCTTGTGATAGTAATACAGAAAATTTATTAGGAGGACTTTTATGAAAAACAAATTAAATGGTCGTGATTTTATTACAATCGGAATTTTTAATGCAATTGGAATTGTCATATACATGGCAGTTGCATTTGCTATGGCAACAACAGTTATTGGAGGATTTATTGCTTCAGGAGTTAGCTTTATGATAGCTGCTACCGTTTATATTCTTATGGCTGTAAAAGTTAAAAAGAAGGGTGTATTTACAATATCAGGAACGCTTCTTGGTTTAATTGCGTTGTCAGGAGGACATTTACCTCATGCAGTCTTTGCTGTAATCGGTGGAATTATATGTGATTTGATTATAGGAAATTATGAGAGCAAGGGACGAATGATTATTGGGTATGGGATATTTGCATTAGCAGATTTTTTAGGGACAGTAATTCCTGTAATTTTATTCGGGACAGCTTCTTTTGTGGAAAGAGCATCAAAATGGAAAATGAGCGAAGCACAAATAAATGAAGCATTATCTTATTTCAAAGTTTCGTGGGCAGTAGAATTTGGCTTGATAACTTTTGTTCTTGCCTGCATAGGAGCATTTGTTGCAATAAAGATACTTAAAAAACATTTTGAAAAAGCAGGAGTGATTTAATCAATCTTTCGTTTGTGAGGGAAAAATGGATTAAATAATGGAGGTAATTGCTATGTATTATTTAGGGTCTGTTATTCATAAAGGAAAAAACAATAGACCTTTTTGATACTGGTAATTATCATAAAAAATCAAATTTAAAATATAGAGAAAGAGCAAGTTTATTTCATTTCAGAGGACTTCTTATGCTTATGTGCAGAAGTCCTCCTTTTTTTGTCTAAAAACGCAGACAAAAAAAGAAATGG
>NZ_CALISE010000026.1 GCF_938041965.1 uncultured Mogibacterium sp. | reverse complement strand
GAAAGAGAATAATTATTTTAGCCATTATAAACCGGGCACAACTATTCCGCACGGACTGCTTAAAGCGAGGGCTGTCTGCAACGCGCCGGCCGAGAATCTGGTGCAAACTTCGCCGCCAGACCTGCATACTAGCCGCGTAGCCTTCAACGCCTGGATGCAATCGCCGCCGCACAGGCAATCCATCATGTCGAGCACCTACACGCTAACCGGATTTGGCATTGCTGGTGATAAGATTGTGGAGCATTTTTGTTGAGGTGTGTGTTTAATATTCTGATTTATCACTATTCGTATCGCAAAAGCTGTGCGGATAAATTAACAAAATAGGTGAAATGCACAAAATGACTATTATTTGAGGATCCAGTTATTTAATAATTAACTCTGTGGTTGGTTTTTGTCTATATAAGAAACTATATTCTCAATCTCAGGCTCAAGATTAACCCAATCCCTATGGCAATTAATTTGGCGGCGAGCTTTCCTTGGATTATTATCTTTAAAAGGAGCCTGGCTGCCAGTATACAGAATAAATAGTTTTTCACAATTATCAGGAATATTTAGATCACATGGCTTGTAGGCAAGGTGTATGATGTAAGTTTTTGAATTAAAGACTAGTTTTACGCTTAAATTTTGGGCATCTACCGATATATCAAATGTACTATAATATAGTCGTGCTTGGAGCTTCCTTGCTGTCATATTTGCAAGACTATTCATCAGTTGAGCGTCAGCTTCAGCAAGTCGATCCTTAATTGGCTTCCAAGCTGGTCGTATGGTGTGATGGTAATTACTGTCATCAAGTGTTTGGATTTTTTTATCATAACTAGTCGCCTCCTTAACTGGTATATAGAGAAGATTTGCGAATACAGAACTGCCTATAAGTATTTTGCATAGAGCATCTATTGCGTTAAGTCTCTCTACTATATATTTTTCTTCATCGGTTGGACTAAGGTAATCATCTATATTATCCTTAATATTACCTGTAGTGAACTCATCACCCATAAAAGTCTTAAATTTCAGTATCGTTGAATACTCCGAATCAAATTCCATATCCAAGTAGCCGGCTCTATCAAGCACCGCCACTAACTCTTCGACGGCATTTAGTATATGTTTCTGTTCGTGATCATTAAGGGTTTGAAGCTGAATACAAATATCTGGCCAGTCTTCTATTTGACCTTCATATTCCCCTTTATCTTTCACTATGAGTTCATCTTGCGAATCTATAAATATATTTGAAGTATAGAATATTGAATCAATAGCTTCCCAATTGATGTAGCGTATTTCACGATTAAATAGGTTGTTGCTTGCTTCGGTCAAAGCCTTGTATAATATGCGATTATGGTATTGGTCGTAGTTTTTGGAATGTTTTTCATATAGATGGTTTATAAACAGATGCATCGTTGATTCATAAAGGTACCGATAGTTTCCGAGTTCGTTTTGTAATTTAGAGACAATATTGTATCTATCAATGCCAAGCTTTTGTCGTAAGAGGGAAATATTAAAAGGCATTAACTGTGATGCTAGGCTTACGGAAGCAATTACTTGTCTCTTATCTATCTTAGACAAATTCTGGATCTCCTCATTGATAAGATTAACCATTTCAGACGGATGTAAGTGGTTCAGAAGAATTATATCTCTAAACAATGTATGTTCCGCACAAAACGGTTCTTGTTTTATTTTTTGCTGAATACGATTTATTGTCGGCTCGTTTGAGATGAATATAGCATGCACGCCAGTGTCATTGAATAGATTCTTGAGTAATAAAGCAATACTTTCCGGCTTAAAGCCTGTATCTTCAAGCTTATCTAGCTCATCAATAACAATAATAATCGAGTTGTTTTTTGAATATGTTGTAAATATATCCCTTAGTTTCATTTCAATGACAGCATCAGAGATATCAATATTTTGCTGCCAATTGTACGATATGATTCCGAGATTCTTCAGGCTACCTTTGCTGGATAATTCACGCACTAAGCTGGTGCTATTAACCAAGGGTTTTAGCTTGCGCACTGATTGTATGTAACCAATTGAGCGGAACCATCTCATAGGTAAATCAAGCTTACTGTATCGTCTAGTAAGTAATTCACTTTCCATGCTTCTAGCTATGGTTCTTAGCAAAAGTTTCCTGTATGAGAGTTCTTCTTGCTTATTCTTGTCGCTAGGATCAAATGATTGAATAATTAATGGTATATATAATACTATCTTATTATCCCAAAATAACAATCGCCGTGAACGCTTAGTCTTTCTGCTTTTACGAGACTTATTATTCTTGAATCCATCAAGCACACTATTAACTAGGGTTGTTTTTCCTGATCCTCTATCTCCAGCGAGTAAAATTGACCCTCCCTTGGGATTTAACAGGAAGTTGTTCAGCCTTTTTCGTTCAGCCTCTCTTTCGATGAGTTTTTCACCACTCCTACTCATACAATATCAGTATAGAACTACATCCATTAATTTAAAACGTTAATATCTTGGTCTTATTAAAAAATCGAGCTTAAGGCTCGACACTCTAAACTGGTGCGGGTTAGGAGACTCTAACTCCTGGCCTCTTCCATGGCAAGGAAGCGCTC
>NZ_CALISE010000025.1 GCF_938041965.1 uncultured Mogibacterium sp. | reverse complement strand
ATACCGCCAACCAGCAGGCAGCTAATCTGATTAATGGGTGTTTTACTGCACAATCGGCGGGGGAGAGAAGCGTGTCTAGATGACGAGATATTCTGGGGGCATGTTTCTCCAGTAGTTAAATAAGTTTCCTGATAGTTTTTGGCAGGTCAGGATTCTCCGATAGTTAGAAAATTTCTAAACTGCTTTGAAAGAAGAAAATAATATGATGTTGTAAAAATCTTAATATTTTATGCCTTCAAGACTATTATGAACTGCATGACTGCATTGACTGATGATCCAGGTTTAAAGCAATACATGGTGCGTGGTGGTCTAGTGCAAGGCCGGAAATCAGAGTCAAAGGAACAGCTTCAAATGAGTGTTATCCGAGCGTTTGCTAGCGCTGCAGGTTGCAATATTCTGGAATCTTCAATTGATGAGGGCATCGACATAACTTTAACGCATCAAATAACAGGAATTCAAGATAGACTTACGATTAATTTTCAATTGAAGTGCACCGAGAAAGAAGTCAATAAAAGTGGGAATCTCATCGTAAGGCTTTCATGTCAAAGATATAAGGAAATGTGTTCTCAGGGGAAACATGAACCAATGATTCTTGTAGCACAGCACGTTGTACCGCGAGTGGATGATTGGATTTCTATTGGTGGTGATCATACAAAAATTTATGTTAAAAACTATTGGCTTAATCTGACTGGTATGAAAGAGCATAATGTATCTTCTCCGAAAGGAAAGATTGATGTGCATGTTCCGGCTGAAAATATTTTTGATGATTCAACAATTATTCGTCTCTTTGCTCAATATAGAAAAGGAGCTCTTGAAAGATGATTGAACATTACTCCTTGGATGGTTTGGAACTTGCTCTCCGGGAAATGAATTGGATGCCACATGATAGTGCTAATCCGTGTATGACCTTATGGCTGCCGACAGAATCATCACGTCTTGTGGCAGCAGTAGATAAAGGCGAAGCGGCAGTATTTATTCCCGTTAATCCGCAAGCTCCAGATTTTAATCGATTGATTCATAGGGCTATTCAGCAACTTGTTTCATTATCTGCGGAAAATATAGAAGAGGAACTTCAAATGGCTGAACTGCGTGTCAATAAGAAACTAGATAAACTGCAGTTGCGTGTTGAAGGGGAATCCTATCCTGGTATTCTTCCTTGGCAACAAGGGGCTGATTCCATTGATGGAATGAAGAAAATTCTTGCTGCTAGTGCAAAGACGACGCAGGATTATAGACGTTACTTTGCTAATTCTGGGCATATTATCGCAAATAATTATCTTGAAAACTGTTATATGGGTCAAACAGAGGTGGGTAGTTATATTATTTCTGCATATATTCCCACTGAAAAAAATATTAGGGTCTCAAATAGTAAAGATAATAAGGCGCATTCTGTAATTACGGGTCGTGACATCACTTGTACGATGACTGCTGCTTTAGATGCTTCAAAAGAAGTTTTATCTAATTATCTAGAAACTAAAGATGAAGAAGTTTTTGAATGGGGAGTGTCGCAAGGGGTTTCGGCTGATATCTTAATTGGTATTAAAGGAATTATCGGTAGTAGTGAGACTGAGATTAGAATTGAGTATGTGCCTCTTACGAAAGAGGAGTCAGGAGAGAAGTCATATGCTATTGCTTTTGCTCCTGATCTCAAAGACGCTGCAGAAAAAGGCCATGAGGTACTTTCTAAAACTTCACAGTCTAAAAGCATCCGTATTGTAGGTGAAGTTATTCAGCTTAAACGAAAATACGAGGAGCCTAACTCCGCTAGAATCAAACTCCGTAGCATTTACGATAGTAAATTACGTTCATTTTCCATCCGACTTCAAGAGGAAGACTATCACAAAGCTATTGAAGCTCATGATAAGAATGTCATGTTGATGGTTGAAGGTGAAGCTACAAAGGGAGTCTTTACCAGTATTAAATCTGTATCTTTGACGGCAACTCCTGTAAGTGGTGAAAGTGTCGATGATGTTGGGGAGAGTAAGCAGTTAGATTTAATGAAGGATCTTTGAAGCTTATTCAGCTGCTGGGGAAATATATGGTTCAGCTTCTCAAGGCACTAACACACATGACCACTTTAAGGGGTAAAATCCTCGTCTTTTGAACTCTACCCGGCGCACTCGGAAGTCCATCCCGTTGTCCCATCGGTAAACATGGTTGTG
>NZ_CALISE010000024.1 GCF_938041965.1 uncultured Mogibacterium sp. | reverse complement strand
TCCGCGAGGAGCAGAGGGCTTTGCCCGCCTACTTAACAACCACGCGTTCGACGCGCGGATGGTTTTTTATGTAGCAAGTATGGGGCGAGAAGCCACGGGTTCCCGTGTCCGCCAAAATGATTAGAAACATTGACTTTTTAATGGTTGTTTAAGTTTTATGTACGAGTTATACATGCTTATAAAGCAAGTAGGATGCAGATTATCAAATAAAAACAAGGTGCCCACCTCACTTAGGGGAAGCACGCACCTGGTTATGCCCATCTTTAAAAGATGGTGTTTTAATTAAATAATAAATATAGCAAAACGTCAATAGAATACATTAGATTATATTATTAGTACATTAATATTGCTGAAGTGTTTATAGATAATCATCGATACATATTATTGTATGATATAATACAGAAAAATATATCAAAGTATGAAAGAAATCGAATTAACTTAATCAAATTCAAATGGTATCGAATGAATTCCTCGTTTAAAAGATGCTCTAGGGAATCGCTAATACAATTGATTTTATATTCTGTTCGATTTAAAGGAGAAAACATGTTTACTTTTAATCATTTTAACTTCAACGTCCTAGATTTAGATCGTAGCCTTGAGTTTTACGATAAGGCGCTTGGACTAAAGCCAGTTAGAGAAAACCATGGCGACAACTTTACTTTAGTTTATCTTGGTGATGGTAAAACCGATTTTCAGCTGGAACTCACGTATTTACACGACCGCAAGGAGCCATATGAACTAGGAGAACTCGAGTATCATCTTGCAATGACTACTGATGATATCGAAGCTTCTGTTAAACTTCATGAGGAGTTAGATTGCATTGTCTTTGTTAATGAGGGGATGGGGATATATTTCATCGAAGATCCAGATGGATATTGGATTGAGATTATACCGTCAAAATAATTAAAATAATCTTATAACAACGATAATGCCAGGTTAAAAGGTTGCACCAAGCTCTGTGTCATAATCCGAATATTATAGTTTGTGGCAATGTATAATACATAGTTAGTGCTGTAAGCTTTAAATGATTAATAGGACCCCGAAGGGGGTCCGTTTGATTATCATCTGTTTTTTATTTACAACATCCAAGTTCAGTTTAGTTTATAGAATTTATGAGGGTTATGATTTATATTGATTAATAGTTGTTGTTTATCAATAACTGTCAGCCTCTTTTGTAAAGTTGGTCGACTTATATTTAGACACTTAAGTAAATCGCTCGTAGATATTCCTAACTCTGAAAATAATGATGCCTTGCACATAATAAAAACAATTCACATCGAACTACCCTCTATACTATATAATCATGCCAAAGGTTAATAGGGTGGAGATATGAAGTACACGATCGGAGAAGTAGCTAATTTCTTGAACTTATCCAGAGATATGATTCGCTACTATGAGAAGAGAGGTGTGATTGCCTCGGAGCGCAATGAAAGCAACAATTACCGCACCTATGACAATATGGCGGTTTTTGAGCTGCTTGATACAATTCAGCACAAAAATCTTAATCTGAGCATTAGAGAAATCGAGGCGATGCGGCAGGGTGATTATAAACACAATATGTCGTGTTATCTGGATAGATATTATAATGAACTTAAGGGTGAATTAAGCTTTGGCACCACGCTTTTAAAACGCATAGAAGAACTCAAAGCTAGATATGAAGCGAGCAATCAAAGCATAGGTAGTTATTGGACAAAGAGTATGCCTGGTCGCTACAGGTACCACGTTGTGGATAGTATTGGTGGGGAATTTGGGTCCATAGAACTTGATGCATCAATCAGTGATGTATTGTTCTCAGATTACGTAAATCCATTTGTGGATTATGGATTTACTTCCATCGATGATAAGCAGTCGTGGTTTGCAGATATATCAAAAAACTATATAGATGAGCTATCTATAGATTTGCCTCATGGATGCGAGTATGAGCCAGAGGGAATGTACCTGTGTTCACTTGAAAATATTGGATGTGTTAAAAAGTTTGATATGTCGGCAATCGATAGGTTCCGCAAGAACGCCTATGATCGCTACGGTGAAAAGATTGCAATAAATCCGGTAAGAGGTATTATTGCAAGCAGATTTAAAAGAGCAGGAGAACTCCACGTGGTAATAGAACTTCAGATAAAGATAGGCTAGATAAAAACAGATTGTAGTGATATGGAAAACCTTGGTGTAATCCAAGGTTTTTCAATATCCAAATATTTTATTTATCATATCCAAATATTTATTTGAATATGACGTTTCAAAACTGCAAAAAATATAATTTTTTTTGCGATAAGTAGCATAAAAAATACAAATAATCACTTGACACTAGAATAATTCCATACCATAGAATTAATTTACATAAGATAGGTAGAGTAATAGCGATATCCATTAGAATATTGCAGCTAGGACATCGCTTCAAAGGCATGCGCCCCAATCTAATGGGTGCTGGCCACATATTAACACTGGTCGAAATATTCCTAACTCCATATTTCGTACATGCAAAAAGGTCTGATTCATAGAATCAGGCCTTTAGCATTTTATTTTTGTATTAAGATGTCATGTTCTGGATGGTTGTGCATCATGTATTTTTATATTGCTCAAATTAAGCACTAGAATAAAATTTAGATTCCCAATTTCATTCTAATTATTCCCAGTATTAGTAGGTGTACAGGATAGAATAAATAGTTCAAAAGCTTATACTGCTTTCCGCGCTTTCCGTCGTAAGTGAGAACGAATCCATACCCAAGTAGTGCCCATGGTTCCTTGATCATCGAAACAAAACAGAATGGAATTGCCAGTAACTCTCTCCCGTGGAATAAATAGAAAAAGTATGCAATCAGGATTCCATGGTAGTCATAGTCGACACTAAAGTACAAGGAGAGAGCAATGCCGGCTAGTAGGACGAAGGAAGACGCGAGGTACCAAAAAAACATATGTAAAGACTTCATCTTTTCCTTAAGTATATCTATAATCCAGATTGTTATAAGCATGAGTGCAAGCGTAAACATTACGTTGCTCCAGTTCTTTTCGTAAAATTCTGCGCTTGTAAACATGTCGAATGGCACCTCTGAAATAGCCCCAAACAATAGGAGTGTTCCGAGGTAACGCCATTTATTTCGTGTTTTGAAATAACCTTCTACAAGTAGAAAGGCAAATATTGGGAAGGCAATTCTGCCGAGTATATCAAATACATCGCTTAAAATATTTAGTTTCCCTCCCGTAAGATTCGGGTATATAAGTGCTTTATTTGTATGATCTATCAGCATTGAGAGAAAAGCTATATATTTGAGCTGCGCACCAGACAAGACTTTCAGCTTATTTAGTTTTGTACTGTCCATTATAAATTCTCCTAATCGCGTAATGAGTACATTTATTATCTGTAAATATAGCATGTAAATACTACACTTCATAGTAGATTGTGCACAATTTAATAAATACTTAATAATGGTGTGTTTTGATACTAATTATTGAAAAATAAAAAATAATAACTGGTGATATAAAAAAGGCTTATAATCCTCAAAGTGCTGTAAAATGCGCATTTATGAGATTGAATTTATGCATGGACAGGTGTAAAATCCTCTAAAGTGAACTGGTATAATTATTTTTTAAAGTGTATTAGTGCTAGTACAATGATTTATCGCATGCAGCACGAATTTTGATACTTAAAGAGTAGGTGGAGAGCAGATATGGAAATTATTAAGGAATTACCGGAGGTATTTGAGGAGTTCTCTGAACAGAGGAGGAACTCATTCTTAAGCGTTAAAGAAATCAAGGAGTCGGGCACACCGGTTATAGGTGCATACTGCACCTATTTTCCGCAGGAAGTTGCTATGGCAGCAGGGGCAGCGCCTATAGGCCTATGTTCTATGTCGGATGAAGCTATTCCTGAGGCCGAAAAAGATTTACCTGCCAACCTATGTCCGCTGATTAAGGCCAGTTACGGGTTTGCAAAATCTGATAAGTGTCCTTACTTCCATTTTTCCGACGTAGTTGTAGGTGAAACGACTTGCGATGGTAAGAAGAAAATGTACGAGCTCATGTCTGATTTTAAGGAACTTTACCTAATGAATCTTCCTAATAGTCAGGACGAAGAAGGTAGGAAGCTGTGGCGTGCAGAAGTAGTTAAGTTTATCAAGTATTTGGAAGAAAAGTTTGGTGTTGAAATTACAGAAGATAAGCTTCGAGATGCTGCAAGTCTCAAGAATAGGGAGAGAGATGCACAGAGAAAGATCTCTGAAGTGATGATACATGATCCGGCACCTATTACAGGAGAAAATCTATTCAATGCTGTATATGGCAGCACCTTTAAATTCGATAAAGAAGAACTTATCGGATCACTTAATGCCCTGACTAATCGAATAGAAGATGAATACAATCATGGCAATATGTTAGATAAGCGTTCTAGAATTTTAATAACAGGATGTCCGATGGGTAGTGGAACCATGAAGGTTGTGAATGCCATAGAAAATAATGGTGGCGTTGTTGTATGTTACGAGAATTGTTCTGGGTACAAGAATTTTGATAGACTTGTGGATGCAGAGGCTGATGATATAATAGGAGCGATAGCAGATAGATACCTTAAGATTGGATGTTCAGTGATGACTCCAAATGAGAATAGGTATGAACTGCTAGGGAGACTAATCGATCAATATAATGTAGATGGAGTAGTGGATATGTCGCTTACGGCCTGTCTGACATATAATATTGAATCTAAATCGATAGGAAAATTCGTAACAGAGGAGAAGGGGATTCCGTACCTGAGCGTAGAAACGGATTATTCTAAGGCAGATGTCGGGCAGCTTAATACTAGAATTACTGCTTTTCTAGAGATGCTATAAAAGCATTTAGCCATCTCGGAAGTTGGTTTGAATTAGCATCATGCTTTCTGTAAGAATTTTAGTAAGAAGGTATATTGGAAACTAGACGCGAGAATAAGAATAAAAGAAAAAGAATTTACATCTGGATAACTATTGCAATCATTGTGGTTGCAATAGTTTCTTTCATGTGTTTTTTTATCTCTGATAGAGGAACTGGAGAGTGCCGGAGCAGAAGCAAAGATATCTATAATAGCAAAAGTGTATATGTATACAACTTGACTGACGGTAAAGTAGCGATTGATGTTAACGGCAATAAGAAGCTGCCAATAGCATCTCTAACTAAGCTGATGACCTGCCGAAAAGCTCTCATAATTATGCGAAGTAAGGGTCTTGGCCTTGATGATAGCGGGCAAGTGAGTGAAGAAGCGGTTAATATTGTCAAGCGGCAAAAAGAGTTTATGGTGGGTTATGATGTGGATGAGAGCACCGATTTAAGGGATCTCTTTTATGCGATGATTATGCGATCTGATGGTGCGTGCGCAAATTCGATTGCTATCATGATGGGTGGTAATATAAACCATTTCGTAAGTGAGATGAATGACGAAGCAAGTGTAATAGGACTTTCCAATACGCATTACGAGACACCGGATGGTGTGTATAAAAAAGGAGAGTATTCGACTGCTTCGGATGTTGCGAAATTACTCAAGGAGTCGCTATCGGATAAAGATTATTACAAAATTTTCACTATGCCGACTTATGTATCGACAAAGACTGAGCGTCACCCTGATGGTATAAAATTATCTAATGACGTTATTTCAGCATTTAATAAGTACAAGAGGAAGAATTTTAAAGTTCTCGGTGGTAAGTTTGGATACACACAAGAAGCAGGCAAGAGCATCGCTGTATTAGCGGAAAAGAATGGCAAAAAGTACATAGTCATTACATTGGGCTGCTATAACAAAGGTGGCAATCATGGTCATATGGATGATGTTCTAACAGCGATGAAAAAGATTAGTGGGTAATTTTATGATTAATAATTATAAACCTTCACATGTAGAAAAGTTTAAAAAGCTAAAAGCACCTGAAAAAGACGGTTTCTACACATATATATTGCTTTGCGATGATGGTAGTTTATACACGGGATGGACGGTAAATCTAGCTAAAAGAATTGATACTCACAATAGTGGAAGTGGTGCAAAATACACTAGTACACGTGTTCCGGTAGATTTAGTGTATTACGAGGAGTTTGAAAATAGGAGCGAAGCGATGAGCAGAGAATGGCACATAAAAAAGATGAGTAGGGAAGCTAAAGAACAGCTAATTACCAAGCTATAATCATAGAGTAATGCCATTTAAAATAATATACAAATAATAGACACATTATTTGTAGTGTGGTATAATTTTCGCGTTGATGCATGATTATTAGGGGAATCGTGCATCAACTTTTTATACTAAAATACTTTTACTTTATACGTTACTACTATGCGGACTTATTATTAGGGAGAAAAAATATGGAAAATGCTATTAACAATATAGTGCTCATGATAAGTGATGTGCTATATAAGCCTTGGATTGTGCCACTGCTACTACTTGCTGGTGGATTGTACTTTACAATTCGCACCAGATTCATGCAGATAAGCATGTTCAAGGACTCAATCAAAGTTGTGTCTGAGAAACCCAAGAGTGAAAACGGTATTTCGTCATTCGGTGCGTTAATGGTTTCTACTGCATCTAGAGTAGGTACCGGTAATATCATCGGTGTTGCCACAGCTATTATCCTCGGCGGAGCTGGTTCAATTTTCTGGATGTGGCTTACTGCTATTTTTGGCGGAGCTTCGGCTTTTGTTGAGTCTACACTTGCTCAGATTTACAAGAAGAAAAACAGCGATGGCTCTAGCTACGGCGGACCGGCATATTACATGCGAGATGCGATTAGGTTCAAAGGCCTCGGAAAGGCGCTCGGAATATTCTTCTCTATAATCATAATATTTACATATGCAGTCGGCTATAATATGCTAGCAGCTTATAATCTGCAGTCAACATTTAGCACCTTTAGTTTCTATAATCAGAATTCGCCAAAAGTTATCGGTGTGATTCTTGCGATTGCGTTTGGAGCGATTGTAATAGGTGGTGCAAAGAGGTTATCAGATGTAACAAAGATACTTGTACCTGTAATGGGCATCATATATGTGGGTGTTGCATTTGTGGTTATCCTCATGAATATCAAGAACGTTCCTCACATGTTCCAGCTTATTTTTGCAAATGCTTTTGATTTCAAAGCAATCTTCGGTGGGTTCACGGGATCTTGCATAATGTTTGGTGTGAAGAGGGGACTGTACTCTAACGAAGCAGGTATGGGATCTGCGCCTAATGCCGCCGCTACAGCAGATGTATCTCACCCTGTAAAGCAGGGACTTGTTCAGATGCTGTCGGTATTTATCGATACGCTCCTTATCTGTTCAACAACAGCATTCCTATGCTTAATTACGGATGTAGATCCTCAGAAATACGTTGATGGAGATGCTGCAAATGCTGCGGGGTACGTACAAGCCGCTATTCATTCGACGCTTGGCAATTTCGGACCTATATTTATCGCTATATCGATGTTCTTCTTTGCTTTTACTACGCTAATTGGAAACTACTCATATTGCGAAGGCTGCCTGGCATTTGTACTGAAGAGGAATCTCAAGAGACAGGAAGCGCTTGTATTTAGATGCCTTGCTATTGTCCTGATATATGTGGGTGCTGTGTCACAGGCTGACCTCGTATGGAATATGGCTGATATGGCACAAGGATTTATGGTCATTACTAACATGCCGGTAATTTTATTCCTAGGTGGAACTGCTGTTAGATGCTTGAATGACTACAGGAAACAAAAGCATGCTGGCCTTGATCCGCATTTTATCGCATCAGATATCGGTATACATGACGAGACGGATTTCTGGAAATAGTAGTTTTGGTAATATCTAGAGATATCACATATTTGAATATATTAGAGGGCCGCTATGTGCAGAAGCATATAGCGGTCTCTTGATGTTGTGTGGGCTAAGTGATAACATTAAAAATATTCATGAGCAGTAGTGTTGGAGGTCTAAAACATGAGAAAGGGCAAACGTGTTCTTATAACAGACGGTGTAAATGCTGGTGGTGAGATGCTAGTGAGAAGCTTTGCTTCGTACGGTGCATCTACAGCTTTCTTTTACAGCAATTCATACGATAAGGCCATTGCTCTTAGCAAAGAGGTAAGTGCACTTAATATTAGGTGTAAGATATCTAAACTTGATTCGCTGTGGTCGGCACTTGAAGTGCTAAGAGGATATTTCGATGATGAGTTTGATGTGCTTGTGTTTAATATTGATATTTCTGACAACACGAGCTTTGACAATATGGATGGTGACAAATGGCGGAACATGGTAATTGCAGAGATTGATGGACTCTTCTATACGATTAGAGCGCTCAGACCGTTTTTAAACCGACGTTGTGGCAGTATAATAATAACCGCTGCGAAGGACGAGAACTCAGGGTTCTCATGCGATATACTCGAATCGTATATCAAGGGCTTGACCATATCACTGTCTAAATCGCTGAACGATGCAAATATTAATGTCAATGCTATTATATATGAGAAAGATGACAATGCTAGTACACATGTTGCAGATGCAACTAGGCAGCTGGCATCAATCAGTTCATCTTTTATGACAGGACAAATAATTCGACTGTAGTATAGAAAAGGGGACTTATATGAGATTCAAGACACATTATAATATTAGATCGTATGAAGTCGACCTGCATGGCGCGCTTAAACCGATGCAGCTTATGCAGCTTCTTCAGGAATCTGGTGATAGACAGATGAGAGAAGAGGCGGTGGCATACGATGAACTTTATAACAAAGAGCATAAAGCTTTTGTGGTAAGTCGAATGAGCATTGAGGTGTTTAAGCCAGTTGAAAAGTATTCCGACGTAGATGTAGAAACGTGGATTATCCCTGGGAAAGGTGCGAATTTTCCGCGTGGCTATGAAATGTATAAGGGCGGACAGTTGGTTGCAAAAGCAATCTGCAACTGGGCTCTCGTTGATACCGTTACGGGTAAGCTTATAGCTAGCAAAGATTATGATATGGGTACTTATTCTATGGATGAGGCTCCAGAACTCTCGATTCCAAGGAGGTTTAGAATTCCTAAAGAGCTTAAGTTTCAAGAGGTTGAGAGTTCCAAGGTTGCGATGTCGATGATAGATATTAATATGCATATGAATAATACTGTATATGCATCTAAGCTGTACGATAATATTGATGATGCCGAAAAGTATTTTATAACATCGATTAATCTTAGGTACGTACACGAAGCGCCGCTGGGCAGCGAGTTTAAGGTTTATCGCAGCGATGCCGTTGATCCTGGCGAAATGGATTGTAGGGCGGAAAAACTAGTATATTTTTATACAGAAGCAGACGGATTGCTAAATCTTGAGGCAGCTGTGGGACTTAAAAAAGTGATTATCTAAAAGTGTATCTTTGCTCATTTGACGAATGATTATTAAATGAATTTATGATGGAAGACTGGGTCTGAACAGTCTTCTTTTTTTTATGAAAAAAATTAGCGAAATTACTGAAAAATACATAAAAATACCAATAAAGTGTTGAATTGTGGAGAGAAGTGGTTTAAAATGGAGGAGCAAATATAAAAAATAGAATTTGTGTGCAAAGAGGGAAGAGATGTTTACCGGGACTTATGAAAATTCAATAGACAGCAAGAACCGGTTAATCATTCCGGCAAAGTACAGAAACCAGCTCGGCGGGGAGTGCGTTCTATCAAGAGGGTATGACCGCTGCATCTACATCTATACGATGGAAGATTGGGGGCTGTTAGTAGAGAAGTTAAAGGAACTTAGACAGTCAGACCCAGCTATACGAGAGTTCATAAGGAAGTTATTTTCGCAGGCGAGTGAATGTAAACTTGATTCGCAGGGACGCGTGATAGTTCCTACCAACCTCAAGAGTTATGCAAGGATAGATAAAGACTTGGTAACCCTTGGTGCGATGGACAAGATAGAGGTTTGGAGCAAGGAAATCTTCAATGAAAATGAGGATGACAATCCTATGGATGACGAAGATTTCATAGCGAAATTAGCTGAGTATGGGCTTTAGGAGAGATGATGACGTTTGAACATGTGCCAGTTTTATTCAATGAGGTTATCGATTCGCTCAATATAAAGGCGAATGGGACTTATATGGACGGCACGGTCGGAGGAGCTGGTCACTCTTCAGGAATCTGCGAGAAACTCAGTGCAGATGGACACCTGGTGGCGGTTGATCGAGACAGTGTTGCGCTTGAAACCGCTATGGAGAGGCTGAGTAAGTTCAGCTGTGAGAAGACGTTCATTCATGCAAATTATAGTGATATCGATAAGATAAGAGCTGAAATTGGCAAAGTGGATGGAATACTTTTGGACTTAGGCGTTTCTTCTTATCAACTGGATACAGCAGAGCGTGGGTTTTCATACATGCACGATGCTCCTATGGATATGCGTATGAATGAGGACGACATGTTCACAGCGGCGACCGTGGTAAATGAATATTCAGAAGCTGAGCTTTTCCGAATAATCAAGGAGTACGGCGAGGAACACTGGGCATCACGCATAGCTAAGTTCATAGTTAAAGCGAGAGATGAAAAATATATAGAGACCACGGGACAACTGGTAGAGATTATAAAGGCTGCTATTCCAGCCTCGGCAAGACGAACAGGGCCTCATCCGGCAAAGAGAACATTTCAAGCGATTAGGATAGAGGTAAATGGAGAGCTAGAACATCTAAAGCTAGCGATGGAGAGACTTCCTGATCTATTATCGCCTGGTGGAAGAATGTCTGTTATAACATTCCATTCACTAGAAGACAGAATAGTAAAGGATGCGTTTAACAAGAGAGTGAATCCATGCACCTGTCCGCCAGAGCTACCTGTGTGCGTATGCGGTAAAGTGGCAGATGTAAGAAAGGTTACGAGAAAGCCATTAGTAGCGAGCAAACAAGAGCTGGAATCGAATCCGAGAGCAAGAAGCGCTAAGCTAAGAGTTATTGAAAAAATTTAAGGGTATTCAGTAAGGGAGAAGAAGGAAATGCAGGTTGCGACTAACGTAACAGGGACAATGAATGGTGGAGCTCGCGTTGAAAGAAGGAGCTCTAGCAGTATAAATCGTAGCACAAGAGCAAAGCAGAATTCGAGGATGCTTGCTATAGTTATTATTGCGGGAATCATGTGTCTCATGATGGTGGTTATGTCCGCCTTTGCGGCAAATCTCAATCAAGAGAACAACCAGCTTCAGAAGAAAAACGACTATATCCAAGCAGAGGTCGATTCGCTAAACACGAAGATAAACGATGCGAGCAACATCAATAAAATTGAGAAAACTGCAACTGAGGAATACGGAATGGTACATTCTGAATCGCAGAATTGTATAACTATTGGAGACTCAAAATCTTCTAGCAAGACAAACCTAGCATCGGCAATCAAGGATGAAGCTTATGAATAAATAGTTCATATCGATTATAATGCCACTGATCCTAAATTGGATCGGTGGCTTTTTTCAAATATATGTACAGTAAATATACAAAAAACGACTAGATATGGTATATAATGTAGATTGTAGTGTTGCGGATAATTAGAGAGTAATTAGGAGAATTTGATGGCTAAGTTCCACAATCCTTTAGATAAAAAGAATAAGAAGGCTTCAGGTAAAAGAAAGGTGACTAGAACAACCTCCAATACCAATAATCGTAAGGCCGTAGATACAGCGGTGACTGCTGAAAACAAAAGTAGACTTGGTTTTGGATTTCTAGCAATCGTAGTATGCTTTACGATCCTGATATTTCGTCTAGCGTACTGGCAGGTTATTAAGGCTGATGATTTAAATGCAAAGGCTGCTGAAATGCAGAAGATAGATACAGAGCTTGATCCCGTCAGAGGCAATATTTATGACAGAAATAAAAAAGTCCTAGCACAAACAGTCACAAAGTATGAACTTTATGGATATTCGCTTAACCTGTACAAGAAAAAAGGATTGGATAGTTCTGCAAAAGAAAAGAATCTACGCGACTTATCTAAACTATCTGGCGATAGCCGTAAGGAGATGAAGAAAAAGCTTTCAGGCAAAGAGAATCTAGTTTTGCTTGCAAAAGGGCTTGATCAAAGTCAAGTCAATAAGGCTCAGAAAGAGTGGGGAGATGATATTGTAGTAAAGACAAAGGTTACTAGGTCATATCCTAATGGTACATTTGCATCCACACTCCTTGGGTCAGTAGACAGTAAAAACACTGGACTTAACGGCCTAGAATATCAATATAACGAGAAACTTGCCGGAATCAAAGGGCGAGTGGTTAGAACGACTGATATATATGGTAATGCACTTTCTGTAGGTAGCAGTAAATATTATTCCCCTCAGAATGGTGATAGCCTTGTAACGTCGATAGATGAGGTAATTCAGCACTACGTTGAAGATGCACTCGCTGAGGGCATGAATGATACTGGCGCAGAGTCAATTACATGCATAGTGATGGATCCGCGTACAGGGGATATTCTTGCTATGGCAAGTACTCCAAGCTATGATCCTAACAACCCATATACACCATCAGGTGATGAAGCGAAGAAGTTTAAATCTCTCAGTACTAAGGAGAAGAGCGCGTACCTCAGTAGAATGTGGACTAATCCAGCTGTCAGTGGTCTTTATGAGCCAGGATCGACATTTAAGCTGATAACATCTTCGTCCGCTATCGAATCCGGAACTACAACCGATTCGTCTAGATACAACTGTCCTGGATATATCAACGTGGATGGAACAAAGCTGAATTGCTGGAGTCCAGTTCCACATGGCACTCAAAATATCACTGAAGCGGTTGGAAATTCATGTAACCCTGCATTAGCTAGAGTTGCCCTTGATATGGGAAAGATTAACTTCTACAAGTATATTGATATCTTCGGATTTACACAGAAGACGAGAGTGGATTTACCTGGAGAAGCTGACCCAATAATTAAGAATAAGAATAATGTGAGCAACGTTGACCTTGCTACAATGGGATATGGACAGGGAATAGCTATTTCACCAATCCAGCTTATGACTGCAATAAATTCACTTGGTAATGACGGAATAATGATGCAGCCTAAAGTAGTGAAGGAAATCATAGGTCCCGATGGCAAGGTTAAGAAAGTAATTAAGAATAGACGTCTTAGACAGACAATTTCGAAGGCAACTGCCGATAAGATGCGTTCTATCATGGAGTACTACGTATCGGATGGCGGCGGTACAAGCGCATATCTGGCTGGATATAGGGTCGGAGGTAAGACGGGTACTGCAAATATCGCTGAGAATTCAGGATACTCTGAACAGACCATAGCTTCGTTTATCGCTATGGCACCGATGGATGATCCACAGGTATCAATTCTCGTTATGGTAACGAGACCTAAGAAGAGTATTTACGGTGCAGCCAATGCCGGTCCTATAGTCAAGAAAATCCTCGAAAAGACACTTGTATACAAGGGTATAGAGCGTAAATATTCGAAGAGTGAGAAGAGTGCCCTAGCCAAAGCAGAGATTTCTGTGCCTGATGTTACAGGTCTTAACAGCAGTGAGGCGATAAGCAAGATTACTGCTGCAGGTCTCAAGGCTAAAAAGATGCCAGAAGGAACTGGTGATTCATTTGTTGTAATCGATCAGTATCCTAAGAAAGGCGATAAGATTGCTAAAGGCGGTACGGTATACATTTATAGTGATAAATAAGGACTAGTTTAATGAAGAAAACAGGAATTAAATATATTCTTGAATCCATGCATGATGCAAAGCTTATATCTGACGCAGGGTCGAAAGAGATCACTAGTGTTTCTATCGATTCAAGACAGGTGAAATCAGGAACACTATTTTTTGCAGTTATAGGTGAGAGAAATGACGGTCATGATTTCCTACCAGCAGTTAAGGAAAGCGGATGTCTTGCAGCGGTGGTATCCAATCCCGACTGGGCTAAAAAGATTTCAGAAACTGGTGATATGACGGTAATCCTAGTGAATAATACCAGAGATGCGCTCATGCAGCTTGCAAAACAGTATGTGGCAGACTGGAAGGATTTAATCAAAGTTGCTGTTACAGGTAGTGTTGGCAAGACGAGCACGAAAGATTTTCTAGGAGCAGTGCTTGCAGCAAAGTACAAGACCGGGAAGACGCCAGGCAATCTTAACAGCGATTATGGAGTGCCGCTAACAGTGTTTGGATTCGAAGATGATATTGAAGCTGCTGTTATCGAAATGGGAGCTGGAGAATCTGTGCACATCAGTGAACTTGCTGACATTGTTAGGCCGCAAATAGGTGTGGTGACAAATGTGGGCACTTCACACCTTGAAGTGTTCGGAACGCGTGAGAAATTGTCGATTGAAAAGCTAGGTATTATGAGATACTTTAATGACAAAGAAACTGTTATTGTGAATTCAGACTGTGATATGCTTACTAGGCTGAAAGTCAGTAAAATAGTGCCTTCTGGCACGACGATTCTAACAGTGGGAAGTGCAGATGACAATAATTTTATATTTCGCGACATCAAAGATAGTGGGATAGATGGTGTTAGTTGTATATTAGATGCTCAAACGGGTGATGAAGATTACGACGGGACATTCGAACTCACAATACCAGTCGTTGGCTCACATAATCTCGGAAATGCCACACTTGCAATTGCTGCGGGTACAAGGCTGGGTATCAAGCCGAAGGATGCTATTTTAGCTTTGGGCAACACACATTTTTCATCTGGACGACTTGAGATTGATAGACGTGATAACCTAACGATTATTAACGACGCATACAATGCTAGTCCGGAATCTATGAAAGCAGGAATCAAGATGCTTATGGCATCTAAAGCAGAAAGGCATGTGGCGATACTTGGTGACATGTTTGAACTTGGTGATGATTCGGTAGAGCTCCATAGAAGCGTGGGAGCATACGCTGTAGGTGCTGGCCTAGAGTTACTGATAACAATTGGATCAAATGCTGAGGCGATTGCTAGTGCTGCGGAAGACGCATTCATGGGAGCTGAGAATAATACAGCTAGTAAGACGAGAGTGATCTCGTACAAAGATAAAAATGAGGCGATTAAAGACCTTAACTCGATACTTCATAAGGGCGATTTAATTTTAGTAAAGGCATCCCGAGGCATGAAGTTAGAAGAAGTTATTTCAGCTATTAGTTAGCAAGGAAGAGGTAGATGAATATTTCACTTATAGTTGTTTTTATAGTATCATTACTCATTTCGACGGTAGGGACCAAACTTCTGATTCCATTTCTTAAACAGAAGCAGTTTGGTCAGTTTATTCGAGAAGAAGGACCGGAGGCGCACAAAAAAAAGGCTGGGACACCTACCATGGGTGGTGTCATGATAGTTCTTGGAATTGCTACCGGGCTTGCTACCGGGATGGTCACTAACGGAGATGCAGCTGACACCTTTGCAATAATCCTTACTATGCTCGTATTTGGTGCTATAGGGTTTCTTGATGACTTTGAGAAAATTGCCAAGAAGAATAATCTAGGACTAACAGCAAAGCAGAAGATATTGCTGCAAGTATTGCTTAGCCTTGGGATAGGGCTATATATGATACTTGGTGGCAATGGTACGGATGTGCTAATCCCGTTTGTCAATATATATGTGAATTTCGGATTGCTTTTTATGCCTTTCGTAATTCTGACAGAAGTCGCTATGTCCAACGGAGTTAATCTGTCCGATGGACTTGATGGTCTTGCGTCTTCAGTAACGCTTGTTGTAGCAATCCTTTTTGCAGTAGTAGGGTACACTCACGATGTATACATACTAACGGTCAGTGGACTAGCTATTGCAGGTTCTCTGATTGGTTTCTTATTTTTCAATAAGTACCCAGCTAAAATATTCATGGGAGACACAGGCTCAATGGCTCTAGGAGGGGTCCTTTCTGCGATTGCAATAGTAAGTAAGACTGAATTCTTGCTTCCTATTGCAGGAATAATATATGTAGTGGAATCTCTTTCAGTTATTATTCAGGTAGTATATTTTCGAAAGACTGGTGGAAAGAGGTTTTTTCGTATGGCACCCATTCACCACCATTTTGAACTCGGTGGTATGAAAGAGTACAACGTAGTAAAACTATTTACACTCGTAACTGTATGCTCGAGTGTAATTGCATATTTCTCAGTTGCATAAAACTGGTGAGGAGTGAATTATGAGTTATACAGTTGATGAATACAGAAGAGAAGTCTCCGATAAAAAAATCCTTATTGTAGGAATGGGCCGCTCTGGAATGGCGGCTGTAAAAGAGCTCCATGCTCTTGGCTCGACAGTAACAGCACAGGACATCAATACAGTAGAAAAGATAGATCCTAAATTCATAACATTCCTAGATAGAGAGGGTATAGAATACTATTTTGGATCAACACCAGAGCATATGGGCAGTTTTGACATCGTCGTGCTCAGCCCGGGAGTGAAGCCTAATCTTACATTTCTTAATGATGGAAGAAACCATGGGGTAGAAGTAATTGGCGAATTAGAGATGGCATATAGACTATCTTATGGTAAGTTTGTAGCGATTACCGGAACTAATGGTAAGACGACGACTACAAGTTTGGTAGGCAAAATTTTTGAGGAGTCTGGCAGGAAGTACACTGTAGTTGGCAATATAGGTGTTGCTACTATTTCAAAGGTGCAGGATTCAGCGGATGATGAATGGATGATAACCGAGGCAAGCAGCTTTCAACTTGAAACAGTTTCAAGGTTCAAGCCTGTAGTATCCGCAATACTTAACTTTACTCCGGATCACCTTAATAGACACGGTAGTATGGAAGCTTATGGCGCTTGTAAGGCTGCGATAGGCAAGAACCAGACTTCTGATGAGTACATGGTTATAAACTATGACGATAAGGCGTGTCTTGCTCTTGGAGATAATACGAAGGCAAGGCTAGTACCATTTAGCAGAACAGAAGAGCTTGACTTTGGGGCATATATAGACGATAGCTATATCGTAATCAGAGATGAAAATGGAATAGTTCATCAGATCTGTAGCAAGGATGAGCTTAAAATAATCGGTAACCACAACATAGAGAATGCTCTTGCTGCAGCTGCAATTTCGTTTTTTGCTGGTATTGATGCCGCTGTCATCGCCGATGCACTTAAGAAATTCCCTGGTGTTGAACATAGAATAGAATACTGCGGTATTGTCGATGGGGTAAAGTTTTATAATGATTCAAAGGGAACAAATGTAGATGCTTCAATAATCGCGTTAAAGGCCTTAGAGAGGGATATTATCTTGATTGCAGGCGGAGATGGAAAAGCACAAGATTTTACGGAGCTCGGCGAAAACCTGCTTGGTCGTGTAAAAGCGCTTGTTTTACTAGGAAGAGATGCAAAAGAGATTGATAAGGCAGCAAGGGCTGCTGGATTCTCAAATATCTACCATGAAAATGATATGAATGATTGTGTAAAGAGAGCGCATAAACTCTCTGAATCAGGCGACAAAGTGCTATTATCACCTGCTTGCGCAAGTTGGGATATGTACGATAATTATGAGCAACGCGGTGACCATTTTAAAAACTGTGTAAATCAACTGCTGAGATAGTAGTTAGTGTTCATTAGAGTTTGGGATAGAGGGAAGCCAAAATTGAAGAAACCAAGCAATATTAAAAAGTCAAAAAAGAATAACAAGTCTAAAGCGGAAGTTTCCACTAGGACTAGCAAGCTATCATCGAGTCGTAAGTTCTTTAAAGGAGCGATGAGCAGTTTGTATACGGAAAGCGATTTCACTATACTTTTACTGGTTGCTGCGCTTACCATGTTCGGAGTGGTGATGGTATTTAGTGCAGGCTATTATTCTACACTTGCGAAATCAACGGATGCATATTACTTTCTGAAGAGGCAGGTTGCTTTTGCTGTATCAGGCTTTGCTATTCTGCTTGTTTTTTCAAAAGTAGACTATCATTCGTATTCTAAGTATTACAAGCAGATTGCGCTGTTTAGCTTATTGATGCTATTGCTTCTTTTCACACCTTTAGGAGTAACTGTAAATTTCGCGAGGAGATGGATATTTATAGGTCCAATCAGAATTACCCCGAGTGAAATATCGAAGCTGGCCATGATAATTTTTACTGCCACATACCTTGCGGAACATCCTAATAAAGCAAAACAAGGGATTACCGGAATGTCAACTATATTAGCACTTATGGTGGTTCATGCAGCTTTGATCATTAAGCAGCCAAACTTATCTACAGCAATTGTAATCGTGGCCATTATGATCGGTATTCTATTTGTAGGTGGGCTAGCTTGGAAATATATTGTCATTGCGTTTGGTAGCTTGGGTGTTGGTATGGTCTCGATTCTGCTGTTTTTTAGGCACACGCATTGGTACTCAAGACTTACCAACTGGATGGAGCCATTTAAGGATGCTCAAGGAGAGGGATATCAAGTTTCACAATCCATAATTGCACTAGGAAATGGAGGATTCAAGGGGTTAGGTCTTGGGAATAGTATCTCCAAGAACCTATATCTACCAGAGCCACAGAATGACTTTATCCTAGCGATAATAGGCGAAGAACTCGGTTTCGTAGGAATCTTTATAATGATGATTGTATATCTTGTTCTAATATGGAGATGTATTATGGTTTCATCTAAGGCCAAGGATAAGCTAGGGCTATTCATGGCTGCAGGAATTGCTATTATGCTTGGGTTACAGGTTATTGTAAATGTGGCTGTTGTAACCGCATCTATGCCGGCAACAGGTATTACATTGCCATTCGTTAGTTATGGTGGTACATCGTTATGGGTGTTCATGGCGTCTATGGGCATAATGCTAAATATATCTAAGCAAGGAAGGGCGAAGTAGAGATGAGAGTAATTTTAACTGGGGGAATCACGGGTGGTCATATTTATCCTGCACTAGCGATTGCAGATCAATTCAAGGAAATCGATAGGGATGCAGACTTCCTGTACCTCGGTTCTGATGAGGGCATGGAGCGCTATATCGTACCAAAATACGGATATGATCTAAAGTATATAGACTCGAGATGGTTTGATAGAAGTAGTCCTCTTAAGTTCGCTAAGACACTTTTCAAAAATGAAAGGGGAAAGAGGCAGGCGATTAACGTAATGAAGCAGTTTAAGCCTGATCTTGTTGTAAGTACAGGCAGCTTTGTAAGTGTCCCGGTAGTTCTAGCAGCAAAAGCCCTTAAGATTCCGGTATATATTCATGAGCAGAACGCTTATCCTGGTGTCGCAAACAAGCTACTATCTAAGTATGCTAGAAGAGTGTTTCTAGGGTTTGAGGCAGCACGAAAGTACTTCCCTAGTGAGAAGGTAGTATATACAGGGAATCCAGTTAGAAACGAATTTGGAGAGCAAAACAGAGACCTTGCTCGTTCTGAACTAGGCATCGCACAAGATGATTTTGTTGTCTTGATTTTTGGAGGCAGTTTAGGTGCCGAAACTATTAACGACATCGGACTCGCGATAATAAACAAATATGGAGATAATAGTAATGTAACTATCTTGTTTGGTACAGGAAAGGACTATTATGAACAAGTCAATGCTAGACTAAAAATTGGCGGCAAGGAAGTACCTGCAAATGTTAGATTGATGCCATATATCTCTGAAATGGCAAAGATGCTGTCTGCAAGCAACGTAATCATCTGTAGGTCAGGTGCACTTTCAACAGCAGAAGTAACCATGGCTGGACGAGCAGCTATTTTTATTCCATCGCCAAACGTAACGGGTGATCATCAATATTACAATGCGAAAGCCGTTGCTGATAACGGAGGTGCCGTTCTTATCACTGAAGACGGTGATGTAGAGCTCAGGGTGCTCAATGCATTAAAGGCTCTTAGGACAGATGGGACTCTTTTGGAGGAGATGGAAGAAGGAAGCTATAAATCAGCTCCAGTTGACGCTGCAAAAATAATTTGTGATGAGATAATTAGTGACGTAAAAGCTAGACGAAGATAGGGGGTTCAATGAAAAAGGATAAGAACACTAAACCTGAACTGAGTAAAGAGGAATACCTACAATCGCTTTTTAACGGTGCTAAAGATGAACTAGAAGCATATATAGTATCTAACGATCAGTCGGCTGCTGACAAAGAGCCAGAGAAGACTGTCAAGGAAGATGAAAAACCAGAAAATAAGAATGAAGCAGATACACAAAACGATCTAGAAACCGATTCTGAACAAGGAAAAACAAGTATTTCTAATGCTAATAATGATTCTGATGCACCTGAGACCTCAGGTGATGATAAAAGTGATAATGATCAATCATTAGAAGATGATTCATCGGATAAAGAGACAGTAGAGGGAAGGGCATCACAGCGTAAGGGAAGTGGAAATCCTGACGAAATAGGTTCTAGTGCAAATGAAGAAGTCGAGACTTCGGATGATAGAAAATCAAAATCAGATATTGATGATATAGAGAAGCGACGGATGAAGCGCAAAAGAAAGCTTAAAATGCCAGGCTTTTTTACGAGAATCTTTATCATTCTAGGGGTCATAATTGCAGCTACAGCGTTTTCTTTATCAAGCTTCTTTACAGTAGATACAATTGATGTTCAAGGCAATAAATACTTCACTGATGAAGAGATTTCAAATATGGCACATGCTAGTACAGGGCAGAACATCATTTACAAACTTAATAAAGGTAATATGCTTAATTATCTCGAAAAAAATCCATATATAGAGGAAGCAAGAGTTTATAGAAAGTTGCCGAGCACGATTGTTATAAATGTAAAAGAGAGAATCCAGGTTGCTGCCATGACTTATGGAGATCAGTTCCTGATAATAGATAATAACGGAACTCTGCTGAGAATAACTAAAACAAAGCCGAAGCTAACAATTGTCACAGGGTTTAAGGTTAAAAAGGTTAAGCTCGGAGAGACTGTGGGGGTTAATAGTCCAGAGTTATTCAAAGAACTATTATCCCTTCTTAGGTCTATGGAAGCGGGGGATGTTTACTTCACTAAAATAAATATTACAGAGCTATTTATAACAGCAAATGTATATGATTCACTGGTGGTAAAGAGTAAATATAAGGACCTTAAAGATAATATCGATAAAGGACGACTGCACAAGGTGCTCGATGAACTATTCAAACGAAATATTAAGCGTGGTACAATTACAATTTCGTCCGATGGGTATGCATCATTTACACCTGAACTATAAAATAACAGATATTAATTATTTGTTAATTAAAAACAATAAAAAACCATGTATTTTGTGGTATGAATGCAAAAAAGAACCGTATATATAGTGCATTGTGTTATTCAATATGATATTATTAGTTAGATTTAGTCGATAATAGGAGGGGCTTTATGATGGAATTTGTTTCAGACTTCGTATCCAGCACTGATAATGCTGCGATTATCAAAGTCGTAGGTGTAGGCGGCGGCGGTTGTAACGCCATCAATAGAATGGTTGACGAGAATCTTCAAGGTGTAACCTTTATTGCGGTTAACACTGATAAGCAGGCTCTTGCAAAGTGCAAAGCTGAAGTAAAGATTCAGATAGGAGAAAAGTTAACTGGAGGTCGTGGTGCGGGTGCTAATCCTGAGATTGGTCAGAGAGCAGCTGAGGAGACCCTAGAGGAGATTTCAGGTTATCTGCAGGATGCAGATATGGTATTTGTAACTGCTGGCATGGGTGGCGGAACTGGTACAGGTGCTGCGCCAATTATCGCTAAAGCTGCGATGGACTGTGGTGCGCTAACAGTTGCAGTAGTTACTAAGCCATTCTCGTTTGAAGGTAAGAAGCGTTGGAACAGAGCGACAAAGGGTATACAGTATCTGACTAATTTTGTTGATTCTCTTGTTATCATTCCTAACGATAGACTTATTGATTCGAGCGAAAAGAACACGACAATGCTTGAAGCATTCTCAATGGCTGACGATGTACTAAGACAGGGTGTACAGGGTATTTCTGATCTTATTTCTGAATACGGAATCGTTAACGTTGACTTTGCAGATGTTAAGACGATTATGGAGGGCAGAGGAGTTGCTCACATGGGCGTTGGCATCGGTACAGGCGACAACAGAATTGAAGATGCCGTTAGAAATGCTATCGAGAGTCCTCTTCTTGAGACATCAATCGATGGAGCTAGATCTATACTTCTATATGTTTGTGGTGGATATGATATGGGTATGCAGGATATCAGCAAGATTGCTAGCAAGATTCAAGACGAGGCTGATCCTGATGCGAACATTATATTTGGAGCTACAGTCAATGAGAATATGAATGATAAAGTGTCTATTACACTTATCGCAACTGATTTTACAAGTGGCGGGCTTTCTGCTCCAATTAATGAGACTCCTGAAGTTGCATCACCTAGTGTTCGTGGAACACGTGTTAATGTTGACGGACTTGAAGGTCAGATTGTTGACATGAGCGACTTCATGAAGGAAGACCATAAGGACAATAGTGGATCATCTGACTTTGATGTTCCTGATTTCCTTAAGTAGTGGAAGCTTATAACGAATACGGCAGGAAGACTAATGAGTCATATAGATTCATTAGTTCACCTGACAATGATAAGATACGCCTTATTAATAAACTTGGTAGAAAAAAATACCGTGATAAGCGTGGTGAATTCGTTATCGAAGGAATCAACCTTGTAAGAGCGGCACTAAGTAAAGCGCAGCATATTAAATTCGTTCTCATATCAGATGATTTTGATTACGGAGATATTGCTGATGAGCTAGCTGAAGGCGTTGAATATCGTAATATATACCTGATTCCACGCTATCTATTTGATAAGATAAGCGATGCGGAAAATGGATCTGGGATTATTGCGGTCGTTGATAAAAGCTCCTATAGACTGGATACCATAGACAGTTTAGAATCTATTGGCACAAATAATATTCTCGTGTTAGATAGACTTCAGGACCCGGGTAATATAGGGACTATGATTAGGACTGCTGTTGCAACAGGATATTCAATAATTGCGACGATAAAGGGTACTGCAGATGTCTTTTCACCTAAGGTTCTTCGAGCGTCAGCAGGAATGATATTCGGGATTTCTGTTGTAGAACTCGATGATGTTGAAGAGTTAAAGGCTTTAGTAACCTTACTTGATAAGAAGATTGTAGTTACAGATCCAAGAGAAGGGTGTCCTTATTATGAGTGTAACCTTGAAAAGGATATAGCACTTATTATAGGAAATGAAGGCAATGGTATCAGTGACGAGATTATGGAATGTTCCGATGTCCGTGTGACTATACCAATGCAAGGTGAAGTTGAGTCGCTTAATGCAGCGATATGTGCTTCGATACTCATGTACGAGGCGATAAGGGCTGCTGAGGGATAATACGGATATAACGTTTATAGCAGAATGGAGTATATTATGGAAAAATGCAAAGCAGACGTTACAATCTGTGGCAATGACTATGTCCTATCTGGAGATAAGAGCGAGGATAAGATTAAGGAAATTGCTAAGTACGTAGACGATGAGCTTAGACATACCAGCAAGATGCTTAATAGCAATCCAAATTACAGAAGTGCAGTTTTGACAGCTATCAACTTAGCTGAGAAACTCATGGATAATAGTGATTTGTTGCTTAAGCTGCAGACTGAGAATCATCAGCTTGATAACGATGTTAAGCACTATATCTCACTCTGGGAGGATGCTAAGCTACAAGTATCTGATCTGAAGGATAAGATGACAACTGTATCAGATATGAATGTTCAGGAGAGCGAGAAGTATAAAGCTCTAGAGACTAAGTGTTCGGAGCTTGAAAGTGCTTACTTTGATCTCCAGATGGAGAATACTAATCTCAAGAACGAAATTAGAAACTTACAGAAGTTTAGAGGCGAGAATGAATAAGAAGGTTTTAAATCTTCTGGAGTACAACAAAATAATAGACCTTCTTTCCGCTCAGGCTGGGTCAGAACTTGCGCGAGAGCGCATTAAAGGATTCGTGCCTATGTCCAATATGCGGATGGTTAAGGAAGCATTAACGGAAACTACGGAAGCAGTTTCCGTTATTCTATATAAAGGCAGTATTCCGGTTGGAGAAATTGGGGATATCAGAGGTCTGCTAGATATTGTACGCAAGGGCAGATCACTTTCGATGAGGGAGCTTCTTGCTATCAATCGCAGCCTAGCTGGCGCAAGGGAAGTTAAGGACTTCCTATCTTATGATGTTCCTGAAATCCATATGATTGGTGAGATAAATTCGCTAATTGCTCCAAATACCAAGCTGGAGAGCGAGATAAACCGCTGCATACTGTCTGAAGATGAGATGGCAGATAATGCCTCTCCTGAACTAAATAAGATTAGACGAGAAATCAGGAACAAAAATGAGAGTATACGTCGAAAAATTGATAGCTACACTAGTGCAGGAAACAACAATTCATATCTTCAGGATTCAATAGTAACTTTAAGGAATGGCAGATACGTAATACCTGTTAAGCGAGAATATAGCAGCAAGGTACCTGGTCTCATCCACGACCAGTCTAAAACAGGTGCTACGTTCTTTATTGAACCACAAGCTGTAGTAAGTCTTAATAATGAACTTAGAGAACTGGAATTAGCCGAGCAGCGAGAAATTGAGCGAATCCTTCAGGTGCTATCAGACCGAGTAGGAGAGCATTATAACGAGCTCAAAAATAATCAAGAACTTCTAGTGAAACTGGACGTTATAAATGCAAAGGGGCGTCTTGCGGTTAAGATGGATGCGACTGCTCCAAAACTGAATCAAGATGGGTTTCTCTATATTCGTGCAGGTAGACATCCACTGCTCGATACAGAGAAAGTGGTGCCGATTGATATAACTCTAGGTGATGGATATGATTCACTTCTGATTACTGGACCTAATACAGGTGGTAAGACTGTAACTCTTAAGACTATTGGATTATTCATACTTATGACAGAGTCTGGTCTACACGTTCCGTGTTATGAAGAGAGCAATATTCCGATATTCAAGGAAGTTTATGCGGAAATTGGGGATGAACAGAGCATCGAAAATAATCTGAGCACATTCTCCTCTCATATGCTCAATACTGCAAATATCATTGCAAATGCAGACAAAGACTCGCTAGTACTACTCGACGAAGTGGGGTCCGGAACTGATCCCGCTGAGGGAGCGGCGCTTGGTGTCGCTATGCTTGAAGCCTTGAAAGAAAAAGGTGCACATATCGTTGCGACCACCCATTATACGGAACTCAAGAAATATGCACTTTCTACGGATGGCGTTGAAAATGCATCGATGGAGTTTGATATGGATGCACTTGCACCGACATATAGGATAAAGGTTGGACTTCCTGGGAAGTCTAATGCATTTGAAATTTCGAGAAAACTCGGCCTTGATCCAAGTATTATCGATAGAGCGATATCTCTGATGAATGAAAGTGATATCGAGTTTGAGGGTGCGGTATCTAGAGTAGAGGAAGATCAAAGGGAAGTTGATATAGCGCTCGAGGAAGCTCGCATCAAAGCGGCAGAAGCGGAGAAAAAACTTAAGGAAGCTGAGGAAAAGCTTGCGAAAGCAAAGGAAAGCAAACATAAGATAATTGAAGAGGCTAAGGAAGAAGCTCGTGCTATAATCAGCGATGCAAATAGGACTGTCAAGGAAGTGAGCAAGGAGCTCAGAAAGGCAGCCAAGGAGGGCAGGAATAATTCTTCGTCTGTTGTTGCAGAAAGCAAGCGTAAACTTAGGGAGAAGTCAATTGAGAATGCCGTTGCTCCACGCAAGATCAAGAATTTAAACGTTCCGAAGGCGGATGATTTGAAGCCGGGAACTAGAATCAAGCTACTTAAGCTCGGTCAGAATGGTGAAGTTGAAACTTCGCCAGATTCCTCCGGGAACCTAACGGTGAGAATCGGAGCACTAAAGATGGGTGCAAAGATTAAGGATGTTATGATTATCGAGAATAATAAGCCTGGTACAAAAGAGCGCAATCGTAGGAGCTACGCAAAAATGAATACATCAAAGGCAAAGACAATATCACCATCTATCAACGTGATAGGGAAAAGCCTTGACGATGCGGAACTTGAAGTTAGCAAGTATATAGACGATGCTTTTTTATCAGGTATAAATGAAGTGCAGATTGTGCACGGCAGAGGTGAGGGAATACTTCGTAATGGCATCAGGAATATGCTTAAAAGAAATGGCAACATCAAGTCTGTATCAGGCGCTTCATATGATCAAGGTGGAGAAGGGGTAACTGTGGTCGCCTTTATAGACAAATAATGACCTTTGCCCCTATTAATAGGTTACTAAAATACTGATTTTGATATATAATTAATTGATTAGAGTTTTATTCTGGAGAGTTTGTAAATGTTCATCGTTAGCAGCTGCCTTATAGGCAATAATTGTAAGTATAATGGTGGCAATAACTATAACGAGGATGTTGTTGAATTTTGCCGTAATCACGAGGTTATTTTAGTATGCCCAGAGACTTCAGGTGGTCTAAAATCACCGAGAATGCCAGCAGAACAGCAGTACAAAAAGGCTTCTGACGGAAATTTAGGAATTCGTGTAATAGATAAGGAAGGTAACGATTTAACAGAGAATTTCCATAAAGGTGCGGTTGTTTCACTAGAACAAGCATTTAAGAAGGCTGATGAGCTAAGTGAAGAGATAGAAGGAGCCATACTCAAGGCTAATAGTCCATCGTGTGGTAGTGACAACATCTATGATGGAACATTTACAGGAACCATGATTTCTGGGGATGGCATCTTTGCCAATCTTCTCAAGGAGCGAGGGATACCAGTTATGAGCGAGAAGAATTTTAAAGAAAAGATATAAAGAGGAGAAGTCCGAGTAATGATCGACTACAAGGTACAGATTGCACAAATTATTGCTAAGCAGGAAATTGGGCTAACTGCCGAAGAAATTGCCGAAATGATTGAGGTTCCAACCGACTCTAAGAATGGCGATTTTGCATTTCCTTGCTTTAGATTAGCGAAGACGATGAGAAAAGCGCCTCAGATGATTGCTGCTGACGTTGCATCGTCAATCGAGAATGAATCTATCTTTGATAAGGTTGAACAGGTCAATGCATATGTGAATATGTTTATCTGTAAGGATGCGTTTGTGCGAAATGTCGTTTCGGAAGTTATTTCCCTTGGATGCGGATATGGCAAATCTAATGTTGGTGAAGGTAAGAAGGTAATAGTAGAGTTCTCATCACCTAACATCGCTAAGCCGTTTCATATCGGACACATCAGAAGCACGGTTATTGGAAATTCAATTTACAAGCTGTATGATGCTACAGGGTATGATGTAGTTAGAATCAACCACCTTGGAGACTACGGCACACAGTTTGGGAAGATGATTGTTGCTTACAGACTTTGGGGAAGCGAGGAAGAACTAGAAAAGAATCCTATAAAATCACTTCTTAAATACTATACGAAGTTTCACGAAGAAGCTGAGAAGGACCCTAGCCTAGACGATAAGGCTAGAGAGACTTTTGCCAAGCTAGAGAACGGTGAACCTGAAGAGGTTGAACTATGGAAAAGATTTAGAGAGCTGAGCCTCGAAGAGTTTAGCAGAGTTTATAAGATGCTTGACATAGAGTTTGATTCATATGCAGGTGAGAGCTTCTATTCTGACAAGATGCCAGCAGTTCTGAAGGAGTTAAAGGATAAGAACCTCATGCATGAATCGAGAGGTGCTCAGATAGTAGACCTTGAAGATTACGATATGCCTCCAGCTGTCATCACGAAGTCTGACGGTTCGAGTTTATATGCGACTAGAGATATTGCGGCCGCTATTTATAGAAAGCAGCACTACGATTTCTACAAGAATATCTACGTAGTAGCAACACAACAGAATCTCCATTTTAAGCAGTGGAAACAGGTGTTAGCCTTGATGGGATATGCATGGGAGGAGGATTGTATCCACGTTCCATTTGGCCTAGTAAGCCTTGAAGAAGGCACGATGTCTACTCGCAAGGGGAGAGTGGTGTTCTTAGAGGATGTCCTTAATAAAGCCGTTGAGAAGACTAGAGAGATAATCTCGGAGAAGAATACTAGTGGGATTGACATCGATGAAATTTCTAAAGAGGTAGGAATTGGCGCAGTTATATTCCAAGAACTGTCTAACAACAGGATTAAAGATTATGTATTTTCATGGGATAAGATTCTTAACTTCGATGGTGAGACAGGACCTTATGTTCAATATACACATGCTAGAGCATCTAGCGTCCTAAGAAATGCATCGCAGCAGGAACTAGACAGAATTAAAAATTGTGATATCCAAGATTTTAGCTATGTAACATCAGATAGTGCTTATGAGCTAACTAAGCTGATTTATAGGGTGCCAGAGGTTGTAAGAGAAGCTGCAGCTAAGTATGAACCATCAATTCTTACGAGACATCTTATAGACATCGCACAGAGCTTTAATAGGTTCTATCATGATGAACATATTTTAGTGGATAATGAGGAAGAGAAAGTTGAAAAGCTAGCGCTAGTATATGCTGCTAAGGTTACAATTGCTAACTGTTTAGCTATTTTGGGTATAAAAGCGCCAGATAAAATGTAGGGGAGACAACGATGAAGCTATTGCTCAGCACAGTCAAGACAGATTGCTTTGATTCAAAGCTAGCACTCAAGAACATGTATAATGTCGTTGGGAACGCACCATTAGAGGTGACTCTCAGGGAATTTGAATTGAGTGAAAATGACCAGAGGATTTATGAAGAGTTGCTTGATAAGAAGTACAACATCCTGTATTTTCATGCTGATGAAATCAATGAATCCAAGATAGTGCACATTTGTGAGATGATTAAGAAGGCTATCCCAAGCTGTATTACAATTGTCGGTGGCGCGGAAGTGAGTTTTGAGACTCGCGAATTCATGCTAGCACACCCAGAGGTGGACTACGTTTTCCGCGGTGAAGGCGAGAAGGTACTGTTTGACTTCGTGCGTTCGATTATCACGTATAGTTTTAATTTTGAGAGCATAGATGGACTAGCTTATAGGGAGAATGATGAGATTCTTGTAAATAAGATTGGCGAGCCGATTCGTTATGAAGATATTCCATTTGCATATGATAAGTTTGAAGTTCAGGAAGGCGAGACTGTATATTACGAATCGTCTAGAGGTGTTCCCGATACTTGTCACTATTCCCAGTACATGCCGGGTGCATCTCTACGTTCCTTGTCACTAAACAGAATTTGTAATGAACTGAGATACTTCCTCGTCAAGAAAGCCTGCAGAGTTGAGTTTGTAGAGAAATGGTTTAACTATGATGTTTCTAGGGCTTATAGAATCTGGGAATATCTTATTAACAACGATAATGGGTTTACGTCGTTCTCGTTCGATGTGAATGGTGATTTGCTAGATGAAGAAACGGTTGAGCTGCTTAGCGAGGCAAGAGAAGGTTTATTCCACTTCAATATAGATATCGAGAGTACCAATGCAGTTGCACTAGCGGCAGCCGGGCGTAAGGAAAATATATATCAGCTTATGTATAACGTATCTAAACTTTTGCAGAACAGCAAGGTTAATGTAAGGGTTATACAGCGAGTAGGGCTACCAGGTGAGACGATAGAATTATTTGAAAGATCGTTTAACAAGATATATAACCTAGGGGCTGATGAGTTTGACATTAAAGTTCTTCGCATTAAGAAAGGGACGATGTTTAGGCAGAAAGCTGATGAGTTTGGCTATGAATACAGCAGAGAATACCCTAATGAAGTCATAACTAATGATTACATTTCAGCTGCTAATATAGTTAGAATCAAGTTAGTGGCTGAAACTTTAAGGACTTTCGAGCATGGGTTTGAAAACTCTATTAGCAAGATTATGTTTGATACAGGTATGAAGCCGTTTGATTTTTTTGATGGACTTACATCGTTCGTCATGGAAAACGACCTTTCATGTAAGATGGGTAAAGCAGAGAATCTATATAGGATTATTTATACCTATGCTGCAGATTTATACGATAAGAACGAAGACACCTTGAAGCTACAGATTCTTCAGGAAGTGCTACATAGCGATATGAACAACAATGTTTCGCAAGATGTGATTAGAAGACTAGAACGTAAAGGTTGGGAAATACATGTCAAAGCAAAAAGCTAAACAAGATCGCATCGCAAAATACCTCCAGAATTTAAATGGGGGTATTTTGTTTGATGAAATATCAGATAAATACTTAAAAGAGGCAGGAGTGTTTGAAATACTTCACGGCATTCCTGTTCCTATTGCAGCTGGAGTGAGTGACGAGCTTACAACACTGACAATAGCTTTTGGTATGGCAAGAGTAATCGGAGCAGATACCAACTTTAAATATAGGGATAGCTACATAGCCTATATTAAACATATATTTGGAGAAGAAGCGAGTAAAGCGCTTATTGCAGAGGGTGCCAAGTATGGTCAATCTGAAAACTACGATGTTGCTGCGATGTTCTTTAGAGCAGTGCTAATATTTGATCCTAAGTCGCAGGATGCACTTTACCTATACGGCAGGGCTTGTAAGGATGCATATGAACAAGAAGATGAAGATGAATCCTATATTGGAAGTTTTAAAGCCGAGTCACTCGAAGTATTTGAACTTCTAACTATGATCCATCCAGACTTTGCAATGGGCTACTACTTCCTTGGTTATGGATATGCGAACATGGGACTATACACGAAGGCAAGTCTTACGTGGAAATCATTTATAGAACTGACAGCAGCCTCTGGAGATCCTGAAATTGAAGATCTTCGTAGTGAGATTTCTGAGAGGCTTGACGCGCTCGAAGAACCTGTGAAGATAGAGGAAGGTGTAAACTTCGTACTTAGCGGAGACTATTTAGGTGGCCTTGAGATTCTATCTAGATATAAGGATGGGAATTATCGTGATTGGTGGCCTCTATGGTACTACATGGCGGTATGTGCAGCATCTCTAGGTGAAGCAGAGTCAGCGATTGATTATTATAAGCAGGCGCTGATTTATACTCCTAGCAATACAGATATTATGGAGGAATTAGCCTCGGTTTATACTGCGATAGGAGATCAGGTAAATGCTTCTAAGTATTTAAATAAGATCGATATAGTTAAGAATAATATAGAACAAGAAAATTTCTAAGGACTGGGAATGCAACATTTTTTTAGATATACATTAGATGGAGACCCACACCTAAACATGAAACTGATATATGCGGGGCTTGTTATCGCAATAATTATTGCATATAGATTTAGAAAAAGTGATAAATTGCTTAAAGTACTGCTAGCTACCAATGTTTTACTACAGATAATACTATTTATCTGGTACCTGGGGTATAAAGAGCTTTTTATAATGGAAGGGTTGCCTTTATATCACTGTAGGATTGCTGTGCTTATGATGGCAGCGGGATTTGTGGCGAAGAAACCGGTGATTACTAGATATTTTGCGTGGCTTGGAATAATAGGAACCATAATAGCGTTTGGCGTGCCTGATCCATCTGACTATTTATGGCCACATCTGACGAATATTACATTTATATGCGCTCATTATCTAATCGCCATGAGTTCACTTATTATTATTTCTAGGAATGAAGTAAAGCTAAATTTAAGGGATGTGGTATTGATTACATTTATTATGAATTTAGTGATAATGATTGCAAATACGATTCTTGGAAGCAACTATAGTTACTTGATGAAATTGCCTCCAGCACTTCCTGTTGAAGTTAATAAGTACATTATATTCACGATAATGACTATACTTCTAATAATTGGTGAAATGCTTCTCGATAAAATATCTGTGGCAAAAACGAATAAGGGTGCAAGCGACCTGAGTGAATAGTTACTTAGGTCGCTATAAAAGCACGATATTTACATAAAATCGCTTGACAGCCTATTATGTGTAGTGTAAAATAAGGGAGTCGCAAATGCGGGATGATGTTCCGAGGTAGCTCAATGGCAGAGCAACCGGCTGTTAACCGGTAGGTTGTGGGTTCGAGCCCCACCCTCGGAGCCATTGAATTTGTGCCGGAATGGCGGAATTGGCAGACGCCCGGGACTTAAAATCCCGTGAGAAGTGATTCTCGTACCGGTTCGACCCCGGTTTCCGGCACCAATTATAGATATCGCGGGGTAGAGCAGTTGGTAGCTCGTCGGGCTCATAACCCGGAGGTCGCAGGTTCAAGTCCTGTCCCCGCAACCAACGAAAAGTAACGACTTTGGAGTAATCTGAAGTCGTTTTTTATTATTAAAATAATTGTTGTTTAATATCCTATTTTCTGATAAGATAATCTACTTTGCAGTTATAGCGTGCATGTGAGGTATTCTTGGATGAACAATAAAACTATTAATAAACATTATGTCTATGGTAAGTATGAAGACAAGCTTCTTGAATTAATGGCTGAAGGAAATGCTGATTTTGTTCAAGCAGATAAACTTATAGCATTGGGTGCAGATGTCAATGCAAGCGGTGACAATAACGATGAAAATATCCTTTCATATATTATTCTCGAATATAGGATGAATCATAGAAAGAACGTTGGCAAGAAGCTATATAAAATTGTTGAATACTTTTTGGCAAATGGGTTTGATGTTAATAAAAATGATGGCCAGTATGGAGTATCATGTTTAGAAGCTCTAACATTTGCAACATATGATCCATACACCATATATTTGGCTAAGCTTCTTCTCGATGCAGGTGCAAGAAATGTTTCTTATGATGACAAGCGTGGCTGTGATACACTTTATGAATCTTTTTCAACAGAAAGTAGTTTTCAAAGGCTGTGCTGTAATGACGAACATTTATCAAATATTTTTGAATCAGTGTATCAAGTGTTCGAAGCTCAGAAGAATGGGAGAGATTATCATGGTATCGATTGGTATGGAAAAGCAACTGATAAACATATATGTAAAGTATATGCTGAATGTTCTCATTATAGCGATTATACGTGTAACCTTTACTATGAAAACAAGAAAGAGAGCCTTCAGTTTTCAGACACAATCTGTATGATTCTTGATGAAGGAGTTCTAATAATAGAACCAAATCTTGAGATGTGGATGGATAACAAGCTACCTGATAAGGCAGTCATAGATATTTCTGATAAATTTAAAGGTATTCTTGGATTTAAAATAGAAGATATTACTTTTAAAAGAAATGACTTTAAAATAGAATCAAGAGGATATCGAAATCCTACTGTTTCATTACACCTCGAAAAAGAGAGAAAGATAGAGTTAAGTCTAAAATACAATCTTGAGTAACGGTTTATTTATATAAACGTGTTAGTGAAAAGCATGCTGCGGTTGTTGCTGCAGCATGCTTTTTCCATCATTAGGAGAACTAAAATATAACTATGAAAATGCAAAGTCCTAACAATTCGATTTATTTGGGTTAATGGTTCTATATAACTGAGTGCTGATAAGAATCGAGAGCAGGTTGATCTCTCGGTTCAATTCCGAACCTTCATTTACTAGGAGTAGATAATCGTTGATCAGGTTGTCAGAATCCTTTAATATGTTAGCACATTTAATCTGGGTATTATCACCAGAAGATTCTGCATCAAATAGCATTTTTTTGATATCAAGAAACTGAGAGTTTTCATGCTTCTCGAGTGGAACTATAATCTGATACGAGCAGTTTTCCTTGATGAATTCAGCACTAATAGATGATGCTGTTTCTGGAAAGAAATTAGCGTTGATTGCGAAATCGGTATTGTCGGCTAGCTTGTGCGGCGCACGGAGCTGCCTGCCCGCCACGGTCAGGCAGCCGGCGGCGAGCCTCGGTCTTGCTGTCAGCTCGCCGTCAGCAGACGGGAGCCCAGCTCCCGTCTGCGCCAGCGCCGCGTCCAAGCGGTGGTTCGAAACAATAGGCGCTATATTCGCATCAGAATCAGCGCTCGCCCCAGGCTCAGAGTTTATACAAGACCCATTACTACCATCAGATGCTGCATTCAAATCATAAGCATTGCTAGCACTATATGCGGTGCACATATCAGGCGTCGCATTCGCATCATGAACTCCTGATCCATTAAAACCGTCACACTCATTGTCAACATCGCCTTCGCCTAGCACAGCGCCAAAATTGTTTCGACCGATTATATTGAATAGATGACAGAGCTGTAGGACATCCTCACGGTTATGCGTGAGGATTATCTTCTCTATTACAGAATCCTGATTAATAGCATATTCAGCAAACAGCTTGACGCTTTCTCGTCCAGATATTACATCTTTTCGGTTTGAACTGATTCCAAAGTGCCGCTCAACATTCTTTTGACTTAACGAACCAATCTGTGATTTAAGAATAGTATTCGACCTTATGAAATTATATAAATCAAATTCATACATATTTAAAACATAAGGGAGATTTTTCGTTGCAAGTCGCTGCTTCATGAATGGAATATCAAATGAGGCACCATTATATGTGATTAAATAATCGACACTTTCATCTTTAAGAAAATTCATAGTAGCCATAATTACGCGGTCTTCTTCATATGGATTTTCAGCAAGAAATTGAGTTATGGTCACGCCTTTGCTGTCTGGTATAAGACAAGCCGTCAGAATGATTTTATTTCCGCGCTGTGCGGAGAGACCGGTTGTTTCAATATCGAATATGCATGGCTTTAGCCCACCATGATACAAATCGAATATTTGTCCTGAGTAAATATAAGTGTTATAAGATCTAGTAAATTTTTTCATATCTTTATTTTTAATTATGCCAAAAACTGGCATATAAGTGTTTATTAAGAAATATATTAATATCTAATATCTAAATCTATCATTAATTGAAATGATATCTGCTGTGTTTTATTACTATAATTCATTAGCACAAAAAAGTAAAACAGACTACAGGGGAGTAGTCTGTTTTGTAAAAAGGGTATTGGGACTAGAGATTAAGAGATTGCCAGGGAGACAATCTCTACAAATGATTATAGTCGCTATTTGTGTATTTTGCAATACTTAATGTGATAATAATTATACTAGTAACATAATTAATATTTTTAGTGAATGATTATTCGATTGATTTATGTGATGAAAAGTGGAGTTTATAGGAACAAATAAAAAAAGGAGGCAACTTTCAGCTTGCAAGTTTAGTTGAATCACTCCTACAAAAGCTAGCCTGTCTAACTTTTGGGGTTCAAACTGAAGCGTTAAGGAGTCCCCTTATCATAAGATATATAAATTATTTTCTATACATTGAACAAGAAGTGAATTACATCTCCGTTCTGTACGACATATTCTTTGCCCTCGGATCTAATTAGTCCTTGCTCACGGGCTTTTCCGAGGCTGCCACCACATTCTATTAACTTGTCATATGCAATGGTCTCAGCTCTTATAAAACCTTTTTCGAAGTCTGTATGTATCTTTCCTGCCGCCTGAGGAGCTTTTGTTCCTTTTGTAATTGTCCAAGCTCTAACCTCAGGTTCGCCTGCGGTCAGGTAAGATATTAAATTGAGCAGGGCGTAGCTCTCTTTTATTAGCTTGTCTAGACCAGATTCCTCTATGCCTAGATCTTCAAGGAACATCTCCCTTTCATCATCTTCAAGGGCAGCCATTTCGGCTTCAATTTCCGCACAAATCTTTACGCAACCTGCCCCCTCAGTAGCTGCAAATTCAGAGACTTTAGTCACATACTCGTTATCTTCACTTGCAACTTCATCCTCGGAAACGTTAGCGACATAGATTACTGGCTTATAGGTAAGCAGGTCCATAGATGAAATGATTTCTTTCTCTTCTTCCTCGAGCTCCATAGCACGAGCGCACTTACCTGTTTCAAGCCATGCTTTAACTCTTTCGAGTAGTGCGACCTGCTTGCCGAGAGTTTTATCGGCCTTCATGTTTTTGTTAAGTTTTGCGATGGCTCTTTCCAAGACCTCTAAATCGGCAAAAATAAGCTCGGTATTAATCGTATCTATATCATCTAGTGGATCGATGTGACCATTTACGTGGACTATGTTGTCATTTTCAAAGCATCTTACAACATGAACGATAGCAGAAACCTCGCGGATATGACCGAGGAATTTATTTCCAAGACCCTCACCTTTTGAAGCACCCTTAACGAGTCCAGCTATATCACAAAATTCTATAGTTGTGTAAATAGTCTTTTTTGCCTTGTAGATATCCGTCAGCACCTCCAGTCTTTTATCTGGAACAGTTACAACACCAACATTTGGCTCAATTGTGCAGAAAGGGTAGTTGGCAGCTTCTGCTCCAGCCTTAGTGATTGCATTAAATAATGTACTTTTTCCTACGTTAGGTAGACCCACAATGCCTAGTTTCATTTTTTTACCTCTTATAAATTATTCTTACTATTACAATCGTTCCTTTTCCAAAGATATGCATATAATGCGAATGAAACGATAAAGATAACTATACTTATAACTTGAGCTTGCCTCAAGAAACCGATCATCAAGCTGTCTGTTCTTAATCCTTCTACCAGGAACCTCTCCGGTGCATATAGAAGACCATATAGACAAGCAACCTGCCCAGGGAATTTTCTATGCCTAAAAATATATGAGAGTATAATAAAAATAATAAAACACCATATCGATTCATATAGAAAAGTAGGGTGTACCGATTTTCCGTCCACTATTATTGCCCATGGAAGTGTTGTTTCGGTGCCGTACGCTTCATTGTTGAAAAAATTTCCCCAGCGGCCTATTGCTTGTGCTAAAGCAACGGAAGGGAGAATTAGATCAGCAACATCTATAAAGCTAATTTTCTTATACTTACAAATAGCGTATGCTGTAATAAAACCGAAGATTAAACCACCGTGTATTGCAAGACCTCCGCCGCGAATATCAAAAATTTCAGAAGGTGAATCACTATAATAATTCCAGTTGAATATAACATAGTAAATTCTTGCCCCAAGTATTCCAAGTGGGAGAATTCCTAAGACTATATCTAATACATCTTCAGAAGCTAATCCGTATCTTGGTGCGCGCTTGTAACTTATATATAGTGCAAGAAGTGCGCCCGAGGCAATTAGTATGCCATACCATCTAATATCGAAGCCTGCTATTGAAATTGCAATTGGGCCTGGTGAAGTCACAGAAACCTCCAGTACAAAGTTGATTCTTAAAAAATATACTAGGATAGTATATCATAAATGAGCTAAATTAACGAGATTATCACAGAAAATGAAGATGAAGTATTGACAAGAATAATGACGTTTGGTAATATAATTTGGCGACACATTAGTGCGTATATGGCGGCGTAGCTTAGCTGGCTAGAGCGTCCGGTTCATACCCGGAAGGTCGATGGTTCGAGTCCATCCGCCGCTACCATTTGGACGCTTAGCTCAGCTGGGAGAGCATCTGCCTTACAAGCAGGGGGTCATAGGTTCGAGCCCTATAGCGTCCACCATTTTTTGGCCGGGTAGTTCAGTTGGTTAGAATGCCAGCCTGTCACGCTGGAGGTCGACGGTTCGAGCCCGTTCCCGGTCGCCAATTTTTAAAATCGATATGGTGGGTATCGTCAAGCGGTTAAGACCCAGGGTTGTGGCTCCTGTATGCGTGGGTTCGAATCCCACTACCCACCCCATTAACTTCTACATTTTAATATTGGGGTATCGCCAAGCGGTAAGGCAACGGACTCTGACTCCGTCATTCACAGGTTCGAATCCTGTTACCCCAGCCAATAATGGCGACATGGCCAAGTGGTAAGGCAGAGGTCTGCAAAACCTTTATCCCCAGTTCGAATCTGGGTGTCGCCTCCATAACTGAAACAGCTGAACGATTAGTTTAGCTGTTTTATTTTGTTTTGACATGAACACCTTGTTGTGATTTAATTAATAGGTATAGATTTTACAAAATGCAATTAAATAAATAATTAAGTAAGGAATTGTAGACTTGAGAAACAAAAATGTAGTGCAAAACCTCGCTGATAAGAAAGTTGGTACTGGCAAGCGAGCTAAGATAATCATTGCGATTATTGCATTGATTTTTATATGTGTGGGTGCATTTGGAGGCTACAGATACAGCAATGCGACAACATTCCCTAAGGGAGTAAAAATCGATGGTGTAGATGTATCTGGTCTTAAGACTGAAGATGCGGTAAAGAAGATTACAGATGCAAATAACTCATTTACAATAGAAGAAGAGGGACAAGAGCCTAAGAAGATAAACACATCCTTTACCTATGATATTAAATCATCAGTTCGTGCCAAGATAGGGATATCATCGGTAGATCCAAGAGTGTTGATAGGTAAGGGTGTTAGCTATAATATTTCGCTTAAAAACGCAGGCGGAATCAAGGAATCTGCCAAGACTATAGGTGATGCTGTTCCTGATGCTCAGGGTGTAAAATACACTGAAGATGCATATATTGATTACAATAACATGAAGATTGTTCCAGAGGTCCAAGGTGATAGTGTTGATTTCACTAAGGTGGCAAAGGCTATTGCTGAAAAAAAAGCTTCTGATTACAAATTCAACAAGTATAAGATTGATCGAAAGAAGCTTATATCAGAGCCTAAAGTTACTGCAGAATCGCTTAAGGATGAGTTTGAATTTGCTAAGAAGTATATTTCAAAGCCGCTTTATCTAAATACTGTTACCGGAACACCTTATGAAGTGGATCAGAACTCGCTTTCAAAGGTTATCCTTTATACAAAGGAAGGACCTAAGTACAGTAAGAAGGGCGCAAAGGAAGTTGCAAAGGGAATAGCAGAAAAGTATTCGGGAAATACTTTAACTGTAAAGACTCTTGCCGGTGATAAGACGCTATATAATAGTGCACTTAAGCTCAGTGTAGATGTTGATAAAACTGCTGATTCCATTCTTGATTCTGCCAAAAATGGGAAAACTGGAACAATTGTGACAGATAGAGCAGCCTCTAGTGGAGATGGTTCTCATCTTGAGATTAATCTTGCTGCTCAAAATGTAAAATACATAAAGAATGGTAATGTGGTATTCACATCATCAGTTGTTTCTGGAGGTCCAGGACATAGGACGAGAACAGGAATATTTAAGATAAACGGCAAGAGGCGTAATGTCACGCTTAAAGGTCGTAACGATGACGGTTCAGACTATGAATCACCTGTAAGCTACTGGATGCCTTTCGATGGTGGAAATGGCCTTCATGATGCAACCTGGAGAGGTGCATTTGGTGGAGGTATTTATGTATCTAATGGTTCTCATGGCTGTGTTAATATGCCACCATCAATGGCTGCGCAGTTATTTGGGATTATTCCTGCAGGGACAATAGTCTATGTGTACAATTAGCAATATGAGTAGATAGCTCGAGATTTAAGAGTTAAAAAAATAAATATTTAAAAAGCGCTAGAATCAATAAAAAAATGATTGTTAGCGCTTTTCTAATGCGGATTCAAAACTTATTACTACTTATGTTCGAGAGCCTTCTTAACTCTATGCTTTCTGAGTGGTGAATATAGAATCCCAAGGCTGAAATTATAAGCTATAAAAGCATAGACTGAATAAAATGCATGCGCATGCTTGGATTTTAGTGTCTCGCCACGAACAACACCGCCACAGCTTATCAAGCTCCCTTTACCTGCTGAAGCCTTGCGAACTGCTGAAATTAAATCATCACAGCAGCTTATATCATCTGAAAATAGAGTATAACCCATGCCAACATACTCGTAATCATGCGAGTCAGATCCTCCAAATGTCGGCTTATAAAAATCTTTAGCTAGGAGCTGAGAAAAGTCATTTGCAGTTTCGGTTTCGCAAGCGTTAAACCCTTCGATAAAATCAAATTCCTTAACAAGAGCCCTGTTTCGCTTGAGCGTTTTAAAAAGCATCGCACTTGAGCTCCTGGTGCCAAACGGATGAGCAGGACCGACTATGCCTCCGACCTGGTGTACAAGATTAACCAGCTTTTCGACCTTCATTCCACGCATCGTTAGTGCCTTTAGGTGAACGCCATCTGGCAAAATTACGATAAAGTGTCCGGCGTCTCTCGTATCGTATTCGACACCTCTGATTACTCTAAATTTAATGTCTGGATTTTCTGCTTTCCAGCGATTGTATCCTCGGTAAGAATCATGATCAGTTACAAGCATCCCGTCATACCCTTTTGCAGAAAGCATTTTAACATATTCAGAGATTCTTACTTTGGCATCAATTGAGCCATACCTTGTATGGCAGTGCATATCAAATTTTAACAAAACAAACTTCCCCTAAAATTAAATTGTTTTGATTATATAACCTAATTATGTCAAAAACATGTAGAAATCAAAGCAAATACAAGTATATTTCGTTGTTATAAATCACTGAAAATATATAATTTATATTATTCAAATGATGCTTTGATTAGATTAGCATCTTCATCGATTGAATCGAGGTATATAACGGGAAGGTAAGAAGCGATTTTTTTCTTGACAGGTTCTCTTGAGGCAATTGCCACACCAGCACCAACTACGTCTATATCGAACTCGGATAGGATTTCTGATACACCCTTCAGGCTTCCTCCGCCACGCATAAAATCATCTATGATTATAGCGCGTTTGTTTTGGGAAACCGCTCTTTTTGAGATAGACATTTTTTGTATTCTATCGTATGAGCCGGAGAAATAGTTGATGCTTACGGTAGAACCTTCTGAATATTTTGCCTCGCGCCTAACAACTACCAAAGGTAGATTCATCATAAATGCTACATCTGCTGCTAACGATATACCTTTAGTCTCAACCGTTACGACATAATCAGCATTTAAATTTGCGAATTTGCCTGCAAAATAAGTACCCATGCTGCGCGTCAACTGTCCGTCGAACATGATGTCCGAGGTGTATAAAAAGCTTCCTCCGAGAATTCTTGCTGGATCGGATAACTTATTTACAAGAGTCGTTTGCAGCTCTTTTAATCTATCATCTGATAGCGCTGGTACGTATCGTAATCCGCCGTTCGCTCCTTGGATTGTCTCAATTCTGCCAATGCCCTCTGAGGCTATAATCTCCCCGGCAGTCGTAATATCTTCGCTGAGGCTAGATTTTGCAATATCGAACTTAGTACAGAATTGATTATAAGAATACTGCTTACTTGGGTGAGAAAGAAGCTCGGTAATTAAGCTTCCAACACGCTTATTTTTCTTCATGGTAAATTCCTCCAATATCATTCATTTTACTGTTATTAGACCAAAAGTCAATTCGTGTTCTTATCGTGTTTAATGTCTTTTATTCGTTGAAATCATAAGGGATATGCCGTATAATTATTCGAGGTATTAATTAGCTTGGAGGTAAATAAAGTGGCTGACATTTCAAAGTTCAAGAGAATTCATTGCCTAGGTATTGGCGGTGTAGGTCTATCAGCTGTTGCAGAGATATTACAGGATAATGGTCATGTAGTTAGCGGAACAGATATAAATAGATCTGATATTACTGATCACCTGAATAGGATTGGCATTAAAGTGTTTTATGAACACAAAGCGGAGAATGTAGAGGATGTTGATGCCATAGTGTATTCAAATGCAGTATCTGATACTAACCCTGAGATTGTTCGTGCAAAGGAAAGACGAATTCCGATATATTCCCGCGCAGAAGTCCTGGGAATGATTATGAGCAACTATAAGCATAGTATTGCAGTATGTGGTACACATGGAAAAACTACTGTTACATCCATGACTTCTCTCATACTTCGTGATGCGAAGTATGAACCAACAATTCTTGTCGGCGGAAACGTTGAGGAGATTAAAGGCAATGTAGAAATTGGCGGCAACAACTATTTTGTTACTGAAGCTTGTGAATACATGGATAGCTTTTTACATCTTAATCCAACGATAGGGGTGCTTCTCAATATAGATTCGGATCACCTAGACTATTTTAAGGATATGGATCATATTGTTAAATCATTTAAGGAATTCGTTTCTAATATTCCTAAGAAAGGCATTATTATAGCATTTGGTGAGAATCCTTTTGTAAAAGAAGCTCTAAGAGGACTTACTAATGTAATAACGTATGGATATACCGACAGTAACGATTTCTATGCTGAAAATATTTCATTTGATGATAGAGGATTTCCAGAATATGATATTTGCCATGAAGGCAAGAGTCTCTGCCATCTGCATTTAGGGGTACCGGGTGAACACAACGTCCTGAACTCGATGGCTGCGTATGTTACAGCGAGATATCTTGGGGTAAACGATGATGTAATCGCTGAAACACTCAAGAAATTCAAGGGAACTCACAGACGTTTTGATTTTACAGGTGTTACCAAGAAAGGTGTTAAGATAGTTGATGACTATGCTCATCATCCGACAGAAATAAAGGCAACGCTCTCAGCTGCTAGCAAGGTTAAGCATAATAAGCTAAGAGTTGTATTCCAACCACATACATATACTAGAACAAAAGCACTTTTTGAAGATTTTGTAGATTCGTTTGACCATGTTGATTCACTCATCATAACGGATATCTATGCAGCTAGAGAGAAGGATGTCTACGGTGTTTCTTCATACCAGCTAGTGAATGCAATTAAGGCAAAGTATCCGGATAGGGAAGTTTATTATGTTCAAGATTTTGAGGATATAGTTAAGTATCTTTCGGCTAATGCGGAGAAGGATGATATTGTGATGACGATGGGTGCGGGCGATGTCTATAAGATTGGACAGATGATGCTTGAAGCTTAGTGGAGGAATTACATGACTATTGAGGAGTATAGGAATTGCGAAAGCGCCAGGCTTGAAGCAAATAGACGTAGGATGGAAGATGACGGAGTTAACTTCGTAGATATCTACTCGGCGTACATAGATGAAGATGTTGTAATTGAAAAAGGTGCTACAATTGCTCAGAATGTTACAATCTCAGGTAAATCTATAATTAGAGCAGGTGCTTACATAGGACAATCTTCAGTTATTAAAGATGCTGAAATAGGTAGCGAATCCACTGTGGAAGCATCATATATCTACGAGAGTAAGGTCGGAGCGAAGACCAGCATTGGACCATTCGCTTATATCAGACCAGGCAGCATTATCGGTGACGAATGTAAGGTTGGTGACTTTGTTGAAGTTAAGAACTCTACCATTGGAGATGGAAGTAAGTCCTCTCATCTGACGTATATAGGTGATGCAGATATAGGTAAAAATGTAAATCTAGGATGCGGAGTAGTATTCGTAAATTACGATGGTACTAAAAAGTATCGTTCCAAGATTGCTGATGATGCATTTATCGGATGTAATTCAAACCTTGTTTCTCCGGTTGAAGTAGGTGAAGGTGCGTACGTAGCGGCAGCGACTACAGTCACGGAAAATGTTCCGGAAGACGCCCTTTGCATAGGAAGATCGCGAATGACCACAAAGGAAAATTGGGTACGTAATCGTAAGATTTTAAAGAAAGATAATAAATAAAAAAATTATATTTTTAAGTTCACGTATTGGAGGTAAATAATGAACAAGGTCTTTTCCGATCTAAAGCTTTTTACATGCAACGCACATCCAGAGCTCGCAAATGAGATTGCTGAATTAATGGGAATTAAAGTTGGAAAATCAACTGTTAATAAATTCAGTGATGGCGAAATTCAGGTAAGCATTTGGGAGTCTGTAAGAGATTGTGATGTATATGTTGTACAGCCAACATGTGCACCTGTCAATGACCATTTGATGGAGCTTCTTATCATGATTGATGCTCTCAAGAGAGCATCTGCAGGAAGAATCAACGCAGTTATTCCTTACTATGGTTATGCGAGACAAGATAGAAAAGCTAAGGCACGAGATCCAATTACAGCTAAGCTTGTGGCTAACTTAATTCAGGCTGCCGGAGCAGATAGGGTTATCTCGATGGACCTTCATGCTAATCAGATTCAGGGTTACTTTGATATTCCGGTAGATCATCTTCTTGGATTACCTATACTTACAAAGTACTTCAAAGAAAAGAATCTGGATAATGTTGTCGTTGTATCACCTGACCACGGAAGTGTTACAAGAGCGAGGAACATGGCTGAAAGACTCGATGCACCAATTGCAATTGTAGACAAGAGGCGTCCAGAGCCAAATAAGAGTGAGATTATGAATATAATCGGAGATATTGATGGCAAGAATTGTATTCTGTTAGACGATATGATTGACACCGCAGGTACTATTTGCAATGCAGCAAGTGCACTAATTGAGCTAGGAGCAAAAAATGTATATGCTTGTGCAACGCACGGAGTGCTGTCGGGACCTGCAAAAGAGCGTCTTGAGAAGAGTCCTATACAGGAACTAGTTCTTTTAAATACGCTTCCGATTGATGATGAGAAGAAATTAGACAAGATGACATTTATCTCTGTTGGACCAATCTTCTCGGAAGTTATTACAAGGGTTTACCAGGGTGGATCCGTAAGCACTTTATTTGACTAATTGATATAACACTGTGATTTATGGCAACGGAGTAATCTCCGTTGCCAATCTGTCTATTGGAGTAAAAGAGTATGTACATTATTGTAGGACTAGGGAATCCTGGAGATAAATACGCACAGACAAGGCATAATATGGGTTTTAGGGCAATTGATAAGCTCGCTGATGACCTTAATGTTGATATCACAAAAGCTAAATTTAAGTCGCTCATTGGAGAATGTAGAATCGGCACACAGAAAGTGCTTCTTGTTAAGCCACAGACATACATGAATCTTAGCGGGGATGCTTTAAGAGAGGTAGCAAACTTTTACAAGGTGCCTTCGGAAAACATAATAATTATCTATGATGATATTGACATTCCTATTGGAGCTATTAGAATTCGTAAATTTGGTGGTCCAGGAACACATAACGGTATGAGATCAATTGTTAGTCAGCTCGGAACGACTGATTTCCCAAGAATTCGAACTGGCGTTGGTAGTGGCAATGGTTCGCTTGTTGATCATGTAATTGGAAAAGTTTCAAAAGATGAGAATGCAATTCTCGATGAAACAGCTGCAAAAGCAGCTAAGGCAGCAAGAGATATTATCGAGGTTGGTATTGATAAAGCCATGAATCTCAACAATTCTACTAAGAAAAAGGACTAGATATGAAAATTAATATCACCGGAGTTAGCGGAAGTAGGGTTGCCTACTATGCAGCCAAGGAGATTGTTAAGAAGAAAAAGACAATGATTATCGTTTCCAGAGCGGATGTTGCGACGAGGCTCAAGGACGATATTTCTTTTTTTGTGCAGGATAGAGATATCTTTATAATGCCTGAAGAAGATGAGCTTCAGATAGTTTATGAGGCGAAAGACAGCAATAAAACTATACAGATCTTAAAAGCTCTAGATGCATTGTGTTCAGATGAAGACGCTGTTGTAATTGCTCCGATTTCAGCAGCTTTAAAATCTCTTCAGCCAGCAAAAAGGTTTGTAGACTCAGTTATAAACCTTAAATTAGGCATGCGGATTGATCCGAAAGAATTAAAGAATGAGCTAGTATCAATTGGATATACTTCGTCTCCAATAGTTGAAGCAGAGGGTGAGTTTAGCACTCGTGGAGGGATAATAGACATATTTTCGCCTAACCACGCAGATCCAATAAGAGTTGAGTTTTTTGATGATGAAATAGATTCGATTAGATACTTTGACTCGGAATCACAGATGTCGCTTGAAAATATAGATTCTATCCGTATATGTCCAGCTGCGGAATTTGTACCTACTGATCGAGAACGCCTTGATGTACTGCCTATGATAATTGATGAATATGATAGGCGTCTTGACGAACTGACTACTCAAAGTGGTGATAAAAAACTAGCCGATGGCAGAATAGAGAGAATCGAAGATCTTAAGGGTCGCATTACTGAGATGTTCACGGAATGTACCAATGTACAAATATTTGCCAACTATCTAAAGTACTTCAATATAAAGTCCGAAAGGATATGGGATTATTTGGGATTATCAGATAGTTCGAACCTAATGATATATGATCCAAATAGAATAGAAACTGAGATTCCGGAGCACGAGGGAAAAAACGGCCTTAAGAAATTGTATGATAGAGATCTTATCGTCTTCACACCATTTCCGGAACCGATAAAGGAGATTGATGAATTTAATAGAGTCATAAATGTAACGAGTAGACAGATTGCGAGCTTTAACGGACAGATGGAACTCTTTGGAAGGGAGATGAGAAGACTATCCAAAGAAGGATATGAAGTCCATATAGTTTCTAATGAACGCACGAGACACGAACGCATTCGTGAGTATCTAGAAGATGCCAAGATTTTCGGGCATTTCAGATATGATATTGGACTTCTCGGATCGGGAATGATGCTCGATGACGAAAAGCTTTGCTATATAACGGATGCAGATATTTTTCCTAATATAAGAAAAAACACAAAGAGAAAACTGCGTCGTAAGACTAAGAAACAAGATTTTTTAGACCTTCACGCTGGTGACTATGTTGTTCATGAAGAACATGGAATAGGCCGCTTTGAAGGAATTAAAACCTTGGAAGCTGATGGAGAAATAAAGGACTATTTAAAAATCCATTATTCAGGCACTGATGTTCTATATATTCCAACTGAACAAATGGATATTATACAGCGATATATTGGAAGTGAAGGAAAGGCCCCCAAGCTATCTAGGCTTTCTGGTGGAGATTGGCGTAATACCAAGGCGAGAGCGCGTAAGGCGATTGAGGAAATTGCTGAAGACCTTGTCAAATTATATGCCGAGCGTGAACTCCGTGGAGGCTACGCATTTCAGCACGATACTGTATGGCAACATGAATTTGAGGAGAGGTTTCCGTATCAGGAAACCGATGATCAGCTACAAGCTACAGCAGAGATAAAAGCAGATATGGAAAAACCGCTTCCTATGGATAGACTTCTATGTGGAGATGTTGGTTACGGTAAGACAGAAGTGGCTGCTAGGGCAATTTTTAAGTGTCTCTCTGAGGGAAAGCAGGCGGTATTTCTTGCTCCTACAACACTTTTGGCCAATCAGCACTTCAATACACTAAAAGAACGTTTTGAAGATTATCCATTCAATATAGAAATGCTGTCTAGGTTCGTAAATGAATCACACCAAAAGAAAGTGATTCAAGGATTATGTAAAGGTACTGTAGATTTAGTTATTGGAACTCATAGACTGCTGTCGGAGGATATAACTTATAAGGATTTGGGACTATTAGTTATAGATGAAGAACAGCGCTTTGGCGTAAAGCACAAGGAAAAGCTCAAAATGGCAAGACAGACAGTTGATGTTTTGACGCTTTCCGCAACTCCAATTCCTAGAACTTTGAACATGTCGTTAACAGGAATTAAAAATATAAGTACAATTGAGGAACCTCCTCAAGATAGATATCCCGTACAGACGTTTGTATCTGCTGAAGACGATGACCTTATAAGAAACGTAATTAGGCGTGAACTCGATAGAGGTGGACAGGTATATGTCATATATAACCGCGTAAATGGAATTAATGATGTTGCAAAACGTATAAATTCATTAGTGCCAAATGCAACAGTTGCGGTTGGTCATGGGCGTATGAACGAAACAGCACTAGAAAATGTCATGCTAGATTTTGTCGAAGGTGAAGTAGATATCTTTGTAGCAACAACGATTATTGAAAATGGAATTGATATCCCAAACGCTAACACCATAATTATACTAAACGCAGACAAACTCGGACTTTCTCAGCTATATCAACTTAAAGGTAGAGTAGGAAGATCAAATCGACTTGCATATGCGTACTTGCTATATAAACCGGAAAGAGTTTTGACAGAAGTCGCTACAAAAAGACTTGCGGCTATAAGAGAGTTTACCGAGTTTGGTGCAGGTTTTAAACTTGCGATGCGTGACCTAGAACTCAGAGGAGCGGGGAATGTCTTGGGAGAGGCTCAACACGGTAATATAGCTGGAATTGGTTATGAACTATACGTTAAGGAAATTGACAAGGCAGTTAGAAGATTAAAAGGAGAAAAAATAACCGAAGGAAGAGAAGAAATTGCTATAGAAGTTGATATCCCTGCGCGTATTCCTGCTGAATATATAAAGGACGAAACGTTTAAATTGCAGGCATATAAAAAGATTGCTCAGATTGGAAATCATGAGGAAGCTGAGGAGCTTGTAGCAGAACTGATTGATCGATATGGTGATCTTCCTGATGTAACAGTGGATCTTATTAGGATTTCCGAGATTAAATGCTTTGCAGCTGAACTAGGTGTAAGATCCATATCTGAACGTGGTGGGCGTTATGTAATTGAATTTAGTGAAGAGAATAATGCAGATGCGTTCACCCTGATTTTAGCTAAGCAAAAGTATGGAGATCAATTGGTGATAAGTAGTGGAAACAATCCTTTCCTTAGCCTACAGAAAGGTAGAGAAAAACCAGCTGTGAGAATCTTAGATTTAATGATGACGATGGCGGAGGCTAGACTCCAAGGACTTGCACAGTCAGATTAGAGTACTAAATCAACCAATCTTAATCATGGACATATTTACGTGTTATGGTATAATCGGCGTTAGTGCTGAAATACACTTTTTTGTTATAGGAGATATAAATGAGTAAAATTCAACACTCTGAACATGGTGCTAAATTCGTAAAAGGTGCGGCAATCCTGTCAATTACAGGGATAATTGCCAAAGTTTTTGGTGCGTTCTTCAGAATTCCACTTAACAATTGGATTGGCGCCGCGGGTATGTCATACTACGGTGTAGCTTATCCTATTTATTCTTTCTTTCTTATTATAGCAACTGCAGGACTACCGGTTGCTATTTCAAAGATGGTATCTGAAAGGGTAGCTATTGGCGACTATATAAATGCGCATAGGGTCTATAAAGTGTCTCTTCACATCATGTTTGCTATAGGTGTGTTTGGATTTATTGTATGTTACTTTGGGGCTGATATAATTGCTGCTCATAGTAAGAATCCTGGTGGTGCAGCTTCGTTAAGAGCTATAGCACCAGCATTATTGACCGCTCCAATTGTTGCATCATTTAGAGGTTATTCTCAAGGGCAGCAACAGATGATGCCTACTGGAGCATCTGAAGTTATTGAGCAGCTTATGAGAGTATTTGCGGGGCTTGGACTAGCTTATATGTTCCTTAGTTCAAGTAGAGATCTTACAAAAGCAGCCGCAGGTGCTACTTTTGGTGCTTCTGCTGGTTCAATAGCTGCGCTTATACTTCTACTTGTTGTCTACATTGTGGGCGGTAAGGAACGAAAACTCCATTTTCAGAAATCAATTCATAAGGATGAGCCTACAAAATCTATATTCAGTCAGCTTCTTAAGATAGCAGTTCCAATTACTATTGGATCAGCCATTTTGCCGTTCATGATGATTGTAGATTTATGGTTGGTAATGAGAAGACTACAAGCAACAGGATGGACTCATCATCAATCAAAGCAGCTATACGGATTAATAAGTGGATTTTGTGATCCGCTCATAGGATTTCCGCAAGTGTTTACTATTGCTGTGGCAGTAAGTCTTGTTCCAGCTATTTCGTCAGCATTTGTAAGGAAAGATATGGTGGGACTTCATAAAAATATACAAACGGGAATCAAAACCAGCATGATAATAAGTTTCCCCTGCATGATTGGACTGATTGCTTTAGCTAGACCTATTCTTTTCTTGCTTTATCCTGGACAACCAGAGGATTCAGCTCTTGCAGTACCTACGCTACAAGTTTTATCGTTGGGGATAGTATGTTTATCGATACTACGCACATTTTCTAGCGTTCTACAAGGGATAGGGAAACCTGCGATTCCTGTTGTTAACCTATCGATCGGTGTCATATGCAAATTTATAATCACATATATACTAGTGGGTATTCCGGCGTTTAACATAAATGGAGCAGCTGCAGGAAATGTTGCGGCATATGGAATAACGGCTATACTTAATTATCGTGCTATGCATAAACTCACCGGTACAAATATTAATATAGTCGGAACATTTGTTAAGCCCGCAGTGGCGGCTCTTGTTATGGGGGCGGGGGCTCATGGATCATACGTGTTAATATATAAGCTTTTGGGAAGCAATTCTCTTGCAACACTAGCTGCGATGATAATCGCTGTATTCATATATGTTGCCGCAGTATTCGTTACAAAGTGTTTAGGCCCTGAGGAAATTCTAATGATGCCTAAAGGAGAGAAACTTTTGAGGCTAACGAACAAATTTCACTTGACGAATAATGATAAATGATGCTTATTTTTATACTTTATAGGCTTTTTACAGACTTTAAGCAAGATAAAACAATCAATTCGTTGACTTTTCAATACTTCAACAGTATAATACGTGTAGTTAAGTTACCATAAGGAGGAAAATTATGAATAAGGCTGAATTAGTAAGCAAGGTTGCTGATAAGACTGGTTTTAAGAAGAAGGATGCAGAAGCAGCTTTGGATGCTGTACTTGGAACTATTGAAGAGTCCCTAGTTGCTGGAGACAGTGTTAGACTTATCGGTTTCGGTACATTTGAGACAAGATCAAGAAAGGCTAGAAAGGGTAGAAACCCTCAGAAGCCAGAGGCAGTTATTGATATCCCAGCTTCAAAGGCACCTGTTTTCAAGGCAGGAAAGTCGCTTAAGGATGCAGTAAATAAGTAATTGAATTATACTTAGGGAGATGGGTACTATGTGCCCATCTTTTTCTTTTGTTAAATTTATTTGCCTGAGTATTCTTCAAAATATGCATACGTTTATAATTTAAACTGAAGTTAATCTGCGTTCCTGCCGTGCTCTTGAGAAATTTGCATTGCTGATAGAAAATGAGTAATCATAGTTATATATACGATGCGTGTACATTATAATACTTAGGGCAGGTATAGTTGTTACTGCTAATGGGGTATAGGTTAAATTGAAAGGATAGAAATGGCTAGAATAGTGTTACTATGTTTACTCGTGCTTTTGGCTCTTCTTTACCTTGGTATATGGTTTGGGGCATATAAGTACCTAAAGAACAAGAAAGTTGATGGCGTATCGCTTCTTGATAGCGCTGTAAACGAATCGAAAGATACGAGTAAGATTCCTCTGAATGAGCTAATAGTTTATTTTCTAATGATAGCAATAGCCGTTAGTGGTGCAATTAAGTTAATACATGGGGCAGGTTCAGGGTTTTCAATTATGGCGAGATGGATTATTGGACCGCCTGCACTAGCACTTTTTAATGCTAGAAAAAGGACGGGTAGATCGCTTATGGTTCTCGCAGCGACTGCACTTATCTCGGTGTTTCTTATGATAGTCTTTTCTGTAATTGGACTCCCGAGCAAAGCGCCGGTTGTATCCATTGCTGGAATGGATATTAAGATGTCTCAGACGAAGGCTTCAGAGCTAATGGATGAAGGTTTCGATATATATGTACGCGTGAGTGACGAAACTTGGAATGAGGATGATTATACAAATATTTCAGCTTCCCCGAGATATAGAAAATACTCACTTAACAGCAATATCTCTATACCGGCAGGATACAAGCGAGCTGAAGCGGGAATACTTTATTCGAAGTATTTAGTAGTAAAAAACAACACTGTAGTTGGAGCCATACATTTCTTCGGCGATATGAAAAAAGACACCTTGCTAAAGGATTGTAAAGTAGTTGCCATTATGATGGATGAGGATTGTATAAAAAATGCTAGAAAACACGGCAACAAAATCAAACTTAATGGGCTTGACCTGCTATCTACTTTAAAAGAAAAAGACTTTAAGGAAACTTTTGGCAGTCATTTGTGGTCAGTTCCGAATTATCCGACGGATGAGACAAGCCTCTACTATGGTATACAGTGGACTCCAAGGAGCGATCACTTGTTTTGGAATGAATATTATTCATATGTTAGATTCAATAAAAGCAATATGATGACAGATTTTCAAATTGTTGCAGAGATAGCTCGCAATTACGATGATAATTAGTAGGGTATCCTTCATGGTAAATTTTAAAAAATAGTAAAAGTAAAATAATGTAATAATAATTAATTGGAGGCAATATGAGGTTAGATAAATTTTTAAAGAATTCTAGGATAATAAAAAGGCGTACAGTTGCAAAGGAAGCTTGTGAGCAGGGAAGAGTGGAAGTGAACGGTAAAATTGCTAAACCTGGAGTTGAGCTCAAGGAAGGAGATGCAATTAAAATTACATTTGGAACAAGTGTACTAGAAGTGCGAGTGGAAAAGCTTTTAGATAACGTTAAAAAGGTTGATGCAGAATCAATGTATACAGTTATTTAAATATGTTAACGAAAAACTGTCATATTCATTCTTTGATAAATGCATCGCGCTTTGATAGATGTCTAATTAAAAATGTTGATTAGAGGCATGTTTGTTAATTGCTCAATGGAAATATGTTTGAGAACGATAAATGCGTTGAGAAACAGTCCTGAATTCTTATAAAAAATCGAAAAAGATAATAAGAAAATATAAGCTAAAAAAGCGCAATTATCTTAAAATAGCATAAGTTGTGGCATCGCTACGAACAAATTCAATATATTGATTTTGAGGTCGAAAAAAGTCGATTTACTTTTAGTGTCTGTAAGGTTAATATTAAGCCACCAGCCACCCCTGGTTGTAAATGTGTGTTATTTCATATCGTAAGAAGGAGCAAATTATGTATAAAGAGAACACAGACACAATATCAATTATCACTGGGTCGACATGCGCGCAAGTTGCTATTGATGACATCGAATTTATAGATAGGGAAGGAAAGTCTCTTCTAATTTATACGTCATCATACATATACAAAACTTTCGCCAAAATTGATGATATCGCTTATCCATTGATAGGCAGGTCGTTTTTTAGACCTCTTGTTGGCCTAATTATTAACTTCGATAAAGTAAGAAAAATTGACAAATACGAAATCGAATTTGAATCTGGAAGGAAGATAGGTATAGGAAGAAACAATCACTCTAAGATTAGAAGGGCGTATAAGAAATATCTATTTAGATATCCGCCATATGTAACTGTGGATTGGGAGAGCAAGCCACACGCGACAATTAACTCACTTTGGGAAGATGAAGTAAAATACAAAGGGAAAAATCATTAAGTGAGTTAAATGCATTAAAAGTCTGCACTATTTTAGTGTGAGTTAAAGAAGGAAAATAAAATAGTGTAAATAAATATATAGTATCTATGTAATTGTAAAAAAAGTGTGAATGAAAGATTGAATGATAAAAATGTCGTGCTATAAATGATATAAAACAGTGTTTTATTGATACACTTAAAGAAAAAGAGCTAGTAAAATAAGAAAAGTGTAAATAATATAATTACAAAATTGATACTACTTATAAAATTGAAATCTAATAATAAAAGGAAAAGGTTGCTAACCAGGGGTTGACAGGCAATAGTGCAGACTTTATAATGAAAAGAACTCGTTTTCTAAATAGATTACGAGTGAGCGGGCCAGGGCGTGGCAAGCAAGAAATCTAAAAAAAGATGAAAAAA
>NZ_CALISE010000023.1 GCF_938041965.1 uncultured Mogibacterium sp. | reverse complement strand
GGACTCAATCGCTTTTTTCTACCCTTGAGGTCTCACATCTATTGTAAAGCTACAAATGCTTTTAACCCTTGCAATACTAGTAGTGGTATGATATCATACAAAAGTTATTACGGACGGTCCTCTAGCTATGCAAGTAACGGGCAGAGCTCGAAGAAGAAACATGCTACGAACGTCTTTGAGAGAGAGGAGGAATAACGATGAATATTTTAGATCAGATTACTCAGGATTATAAGAAGAATGATGTTCCTGAGTTCAATGTCGGTGATACTGTAAAGGTACATGTTAAGATTATCGAGGGTCAGAGAGAGAGAATTCAGGTATTCGAAGGCTATGTACTCAAGATGCAGAATGGCGGCATTTCTCAGACTTTCACTGTAAGAAGACTTGCTCAGGGAATCGGTGTTGAGAAGACTTTCCCAATGCACTCACCTAAGGTTGACAAGATCGAGGTAGTTAAGAACGGCCGTGTTAGAAGAGCTAAGCTTAATTACATGCGTGAGAGAACAGGTAAGGCTGCTAGAATCAAGAAGGCAAAATAGTCTTAGCTTACAAGCAAGGATAATAATGCATACCTCGGCATATTGCTGCGGTATGCATTTTTCTTAGGAGAAATTATGATTAATAACATTAATTGGTATCCCGGGCATATGAAAAAAACTCGAGAGCTCATCCAAGAGAATTTAAAGGCTGTTGATCTCGTAGTTGAAATAGTGGACAGCAGGATTCCGCTTTCTAGTAGCAACCCTATTATCGATGAATTAATCTCCGGAAAAAAACGCGTGGTTATTCTAGGTAAATGCGATCTAGCCGACAAGCGTGCAACGGATGAGTGGAAAGCTTACTTTGAGTCGCATGGAGATATCGCTCTACCTGTGGATTCCAGAAACGGCGAAAATATAAAAGCTTTTTATAAGAGCCTTGACAAACTCCAGCAGGAGCGGAACAAGGAGCGCTCTCTAAAGAGACCTCTTCGAATGATGATTGTAGGCGTTCCTAACGTAGGTAAGTCCTCGTTTATTAATCGACTCATCGGAAAGAAAAGCGCCAAGACTGGAGATAGACCAGGTGTAACAAGGGGAAAACAATGGGTTACGCTGGAGAATGGCATGCAGCTTCTCGATACACCGGGAATTCTGTGGCCGAAGTTCGAGGACCCACATGTGGGACTAAACCTCGCTTTTTGTGGAAGCATCAAAGACGAGATTCTCAATGTACAAGACCTCGCATATGAACTACTGAAGGTTTTAAGAAAAAACTACCCAGAAGAACTAATCGCTAGATATAAGCTTGACGGTCTAATGAGTGACGACGAAGAGGTGTATAACGAGTATGGAGAGCCTTCAGATCCTGTGCTTTTTGATATGGAGTCAATTGCTTTGAAGAGAGGATTTATTCAGCCTGGTAAGCGCATAGACTATGAGAGAACTGGTCGTACAATTTTAGATGAATTTAGAGCGGGAATAATAGGGAATATCACGCTAGAAAGACCCGTGCTCAAATAAATTGGCATATTGTTATGGTATAAACATATGTATGAGAAGAGTGTCTAATTATGACGAAGCAAGAACGTGAAGAAAAGAAGATGATGAGGATGCAGGAGCTGCTTCAGATTGAAGATGAGCTCCGCAAATCAGGCGTCAAGAATATAGCGGGCATAGATGAGGTTGGGCGAGGGCCGCTAGCAGGTCCGGTTTATGCAGCCTGCGTGGTGCTACCAGAGGATTTTAGAGTGCCTGGAGTTGATGATTCCAAGAAGGTGACCGAAAAGCAGAGAGAGATGCTTAGCCAGAAAATCTGTGAATGTGCTATAGCATATGGGATTGGTGTCGCAACCGCGAAGGAAATCGACGAAATTAATATACTTAATGCTACAAAACTTGCTATGCATAGAGCGATAAAGGAAGTTCAAAATAAACTTCCTGAGGGTGAGAAAATAGAGATGCTGTTAGTTGATGCGGTTGACCTTGAGGCTGAGGGAATACCACAAAACCCGATTATAAAGGGCGATGCTACATGCTACTCTATTGCAGCAGCATCTATAGTTGCAAAAGTTGCGAGAGATTCGTTTATGAAGGAGATTGAAGGTGAATACCCAGGATATGGGTTTGCCAGCAACAAAGGATACGGAACGGCTGCTCATTATGATGGCCTACGTGCTCTTGGAATCTCTCCGATTCATCGCAAATCATTTCTCAAAAAGTTCGAGGCAAGCGAGGATAGTAAGGTGGCAAAGAAAAAGTTTTATGCGGTAAAGGTAGGAAGGGTTCCGGGCATCTATGGTACTTGGGATGAGTGCAAGCTGCAGGTTGACGGATATCCAAATTCTGAGTATAAGGGATTTGCAAGACTTAGCGAAGCAGAGAGCTTTGTAGGCACAGAAGTGCTTGAAAGCATGAAACTAAACTCCGATGTCTATGCACATGAAGAAAACGCATACACACCACTAGAAGATGGTTATGCTGTAAAGGCGTATGTCGATGGCAGTTATGATGTAGCAACGGGTAACTATGCTTCTGGTGCGGTAATCCTTCTAGATGGAAAGACCGTAGAGCTAAGCAAGCTCTATACAGATGACGTAGGTGGCAAACTAAGAAATGTCGCTGGCGAAATCAAAGGTGCAGAGCTGGCGATTGAGTACTGTAAGAAGCATGGAATCGATTCAGTGGTCATTTACCATGACTATCTCGGCGTAGGGAAATGGGCTGATGATGAGTGGAAGGCAAATCTCGATATGACAAAGGCTTACAAAAGTTATATACGTGAATGCCGAAAGACTATGAGAATCAATTTCGTGAAAGTAAAAGGACATTCGGGAGATAAGTATAACGACATGGCTGATGCACTTGCAAAAGCAGCGCTAAATAGCAAATAGCACTGGGTTTTACGAGTATAGTAGTGCTTACGAGATTTTTAATTAATTGCAATAATAAGTGTTATCGTATATTTTATGCGATAACACTTTTGTTGTTTAGCTTAAAGAATATACTAATTCTTTTGTCATTATGCTATAATATTAAATGGTTTTACACGTTAAAAATGCGGAGGAAACATCAGATATGCATACATTGTTAAAAGGAGCTCCCGTTAGGGATGCGATAGATCAGGATATTATTTCAAGAGTTGAACTGCTGACGAAAGCTGGTAATACACCAAAGATCGCCACTTTTAGAATTGGTGACGATGACGGAGAGAAATACTATGAGGGCGCTATTATCAAGAGAGCTGGCAAATATGGAATAGACTGTGAGTCAGTTGTGCTAGATGAAGCTGTGTCTCAGAGTGACGCCGAGGAGGAGCTCGTAAGGCTAAATAACGATGATAATATCGACGGTATTATCATGCTTATGCCTTTTCCGAAAGGAATTGACGGAGAACGTCTGCGCGCGCTTCTTGACCCAGCAAAGGATATAGATGCTATTACAGATGCTTCCTATGCAAATCTTTTTGCAAATGATCCTAATGCATTTTACGCATGCACAGCGGAATCCTGCATGGAGATACTAAAATTTTATGAGGTTGATCTAAAGGGAAAGCAAGTAACGATTGTTGGTAGAAGCATGAGAGTTGGAAAACCGCTTATGCTGATGATGATGAATGCAAATGCTACTGTCACAGTTTGTCACACGAGAACTACTGATGAGAATCTCAGAGAAGCTTGTGAAAGAGCAGATGTCGTTGTACTTGCAACAGGTCAGATTGAGTCATACAGTCCTGAGTTATTCCATGAAGGGCAGATAATCATAGATGTCGGCACTGGTACAGGCAAGGATGGAAAGCTTGCTGGGGACTTTGACTCTGGAGCATTGGAGGCTGAAGGCATGCCTAAGTCGCTAAGCTACTCTCCTGTTCCAGGTGGAGTAGGTACAGTTACAACCGCTTTGTTACTTCGCAACGTCGTAAAAGCGGCGGAACGTGGCTAAACATAATATATTTATAAGGTCGTGTTTGACCGGTAGTTTTGAAGGGCATAAGGTGGAATGAATATTACTAATGAGATACTTAATCCTGAAAGACTGAGCAAAAACAAGCTGGAGCTTGTGCGAGATAAGGAAGCCTTTTTTCAGGAAATCGCTGATATAAGGCTAGAGTACGAGGCGGCGATAAAAGAGATTTCCACTAAGCTGGAGATTTTAGATGATGACTTCAAGCAGCAAGATGATCATGGTCCTATCCACCATATTCAATATAGACTAAAGTCTGTTAACAGCTTATTTGAAAAGGCAGAGAGATATGGGATAGAGGATCCGCTTAATAACATATCTGAGATTAGAAAGCAGATTTACGATATAGCGGGTGTTAGAGTCGTCTGCAACTATCGAAACGATATATATAGGCTATCAAGTTTATTGCTGAAACAAGAGGATATAAAGCTCATCAGGATTAAAGACTACAGTTCAAATCCAAAGGAAAGCGGGTATAGAAGCCTACACGTTGTTATAGAGGTACCGATATTTCTTGTTAGCAAAAAAGTATCGATTCCAGTTGAAATGCAGTTCCGGAGCATCGCTATGGATACATGGGCAAGTCTGGAACATGAGCTAAAGTATAAGAATGAAGGTGCGCTGAGCGATGATCTTCAGAATAAGCTCAAAATTTGCTCGGAGATTCTCGCCGATGTCGATAATATGATGGAAAACATCAGGCATGAGGTTTTTTCTGAGGAATAGAAAGATAGTGCACTTAATGTAGAGAAGATTATTCTGTAGCTGAGACTATTTGGCTACTGAGATAGATTAACGATAATAGGAATTTAGGAGTAAAAAATGGGTAGAAATCTTGCTAAGACATACGATCCAAAGAGTTTTGAAGATCGTATTTATGAGATGTGGGAGGAGCACGGCTCTTTTAATGCAGAGGTAGACAGGGATAAGAAACCATACTGCATAGTAATGCCACCACCAAATATCACAGGACAACTTCATATGGGACATGCTCTTGACCAGACGCTTCAGGATATCCTCATCAGATGGAGGAGAATGCAGGGATATAGTGCACTCTGGCTACCTGGCAGCGATCATGCAAGTATCGCAACAGAGGTTAAGGTCAACAATGCTCTTCGTGAAGAAACTGGTAAGGATAAGAAGGACATAGGTAGAGAGGCGTTCCTTGAGCGCGCATGGAAGTGGAAAGAAGAGTATGGCGGCAGGATTACGAAACAGTGCCACAAGCTAGGAGATTCATGTGATTGGCGCAGAGAACGTTTTACGATGGATGAGGGCTGCAACAAGGCTGTTACAGAGCTATTTATCAGACTGTATGATAAAGGCATGATATATAAGGGCAATAGACTTGTCAATTGGTGCCCTGACTGCATGACATCCCTTTCAGATGCTGAAGTAGAACATGAGGATGAGCATGGTAAATACTGGTACTTCCGTTACCCTGCAAAGGACGGTGGAGAGGGAATCACCGTTGCGACATCTAGGCCGGAGACTATGTTTGGCGACGTTGCGATTGCCGTGAGCCCTGAAGACGATAGATATAGGGATTTAGTAGGAAAGACTGTAATTTTACCTATTTTGAATAGAGAGATTCCGGTTATTGCGGATGAGTATCCAGACCCAGATAAGGGTACGGGTGCTGTAAAGATTACACCTGCTCATGATGCTAACGATTTCCTCGTAGGTCAGAGACATAATCTAGAGATTATGTCCTGCATGAATGATGATGCCACGATGAATGAACTAGCTGGCAAATACGAGGGTATGGGCAGATATGAGTGCCGTAAGGCATGGGTGCATGATCTTGAAGAAGGTGGTTTCCTGGTTAAGATTGAAGAGCTTACTATTCCGGTAGGAAAGTGCTATAGATGTCACAATGCCATTGAACCAAAGCTTTCAGACCAATGGTTCGTCAAGATGGAGGATCTCGCTAAACCAGCGGTAGAGGCTGCAAAATCTGGAAAGCTAAAGCACGTTCCTGAGAGATTTGAGAAGATTTACCTAAATTGGCTAAATGATATTCATGACTGGTGCATATCGAGGCAGCTATGGTGGGGTCACAGAATACCTGCATACTACTGCGATGACTGCGGAGAAATCGTCGTAAGCCGCACTATGCCAAGTGCATGCCCTAAGTGCGGATGCACTCACCTACACCAGGATGAAGATGTGTTAGATACATGGTTCAGCTCTGGGCTATGGCCTTTCTCTACACTAGGATGGCCTGATAAGACGCCTGAACTCGATTACTTCTATCCTAATTCAGTAATGGTTACGGGATACGACATTCTGTTCTTCTGGGTTATCAGAATGGTATTCTCCGGGTGCGAAGCTATGGGGGAACCACCTTTTGAATATGTATTCTTACATGGACTCGTTCGCGATGAACAGGGTAGAAAGATGAGCAAGTCGCTTGGCAACGGAATTGATCCACTTGAGGTAATCGATAAGGTTGGTGCAGATGCGCTAAGGTTTATGCTCATTACAGGTATTACACCTGGTAACGATACGAGATTTATCTGGGATAGACTCGAGTCCTCGCGTAATTTTGCTAACAAGCTTTGGAACGCATCAAGATTTACCATTATGAATCTTCTAGATGATGAAGGCAATTTATTACCGATGGCAGCTTCTGAGAATTTAATGCTTAGAGATGAGGATAAGTGGATCATCTCCCGCGTAAATGAAGCTACTGCTGATATCACAAATTCACTTGAGAAGTTTGAACTAGGACTTGCAGGTCAGAAGGTTTACGAACTCATCTGGGATGAATACTGTGACTGGTATATTGAGCTTGTTAAGGCGAGACTATGGGGTGATGATGAAGAGGATAAGGCAACTGCAAGATTCGTTCTCCAGAGCGTCCTCAAGGATTTGCTTAAATTACTTCACCCATTTATGCCGTTTATTACAGAGGAAATATGGGGATATTTACCAGCAGAAGTAGGCGATTCGAATGACGAAGATAACTTGCTAATCACTTCATCGTGGCCGATTTATGACGAAAGAAAGACATATTCTGAATCAGTTTCGAGAATTGAGACTGCTAAAGAAATCATCAAAGCAATTAGAAATGCTAGAACAGAAGTAGATGCTGCACCTAGTCGCAAGCTTAATCTGATCGTAAAGACGGATGCGCTTAAGGATACGGTTGAAGCGATTTCTGCCCACATTAAGAAGATTGCTAATGTTGTAGATATAACAGTTGAAGGAAATGATATCGAAACTCCAGATGGAGTAGTTTCAGCGGTATTCACTGGAGGAGAGCTCCTGATTCCGCTAGCTGATCTGGTTGATTTCGAAGCAGAGCGCGAGAGACTAGAGAAGGAGAAGAAGAGACTCGAGGGCGAGGTTGCTCGTGTCCTGAAGAAGCTCTCTAACCAAGGTTTTGTCGCAAAGGCTCCAGCATCAGTGGTTGAAGAAGAGAAACAGAAGGGCGACAAGTACCGCGAGATGCTAGAAACAGTTATCAAGAGACTTGAGTCCATGGGTGAATCAAGTGCCAAATAAAGCGAGTGAGGCGGTTATACGGCGCATTTGGGAAATGACAGCAAAGAGAGGTCCGATTGGACTTTCACGGATGAAAAGGCTTCTAGAGTTATTAGATAACCCTGAAGAGGACTTAAAATTTGTCCATGTTGCAGGTACGAATGGTAAAGGATCCGTATGCCAGTTTATAGCATCTATGCTGCGTGCGGCTGGTTACTCTGTGGGAGTGTTCACGTCTCCTCACGTTATGGAGTACAATGAGCGTTTTGATATAGACAGGAACTATATCAGTGATGACGATTTCTGTAGGATTGCTACATATGTGATGTCCTTTGCGGAACAAGTAAATGACGAGGGGTTTGGATACTTCTCTGAGTTTGAGATATTAACATCTGCGGCTTTTCTGTATTTTAAGGAGCAATCACCCGATATAGTGATCCTGGAAACCGGGATTGGTGGCAAGATGGATATGACAAATGTCATTTCAAAGCCGCTGGTGACAGTGATTACACAGATAGGTTTTGATCACGTTGATATGCTCGGTGATACACTTCCTAAGATTGCAGAAGCGAAGGCCGGAATTATCAAGGAAGGTGTTCCAGTTATATCTGAATCACCAGAGCTCGAAGTTAAAAATATAATTACGTATGTAGCTAAGGAAAAGAATGCAAAATTTATCGATGCTTCTCTTGCTAAATATAGAATAAATGATTATTCTGAACTTATGGAATTCGATTTTGAATTCTGCGATGAGAGTGATCAAATCAAAATGGATGGTGTAAAGATAGGTCTCATCGGTGAACATCAGGTTCGAAACGCCATAACTGCACTACTTGCCGTAAAGAGTATGCGGGATCACAGGCTAATAGATATCGACGAATTAGAGGTACGAGAAGGCCTGTCAAGTGCAAGAAATATGGGACGCTTTGAGATTCTCGAAAGTGATCCATACATAGTTATAGACGGTTCGCACAATCCTCAAGGTCTTAAAGCAGCCATGGAGACACTTAAAGAGCTTAGGGGAACCATATTCAAGAACAAGAGAATAATTACGGTCTTCGGGTGCTTTGGAGATAAGGAGTATCAGGCTATGACTGAGATACTTCGCTCAGGACTTACTGCAGTAGGTGCTAACGAGGTTATTGTAACTGAACCTGTTAGTCCAAGAGCTCTAAAGGCAGAGGAACTAAAGAAATTACTCGAAGATGAAAATATCGCTGTGACAGCTATCAGCGATGAAGAAACAGCCTTTGATAGGGCACTGTCGTCTGGTGCAGACGTGATGCTCTTTTTAGGATCCATATATCTTATTGGAGATATAAGAATTTTTTTCAATCGAAAGGACGGGAAAATTAATGTTTGACAGAAATGGCTACGATGACAGCAGATACAACTTAGAGAATATCGCTGAAATTGCAAAGACATCTCCTACAGTTGCTGCTCTAGTTGAGAAGGAGTACAACAGACAGAAGAACAACGTGGAGCTAATCGCATCAGAGAACTACTGTTCAGAAGCAGTTCTTGCTGCTTGCGGAAGCTGTCTATCCTGGAAGTATGCAGAAGGATATCCTGCAAAGCCAGTTGATAGACATTCCGGAAACAAGGGAAGATACTACGGCGGAACAAGATACGTTGATGAACTCGAGGAATACTGCTGCGATAAGTGGAGAGAGGTATTCAACACAGATTATCACGTAAATGTGCAGCCTCACAGTGGTTCACAGGCTAACTTTGCTGCTTATAACGCAGTACTAGAGCCAGGTGATACAATCCTTTCACTCAACCTGGACAACGGTGGACATCTAACTCACGGTTCATCAGTTAACTTCAGCGGTAAGTTCTTTGACGTTCATTTCTACAACGTAGATGATAATGGCTTCATAGATATGGAAGACTTAGAGAAGAAGGCGAAGGAGCTTCAGCCTAAGCTGATACTCACTGGTGCTAGTGCTTACTCAAGAATCATCGATTTTGAGAAATTCGCTGAGATTGCAAAGAGCGTTGATGCTCTATTCATGGTAGACATGGCTCATATTGCTGGTCTCGTTGCTGGTGGAGTACATCCATCCCCATTTGGATATGCTGATATCATCACAACAACAACTCATAAGACACTTAGGGGCCCAAGAGGCGGAATGATTTTCTGCAGGGAAGAGCTCGCTAAGAAAATCGATAGCGCAGTATTCCCATTTGCACAGGGTGGCCCGCTCGAGCACATCATCGCTGGAAAAGCTGTTTGTGCCGAAGAGGCATTAAGACCTGAATTCAAGGATTATGCGGCACAGGTTGTAAAGAACTGCGCAGCATTTGCTGATGAAATGCTCAAGCTGGGATATACTATCGTTACTGGAGGAACAGATAACCACGTATTCCTTATCGATCTCTCAGACAAAGCATTCTCTGGTAAGGATCTTCAGAATGCATGCGATGAGGTTGGTATAACTCTTAACAAGAACTGCGTTCCTAACGAGAAGCGTTCTCCAATGCAGACTAGTGGTGTTAGAGTCGGTACAGCTCCGATGACAACAAGAGGCTTCGTCGAGGAAGACTTTATCGAGGTTGCACACAGAATCGATGAAGTTGTTAAGAAGCTCGATGCTGAGAAGGCTGCAGAAGCAAAGTAGCGACTAGTTTTAAATACTAAGTAAATTCGATACCCGGATTTGTTGATATACAAATTCGGGTATTGTATAATCAAAAAAAGAAAATAAAGGAGGATGATTCCATGGTTAAATTACTGGTAGGACATAAGGGTAAGGGCAAGACCAAGAAGATGATCGAGCTAGCTAATGCAAGTGTCGAGGAGACCAAGGGTAGCACCGTATTTATTAACAAAAATTCCAGACTTATCTATGATTTAGACTACAAGATTCGTGTAATCTGCATGGAGGATTTTGTTCACATAACTAATGAAGATGAGTATATCGGATTCTTATTCGGTATCATCAGTTCGGACAATGACATCCAGACAATATTCTTGGACGGTATCATGAGACATGCTGATTTCTCTCTAGATATGCTTCCAAGCTTCCTTTCAAAGATTAAGGATATCTCAAAGGATTATGGCATCGACTTTGTAATTAGCATCAGTGCTGAGCTCGAAGAGATGATTGGGGTTAACTTCGATGGAGTAGAGGTTCTCAACTAATTTTAATATGGACTTATAGTGCAACCTGGCTATCGATTTTCGACTTAGCCAGGTTGTTTAGTTTAAAAGATATTTTTTATATATCAGAGTTCATTGATTGCTTCAATCAATGAATCAACATCCCGCTGCTCGGTATACCAAGCGGTACAAAGTCTCATGCACTTATGAGATGCATCTATAGTCTCAATTTCAGATAGCATGTATTCTTTGCTAAGCGCTTTAATCTGATCATTGGTCATAATAAAGAACTGCTGGTTAGTCGGACTATCTACGGCAAGCTTGATGCCTTTTGAAAGCATAGCAGACTTGATATTTAGCGCCATCTTTACTGCTGGCTTAGCAATCTCGCTATATAAGTTATTATTAAATAGGGTGTAGAACTGAAGACCAAGAAGCCATCCTTTTGCAAGGAGTGCACCATGTTGCTTCTGATAACTAAAGAAATGAGGCTTTAGCTCATCGTTCAGTATAACAACTGCTTCACCAAACAGAGCACCACACTTTGTGCCACCAATGTAAAATGCATCGCAGTTATCAGCGAGACATTTTAAATCGACGTCGTTAAAAGGGGAGGAAAGTGCGTAGCTAAGTCGTGCACCATCAATGAACAGATAAAATTCAAATTCATCACAAGCTTCACGAATAGCCTCGAGTTCCTCCTTGCTATATAGCGTGCCGAATTCTGTAGGCTGTGAGATGTATACCATCTTAGGTTCTACTACGTGACCTGGCGTAGGGTTATGTACCTTTAGCATACCTTGTTCCCTAACCTGTGCAGATGTGATTTTACCATCTACTGATGATAGGTCTATAACCTTGTGGCGTGTGAACTCAATAGCCCCTGTTTCATGGACATTTACATGACCCGTATTCGCGGAGATGACACCTTCAAAGCTCCTCAGCGCTATGTCTATTACAGTCATGTTAGTCTGCGTGCCACCTATGAAGTAGTGAATGTCTGCACCTGGTTTGCCGATTTCCTTTCGAATTTCTTCACTTGCCCTTTCGCACCATGAGTCTAGCCCATAGCCAGCATATGAATTATGCATATCTTCACTTAAGGCCTCGATTATCTTTGGATGTGCACTTCTGCTGTAATCGTTATCAAATTTAATCATTTCAATCCTTTGATCTTAAATCACTTTTGTAATGTATATGTCTACTTGCTTTTATTTTCTTCCCACTCTTTAATCGCTTTTCTAGCACACTTATCGTCATCTTGAGGAACGTTAACGCCGTTAATATGCTGATATTTATCATCGCCGAGACCGATGATAGCGACGAGGTCACCCGGCTCGGACTGAGTAATCGCATAGTGTATAGCCTCTGGTCTATTCTCTATAACCATGTATTTTCCGCCGGTTGGCTCAAGGCCAGATTTAACTCCTTCAAGTATAGTTTCGAACGGCTCAAACCTGTTGTGCTCAGTAGTAATAATGGAGAAGTCAGCATATTTTCCAGATGATTCACCCATTCCTATTCTTCTCTCAATATCTCTGTTTCCCCCAGCGCCAAATACGCATACGAGCCTCTTAGGATTATATACTCTAAGTGCTTCGAGAACAGCCCTCGTGCTCTCTCTGGTATGAGCAGAGTCAATGCATACACTTAGGTCTTCTGTACGGTAGATCATATCAACTCTGCCGTTAATATGGATATGAGAAAGAGCTATTTTCGCTGCATCTGTAGGTATTCCGAGAGCATCTATGGTAGCGATTGTAGCTGCGCCATTTAGTGGTACGAACTCACCGGGCATGTTTACAAATATAGTGTCATTAAGCTTGCCTGAAAGTTTGAATTCTTCACCGATAAACCCGCTGCATTCCTTGGTGTGAGATTCTGAAATTGCATAATCTGGCCTGCTTCCGAGCTTGTCCGTTTTCTCATGTATTCCATCATGACCGACAGTAATTAGATTACATGTTGCATTTTTTACAATGAAATCAATATTTTCATCATCAAGATTAACGATGCCTGTACTACACTGCTGTAGCAGAAGACTTTTACAATATGCATAGTTTTCAAAGGTAGGGTGTTCATCTGTTCCAACATGATCTCCATGCTGAATATTGAGAAATACCCCGACATCAAAATTAATCATATCAGTTCTATGCTGCATAAGACCTTGTGATGAGCACTCGAGAACAGCGTACTCTATACCTTTTGATACCATTATAGAAAGGAATCTCTGCATCTGGTCAGAATCAGGTGTTGTGTTGGCAACTTCTAGAACTTCATCGCCTAAGTTCACTCCATTTGAGCCTATTGATGCCGCTCTATAGCCAGCTTCTCTTAACGAAGCCGTAATCATCGTTGTAACAGTAGTCTTGCCCTTTGATCCAGTAACGCCGACCATCTTGAGTTTTTCCGCTGGATAACCATAAAATGCAGCTGAAAGCACAGCTTTAGCATGTCTTGTATCCGATGTTGCAATTACAGTTGAGCTTACAGCTGATAAGTCGAGATCGCAGCTCTCGTCTACTATGATAAGTGCAGGATTGCCACCATCTATCTCTATAAGTGCATCGTGAGAGTCAAATGATGCGCCGCGAATGCATACAAACACATCGCCTGGCTTTACTTTTCTGCTGTCGAAACAGATACCTGTTACGGCTTGGTCAAGGGACCCTTTTAGCATTTTATATTCTAATCTCGAGACAATTTCTTTTGTGTTCATAATTCCTCCGAAATCCATAAGAATATGAGATCTACAACTTATAATTATATCCTTAATTAGTTAATTTTCCAATACTTATGGTATAATACAGCGGTACAAAGAGGAGTAAAGATGATTAGATTAATAAGTTCACATGAAGAAAAACGAGACTTTTTAGAATCGCTGGATGAAAAATCTAACGAGAAAATTAGAGCACTTAGGGAGTATGCGTTCCGAGGCATTGCTGATGAACTCATTTTAGGATTTCGCACTGAAGATGACAATTCGGCACTTATAATCACATCTCGGAATGAATGCGTTCTTATAACGGAAGATGCAAAGCTTATAGAATGTGTATCAAAGGTTAACAGTAAAGACCCGCGCGATGAACTGCTCGAATTGATGTTAGAGTATTCATCGGATGACATATATGAGCTTGAAAATCTCGAGTCGAGTATTGTCGACATGGAGGAAGAACTATTTGGAGGCGCTAGACCTGATAAAGCAGGGCTCAAACAAATTGTGGTTAGGCGAAAGGAAATCATGTTCAAGAAGCAATATTATGAAAGGATGGAGCTTCTTACAGATGATTTAGCAGAGCTGGATAAAACATTTTCATACTTAGATAAGAGATTTGACAAGCTCTATAGTTTTATACTTAGGGTTCAAGAATATCTCAATCACGTCAGCGAGATGTATCAAGCGCAGATAGATATAGAACAGAATAACTTGATGAAGTTCTTTACTGTCGTGACCAGTATATTTGCACCGCTAACACTCATTACGGGATGGTACGGTATGAATCTGAAGCTACCAGAATTCGGGTGGCGTTTTGGATACATATACGTATCTATACTCTGTTTAAGTGTAGTACTGGGTCTTGTATACGTGTTTAAAAAGAAGAGGATACTTTAGAACTCAGTGCAATCAAATTAGTGATTGATGGTTCTAAGTTTAATGATTAGACAATAGGAGAAAAGATGGATAATAAGGACTATATAGTAAGGGCGAGCCTTGCAAATGATAGTGTTAGAGCATTCGCTATTAGCTCTACTCATCTCGTGGCTGAAGCGAGAGAGCGTCATAAGACACTGCCCGTAGTAACAGCAGCCCTAGGTAGACTGCTATCAGCAGGAGCCATAATGGGCAGCATGATGAAGGGTGATAAGGATATAGTGACGATTTCTCTAAAGGGTGATGGTCCTGCGGGATATATAACCGTCACGGCGGATAGCCATGGTCATGTCAAGGGATTTCCAGGAAATCCAAATGTTGATATCCCCCGCAAGTATGCCGGGAAGCTCGATGTCGGTGCGGCAGTAGGAAGAGGCCTTTTAACAGTTAGCTACGACCTCGGATTAAAGGAGCCGTATAGCGGTCAGGTTGAGATTCAAACTGGAGAGGTTGCGGAAGATCTCGCATACTACTTTACAGCGTCGGAGCAGCTACCATCAGCAGTTGGTCTAGGAGTTATGGTAGACACAGATAACAGCGTTAAGCATGCTGGAGGGTTCATAGTGCAGCTCTTACCTGATGCTCCTGAGGATGTGATTGAACTCCTGGAGAAGAAGTTAGCTAACCTGGAACCTTTAACAGCTATGATGGAGAAAGGCATGACTCCTGAAGATATGCTCTCGTACATATTCGAAGGTGTGGATATAGAGTTTACGGAGAGACACGACGTTGAGTTCTACTGTGACTGCTCCAAGGAGAAGGTAAAGCGAGCGCTAGCCGCAATTAGCGATAAGGATCTACAGGATATCGTGAATGATGGTGAGGATATCGAGGTTAAGTGCTATTTCTGTAATACCGCATACAAATTTAGTATAGCTGACATAAAAGACATACTTTCGTCGAGAAAAATCGATTAAAATTTGTTAGAAATCAATAAAAATAATACATACGTATTGAAAGAATTTACAAAAAATGCTACAGTTAGATGTAGTTAGGTCATTGTATTGATAAAAATTTTTTAGAAAAAGGTGTAGTAATGAAAGATAGAATTTATCTAAACGATAATGAAGTCATTTTGAACTTCGATTTAGTATACCCAGAGACTAGTCTAGAGGTTATTAAGTCTAAGGAATTCAAGGTGTTTATGCAGAGTTATATAGCTCATCTCGAAGAGACTGATTCAAAGCTTTATAATTGGGCAACGCAGGGTAAGTCGCTACAGACGGCTATCGAGGCGTTATCTACATTTGCACGTCAGACATTAGTTTTTTCTGCAGACGAGATTGAATCACCTTATATCGAAGATAGAACGTCAGCACTTTCGTTCGTCGAAGGCATGTATGACTTCTGGAAGGCTCACGAGAGGTATTCGGTTACAACAGATAGAAGAAGAGAATCGAGCTCAACAACATTTGTACATGCTGATTCTTCTCATAACCAGCTTATTATGGCTACATATAGACGCATCGAAGAAACTCTTATGGGTCGTGCAAACAAGATATATCGTCAGCAGCCTGCAGGAACTAATGCGGCTCTGTCCCTATATAAAAATGAATCGTTTAAGCTAGGTGCTCGCTATGAGTCCTTGAGAAAGGTTAAGTTCATAGACTCGATTATGCTTCGTACACCGATGATTCTGCATCCTAAGTCGAACAAACGTGAGTGGGCATTTCAGCAGGTATATGAGAATCCGCTAGATACATTTAAGGGAAATAGTGATGAATTCTTCTGTTTCCCAGCCAAGGTTGGAGACCTCACAGTTTTCGTTTACTTCCACAGAGATTTTATGTCAAATGGAGTGTCGCTAGCTAACCTGTTTGAGCTTGCATCCAAGAAGGAGGCTTCAAAGAAACCTGACTGTGTGCTGATTTTCGGTAACGATGATGGCAAGAATGCATGCACCTTCTACCACGATGAAGAGGAGAATATCTGGGTAGGATCGGTTACATATAACGAGAAGATCTCTTACTTCGGATACATGAAGAAGACCGTCCTCACACTCCATAACGTTGCGATGATGCAGAAGGGTTGGTTGCCAATTCACGGTGCGTTTGTAAATATTACTCTCAAGAATGGAAAGAGCAAGGGCATATGCCTCATGGGAGACTCAGGAGCTGGTAAGTCTGAAACTATTGAAGCTCTAAAGTCGCTTGGCAATGAGAAGATTAAAAATATAGAAATCGTGTTTGACGACATGGGAACATTCCATGTTGAAGATGGTACGGTATACGCAAAGGGTACTGAAATAGGTGCGTTTGTGAGACTCGATGATCTCGATCCAGGTACACCTTATCGTGATATGAATAGGTCTATATTCTTTAACCCGGATTTATCAAATGCGAGAGTTATTACGCCAGCAGCACCTTACTCAGTAGTTACAGATAATCACCACGTAGATTTATTTGCTTATGCAAATAACTATGATGAGGATCTCGGACTGCATGAGTTCGAAAACCTCGATGATGCAAAGACTGTATTTGTTGAGGGTAAGAGAATGGCGAAAGGCACTACTCAGGAAGTTGGGCTATCTACCACTTACTTTGCTAACCCATTCGGTCCTATGCAGCAGCAAGATATCTGCGACCCAATTATCGATAAGGTGTATGAGTGCCTAAAGGATAACGGCGTGTTTATCGGAGAGGTATACACTCACCTCGGTAGAGATCCAGAGGATAGAGAGAGCATCGTTAAAGGTGCAGAGGAGCTTCTAAGATTTATAGAAGAGAACTAATCGCAGTGTAGATTTTAGAAAATATGAGGCGAAGCAGCAGCGCTGCTTCGCCTCTTTTATAAGTAGTGAAAAAATCAGATTGAGTTGTTATCCTTAATGGATGAATATATAATTGCTTAAATAGCATTCACAGGAATGAAAGTTCAAAACATGTGACTAGCTGAAACAAAAGAAAGATAAATAGAATCTGGGTATGAATGAAATAGAGAGATTAAAAAAAGCATTAATTGATGATCCTGGGACGGAGTCTACCGCTAAGAGATTCGGTGTACTGATACCTATAATAGAGACTCCGCACGGGCTATCGGTATTGTTTGAGGTGCGCGCCAGAAATTTGAGGCGGCAGCCAGGTGAGATATGCTTTCCTGGCGGCAGCACCATGGAGGGTGAGCCTCCTACGCATGCTGCAATCAGGGAGGCGAGCGAGGAGCTCCTCATCGCCACATCTAGCATCGAAGTTCTGGACGAACTCGATATAGTGAATATATACTCGGGCGGCACCTTGCAGCCTGTTGTTGGGCTGCTCAGGGACTATGACTATACATTTTCTTCTGATGAAGTGGCGGAAGTCTTCACGGTGCCGCTTGCGTTCTTCTTAGAGAATCAGCCAGAACGCTATGACGTAGCGATGAGGAGCGTGCCAGTCGAAGGCTTTCCCTATGACAGAATTGAAGGAGGGAAAGCCTTCGACTGGGATTCCAGCTATAGAACCATATATTTCTACCAGCCTGATGGTAGAAATATATGGGGACTTACAGCCGGCATAGTAAACGATTTTATAGAGAAAATAAAGCGAGGTGGATACCTTAAATAATGGTGAACTACAGTTCTGATTGAGTATATATCTAAAAGAATAATAGTGCACTTTCGAATCAAAATTTTTATTTTAAAATAAATATTACAGTATTTGCATAGACTTTTCACACAGTACAAATAAAAATTATGTTATAATAAATTAAAAGCTTATGTGGGTGTTCATCACCCGCATTTATTTTTCAAGATTTTCATTATTTGCAGGCTGTTAATTCAAGCAATGCATAAAAGATACATACAAAGAGAGACTTTAATGAACTTAAACGCCAAAGAAGATAAGTTGATAGATAAAAATTATACGCCTACTATTCCAGCCCGTATAGCTGCCTTGATAGTGGCTTTGTTTCTGTTGGTGTTTTTTGCTTCTAGTTCGGTATTTGCAGGCACTTCGCTACCAAGCACCCCTCCGGGTAGAGAGGGTGATTATGAATTTCTCGGCATCGATGTATCCGAATGGCAAGGCAGTATCGACTGGAATGCTGTAAAGGATGATGGAGTAAACTATGCATTTATTAGAGCTGGAGCCACTACATCATCGAATTTTGATTTGAAGACGGATTCTAAATTCGATGTGAATATGGAAGGAGCAAAGGCAGCAGGCATCGCACGAGGAGTATACTGGTATTCTCAGGCCACGAACGAAGATGAAGCTGTTGCTGAAGCTAAGAAGCTCGTTGAACTTGCTAAGAAGTATGATCTAGAGCTCCCGCTCGTCATGGATCTAGAATTTTCTGATGGCAGATTTGACAACGCATATACTTCTTGGCGTGCAAATGGAAGCGAGTACGCAAAGAAGCGAATGACCGCAGTTGCGGATGCTTTTTTGTCATACTGCCGATCACAGGGATATCCTGCTTCAATATATCTTTCAACATCTCTCGCAGGAAGTACTACTGGAGTGGATACTACAAGTCTTGTGAACAACTCCAGCGAGGTCTGGATTGCTCATTACGCGAGCAATCTCTCTGCATCATCTGATTATACGATGTGGCAATTTACAAGCACTGGAAGAGTGAATGGTATCAAGGGTAAAGTGGATTATGACGTTATGTATGTGGATAAGAAAGCCACAAAAGCAGGCAATCCGGGTCTTAGTGCAGAGGCATCTAATGACATGCTTAAGTACACGGGTAGTCCTGTTACAATCAATGTTAATCTTACTGATAATGGAAAATCACTAACGTTAAATAAGGATTATACCGTTTCATACATTGATAATGTTAATGCTGGGACAGCATATGCGCTAGTCAAAGGAAAGGGTGATTACATTGGTTATACCGAGGTTATACCGTTTCAGATAGGTGATGAAGATATCCTTAATTCCACTGAACTTGAACCATCTAAAGTAGTAACAAGCGTGAAGGGTGGAAAGACAAGTGTGAAGTTTACACCTGCAAGTGGCAGAGTAGACAACTATAGGATTGAATACAGGAATAGTGATTCTGATGAGTGGGATTCAGTGATGACTGATGGCAAGACTGAGTATGTTATAGATGGAACGCCTAAGCAGATAAGAGTATCTTCTGTTCTGGGAAAAGACATATACGGTCTAGTTACACCGGATAACTCGCAGAAATATGAGATTATCGATGGCTCTGTAGAGGCTGATTACAAGCTCGGCGGACAGTCTCTATTAAATAGCGATAAGTTTAAAAAGATCAATGAGGAGGTAAGTGACGATGTCGTCATCTAAAGGTAATAGCCCGCATAAGAGATATACTCGTAAGCAGAAGCTCCTTATCGGATTACTTATCTTTATCATCATAGATGTCGCATTATTTATGTTCACTGTTACCAGATACACTGGATACGATCTTATTAACTCCGAGAAGTACGTAGAATTCAGAATGCCAAAGGAGAAGACACTCACGGAGCAAGAGTGGCAAGCGCTTGTTAAGAATACAAGGGTGATCAAATACCCAAAGGTTCAGTTATCAAGAGAAATTAATAACATTAGGAATCAGTATCAGAAGCGCATCAAAGAGTATGATATGACCATGGCTGAATATCTCAAAGAAGCAGATTTGACACAGCCCCAGTTTGATAAACAGGTTGAAGAGATGGCAAAAGCGAATGTGAAAGCCAAGCTAGTGCTCCATGCCATCGCAGAGAAAAAACGGGTATCAGTAAGTAAGACCGAGATAGATAAAGCTGAGAAGGGAATTCTCAAGGAGAAGGGCGTTAATTCGGAGACAGAGTACAAGAAGTTAACAGGGGAATCACTTGGTGAACACGTCAAAGAAATAGACCTTGAATCGAAACTTCTATACGCTAAAATCGTTAAGAAATAGAATGATGCTGGCAAAAGCGTTAGAACATCGCTGACCAAAATGGGATGTTGTATGGCATCTCATTTTTTAATGATAACAAGCATTGTATAAGTATAAAAACCAAGAAATTCCAATCTTAATTTTTATTTAATAATTTCTTCCCAGTCATTTAATGCGATTTATATAAAATTTATAATAACAAAGGAGTAATGGAGGTACGATATGGATATCATAGCAAAGATTAAGAGCACTGCTATAGAAACACCTGATCGCTTGGTGTTTAGCTCGAGAGATGGCAAGATGACATATGGCGAACTTTGGAAAAAGTCATCAGCACTTGCTAGCTACATATCGAATAGACTAGAGGGAAATCGCGAACCTATTATGGTCTATGGACATAAGCATCCGGATATGCTCGTTGCTTTTCTCGCATGCGTGAGATCAGGTCATGCGTATTGTCCAGTAGATATAGGCAACCCTAGGGAGAGGGTGAGCGATATTGCATCAGCTATAGATAATGAGATTGTAATAGTTGTCCAGCACGAAGAGATGATTGATATAGACGATAAGTACGAGATTGTGGGCAGAGAAAAACTCGATACTATTCTTGAAAGTGACACCTCTTATGAAGACAACGAGCCTGTGTCAGGTGATGAGACGTATTACATAATATTTACATCTGGAAGCACAGGAAAGCCTAAAGGCGTTAAAATACCAGCTGATGCGCTTAACAACTACTTAAAATGGTCAGTTACACTTTCAGGCGGAATTCCAGAGGCTACTAGATTTTTAAATCAAGCTCCTTTTTCTTTTGACCTATCTGTAATGGATTTGTACACTGGACTCGCAACTGGATCGACAATCATTGCGCTAGATAAGGGATTACAGCAGGATATGCCGGAGATGCTAAAGTATATTGCATCGTCCGATATCGAATACTGGGTATCTACTCCTTCCTTTTCGGATATGTGCCTAGGAGAAGCTGATTTTAGCGAGGCGAATTTTGGAAGCATCAAGGCGTTCCTGTTCTGCGGAGAGGTTCTTACAAAAGATACGGCAAAGCAGCTAAGGTCTAGATTTCCACATGCTAAGGTAATCAATACATATGGACCGACTGAATCGACCGTATGTGTGACAGAAATCGATATTACAGATGAGGTTATCGCTAGAGAAGGTGCACTTCCTATTGGGCTTCCTAAGCCGGGAACTGAAATTAGAATTGATCCTGATAACAGTGAAATGATAATCGTCGGTGATTCAGTAAGCTCAGGATACTATAAGGACAAGGAGAGAACCGATAAAGTGTTCTTCATGGCTGAGGCCGGATCTCTTAGTGAAAATCCTAAGGATATGGTTAGGGCTTATAGAACAGGTGATACTGGCCACTATGATGAGTCAGGCATGCTATTCTGCGATGGCAGAATCGATCATCAGGTTAAGCTGCATGGGTATAGAATAGAGCTTGGAGATATTGAGTCTAACCTTACCAATATAGAAGGAGTAGCAGCTGCAGCGGTTATTCCAAAGAGACATGAGGGAAAGGTTGAAAGCTTAACAGCATTTGTTGTAAGAGAAGGGGATATCATCGCTGATGACTATAGTGGCAGAAAATATGTGCGCGAAACGTTAAAATCATTTTTGCCTAGCTACATGGTCCCAAAGCGTGTAAAGTTTATAGACAAGATGCCACTTACTAATAACGGTAAGGCAGATAGAAAGAAATTGGAGGAGTTGGTATAGATGCAGCTTTTTACAGACAATAGCTTCTTTATTTGGTTATCGGGTCTGTCGATTCCTGCAATATATCTAGGTTGCAGGGAGAAGTCACTCAAGTGGTACGGTATGTTCGTAACATTTGTGTTCGTATGGCTGTCGATGGGCAGCAATCTAAATGCTCTCTTCAATCTGGGTTTGTACACGGTTATAGAATATGCTGTTGTACGCATATATCTTGAGCTAAGAACTAAGAATGGTAGAGTAACATGGCAGTATAGGATATTTTTGTTAGCGAGTTTAGCTCCGCTCACAATTTATAAAATCCTGGGTCTGACTGGTAATAAGTACCACATCTTTGCATTTTTAGGATTGTCATACATGACGTTCAAGTCTACTCAGATGGTGATCGAGATATATGATGGAGTTATAAAAGACTTTAAGACTTCGAACTTCATATATCTACTGCTGTTTTTCCCAGCTATCACATCTGGTCCTATTGATAGAAGCAGAAGATTTGACGAGGATATAGATAAAATCATTCCTAGAGATGAGTATCTAGAGCTTTTAGGAGAAGGCATATATAAGATACTCAAGGGCATGGTTTACAAGATGGTAATTGCAGCATGTTTCTACACGGTTATGAATTACTTTGGAACCGGAGGTACATGGTACTCGATAGCGATTTACTTCTATATATACGGGGTATACCTGTTCTTTGATTTTGCCGGATACAGCAATATGGCTATAGGAGCCAGCTACATATTCGGAGTTAGAACGCCCGAAAACTTCAATGCTCCGTTTGTGAGCAAAGATATCAAGGAATTTTGGAATCGCTGGCATATGACACTATCGTTCTGGTTTAGAGATTTTCTTTTCTCTAGAATAACAATGGCACTAGTTAGAACTCGCAAGATTAAGAACAAACTTGTAATTGCCTCAATCGCTTTCATGATTAACATGTTCGTCATGGGTGTATGGCATGGGCTTGAGCTAAACTACATCGTTTACGGTCTGTATCACGGAGTGTTATTATCTGCATGCGAGATATTCCAAAAGAAATCGAAATTCTATAAGGCGCATAAAAAAGATAAGTGGTTTATGGGAGTATCTTGGTTTATTACGCTTCACCTCGTTATGTTCGGATTCTTCATCTTCTCCGGAAGACTAGGGATCTTACTATCGAGTCAAGGCTAGGTAGGTGTAAATAAACTTCAATCGCATAAATAATTAAAGAATTAGAAGAAAAATAGAAACACTGAAAACGCAATAATAATTAAAATTAAAATATTTAAAACATAGCTAAAATTAGGAGGAAATTATCATGAGAGATAAGCTACTAGACATCATTGAGAATATTTGCGGAGATGAAATTGTAAAGGAAAACCCAGATATCAATTTGCTAGAGGAAGATTTAATTGATTCGCTCGATTACGTTAGCCTCTTGTTAGATATTCAGGATGAATATGGAGTTGTTTTATCGCCATCTGAATTTACAAGGGAGCAGATGGATACACCAAACAAAATTATAGAAACAGTTTCAGCAAGGATTCTAGGGGAATAAGACAGGAACGAAGATAAGATGAAGAAGATAAATTCGTTTGTAGCAGCTCTCGTGCTGCTGGCGATGTTCACAGTGGTTGTGCATTTCATATGTGCTAATAATGATCTTAAAGACAATACAGGTCAGTTTGGAACTTGGTATAACACTTATAAAGATTTGTCGTATAATGCATTGTCGCGAAATCTTGAAAAAGATTCGGTGCTCATGCTCGGCTCATCTGAGTTCAGACACGGCCGTAAGACGCAGTACCATCCAACGAACTTCTTCAAGGATACAGATATTAAACTCGTTACAGTCGGAGGACCATTCAACCAGACGCTTTTCCACACTGTTGCACTTGGGTCACTTCAGCCACATCTAAAGAGTAAAAAAGTTATACTGCTTGTTTCACCAACTTGGTTTAAACACTCAGGTGTTAAGAAAAATGACTATGCTCTAAGATTTTCGGAGACGGAATATTTTGCATTCATGGAGAACAAGAATGTTCCGCTAAAGACAAAAAAATACGTTGCAAAAAGAACAGAGCATCTGCTATCCAAGAACAAGAGCCTGCAGATGAAGGCGCGCATGATTGATAAAGTAAATCTTAATGACGAATCAAATCTCCTATATGGATTTGAGAGGCGCCATGCTTTCGACAAAGATAAAATCACTGTTGGAGCAGCAATGAGATTTATGATGAAGAACAAAAAAACGCCGCAGAAATTCGAGAGGTACACGCCAGATAATTTCAATTGGAATGGTTTCTTGAAAGAGGCATATAGAGATAGTGAGTACAAGGCTGATAATCCGTTCTATATGAGCAATCGTGTGTGGAGAAATAAGTTTAGACAGGTATATCCTAAGATGAAGGATGTTCGTTTGGATCAAAACTACAATACTTCACCAGAGTACAGTGATCTTAAAGCATTCCTCGAGATCGCTAAGGCTAATGATATTAAGGTCAAACTCATTCTACTTCCTGTAAATGGTAGATGGTACGACTATACAGGTATGACTGCTGATAAGCGTGCAGTTGTTGGTCAAAAGATTCAAAAGCTCGCTAATGAATACGGTGCAGATTACACCAATATGACAGAATATAGCTATAACAAATACATTGTTTCGGATGCAGTTCATCCATGGAATGAAGGTTGGGTAAGGATTAATGAAAAAGTCGCAGAATTCGCTCATAAGTAAAATTAAGAATAAGATATCTTTAAAATATACTCTTTATATGTTTATATTCATGGCTATGCTGTATGTGTTCTCGCTGTTTGGGAGCATGCTCAGCAGTCCGGCATTTACATATGCTGAGTTCTAAAACTCTTTAATAAGTTGCTATTTATTAAATGCTCCGTGTTATGAGAATGCAGGCGCTATTCTCATAACACGGAGCATTGTTTATTTTGAACTCTTCAAATAGACATATTAATATCAATGTTTTATAATTAACAGATATATCCAATCATCAGTAGATGACATGGTTGCTAAAGAGGAAGGTTAAGATGAGCAAAGCTTTAGGAATTGCAGAGAGCATAATTAAAGGATTAGAGCATGGAGAAGTTACGGTATCTAAGCCATTCAGCGTCTTAGAAAAACATATGTATGACAGCTTTAGTGCTAATGAAGCTAACTCTGATTTAGACAATAATATTCTGGCACTTGGCGATAACTTGGAGTTTATGTCATGGCTTCTAGAAAATGGATATGAGGGTAAATTTAAGTGTATATATATTGACCCCCCGTTCTTTACAAAGTCGAAATACGATGCAACTGTAGAAATATGTGATAGTAAAGGAAAAATACATAAAGTTAAACACCTTGCATATGATGACACATTCGATAGAAGTATAGAGCAATATGTTGAAAACATGACTACTAGACTTGTAATCATGAAGAGGCTTCTTGCTGATGACGGCTTAATTTGGGTTCATCTTGACTGGCATTCGGCACATTATGTTAAGCTCGCGATGGATGAAATTTTCGGTTACGAGAACATGCGGAATGAAATCATATGGAAATATAAATCTGGTGGCAGTGCAAAGACACATTTTTCAAGAAAACACGATACGATTCTGATGTACAGTAAGTCGAAAAAATATTCATTAGATGTGCCTAAGGAGAAGTCATACAATCGAGATTTCAAGCCTTATCGATTCAAGGGGGTTAAGGAATATCAAGACGAATATGGGTGGTATACACTCGTTAATATGAAAGATGTTTGGAGTATTGACATGGTGGGTAGGACCTCTAGCGAAAGAAATGGTTATGCAACTCAAAAGCCCATAGAACTCATGAAACGAATACTTAGTTCATGTACGGAAAAAGGCGATTTGGTTGGAGATTTTTTCTGTGGCTCTGGTTCATTTCTAAAAGCAGCCAATGACATGGATAGATGTTGGGTTGGATGTGATGTAGAAACTCTAGCGCTTGGAACTGCTAAGAAGAGGCTCGATGCATGTGAGTCAAACTATCTTTTCTATGGAAATGGAGAAGAGCGCCCTTACAGAGCAGATGCGATAATAAAAATAGAAAGGGCTGATGAGCTGGAAAATGGTAAGAAGCTTTGTCATGCTAGGCTCATGGCTTTCAGACCTGAGCTAGAGATAGGATATGTCCAGCACAAGGACAGGGAGTTGCTACAAAATGCTTGCAAGAGTTCACCCGAATCGCTTATAGACTACATTATGATAGATCCTGATTATAACGGGGAGTTCTCAGCTGAGATAAGCGTAACCGACAATTATGATGATATAAAATTTATTTCTCGTGGTAATGTGGCATATATTGTTGTTGATATTTTTGGTAAGGAGTACTTGGTAAAGTGAAAAATGCCCGGACTCTTGAATTAATAATCGGAGTGTGAATTATTCACACTCCGATTTTAGGTTATCTATATTACTCTTATTATCTAAAACTTGTTTAGTAGCAGCGCATAAATATTATTTAGTCAGGCGCTTCTCGAAATTTCCGTATATTTGGGCGCCTTCATTTACAATGACAAAGGCATCTGGATCAGCCTCTTTAACAATCATGAGCAGCTTTGTTATTTCGTATTTAGCAATAATAGTAACTATTACATTAGAGTCTTCCTTTGTATATGCGCCAGTGCCATTCCAGTTTGTAACTCCTCTCTTTAGTTCGCTCATTATAACGTCTTCAACACCAGGCTTCTTAGTGAATATCATGACCTGCATATTTATGTTCTGAATGTGAACTCTGTCTAGTGACATAGCGAGGATAGTCGTGTATATCAAGGAATAAGCAACAATTTCTATGTTGAATAGGAATAGGCAGATTATATAAATTCCAATGTTGATCATGATGCTTATCTTGCCAACACTGTAATTCGGATTTAGCACCGACACAATAACTCCGATGATATCCTGACCGCCCTGCGAGCTACCTGCCCTGAGCACCATTCCGGCGCCTGTACCGGCAACGACTCCGCCTATTAAGCAAGCCGTTAGATAGTCGTTAAATATCGGGGCTTTTGGAACTGGTATCACACCGAGTGCGACAGAACATAGGGTAATTGATATAACTGATGTTATGCAAAACTCTTTATTAACCACCTTGTACGAGATTATAAGAAGTGGCAGGTTTAGCAAGAAGTAGAGAATACCAACTATATCAACACCTGGTATCTCAGGCATATGAAAAACATTTACAAAGAGAAGTCTAAGAAGCTGTGCCATCCCAGTAAATCCACCATTGTAAAGGTTCATAGGAGTAATGATAACATTTACTCCTAACGCGAATATTACGTTTCCAGCGAGCATCCAGCCAAGATAATGGACGAGATATTGTTTGCGTGGTGACAGATTATTATATAGGTTCAAAGTGGACCTCCTGCAAATGATAGCAATTAAATACAATAAAAATTATCATATGACATTGTATTAACGATTATAATACTATTAAAGAACATATGAATTCAACCGCCGATTGCGCACAATCAACTGCAAGAAATGCGGGGAAAATATGATATAATAAATTCACATTTTGTATAAAAGAGATGCGCAGGTAGTTTCTGTCTGCGTTTTTGCGTTGGGATTTATAGAGATTATTTAAGAAAGGAATTGAAAAATGGGAGAGTCCAAGGATAAAGTTATGTCATCTAGCTACCTAATTCGCAGGTTTGCACCTTACTTTAAGCCATATAAAGGAATACTCATCTTTGATCTAATTTGTGCTTCGTTTACTACGGTAAGCGATATAGTTCTACCACTGTTAATCAGATATATAAGTAACGTTGTAGCTACTGATATTGCCGCATTTACAGCCGATTTGATAATCAAGATTGTAGGAATCTATCTATGCCTGAGGGCGGTTGATGTGGTGGCAAATTACTATATGCAAAATACCGGGCACGTAATGGGTGCAAAGATAGAAACTGACATGAGGCGTGACCTATATGAGAAATGTCAGAACCTATCTTATTCATATTATAGTGAAAACAAAACGGGTCAGCTGATATCTAGAATTACGAGTGATTTATTTGATATAACAGAGTTTGCGCACCACTGTCCAGAAGAATACTGGATAGCATCGATAAAGATCATTCTGGGTTTTGTACTCTTGGTGAGAATAGATGTTCTGCTAACTGTGCTTATGTTCGCAATTATTCCCATTATGATTGCTGCAACATATACTTTTAGGAAGAAGATGAGACGCGCTTTCAAGATGCAGCGAAGTGGTCTCGGAGAAATCAATTCACATGTGGAAGATAGCCTACTCGGGATAAAGGTTTCAAAATCATTTGCAAATGAAGAATTTGAACAGGCTCGATTCGATGTAGATAATTCAAGGTTCCTAGGTGTAAAGGCCATAGGGTATAAGGCGATGGCAGGATTCCGCAGTGTTACACGGACATTCGATGGTTTAATGTATATAGTTGTAATACTTGTGGGGTCATTTGAACTTAAGAACGGAAGAATTACCACAGGTGACTTCGTAGCCTTTATGATGTATATAGGTGTGCTGCTAGAAGCAGTTCGAAGAATTGTGGAGTTCACTGAGCAGTTTCAGCGTGGAATGACAGGAATCGAGAGATTCATCGAGGTTATGGATGAGCCTATAGAGATAGATGATGCCCCTGATGCTATCGATTTAAAGGATATCAAAGGAGCAATTGAATTCAACGATGTTACATTTAGATATAGTGACAGCGAGGAAATACTCAATAAGATCAACCTAAGTATTAAACCTGGAGAGAACCTCGCTTTGGTAGGGCCATCAGGAGCAGGAAAGACGACATTTTGCAACCTTATTCCAAGGTTTTATGAGGTTTCTGAGGGAAGCATCAAAGTAGATGGTTACGACATCAGGCAGCTGACATGCAAGTCGCTTAGATCGCACATAGGAATGGTTCAGCAGGATGTATATCTATTCTCCGATACTATTGCAGGCAATATCGCTTATGGAAAACCAGGAGCGACAATGGAAGAGATTGAACAGGCTGCAAAGCTCGCGGGAGCTGACGAATTCATAAGAGAGATGTCTGACGGATATAATACGAGTGTCGGTGAGCGAGGCATGAAGCTGTCAGGTGGGCAGAAGCAACGTATAAGCATTGCAAGGGTATTTCTCAAGAACCCACCAATCCTCATTCTCGATGAAGCCACATCAGCTCTGGACAATGAGAGCGAGAAGCTGGTGCAGCGGTCGCTAGCAGATTTGTCGAAAGGAAGAACAACTATTACAATTGCGCACAGATTAACTACAATTAAGAGTGCAGACCGAATCATCGTGTTAAATCAAGATGGAATTGCAGAAGAGGGAACTCACGATGAACTCATGGCGAAGGACGGTATATATGCAAATATGTATCGCATGTATCAATTATAAACGGATGTCGAGATATAACGATAAACGGTAAAATATAATGAGCAAAATTGCGAGTTGAATTGGTGAAAGTTCAAGAAAAGGCTACCGTAAAATTTTGCTCATTTTTTAATACACCAAATTCCTATATGAATAATAGGAAAATGCTTGATTGGTTGTGCGCAATGTGTTATTCTTCAATTGTAAGAAATGAACACGCAAGATATCAAAGAAAGGAAGAGCCATGATTGTTTCAACAAAAGGTCGTTACGCTCTGATGGTCATGATTGATCTTGCTAACCACGACGATGGAGGTTACGTATCTCTCGCGGATATATCAGGCAGGCAGAAGCTATCGATGAAGTATCTCGAGAATGTCGTATCGATGCTTAACAAAGGTGGTATGCTGAGGAGCCTTCGAGGTAAGAACGGTGGCTATAGATTGATTAAATCACCTGAAGATTATAACATCGGCGAAATCCTTCGTATTACGGAAGGCAGTCTTGCTCCAGTAGATTGTATAAAGTCTGGTGAGGTTAGCTGCGGTAGAGCGCATTCATGCGTGACACTTCCACTGTGGATTGGCCTTGACAAGGTTATCGATGAGTATCTTGACAACATAACGCTTCAAGATCTCATGACTGGTAATGTCGATAAGCTCATACAAGATCAAGACACATCGAGATAATTGTTTTAAGTTATATCCAAGAGTAATTCCTATTGACCAGGTAGGGATTAAAGGACTATAATACAACTGCACTAAGATGACTAAATTATTGGTAGGGAGGTATACATGAGAGTATATGCAGATAATGCGGCAACAACTTATTTGAGCGATGTCGCACTCAATACGCTGCTAGATTGCCTTAAGAATTATAATGGCAACCCTAACAGTCTTCATACAGATGGACAGATTGCTAAAGAGAAGCTGGATGAGTCCAGAGAGAAAGTAGCTAAGGCACTTAATGCTGCAAAGCCTAATGAGATTTACTTTACTTCAGGTGGAAGTGAAGCGGATAACCAGGCTTTAATTTCTGCAGCTAGAGGACTAGTTAAGAAGGGTAAGAAGCATCTGATTTCTCTTAATATAGAGCATCATGCAATTCTTCATACACTTCGTAAGCTAGAAAAAGAGGGCTTCGAGGTTACGTTGCTAAAACCACAGCTAAATGGAATTGTAGACGTTAAGGATGTTGAAGATGCAATCAGAGAGGATACGGCACTCGTATCGATTATGTTTGCTAATAACGAGATGGGAGCTATTCAGCCAATTGCTGAGATTGGAAAGCTGTGTCACGAAAAGGGCGTGCTCTTCCACACTGATGCAGTTCAGGCTGCAGCACACCTACCTATAGACGTTCAGGCGATGAACATAGACATGCTATCATTATCAGCTCACAAGTTCCACGGGCCTAAAGGAGTTGGAGTTCTGTATGCTAGAAATGGCATCAGATTAATAAACGTAATTGAAGGTGGAGCTCAGGAGAGAGGTAAGAGAGCTGGTACGATTAATGTTCCGGGAATTGCTGCCCTTGCTGCTGCTCTTGAAGATGGAATTGAACATATGGAAGAGAATACTGCAAAGACAGTTGCTCTTAGAGATAGACTTATCAAAGGATTGTCAGATATTCCTTATTCGCAGCTCAATGGAGACCCTGTAAAGAGACTCCCGGGTAATGTGAATTACTCGTTTGAAGGAGTTGAGGGCGAGTCGCTACTATTGGCTCTTGATATGTATGGCATCGAATGCTCATCTGGATCAGCTTGTACAAGTGAATCCCTCGACCCAAGCCACGTTCTAATAGGTATGGGTGTTCCTATTGAGGCAGCACATGGATCGCTTAGATTCAGTCTCAATGAGGAAAATACAGAGGAGCAAGTAGACTTCATCATAGAAAAGGTTCATCAAGTTGTTGAACACTATAGAAAAATATCACCATTCTGGGATGAATTAGAGAAGGGGGAGAGAGAACATGTTATATAGCGAAAAAGTAATGGATCATTTTGAGCATCCAAGAAATGTAGGAGAGATTGAAAATGCCGATGGAGTCGGTGAAGTAGGAAACCCAACATGTGGCGATATCATGAGAATTTACCTAAAGATTGATAATGATATCATTACAGACGTAAAGTTTAAGACATTTGGATGCGGGTCAGCGATCGCATCTAGTTCAATGGCTACTGAGCTTATCAAGGGCAAGAGCATCAAAGAAGCTCTCGAATTATCTAACAAGGCGGTAGTTGAAGCGCTTGATGGTCTACCATCAAGGAAGATACACTGTTCAGTACTAGCTGAAGAGGCTATCAAGGCTGCACTTGTAGATTATTATGAGAAAAATGGACTTGAGCTTCCACCGGAGATTAAGGACTTTGAGCCATCTGAAGAAGAGTAATTCTTCTATAAGAAAATTATCAAAATTAATAACAAAATTTTGCGGCGGATTTTAACATTCCTCTCACATAGTGCGTTTCAAAAATGTTATACTTTCATATAGTAATTAACGAGAGTTATTAGGGAGTTTAATATAATTGGAGGGACTATGACTACTGCAATCAAAGGCGGAAAGATTTACAAATCTGGAGAGTTTTTACCTAACGAATTGTTTGTAGTTGATGCTCGTGAGAAGGCCGGTCTAGAATCCGAAACCGGTAGTGATTTTGATTTTGAAAGAGTTATCAATGCTGATAACTCTTTTATTTTGCCGTCATTCTGTGATGTGCATGTTCATTTTCGCGAACCAGGTCAGTCTTACAAAGAGACCATCAGCGCAGGGAGTAAAGCTGCAGCACACGGTGGATATACGACTGTTTGCACTATGCCTAATTTGAAGCCAGCACCATCTACACTTGATGCACTTAATGTGCAGCTTGATCTGATCAAAAAAGATGCCGATATAGAGGTGATTCCTTATGGAACTATCACTATGTCACAGAATGGTAGAGGAGAGCTCTCAGATATGAATGCTCTTGCGCCACATGTGTGTGCATTTTCTGATGATGGACGAGGCGTGCAGGCAGACGGACTGATGCGCGAAGCAATGTATCAGGCTAAGGAACTTGGCAAACTCATCGTAGCTCATTGCGAAGATGAATCACTGCTAAGGGAAGGCAAGGTCAGAGAGAGTGAATGGAAACAGATAGAGAGAGATCTAAAACTCGCAGATGAGACAGGTGCTGGATACCATGTATGCCACATCTCCTGCAAGGAAAGCGTTGAAGTGATAAGAGATGCCAAGAAGAGCGGTGTAGACGTCACATGCGAAACAGCACCTCATTACCTCGTGTTCGATACGGATTATTTAAATGCATTTATTATCAGATGGCCAGAGCTTGGTGGCAGGTTCAAGATGAATCCTCCGATTAAAGATATAGCTGATAAGAATGCTCTTATAGAGGGGGTTCTCGATGGTACTGTAGATATGATAGCAACAGATCACGCACCTCATAGTGCTGAGGAAAAGAATAGGGGCTTTCTGAAGAGTCCGAACGGAATCACTGGGCTTGAGTGTGCTTTTTCGGGTCTTTACACGTACCTGGTTAAGACGGGTATCATATCGCTTGAGCACTTAGTTAAACTGATGTCAGTAACACCAAGGGAGAGATTTGGTCTTGAGCAAAATGGATTTACTGTGGTTAATTTAGATAAAGATTACAAGCTAGATGCATCAAAATTCCTCTCATTAGGAAAGTGCACTCCTTTTGATGGGCACATGCTTAACGGACTAGTGGAGCTCACAGTTATGAATGGTAAGATAGTTTACGAGAATTTGGAGAAATAATATGAGGGACCTACGAAGCGAAATACTTGAGAATAAAAAACTCGCTGAAGGCATTTACCGGATGACTCTCGAGACACCGAAGTCTGAATTTACAAGACCAGGTCAGTTTGCGATGGTTGAAGTTCCAGACAAATTTCTGAGGAGACCAATTTCGGTTAGCAGCTACGATAGCAGCAGATACACTCTAATCTACAAAGTCGTTGGCGAAGGGACAGATATCATGAGCAGGATGGAGCCTGGAGACTATGTAAAAGGAATTACAGGTCTAGGAAATGGTTACGATCTCGATATAATCCCAGATGGTGCATATTTAATCGGTGGTGGAATCGGAATTCCGCCGATGCTTGGATTACTTAAAGCAATGGTTATGGCGGGAAAATCCTGTAAGGTGGTGCTCGGCTATAATTCTGCAGATGAGATGTTTATGCTCGAAGACTTCGAGCATTTTTCAGATGATATAACGGTTATGACTGCTGATGGCTCATATGGACAGAAGGGATTCGTGACGGATGCTTTTGACAAGTGTGAATATGCATGTGCTTGCGGTCCTCTACCGATGCTTCGTGCTCTAGATCATAAGGTGGAGCGCGGTCAATTTAGCCTCGAAGCTCGCATGGGATGCGGATTTGGAGCATGCATGGGATGCTCCATAAGAACGGTAGATGGAAGTCAGAGAGTCTGTAAGGAAGGACCGGTTTTTGATAAGGAGGTGCTAAGATGGGAAAGCCTTTAACTAAGGTTAATCTAGCGGGAATTGAACTCAAGAATCCGGTTATGCCAGCAAGTGGGACATTTGGCTACGGGCAGGAGTATAGAGAGTTATTCGATTTAAATGTCTTAGGAGCTGTTGTGACGAAGAGTGCAACTGTTGAACTGAGGTATGGAAATAATCTTCCTAGAATCGCGGAATGTACTAGTGGCATGCTTAACTCTATAGGGTTACAGAACCCTGGAATAGATTGTGTAATCGATGAGGATTTACCTGCGTTAAAAGAGATCTATCAAGGTCCATTGATTGTAAATATCAGCGGATTTAGCATTTCTGAGTTCGCTGAGGTAGCATCAAAGCTAGATGCGTCAGGATATGCCGATATACTTGAGGTGAATATTAGCTGCCCTAATGTGGAGCATGGCGGATCGGCATTTGGAGCTGATCCAAGTATGGCGGAGAGAATAACTAGAGCCGTCAGAGATGTTACGAAACTGCCGATATTTATGAAGCTTACTCCAAATGTAACCGATATTGCAGAGATTGCAAAGGCCTCTGAAGCAGGAGGTGCAGATGGAATCAGTTTGATCAACAACTTCAAAGCTATGAGAATCGATCTCAGAACGAGAACAACTGTGACGGCGATGAAATATGCAGGTCTATCTGGACCAGCTATCAGACCGATTGCTCAGCGCATGGTAAATGAAGTATTTCATGCAGTAAAGCTCCCAATAATTGGCATTGGTGGTATTCAGAGTGTTGATGACGTGCTAGAGATGATAATGGCTGGAGCAACAGCGATAGAGATCGGTTCTGCAAACCTTATCGATCCATGGACAATGCCACGCATAATCAGTGAGCTACAGCCTAGGATGGAAGAGCTAGGAATCAAGAATTTGGATGAAATTAGAGGAGTAATATAGATGAAGCCAGAGATAATAATAGCATTAGATTTTCCAAGTGGAGAGAAAGCACTTTCATTTCTCGATAAATTTGAAAATGAGAAACTATATGTAAAGGTTGGTATGGAACTCTTCTATGGCGAAGGTCCTTCAATCGTAAAAGAGATTAAAGATAGAGGGCACAAGGTTTTCTTGGATCTTAAACTGCACGATATACCAAATACAGTTAAGAGTGCGATGAAAGTCCTCGCCTCTGTAGGGGCTGATATGGTTAACGTCCACGCAGCTGGTGGAATCAAGATGATGAAGGCAGCTGTAGAAGGCCTCGAAGAAGGCTCATCTGGGGGCATTAGGTCTGAGATTATAGCGGTTACTCAGCTTACGTCTACAGATCAGGAGACTATGAATAGAGAGCTCAAGATAGAAGGTGACCTCAAGGATACAGTACTAGCATATGCGAGGAATGCACAAACGGCAGGACTAGACGGAGTAGTTTGCTCGGCTTGGGAGTCGGAAGAAATACATGAGGGGACTTCGAATGAATTTCTTACAGTAACACCCGGAATCAGACTCCTTGGAGACGCGAAGGGTGATCAGAGTAGGGTTGCAACCCCTGGGCGAGCAAAGAAAATGGGATCAAATTATCTTGTAATTGGCAGGAGCATAACGAAAGCAGATGATCCTGTTAAAGCATATAAAACTTGTATGGAGGAGATTAACAATGACTAATTCAGCGAGCAAATCAAAGCAGATTGCAGAGGGGTTACTTGGCATAAAAGCGGTATTCCTAAGCCCGAATGATCCTTTTACGTGGGCAAGCGGCATCAAGAGCCCGATTTACTGTGATAACAGACTTACACTCACTGCACCTAAGGTGAGAGATGTTATCGAACACGAGATGGCTAGAGTAATCGATGAGAAATTTCCTGAGTGTGATGTAGTAATGGGTACGAGCACAGCTGGAATTGCTCATGCAGCCATTTCCGCTCATATACTAGGGAAGCCTATGGGGTATGTAAGAGGAAGCTCCAAATCACATGGCAGAAACAATAGAATTGAGGGAAAGCTTGAAAAAGGAGATAAGGTAGTAGTTGTAGAAGATCTCATCTCTACAGGTGGATCATCAATCGAGGTAGTTGAAGCGCTTCGTGAGTCTGGGGCAGAAGTACTCGCGGTTATTAGTATCTTTACATATGAAACTGCGAAGGCTGATAAAAATTTCCAAGATGCAAATGTTGAGAAACTAAGTCTATGCACAATAAGTGAACTCATAGATACTGCTGTTGCTGAAAATTACGTAACAAGTGAAGAAGGAAAGGGAATAATTGAATGGCTAAGAGAGATTTAATTAACATTACAGATCTCGACCTAGATGAGCTAGACCGTCTGTTAGCGCTTGCAAGCGATATAATTGAATCACCTGAAAAATACCAGGATAAGTGCGCTCATAAGACCCTGGCGACATTGTTCTATGAACCAAGTACACGTACGAGGCTCAGCTTCGAATCTGCGATGTATGGACTTGGAGGCAATGTGGTTGGGTTCTCTGATGCTAACTCATCGTCAGCCTCTAAAGGGGAGACGGTAAGCGATACGACGAGAGTTATGGAATGCTTTGCCGATATAATCGCTATGAGGCATCCTAAGGAAGGAGCTGCACTTGTAGCTGCTAACTCATGCGACGTACCGGTTATCAACGCAGGTGATGGTGGTCATTTACATCCATCTCAGACACTAACCGATCTACTCACGATACTTCGTAACAAAGGGCGTTTAACAGATTTAAAGGTGGGATTTTGTGGTGACCTTAAATTCGGTAGAACAGTGCACTCGCTCATCTTGGCGCTTTTGCGATATAAGGGGATTGAGGTTGTGCTCATATCTCCTGACGAACTAAAACTCCCTTCGTATAATAAAGATGCCATGGATGATGCCGGCATTAAGTGGGTTGAGACGACATCCCTAGAAGAGGCGCTCCCTGAACTAGACGTACTCTATATGACTAGAGTGCAGAAGGAGAGATTCTTTAATGAAGAGGATTACGTTAGACTCAAGGATACTTATATATTAGATGAACAAAAGTTAGAATCTGCAAAGGATGATTTAGTAATCATGCACCCACTGCCAAGGGTTAATGAAATTTCCGTAGAGGTAGATAAGGATCCTAGAGCTAAATACTTTGATCAGGTTAAGAACGGAAGATACGTGAGAATGGCGCTAATTCTCATGCTTTTGGGTATCGAAGGAGGTCTGAATTAATGAATATTGATGGAGTAACAACCGGAATAGTTCTTGATCATATTGATGCAGGAAAATCTCTAGCCATATATAATCTGCTAAGACTTGATAAACTAGATTGTAGTATAGCTATTATCCAGAATGCTAAAAGCGGTAAGTATGGCAAGAAGGATATAATCAAGATTGATCAAATTATCGATTTGGATTTTGATTTAATAGGCTTTGTAGATCCTAATATTACAGTCAATATAATCAAGGATAGTAAACTCCATAGCAAGAAGCATATGAAGCTGCCAGAGCGACTTACAAATGTTATTCAGTGTAAGAATCCTCGTTGCATTACCTCTACTGAGAGAGGAATTGAACATAGATTTCGCCTTGATGACGCTGAAAATCACATATATAGATGCGAATATTGTGATACTGTTCATCGTGGCAGTATCAAGCTTTAATGGGATTCAAATTGTATTTTACTTATTTAGGAAAATCTACAGACAATGTATTTGCCCTCTTTGCCGGATAACCTGCGAGGAGGGTTTTTTGTGTAAATTTATATAGGGGGTTAGACGGGTCGTTTTACAAAATTAAATCTGATACAATACAAATAATCTGATTGTTTACTGATAAAAAATGATAAGAGAAGGAATGTATTATGGAAGACAAAATTATGAAATATGAAACTACAAAGTCATCAAAATATAGACGTGCTTTTTCATTTCTTTTAATTCTGCTTTTTACTGTGCAGCTCGTATTATTCTTCGATATCAACGAGACTTTTGCAGAGGAGAATAGTGCTTCAGGATCTACGGCTGTCGATGAGAATATATCGTATACAGGTTCATATACTCTGACAGGACAGGAAATGAATGAATATATTAATTCCTGGAAATCTAACCACTCGGATATTGTCAATCCAGATGCTAATGATCCAGATGCAGAACAAGCAGCAGCTACAGTTATACCTTGGGCAGGTGGTAAATATGGAGAATACAGGGTTGCTACACAGACAATTAGGTATCGAACTGTAGAAAATGGGGTAGAGGTGTTTAAACCCGTAAAAAGACGCGTTATATTTCTTGGTCTAACGGTTACTGGAGCTGTTCCTAACGTTACTATAGGGGCTGAACAGCCAACAGCAAAAGTGACCAGATACATCGATGGAAATGGCAACACCGTAAAAGAGGCTGGGACCTTCTGATTCCTTGATGCAGATCAGTATATATACGATGCAGGTGGCAAGATCGCTTATGTCTTTAAAAATACACTCCCAGACACTTCGGATATTCGTACGCATGTCTACACTAAATATGTAGAGCCCGTTCCAACTACACCTCAGGTTCAGGAAACGCCAAAACCTAAGGTCTCAAAGTCAAGTGTTCCATCTAGACCTGGGATTTCTAAGGCGAAAAAAGCTAGTAGTAGAATTGCGCCAAAGACAGCAGACAATACAGGTATTGCATTTTACTCGGGACTGCTTGGTCTCTCGGTAGCTAGTGTAATGCTGATTATGATGAAAAAGAAGTTTAACATTAGTAAGTAAAATCGTCTTAAAAGAAAGCATGTACAAGAAAGCACAACCGCTTAACAGGTGTTAGGTGGTTGTGCTTTCTTAGATTTTATATAATGTAGTGCTATACGAAATATGAGCTGCATTAACTGTTCAATTCCATGCCCAATATTTGCATATGTGCTTAATTATATGTCATTTATAAATGGAACTTACGTTAAGACCATAACTACTCATCAAGTCCAGAAATGGTCTCGCGAATAATTTTTTCTACAAGAGGTCTACAGTTTCCACAGCTAGTGCCCGCTCCTATTTCCTCTTGAATCTCTGTATAAGTATGTGCTCCATTTAAGATAGCTCTTTCTATGTCAGAGCGATATACTCTGACACATCCACAAATCAGTTTGTCCTTCATGAATTACTCCAAATTCTATATTAAAGTTAATTAATGTGATGAATTAGTATGATATACGGGATTTTAACATGAAAATCGATTGCGTACAAGAGATTGTGCGTCAAAGAAAAATAGGGTATAGAATTATGAAGTTGTGGTAAATTTTTATCTGACAGCCAATCATATTTTTTCATAATGTGATTGGCTGTCATTGTGCTATAATAAAAGTTAACATTAGATAATTTACAAGGGGGACTAAAAATGAAGATTATTCTTATGGAGCCACTAGGTATTTCCGAGGACACCTTGAAGAGACTATCAAGTACACTGACAGAACAAGGTCATACATTTAAGTCATACGATACTGTGACTACTGATACAAGCGAGTTAATAAAACGCGCTGAAGATGCAGAGGTTCTTATCATAGCAAATCATCCACTTCCTGGAGAGGTGATTAGAGCAGACGAGAATCTTAAACTCATCTCAGTTGCATTCGTGGGGATAGATCATGTGGACGTTGAAGCTTGCAGGGAAAAGGGAGTGCTTATATCTAATACAGGCGGATACTGTGACGATGCGGTAGCTGAGCTAGCAATAGGATTGACTTTGGACTGTTTGAGAAATATCACTCTTTGCAACGAATCCGTTCAAAATGGACTGGGTAAAGGTAGCCTCGCTGGCAGAGAGCTAGCAGGTAAGGTTGTCGGAATAGTAGGTACAGGTGCAATCGGCATTAGAACTGCTGCTATTTTTAAGGCGTTTGGTTGTAAACTTATTGGTTTTAATAGAAGTGAGAAAACTGCAGCCAAGGCTCTTGGACTCGAGTATCTGCCACTCATCGATGTCATGGCTAACGCAGATATTATTTCGATCCACACTCCTTTGACACCGGAAACTAAAGGTTTAATTGGGGAAAAAGAAATTGCTGCCATGAAGCAAGGAGCAATACTCGTGAACACAGCAAGAGGGCCTGTTATTGAGACAGAAGCATTAGCGAATGCGCTTAGAGAGGGACGAATTAAAGCTGGAATAGATGTTTTCGAGAAGGATCCTCCGCTCCCTAAAGATCATCCGCTTATTGGCGCACCTAACCTAGTTTGTACACCTCATGTAGGCTTTGATACGAGGGAATCCATCGATAGACGTGCAGAGATGGTATTTGAGAATATAACATCTTGGATGGATGGAAAACAGATTAGAAAAATGCTGTAATCAAGCAAAATAAACTTTTTAGCCGGAGCTCCATGCTCCGCAGGAGGCATGTATGTCTATATCAAAAAGACATTCAATTAAGATATTTTTTACATTAATGCTAGCATTAGGGATTAGTCTTTCTATGTCCGCATGCTCGTCTTCTTTTAGCAAAGCAAAGCTTAAAGAACTTTATGCTCACCCCGACGAATTTAAGGGCAAGACGATAAAAGAATTAACAATGCAGATTGTAGCCGTAGATAAGGTTCACGGTGAGATTCATCTGCAGGGATATGAGGACTTCGCCAAGCAGGAGCACCCAACAGTTGTAATTGTATCCGATAATAAGGTCAAGTACGAAGATGGCGAATATATAAAAGTAAAGGGTAAGGTCCTAGGGAAAACGCAGGTTGTTGATGAGGAATCGACAGAAATGACGGCTGTTAAACTCGAAGCAAAAAAGATTCAAAAGATAAAATCAACTGATGCGATTCCGGCAGAGGAGACTCTGGATATCGGATATGATGTTAAGGTTAATGGCGTTTCAGCTACTGTTCAAAAGGTCGATTTAACAAGCGATGAGACGAGAGTTTACATTAAGGTTAAGAATGGCACTAAGAAAAATATCGAAATATATCCAGATCAGAGCATAGTTAATCAAGATGGTAATGATTATGAGGCTGACTTAGAAAATTATCTTTACGGCGATGTTCATATGCCAAAAAATATCAAGGCTGGAGCGAGCATATCAGGAGTGATCATATTCAAGAGGATAGATTCAAATCTTCCATTCACATTTACATTAGAAGGTGCTGATAATGAAGGTAATGAAATTGAATTACCTTTCTCCTTCGAGATGAAGTAATCCGATGAATATATAAAAGAGCAACGCATTCAATTGCTGAACGCGTTGCTCTTTTAAATCTATGATTTGTATTTTTTGTTAGGCTATGTAATTTACCATTTTTCGTTATGAACCTTATCTGAAGGAAAACTTGGCAACTCATGAGCTTCAGGCTGTTCATCAATATGACCTAGCACAAGTAGAGCTTCCACCTGCATGTTTTTAGGTGGGGTGAGTCTTGCATTTACAAATTCTTCAGCTGAAACACCGTCCTCGTTTGAAGGACGTAGCCTAATCTGAAGCCAAACTGCGCCTAAGCCAAGATCAGCTGCTTCGAGCAGCATGTGAGTCATGGCAATTGAGCTATCCTCTGTATATGTATCAGTCTTATCTGAATCAGAATAAACTGCAATGGCAACATTAGCTGTCTCAAGCATCTTTGCGCCGCCCTTGCGGCAGTTCATTAATTCTCTAAGAGTATCCTTTTCTCTGATAACTACAAACTCCCAAGGTCTAAGTCCTTTGCCATTTGGAGCGAGTAGGGCTGCTGAAATAATATCGTTTAATTCCTTCTCTGTAACAGGTTCGGCGTTATACTTACGAACACTGCGTCTCTTCTGCATTGTTGTTAGTAGACTCATTTCAATACTTCCTTTCATCTTAGATACACATATTGTACCACAGAATTAAAAAGTGGTTGAAACATAATTTAAACTTTTTAAAAATACTTGTATTTCAACCACCGATAACATATTAAATTTTAGAAAGATGTTTCATGCTCCAAAATATCCCAGTTAACGTATCTATACCAGATGTATGACCTATATCTAGAAAACTGTCTAGCAAATTATATATAGTTTCTTGTCCAATACCCGATGCCTGAACATTATCTGAGCATGCTGAATCATATAGATCTATGATTGCCTTGCTAAATTGACCTTTTAATGCACAGTCGATGAATGTGCTGCTTATTTCGTTAGTATTGTTTCGTCTACTACATACTGAATTAGATAGAGAGGAAATCAGTTTATGGTTAAAGCATTGCGGAAGTGCTTTAAATGTTGAAAGTACCCCCGTAATAAAGTCGTCACCGCCAGGTGTAAGTCCAGTGCCAACGCCTATCAGACCGGATAGCGAATCACACAATTTATTAAGCTGATGTGATTTAGTTGGTTCATCTGCTGAATTCCCAGACGTCATAGTGCTACATATCGATTCCGCATCAATTAGTTTTTTCTTGGCATATGAAAGGGCAATATCATCTGGAGTGTTTTGAGATTTTACAAGGGTTGAAAAGCCATCTCTATCAGAGGCTGTGATAAGCTCCCACACTACATCCCTTAATGATGAGGAAAAGGTGTGCTCATAGAGCGTGTCATCATAAACACCATATGCGTGATCTAGTGAAATGATATTTTTCCCTACTAACAAATTTGTACCATCTATTGATACAGGGCTCTTATATTTTATTTTCAGGTTATCTAGACCCGTTTCATCCAATGGCAAAATGATGCTTATAGGAGAAACTGGTGAATCGGCAATCTGCAGTGCTATAAGCTGGCCATCGAGCATTAGATTTATAGTGCGTTCATATATTGAATGAACGTACAAGTCTATGTAAGGTCTAAGTTTAGCTGATTTCAGTCTATTGAAAGTTTTTATTGTGTACATAGATGTTTGCAATATATCCATCTTAACTGCCCCTCGATTTGGAATTATTAACACTATTATATCAAAAACTAAAATAAATTTTAGTTTTAACGTACAACTTCAACAAACAATAAAAAATTTTAATTAAAAAAAAACAATTAATCCGTATTTAAATAAATAAGGATATTGAAGATTTTTAGCTACTAATGTAGTATATATCCATAGAAATATTGAAATTGGTTGACCACATTTTTTAATAAACGAATGTATCTGATCAATTTAATTAATTACTTCACATTTATGGTCTAAAAGGCTATAGGGAGGGGATTATATGTATGATTTATTAATTAAGAACGGACAGGTAGTTACACCTGATCTCGTTCAGGATGCAAATATTGCTGTCAAAGATGGCAAGATTGCAGCCATCCTAGCAAAGGGTGATGAACCTGAAGCGGCTAAAGTAATTGATGCAGCCGGCAAGCAGGTTTTTCCTGGAGCTATTGATACTCACGCACATCTTAATGATCCAGGCTACGAGTGGAGAGAAGACTATGAACATGGAACTGCAGCAGCTGTAGTTGGTGGATATACGACGATCATCGATATGCCACTTCAAAATGAACCAGCGCTCACCACACCTGAGATTTTTGATGCTAAGCTAGCAAAGGTTCAGCCTAATGCATATTCAGATTTTGCATTCTGGGGAGGGCTTGTTCCTGGCAACCTTGACCAGCTAAAGGGTCTCGATGAGCGAGGAGTAATTGCTTTTAAGTCATTTCTAGGACCGGTATCACCTGATTATTCACCGCTAACGTATGGGCAGGCATATCAGGCTATGAAAATCATCAAGGAATTTGGCGGTATGGCTGGATTCCACTGTGAAGATTTTGCGATGATTAAAGAAGGGGAAAAGGCACAAAAGGAAGCTGGTAATCTCACATGGAGAGGTTTCCTCGATTCAAGAACTCCAGCATCTGAAATCGTAGCAACAGAAACTGTAGTAGAAATTGCTAAGGAGCTTGAGTGCCGTGCACACATCTGTCACGTAAGCCATCCAGCAGCCGCTGAGAAGGTGTATGAGGCGCAGTGTGAAGGATATCAGGTTTCTGCAGAGACATGTGGACATTACCTGTCATTTACAGAAGACGATGTGCTAGAGAACGGTCCGCTATTCAAGTGCGCTCCTCCGCTAAGGACGAAGGCAGATGTTGAAGGCATGTGGATGTGCGTAGAAGCAGGTGTTTTCGCCGGGCTAGCATCTGATCATTCGCCTTGTACATATGATGAGAAGTTCAATGAAATCCTAGGACAGAAGATAGAGAATGTATTTGACGTATGGGGTGGAATAAGTGGCATCCAGAGCTGCGTTCAGGCGATTTACTCTGAAGGAGTCGTTAAGCGTGGAGTTGACCCACGTGTTCTTGCTAACTCATGGGCTAAGCTACCTGCTGAGGCATTCCACATTTATGGAAAGAAAGGCGATATTAAAGTTGGATTTGACGCTGATATTGTAATAATCGACCCTGAAAGAGAATGGGAGATTACAGCAGATTCGCTATACTATGTAAATAAGATTTCTGCATTTGTAGGAATGAAAGGCAAGGGGCTACCTGTAGCTACTTTCGTAAGAGGGGAGTTAATGGCAGAAGACGGTAAGCTTGTTGGACAGAAGGGTACAGGCGAACTGGTTAAGAGACTATTCTAAACGAAATTATTTGAAAAATTAAAGGAGAATATTTTAATGAGTATTGTAGATAACAAAACACTTGATCCGAATCTTGTTGTCGGAGTAAATGAAGACCTACAGCCGACAAAGAGTCGTATCATGGGATCGCTATCTTACACAGCATCGTTTCTAGGTGGCTGTGTATCCATCGGTACATTTTCGATGGGTTCAGCACTCATAGGCACACTAACAATCGCTCAGGCTATTCTAGCTATGACGATCGGATGCCTTGTAATTGCAATTGCTTTAGTGCTTATCGGTAATGCAGGACATAAGTACGGTATGCCATATGTTGTTCAGCTAAGATCAAGCTTCGGTACAACTGGTGTAAAGATTCCAGGAGTTCTTAGAGGTCTTCCGGCTATCGTGTGGTTTGGATTCCAGTCATGGGTTGGAGCTGGTGCTATCAACAGCTGCTTCAAGATTCTGTGGGGATTCGATAACCTTCCAGTTGTATTTGGCCTCTTCACGCTGCTTCAGGTTGGCCTTGCTGTCAAAGGCTTCCACGGCATCAAGTGGCTCGAGAACTTCTCTTGTGTATTCATCGTAGCAATCCTCGCATACATGCTATACGTGGTAAAGACGAAGTTTGCTGTAGACATCAGTGCATCGTTTGCAAATGTTAAGGGTACATGGGGCATGCCTTTCTGGGCTGCGACAACTTCATTCCTCGGAATCTACTCGACAATGATCATCAATGCATCAGATTATTCGAGAAACCTAAAGGAAGATATAAGGCCGGTTAAGACTGGTTCGATTTATACAATCGCTATCCTGCCGGTAACACTGTTCATGGGACTCATCGGACTTCTCGTTACTGCAGCAACAGGAAATTCAGATCCTGTAGTCGTATTCTCAACAACAATGGGAAGCAAGTTCCTCACAGTTATCACACTGTTATTTATCGCATTCGCACAGGTTACAACTAACGTACTGAACAATATCGTTCCACCAGCATATGTTCTGATGGAGTCCTTCAAAATGAAGTGGTCACATGCGACAGTGCTCGTTGGTATCCTATCTGTATGCGTAATGCCTTGGAAGCTAGTTACAGCTGATTCAGCTGCTGGACTATCTCTTTTCACAAAGGTGTACTCCGCATTCCTCGGACCTATCTTTGCTGTAATGGTTGTAGATTACTACTTCCTACGTAAGAGCACACTTGATATCAATACTCTTTACGATAAACAGGGTCCTTTCAAGGGAATCAATTGGGCAGCTATAATTTCAATCGCTGTTGGAGCTCTCGTATCAGTGTTCGTTGTAGACCTATCTTGGTATGTCAGCCTCATCCCAACAGGTGTTGTTTACTATCTACTGATGAAGCACATGCCATCTTCGAAGAATTTTAGAACTGGAACAATCTTTGAAGACTAATAACAGATTAAGTTATAAATTGATTTATATCATTCTATGAAGCGATGGAGAGGTGTGATAAGCATCTCTCTCCGCTCATAATAAGGAGGATTAGACATGTATGATCTAATTATCAAGAACGGTAAGCTGGTTACACCAGACCGTGTCTACGAAGCAGATATTGCTGTAAAAGACGGCAAGTACGCCGCATTCCTAGCCCCAGGAACAGAAGCTGAAGCTACAGAAGTTATCGATGCAGAGGGTAACCTAGTATATCCGGGAATTATCGATTGCCATGCTCATCTGAACGAGCCTGGATTCGATTACAGAGAAGACTTTGAAACTGGTTCAAGAGCAGCTGCTGTTGCAGGCTGTACAACTCTTATCGATATGCCTCTTAACAATGATCCATCTTTGATGAATAAAGAAATCTTTGATCTCAAGATGAGCAAGATTACTAAACATTCATATATCGACTTCGGTCTATGGGGTGGAATTGTAGGGGACTTCGATGATGATCCAGACTCGGTTCATAACAATCTTGCTGATCTAGAGGATCTTGAGAAGGCTGGAGTAGCTGCATTTAAGGGATTCACATGCCCTAACGGACCACTTTTCCCAACTGTGAATATGGGTAACGTTCGTGAAGCTCTTGAGATTCTAAAGCCATACAAGGCTCTTTGTGGATTCCACTGCGAAGAATATGGACAGGTTCTCGAGAGAGAGAAGAAGGCTAAGGCTATGACCGGTCTTTCAAGACAAGAGAAAATCAGAGCCTTCCTCGATTCTCACGATGTATGGACAGAATACGTAGCTACTAAAAATGTAATAGATATGGCTAGAGCGACCGGCGGTAGAGTGCATATCTGTCACGTAAGTCATCCCATGGTTGCGCAGGTCGTTAAGGAAGCTCAGTACGAAGGGCTGCCAATAACAGCGGAGACGTGCCCTCACTACCTAGGATTCTCAGAAGATTTCGTGTTTGAAAAAGGTGGACCAGCAAAGTGTACACCACCGCTAAGGACTAAGGAAGACGTAGAAAAGCTTTGGGATTATGTGCTAGATGGAACTTTATCTTGCGTTGGCAGTGACCATTCACCAGCTGCGGACGAGGAAAAGGATAATGAATCGAGAGACATTTGGCAGGCATGGGGCGGACTCAATGCTATCCAGTTCTTCCTGCCTATGATGTTCGATATGGTCGTACACCAGAAGAAGCTTTGCCCAAGCCTAATAGCTAAGGTTATGGACTATAATCCCGCTAAGGTATTCGGTTTCTATGGACAGAAGGGTGCATTTGAAATTGGTTTTGATGCTGATGCGGTAATTCTTGATCCAGAAAAGCCTTGGAAGGTTGAGCAGGAGAAGCTCTTCACAAAGGGACATGTAACTTGCTTCGATGGGCTGGAAGGAAAGGGTGCACCAACATGCACAGTTATCCGTGGCCGCGTTGTTGCTAAGGACGGCATGTATATAGAAGAAGCTAAGGGCTTTGGAAAGTATGTAACACCAGTTAAATAAAGGTGCTAAATAATTAAGGGAGAACAATACAATATGAGTACAGAAAACAAGAACGTAAACACCTCAAATAATGAGGGCGAGAGCATCAAACCGATTCCGTGGGAGAAACGTACCATGAGCTGGGGCTCGAACACAATGCTTTGGCTCGGTGGCTGTATCTCAATAGGAACTCTGGCAATGGGATCCGCTCAGATGGAGACAGGGCTTAATCTAATGCAGCTGTTCCTGGCAGTGCTGCTTGGTTCAACGATTCTAGTAGTTGGAATAGCTATGAATGACCAGTTTGGTTATAAGACTGGAGCACCATATTCCATTCATCTTAAGAGTGCATATGGTACTAAGGGAAATGTACTTCCATCTATGATCAGAGGTCTTCCGGCTATCGTATGGTATGGCTACCAGACGTGGCTAGGTGGAGCAGCTATCAACAATATTTCGAAACTATTATTCCACTATGATAATATCTGGCTATTCTTCATTCTCTTCCAGATTGTGCAGATTCTGCTCTCAATCAAGGGATTCAAGGGTGCAAAGTGGGTCGGAAATATCGGCGGAACAGTAATTGTAATAGCAATGTTCTATCTGCTTTACATATGCCTCACAACTCAGTGGGATGCTATTTCTGCTAACCTAATGCATAAGAGCGGTACATGGGGACTTCCATTTGTTGCTTCTGTAATTGCTTTCTTTGGAAACTCAACTACAGTAATGCTCAATGCATCGGACTATTCTCGTGAGATGAAGCAAGGATACAGCGCACCTGTAAGAGGTTTCTCGTATTTCATGGCTATGGTTCCTGCGACAGTTATGCTTGGAATTATCGGTGCTATGGCATCGACAGCTACTGGAATTGCAAATCCAATCAACGCGTTTGCAGAGATGGTAGATAATAAGATTGTACTGGTTGTTACGCTGGCATTTATCATATTTGCACAGCTTTCGACAAACCTTGCAAGTAACGTAATTCCACCAGCATACGTATTCATGGATACATTTAAGATGAAGCACAGAACTGCGGTAATCCTAATCGGAATCCTTGCAGTAGCAACTTGCCCATGGATCCTAACTAATGATAGCTCTGCAGCAGGTCTATCGCTATTCGTTAAGATTTACTCGGCGTTCTTCGCTCCAATCTTTGCTATCCTTATTGTTGACTACTTCATTCTCCACAAGAGAAACTTCACTAAGGAGCAGCTAGACGATCTATATAATCCAAATGGATCAAAAGCTGGTGTAAACATGGCAGCTATTATCGCAACTGTAGTGGGTGCCGCAATCGGACTGTATAAGGTTGACCTTTCGTTCTTCACAGCTACGATTCCTACAGGGGTTATCTATTACCTGCTAATGAAGAATATGAAGTCTTGTGAGAACTTCAGAAAAGGAACTACACTCGAGAAATAAACGAGTAGCTATCATGATTGCGGAATTTGCGAATAACATTTTCTAAGATAAACTAAAATGCATCAAGCTCATTCACTCAAATATGGAGTGAATGAGCTTTTATTTTGGTATAATATCTTTAAGTTGTGAAAGCGGGGAATAGATATGAATGAAAAGATGACACAAGCTGAGAGGTTAGATTTTCTAGTTGAGCAATTTAAAGCAGATTCTATAGATTATAAGGATTTGCAAACGCCAGGGGATGTTATTGGAAAAAGGCGACTTCTTCGTTCGCTTATGAACATCCGCAGCCCTCGTCACATCGACGATTTAATTTTGAGAGTTCAAGATGAATATTTAAAAGGCGTGGCAGATGAGCATGGAATTGTTGAAGTAAATGATATTCCTATTAGAAGCGAATGTCTCTCAATTTGGCAAGGGGACATTACTAGGCTGTCTGTAGATGCAATAGTAAATGCTGCCAACTCACAGATGCTAGGCTGTTTTATCCCTATGCATACTTGTATAGATAACTGCATTCATACATACGCAGGGGTGCAGCTTAGAGAGGAATGTAACAGGCATATGAATCGGCTAAGAGCCAAGTTTGGACCTGACTATGAGCAGCCAACGGGAATCCCCATGCTTACAGACGGATATAACTTGCCGGCGAAGAAAGTTATCCATGTTGTTGGACCTATCGTCCAGTTCAGTCTTACTCATGAACTTGAGCAAGACCTTGCAAATTGCTATATCAACACACTAAATATGTGCATGGAAAACAGTTTAAAGACAGTAGCGTTTTGCTGTATCTCGACAGGGGTATTCCATTTTCCTAATGAGCGCGCTGCAGAAATTGCAGTTAGTACTGTAAGAAGCTGGCTCTCGGAACACCCAGGGGTTATGGACAGAGTGATATTTAACGTATTTAAGGACGAGGATAGAGGGTATTATGAGAGACTTATTTAGAGATAGACCTAATGGATATATAGAGAGCATAAAGAGAGGGCAGGCGGTTATGAGCTACCTCAATGGCCAGATGGTTTATGGTGAAGGCTCTATTCAAGAAAGAACGAAAAAGCTGGCGGCAGTTATGGATGCAGCCGATGCTGTGATTATCGGAGCTGGGGCAGGTCTTTCAACATCGGCGGGTTTTACGTATAGCGGCGAACGATTTGAAAGATATTTTTTTGATTTTGCAGAAGAGTATGGAATAACCGATATATATTCAGGCGGTTTTTTTCCATTTCCTAACGATGAGACTCGCTGGGCATGGTGGGCAAGGGCAATTTACTATAATAGATATATAAAGGCTCCTAAGCCTGTCTATGAAAATTTACTTAAGGTTGTTAGTAGAAAAGATTATTTTGTAGTAACTACGAATGTTGATCACCAGTTTCAGAGGTCAGGTTTTGATAAAAAGAGGTTATTCTATACACAAGGAGACTTCGGGCTGTTCCAAAGTGAGGATGGTAAGGATGGCATTACCTTTGACAACGAAGTCTGGGTCAATAGAGCTATGGAGGCACAGGGATTTATACGTGATGATTCTGGCGAATTCGATGTTCCTAGTGATAAGTCAATCAAGATGCAGATACCTTCTGAACTAATTCCTGTTATGCCAACCACAGGAGGACCAGTAACAAATAACCTTAGAGCTGATGGGACTTTTGTCGAAGATGGTGGCTGGCGAGATGCTTCGGCAAGATATTCGGATTTCCTGCGCAGACACGAGAACATGCATGTGCTATTTCTTGAGCTAGGTGTCGGTGCAAACACACCGGTGATAATAAAGTTTCCATTCTGGCAGATGGCGATTGCAAATAAGAACTCAACATATGCGTGTGTTAACTACGGAGAAGCATTTTGTCCAGTAGAGCTTGAAGATAGAAGCATATGTATAAGCAGCGATATAGGTGATGTGCTTGAAAGAATATTATAGTTATAACTAATCTTAGGAGAATTTGAGTTGTATGAATATCTTAATTGAAAAAGGCATAAATGATGCTAATGCATTGTCTTTATGTGAATGGTCTAATGATAAGGGTAAGGATTTTCAAGAACAATGGATGGGGAACAAGGTATCTTATCCACTTGATTGTGACAAAATAAGAAAACTTGAAAATGTTTTTTCAATTTTTAGTGACGATGAGTTTGTCGGGATAATACAAGAAATAAGATCAAGTAAAGATAGTATCCACATCGGTAGGTTTGTAATAAATCCTGAAAAAACAGGCATGGGCTTAGGGTCAATGGCATTAAAAGAATTTTTAAAATACATTTTTGATAATAAAAACGTTAATAGCATTACCTTATCAGTTTTTGATTCTAATAAAGTTGCTAAGAACCTATATGAAAAACAAGGGTTTAGAATAGAGAAAATAATTGAGAACCCAAAGCTAAAATATACTATGAGAAAATACAGATGAATTTTCATACGGAATCTCTCATAGCATCTAATTATATTTAAATATTATTTGATACAAATGAAATAGTCTTATTAAGAAGTTCAACTGTCTCAGGTTCATTCGTATTCCTGTCGAAGTCATGTTCAGGTATAGAGACAACGAATTTATCAGGATGATATTTATTACATAAGGCGATGAATTCGCTATATGGAACATCTGTATCACCTGTACTATGTGCAGCAAATAAAGGCGCTGGAAGACTATCTACGGCTCTTAACGTGTATAACAAAAAGAAATATTTATCGCGGCCCTCGTAGATCAAGTCTTTCCATTTTCCAGTCTGCCTTGCGTATATATATGTGCTGAAATAGTTAGCTATATCCCCTCGATATACGATTTCTTTATCGTGAATCTTCGTAGAGTTTTCTTCGACAAGAGGAAGGTTCATATAGTGTGGGCTTGGCGTGTCATACCAACCGTCACATAGAAAACCATAACCGTAGTATGAAATTATTCCGTTCAATTTAAGGTGGAGCTTATCGCTAGCAGATGCGAGCAGTGCGAGGTAAGCACCTGCAGATCGACCCCATACAAATAATGGGAGATCACTTCTAAGGTCAGTTAGCTCAAAACAATTATTTATAGAATCAATTATGTCTTCTAGAATAGCATCAATCTTCACCTGCGGGGCAAGAGGATAATCAATAGCTAAAATTGCATAGCCCTCGTCTGTCAATCTCTCTTTATGTAATTCTGGCAAATCCTTCGCATTACCGCATAGCAGTCCGCCTCCGTGTACGTATACGATTAAAGCGCGTATGGAAGAGCCGCTAGGATAATAAAAAGTGAATCTTCTTGACGAGTTAATACTGTTTTCTTTTGAAACCGTAATATTCTTAACATCTAACATGGTTTAAATAACTCCTTCAATTGCTATCCAAAAAAATTTTTATATTAAAAATAAAAATTATCTGACCAATGAATTATTAATTAATAAATAAAAATAGATGATGTATATTTTAATTACATTGTATTAGAAAATCCGCAAAATAAATATAGCTTAGAAAGCTTGAAAATACATGATAAATACAATGAAATCGTATAGAATTATATAACACTATTAGATAAAATTCAAAAAAGCAATAAGGTCGATATTTAGAACATAAAATTTCAAACTAACACTTGAAAAAAAGGTTGAAAGATGATTAAATTGTTATAGAAAATTGGTTGATAAGTTTCGCCAAGTTAAAAGTCTATTATTATTAAACATGAGGAAGAGAGGTAAACTTCATGAGTTATTTAAACAATAATACCGGTTACAGAGAGACACTGCTTTCGACAAGATCTGTTTATAAGAAGGGTAAGTACACTATTCTTGAGCCAGACGGCATCGTTAAGAACGTTATTCCGGGCTATGAGAACTGCGATACAACTATTCTAGGTTCACCCGCTATGGGCGCATCATTTGCTGATTATATTTCAACAGTTCACCCAGGCGGAAAGAACGACAAGATTGGTGGAGACGGAATCGAATCTTTCCTATATGTAATTAGTGGAGAGCTTACAGTAAAGAATGCTGATAAAGAAGCTGATTTAACAGAAGGTGGGTACATTTATTCGCCAGCAGATAAGCCATTCAGCTTCGTAAACAATAGCGACAAGGACGCTTTCGTTTATATCTACAGAAGAAGATACAACCCACTTCCTGGAAAAGAAGCTTACACAGTTGTTGCAAATATTAACGATACACCTTGGAAGGATTACGAGGGAATGACAAACTGTCAGAGCAAAGACTTCCTACCAGCAGCAGAGGATCTAGGATTTGATATGAACATGCACGTGCTGAAATTTGCTCCAGGTGCATGCCATGGATATATCGAAACTCACATTCAGGAGCATGGCGCATACTTCCTACAGGGTAAGGGGATGTACGTGCTAGATGATGAGTGGGTTCCTCTACAGAAGGGTGACTATGTATTCATGGACTCATACGTACCACAGGCTTGCTACGGTGTAGGTACTGAAGACTTTATCTACATCTACTCAAAGGATTGCAACAGAGACGTTGAGCTGTAAGTTTAAACAATATTATGAATTGTTGGTAACAGGTTCGCGTCATAGATGCGGACCTGTTTTATAGAAAGAATTTGTATATGCAGGTTCATGGAGGAAAAAAACAAGTGAAATTATCGAGAGAAGAATTAAAGGGCTTAATGAAAAATAAACTCATGCAGGCGGGACTACATGCTGATGACGCTGAAACTACAGCAGAGATTCTTACTTGGGCTCATGAAAGAGGTTACTATTCTCACGGTGCAGTAAGAGTTGAGTATTATAGTGAGAGAATTGCTAAAGGTGGAATCACAGTTGAGCCAAACATGACTTGGAAGGAAACTGGACCATGCTCTGGAATCCTTGATGGAGATAATGGGATAGGTTTTACTGTTGCTAAGGCAGGCATGGAAAAAGCTATTGAGATGGCTAAGAAGAATGGAATCGCTGTTGTGGGAATGGCAAACCTTTCACACTCGGGATCCATTGGTTACTACACAGAGATGGCTGCAGATGAAGATCTACTAGCAATTTCGTTCTGTCAGTCAGATCCTATGGCAGTTCCTTACGGTGGTGCTGAACCATATTACGGAACAAACCCTATGTCATTTGCAGCTCCAACCACCGATGATAGAAAGGTAGTATTTGATATGGCTACTACAGTTCAGGCTTGGGGAAAGATTCTAGATAAGAGATCTAAGCATGAGGAAATTCCTGCAGATTGGGCAGTGGATGAGAATGGTGCTCCTGTTACAGATCCGCATAAGGTTAATGCTCTTAACCCTATTGCTGGGGCTAAGGGATATGGGCTTATGATGCTCGTAGATGTTTTCTCTGGAATTCTTCTTGGTGTACCATTCGGTGGTCATGTTAGCTCCATGTACCACGATCTTTCAGAGGGCAGAAGACTTGGTCAGATGCATATCGTAATTGACCCAGAGAGATTTGTTGGTGCAGAGGCCTTCAAGAAGGCTATGAGTCAGTGCCTAGACGAACTTGATGCAATGAAGCCTGCTCCAGGATTTGATAAGGTAAACTTCCCTGGAGAGAGAGCTAAGAATAGAATGGAAAAGGCTTATGCAACAGGTGGTTTAGATGTTGCAGACGAACTAGTTGAGTATTTAAAGGGTGAACCGGTTCACTTTAATAGATATGATCACAAGAATAGATTTGCTGACTAATATAAAAGGGAGAGAATAAATGCTAAAGACAATTGTAAAAGCAGGAAGTTATCATGATTCTGTTACCCTAATGCTACTTACTAATGCGGTTTCGACAGTTGATGGTGTAAACAAGGTATCCATCATGATGGCAACTCCAGCTAACAAGGACATTTTTAAGCAGAGTGGGCTTGAGACTGAAGAGCTAATGAACGCAACTGCTAACGATATGGTAGTTGTTGCTGATGTATCAGAAGAGAGCGTGCTCGCTGCGCTTATGGATAAGGTTGACGAGTACTTTGCAAAGGAAGCAAATTCCGATAAAAAAAGCAAAGGGAATAAATCAGCAAAGAGCTGGGATCAGGCGCTTAAGCAGATGCCAGATGCTAACCTAGCAGTAATCTCGATTCCAGGAGCTTACGCTGCACTTGAGGCAGATAGAGCTCTCGACGAGGGCATGAATGTATTCATGTTCTCAGACAATGTAACAATTGAGGATGAGAAGAAGATCAAGGATAAGGCTCACGAGAAAGGTCTCGTGGTCATGGGTCCAGACTGTGGAACGGGAATCATTCAGAGTGTGCCAATTGCATTTACAAACACTGTAAATCCTGGTTCGATTGGCATCATTGGTGCTTCTGGAACGGGTATTCAGGAGCTCACAACTATTATCGATAGACTGGGTGAAGGTGTAACAAATGCTATCGGTACCGGTGGACGTGACCTCTCTGAAGAAGTTGGTGGTACCACTATGATGGATGTCATCGACGCTATGGAAAAGGATCAGACAGTTAAGGTGCTCGTAGTTATCTCAAAACCACCAGCAAAGTCAGTAAGAGATAAGATTGCCGCAAGACTTAGCGTTTACAGCAAGCCTGTAGTTTGCTTATTCCTAGGTGAGAAGCCAGAGTATTATGAAGAAGGTCTGTATCAGACTTATACACTTGATGAGTGTGCTCGTCTTGCAGTCAGCCTAGTAAGAGGTCAGAAAGTGGCTGAAGGGACTGTTGATTGCGACAGGTCTAAGTTTTTCAACCCTGAAGACAAGAAGACAATCAAAGCGTATTACTCCGGCGGTACATTGGCAGGCGAGGCCGCTATGATGATTAAGGATGCCCTTAAGATTACTGATAATACGCATGCAGATGGATTTAAGCTAAATCACGACGGTCACGTTGTAATCGACCTAGGTGATGACATGTATACTCAGGGTAAGCCACACCCTATGATTGATCCTACAAAGAGAGTGGAATGCATGGAAGAGGCTATGGACGATCCTAGCACAGGGGTAATCCTATTTGACGTTGTTTTAGGATATGGTTCTCATGACGATATGGCTGGCGCCCTTATTCCAGCTGTCGAGACGCTAAAGAATAAGGCTAAAGCTCAGAATAGAGAGATGTTCTTCGTCGCTGAGGTTTGCGGAACAAGAAATGATTATCAGGATTATGACGAATCTGTTAAGAAACTTCAGGATGCAGGTGTAATCGTTGCAGAGACTAACAAGCTAGCTGTTGAGACAGCTATCGAGGCTGTAGGATATAAATTCACCGAGGAGCCAAAGGAAACAAGAACTAAGGAAGTAAAGGAATTTACTCCAGCTGAGCCTTCAGAAAAGCTTTTGTCGATGCTCTCACATAAACCAAAGGTGATTAACATCGGTCTTAAGAGCTTTGCAGAAGTTACAGCTAAGTTTGGATGCGATGTAGTTCAGTATGATTGGATGCCACCGGCAGGAGGAAACATTGAGCTCATTAAGGCTCTTAACTTCCTCAGAAACTACGAGGGCTTTGATATCGACGAAGCAAACCGCAAGGTTATCGCTAAGGTTGTAGCTGCACAGCCAGTTCTGAAGGATAATGTTCCAGCTATGACTGTTATTCCAGAGCTCAACGAGAACAATGGAAGAGTAATACTTCACGCTGGTCCTCCTATTGAGTATAAGGATATGCCTGCTACAGTACAGGGCTCTTGTGTAGGTGCAGTATTGTTCGAAGAGTGGGCAGATAACGAAGCTGATGCGCGTAAGCTCCTCGAGTCTGGTGAAATTAAGTTCATTCCTTGTCACCACTGTAATGCAGTAGGTCCTATGGGAGGAATTACTACTCAGCATATGCCAGTGTTCGTAGTTCAGAACGAAACTGATGGTAATTATGCATACTGCCAGATGAATGAAGGAATAGGAAAGGTTCTTAGATTCGGTGCATACTCAGAAGAAGTTGTAAACAGACTAAGATGGATGAGAGATGTTCTAGGACCAACACTCGGAAGAGCTATAAGAAGCATTGAAGGTGGACTGAATGTTAATCCATTAATTGCTAAGGCGATTGCTATGGGTGATGAATTCCACCAGAGAAATATCGCTGCTTCTCTATGCTTCTTAAAGGAAATGGCACCTATAATCACTGATATGGATATGCCAGAGGATGAAAAGTCTCAGGTAATCAAGTTCCTTTCTGATACAGATCAGTTCTTCCTCAATATAATGATGGCTACAGGAAAGTCAATTATGGATGGAGCTAGAAGACTTACAGAAGGGACTGTAGTAACTGCAATGTGCAGAAATGGTGTAAATTTCGGAATCCGTATTGCAGGTATGGGAGATGAGTGGTTTACTGGACCAGTTAATACACCTCAGGGACTCTACTTTACAGGATATGACGGTGAAGATGCTTGCCCAGATATCGGTGATAGCGCTATTACAGAAACTGTTGGAGTTGGTGGTATGGCTATGATTGCTGCACCAGCTGTAACAAGATTTGTTGGTGCTGGTGGATACGAGGATGCTCTAAATACATCAAATGAGATGACAGAGATCACAATCGATAGAAACCCTAATTACATTATTCCAAATTGGAATTTCACTGGTACTTGCCTAGGAATCGACGCAAGACTTGTTGTTGAGAAGGGAATCACTCCTGTAATCAATACAGGTATTGCTCACAAGATTGCTGGATTTGGTCAGATCGGTGCCGGAACAGTGCACCCACCAATTGAGGCATTTGAAAAAGCAGTTCTTGCGTATGCAAAGAAGCTTGGTTTCTAGAGCGTATAGAAATCTTATAAGACAAAACAACGTAGCGGCCTGAGAAATCAGGTCGTTACTATTATTAGACAATATCAAGGGAGATATAAATATGGCAAAGAAGATTGTTATCGCACTAGGCGGAAACGCACTTGGTAACACAGTTGATGAGCAGCGTGAAGCTGTTGCTCATACTGCGGAAGTGATCGTTGATTTGATTGCTGAAGGTCATGACCTAATAGTTACACACGGAAATGGACCTCAGGTTGGAATGATTCAGAATGCAATGGATGCTCTTGCAGCTACACACCATGGATATGGTGCGGTTCCTCTACCTACAAGTGTTGCTATGTCACAGGGATACATCGCAATCGACCTTCAGAACGCAATAAAATACGAGCTTAAGAAGAGAGGAATGGACAAGAAGGTATCATCGATTATCTCACAGACACTCGTTGATTCTGCTGATGAAGCATTTAAGAATCCAACTAAACCGATTGGAAGCTTTATGACTAAGGAAGAAGCTGACAAGCTTGTTGCACAGGGTGTCTCAGTAGTTGAAGACTCTGGCAGAGGTTACCGCAAGGTGGTTGCATCACCAATGCCATTAAGAATCTGCGAACTAGGAACTATCAAAACACTTGCTGAAGCAGGTCATGTTGTAATCACTTGTGGAGGTGGTGGAATTCCAGTGTTTGACGAAGGTGGTAAACTCGTTGGAGCAGAGGCTGTAATAGATAAGGATAACGCTTCAAGTCTTCTTGCAAGGGAGATTGGGGCTGATTATCTCGTAATTCTTACAGCTGTAGAAAAGGTTGCCATCAACTTCGGTAAGGAGAACCAGGAATGGTTATCAGATCTTTCAATTGATCAGGCTAAACAGTACATTGCTGAGGAGCAGTTTGCAAAAGGTTCAATGCTACCTAAGGTTGAAGCGGCTATTCGCTTTGCAGAATCTGGAGAAGGCAGAAATGCGCTTATCACACTGCTAGAGAAAGCTAAAGAAGGTATAAACGGAGAGACGGGAACGGTTATTCATAAGTAATTCACCCAGCATAAAATAGTTGTCCGTATATTTAATAGGAGTTATTAAGAAAATGAACATACCTGTTAATTTTGCGATGTGGGGCATGGCTATCTTGCCAATCATCGTATTAATCGTATTAATGATCAAATTCCGCTGGGGTGCTACTGAAGCTGCTCCAATTGGATTGATTGTAACAATTGTATCTGCAATGACGTTTTACAAAGCGCCAGCCAATCTTGTTGCCGTTGAGAGTGCAAAAGGTGTATGGAGTTCTTTGGTAATACTCTTAATCATCTGGACGGCGATATTACTATATCAAGCAGGTCAAGAAGCGAACGCTTTTCTAGTAATAAAAAATGAGCTTAGCAAGCTCATCCCAAATGAGCTACTGCTGATATTAGCTCTCGGTTGGGTGTTTGTAAGTTTCTTACAAGGAATTACTGGATTTGGGGTTCCGGTTGCAGTTGGAGCACCGCTATTAATAGGAATAGGTGTAAGACCGATATATGCTGTTGCAATCTCGCTTCTAGGTCAGGCATGGGGAAATACCTTTGGCACATTGGGAGCAGCGTGGGATGCACTTGCTGATTCTGCTGGAATTAAAGCTGGAAGTGATGAGTATTTTAAGGCAGCTTTTTGGGCAGCGGTATTTCTATTAGCGTGGAATCTTGTTACAGGTGTTATTATTTGCTGGTTCTATGGAAAAGGAAGAGCTGTTCGCAAGGCATTTCCCGCTGTTCTTATTCTGACACTTGTTGGAGGAGGCGGACAGCTAGTTTTGAGTCAGATTAATACGACGCTGAGTAACTTTATTCCTGCGGTTTTAGCTCTTGTTATAGTTATGTTTCTCGGTAGGATGAAGCTCTATAATACTGATTGGAAAATCGAAGAGTCTTCAATCATGGACAGAACAGAAAGAAGCGACAAAGCTGAAGGTGAAATTCCTGACATGACACTATTTCAGGCATTTCTTCCATATTTGCTTTTATCAGCTATGACGATTGCAGTTCTAGCTATAAAGCCTGTTAATGAAGCTCTTGGACATTTTAAAATAGGTATCACAGTTCCCGAAACACATACGGGGTACGGAATTGTAAACATGAGCAGTGACAATTATTCGCCAATTGCGATATTTACACAGGCTAGCATGTTTCTTTTCCTCGCAGCCATAATAGCGCTCATTTACTATAAGAAGAAGGGTTGGATAAAGGAGGGAGGCATAAAGACTGCCTTTGCAAACTCTATCTCAATGACAATGCCTTCAGGGATGGCTGTAATCGGACTTGTAATAATGTCGAAGATTATGGGTGGCACTGGTCAGACAATAGTTCTATCACAGGGAATTGCAAATGTACTCGGAAGCAAATACCTGCTACTTGCTCCGTTTGTTGGTCTTCTCGGAACATTTATGACGGCTAGCAACATGAGCTCAAATATATTATTTGGCGGATTCCAAGTTACTACTGCTAATCTACTGCATGTTTCTACTTCCGGCGTACTCGGTGCTCAGACTGCGGGTGGTGCTATTGGTGCTGCAGTTAGTCCAAGTAAAATTATTTTAGGCACGACTACAGCGAACATTCTCGGCAAAGAGGGTGAAGTGCTTAAGATTCTACTCGCTATAACAATTCCAGCAACGATATTAATCGGCGCTTTCTTGTTCGCAGTATTTGGAATATAGGAGGTGTGATATGGATAAAACAAATTTCTGGAAGACAAGGGCGGGTGCATTGACTATAGGTTTTATACTTGCAATGTTAAGCTTTATAATAATACTATTTGGAATTAAGATGAATTCTGAGATGGTCGAGAATTTCGGGCTGATTGTAGTAATCTTTGCAGTCTTAATTTCGCCTATAAAAGTTTTTATACTCGATAAGCGGAGTAAAAAGGAGGATTAAAGATGGAAATTGAAATGGTCACAGGAAGAATTGCTCAGAATCTAGAGCATCTAAAAAGATATACTTCCACACCTGACGCAGGATGCACTAGACTTCCGTTTACAAAAGAGACTCGAGAAGCAGTTGATTATCTCAGAAAAGAAATGGAAGAAATAGGTCTAGAGGTAAAGGAAGATGCTGCTGGTAATATATACGGAATTCTTAGAGGAACAGACCAAGCGCTTCCTTGTGTAATGACAGGATCACATATTGATTCAGTGCTTCATGGTGGAAACTATGATGGTATCGGTGGAGTTGTGTGCTCTTTGGAGGTTGCAAGACAGATTGTTGAGATGGGACTTGAACACAAGAGAGATCTTGTTGTAATCGGTTTCATGGATGAAGAAGGAATGAGGTTTGGTACCGGCTACTTTGGTTCAGGAGCTATTCTAGGACATAGAAATGCAGAATACACTAGACAGTTCTCCGATATAAACGGTGTCACTATAGCTGAGGCAATGAGAGAATATGGACTTGATCCTGATAAGGTTGAGGATGCTACATGGCCAGAAGGATCAATTGGAAACTTCGTAGAGGCACATATTGAGCAGGGACCAGTACTGGATCAAAAAAATATTGAAATCGGATTAGTTACTGGAATTGTTGGTATTCAGAGATACATGGTTAAAGTGTATGGAAGAGCTGACCATGCTGGCACAACGCCGATGGATATGAGGCTTGATGCAGCAGATGCAGCAGCAAAGGTAATATCCAAGATTGCTGATTGGGCTAGAGAAAAAGCGGACGGAACTGTTGCAACTGTTGGACTGATTAAGGTTCCTAATGGTGGAATGAATATCGTAGCTGAAGAGGTTGAATTTACTGTTGACATTCGTTCGATGAACAATGACAATATAAATGATATTGCAAATAGGATTAAAGCATCATTAACACGTGAGTGCAAGATAATGGGCGGATCATTTAAGATTGATACAAAGCTTGTTATCACACCAGTTGAATTGAGCAAGAGCATGCTTGATAAGCTTGAGACCTCGTGTAAAACACATGGTTTCTCGTATATGAGAATGCCAAGTGGAGCAGGTCATGATTCCCTTGAAATTGGTCAGCAGCTACCTACTGTAATGGTGTTTGTGCCTAGTAGGGACGGAAGAAGTCACACACCAGTTGAATTCAGCAGATATAGCGACCTTGCTAAAGCTTCGGTACTGATGACGGACCTAATTGCAGATTTATTGAACAAGTAATATTAATAATGGATGGTGAAGGCTATGGTGGATGGTAGATATAATTCTGCCTTCAAAAGGAAAAACATTAGACAACTGAGACGTGCGCTAAAGATGACACAAAAGGAATTTATAGATTACTTTTTATCAAATAGCGACAATAAACCATCGATGAGCATTGCCACACTCTCCAACCTAGAATCAAGGGGAGGAGAGCGTGTCAATGAGGTTGTTAGCTCAGTATGTACAAAGCTCCAAATCGATACGATGTTATTCTCGCTGAGCACGGATGAATTTATCAAGGAGATAGAAAAATATCTTGCTGAGCATAAGGATAACGAAGAATTGGTGCGAGGTATAGAAAAGAAGGGCAGTATTAGCAAGCTAGTGAATAGGCTTACTATGTATTTTGCTGATGAAATGCTCGAAGGTAGGCTTAAGCGTGGAGATCAGATTGAATCTGATAGAGAGCTAGCTAGGAAGTTAGGTGTAGGGAGATCAGCAGTTAGAGAATCCCTAAAGGTGCTTGACGTACTTGGAATGATTGATATAAGACTGGGGCAAGGAACTTATATTTCTAGTAGAGAAACTAACTTCTTCTCTATCCCATTATCTTGGTCCCTATTTCTTGATGGGGATCAAGTTGATAGTATCTTAACGGTAAGAACTATTCTTGAAATTAAATCAGCTGAACTTGCCGCACAATGCGAAAATCAGGTCAAGCTAAACAGATTAACCGATATCTATAATAAGATGGAGCATACATTTGCTAGTTATGATACCACGGATAATGTACAAGTTGCTCTCAAGGAAACGCTGGATGAAGACATCGATTTCCATACTTGCATTGCAGAATGTTCGGACAATCCAATAATTATATCTATGCTCAGAACAATCAGAAACTTCTTGCAGAGAGTAAGTGGTACAGGTATGGTTGAGCCGAAGCAGATATCTGCAGTTCTCGTGGAGCATAAAAACCTTTATGAGGCGATCATGTCACATGACCCTGATGAAGCCGCGAAGGCGATGAAAAATCACCTCAACGAATCGATCCTGCGTTACAATCTATAAATTAACTTGTATAAAGAATTGAATTAAAATTAGTGAAAATTGGTTGAAAACTAGCGTGAAGCTATGATAAAATATATTCAACCAATTTTTATTTATGTTGACACTATTAGATGTGAGTAGTATAAATATATGTGAGGCTTTATTAGTAGGGCTTTTAATATTATTTATTATTATTCGTGCGAATGACTTAAGACACATATAAACTATTTTATATAACTATAGTCGTATTAACTTTTTTAATATGGAGGCAAAATGTACAAGATAGTTAGTAAAAAAATCTTGAACCCGGCACTTGGACTTATGGAGATTCATGCCCCATTTGTCGCTAGAAAGTGTGAGGCAGGTCAGTTCATCATTCTCAGAGTTGATGAGGATGGAGAGAGGATTCCTCTCACGATTGCCGATTTCGACAGAGATAAGGAAACTGTTACAATCATATATCAGAAGGTTGGATATTCCTCAAATCTGTTAGCAACCAAAGAAGAAGGGGATTATATTGAGGACTTTGTTGGACCGCTAGGTGTCCCATCACCTCTTAAATTTACCGACAAAAAGATCATCGGCGTTGCTGGAGGGCTCGGTGCTGCACCAATTTATCCTCAGCTTAAGAAATTAGCGGAGATGGGCGTTAAGGTGGATGTTATTCTGGGCGGAAGATCTAAGGAATTTGTAATTCTTGAGGAGCAGTTTAGAGAATTCTGTGACAACATTTATGTCTGTACAGATGATGGTTCATACGGAGAAAAAGGCTTTGTTACAGTTGTGCTTCAGGAGCTTCTAGATAAAGGCGAAGAATACGAAGAATGCATTGCTATAGGGTCGCTAGGCATGATGAATGGTGTAGTTAATGTGACCAAGCCAGCAGGTCTTCATACAATGGTTTCGCTTAACCCTCTTATGATTGATGGTACAGGTATGTGCGGATGCTGTCGTGTAACAGTTGACGGTGAGATGAAGTTCGCATGTGTTGACGGACCAGACTTTGATGGATTTAAAGTAGATTTCAAGGAATGCATGGAGCGTCAGAACTTCTTCAAGGATAAGGAGAAGGAGATGAACGACCACGCATGTAAGATAGGAAGGGGTTAAGATGGCTATTAATAGAAATATGAGTCTTGAGAAGGTCAAGATGCCTGAACAGGATCCTAACGTAAGAAATAGAAACTTTGATGAAGTTGCACTTGGATATACTCCAGAGATGGCTATAGAAGAAGCTCAGAGATGTCTACATTGCAAGCACAAGCCTTGTGTAGGTGGCTGTCCTGTAAATGTTCCAATTCCAGAGTTTATAGAGAAGGTTGCTGAAGGTGACTTCGATGCCGCATATGAAGTTATCACAAGAGAGAATGCACTTCCAGCAATTTGCGGACGAGTATGTCCACAGGAGGATCAGTGCGAGGGTAGGTGCGTTCGTGGCATCAAGGGAGAACCAGTTGGAATCGGCCGCATGGAAAGATTCGTTGCAGACTACCATATGGCTAAAGGTGATGCATCTGAACCAGTTGTTGAAAAGAATGGAATTAAGGTTGCAGTTATCGGCTGTGGCCCTTCCGGAATAACTTGTGCAGGAGAGCTTGCTAGAAGAGGTTATGAAGTAACTGTATTCGAAGCGCTTCATAAGCCAGGCGGGGTGCTAGTATACGGTATTCCTGAATTTAGACTTCCTAAGTCATTAGTGGCAAAGGAAATTGAAAATGTTGAGAAACTCGGTGTAAAAATTGATACAAATGTCATTGTAGGTAAGTCGATTACCGTTGATGAACTAATGGCTGATGGATATAAGGCTGTATTTATTGGAAGTGGAGCAGGATTACCTAAGTTCCTTAACATCCCTGGAGAGAATCTTCTCGGTGTTTATTCGGCTAATGAGTTCCTCACAAGAGTTAATCTTATGAAGTCCTTTAAGTTCCCAGAGGTTCCTACACCTGTTAAGGTTGGTAAGAAGGTAGCTGTAGTAGGAGCAGGAAATGTAGCTATGGATGCTGCAAGGACTGCGAAGAGACTAGGCGCTGACGAGGTGTATATCGTATACAGAAGAAGCGAAGCAGAGTGCCCAGCTAGACTTGAGGAGGTTCATCACGCTAAGGAAGAAGGAATTATCTTCAAGTTCCTCAATAATCCGTCTAAGATACTCGGAGATGAGAATGGACATGTAACAGGTATTGAAGTTGTTGAGCAGGAGCTAGGAGAGCCAGATGCATCTGGAAGACGTAGGCCAGTTCCTATCGAGGGTTCAAACTATGTCATCGATGTTGATTCGGTTATTATCTCTGTAGGAACAAGTCCAAATCCTCTGCTTAGAGCGACGACTCCAGGGCTTGATACACAGAGCTGGGGCGGAATCATAGTTGATGAGGCTACTATGGAGTCGAGCAAAGAATACGTATATGCAGGAGGAGACGCTGTAACTGGTGCGGCTACTGTAATCCTAGCTATGGGTGCTGGAAAGACTGCAGCAGCAGCGATAGATGAGAAGCTTAAGGCTAATAAATAAGCTATGTCCAGGTTCGAAAGAACCTACATATAGATACATTACCTCATACTTATGGATAATTGAGTACATGCTGATGTATAAGATTGTTCAGAAAACCCGCTAACGACCTTACCTGTTGGCGGGTATTTTTATGAAAATATCTAGCGATGAGTGTGTATAAATTATATTAGAATTCATTGCAGTTCCCGTATTTTATCACGCTTATTTGGTAAAAAAGTTCGTAAATTTGGCTTATAAATGATTAAGAAAGCCAACATTAATGATAATTTTTCCAAATTTTTTATTAATTATTGAAATTTAAATGTTTAACAGATAAGCTATATATGAGAAATAATGAAATCTAGAATAACTAGATAGATGGAGAAGACAATGGAAAGAAAAGTAGGCACGATATCAAGAGGAATTAGATGTCCTATTATTCGTGAAGGTGATGATATCTCAAGTGTTGTGGTTAACTCTGTACTTGAAGCTGCAGAGGCTGAAGGGTATGAAATCAGGGACAGAGACATTGTTGCTGTAACAGAGTCGGTAGTTGCTAGAAGTCAAGGCAACTACGCTAGCGTTGGGGCAATTGCAAAGGACGTTAAGGCTAAGCTTGGAAGTGATACGATTGGAGTAATTTTCCCAATTCTATCGAGAAATAGATTTGCGATTTGTCTACGCGGTATATCGATGGCTGCTAAGAAAATAGTTTTGATGCTTTCATTCCCAAGAGATGAAGTGGGTAATCAGCTTCTAACAGAGGACCAGCTCGATGAGGCAGGAATCGATCCTTATTCAAAGGTTATGTCTCTTAAGGAGTACCGTGAACTTTTCGGAGAAAATAAGCATCCATTTACAGGAGTAGATTACCTCGCTTACTATGGAGAGGTTATAGAAGCTGCAGGCGCTGAAGTGGAGATTGTTCTCGCTAATCATGCGACAGAGATTTTGAACTACACCGACAAAGTTATTAACTGTGATATTCATACTAGAAAGAGGACTCGCCGCATACTAAAGGATGCTGGTGCAACAGTGCTTGGCATGGACGAGATTCTAAATGCTCCAGTTGATGGAAGCGGATTCAACAGCAAGTATGGACTGCTAGGTTCCAATAAGAGCACAGAGGACAGTGTTAAGCTTTTTCCAGAGAGCTGCGAAGATGTTGTACTAGGTATCCAGAAGTCAATACTCGATAAAACAGGTAAGTGTGTAGAGGTGCTAGTTTATGGTGACGGAGCATTTAAGGATCCTGTTGGTAAGATTTGGGAGCTTGCAGATCCAGTAGTATCACCTGCATTCACTCTGGGGCTTGAGGGTACACCTAACGAACTTAAACTTAAGTATCTAGCTGATAATGACTTTAAGGATTTAAGTGGCGAAGAGCTTAGAGAAGCAATCTCTGCTAGAATCAAGGAGAAGGATGACAACCTTGTTGGCAAGATGGAGACAGAGGGAACTACACCTCGTAGACTGACTGACCTCATCGGTTCTCTTTGCGACCTAACAAGTGGTTCTGGTGATAAGGGAACTCCTGTAGTACACATTCAGGGCTATTTTGATAACTATACAAATTAATACTAGAAACTACAAAGGCTCGGATGTATCCGAGCCTTTTCATATAAGAAATACCTTTTGTATTATATGAAATTCGTGGTAAATCCCCTTTACCGATTGTGCAAAATCGAGTAGAATATACGCGGGTTAAAATGAAAGGAAGGAATATGGGAAAGAAACAAAGTCTCAAAGAACGAATTATAGAAGTGTCGTGGGAACTATTCGAAGAAAAGGGCTACGAAGCAACAACGATGAACGACATCATCGAGAAAGCGCAGGTGGCGAGAGGCTCTTTTTACTATTACTTTAAAGGGAAAGAGAGTTTGCTTGATACGCTCGCCACTGTTTTCGATAACAAGTATAGAGAAATTATGAAGGGAATCCCAACGGACACCAGTGTGTTTGATACGCTGATGATCCTCAATTTTGAAACTCATACGTTTATCGAGAAGCATATCGATCATGAGCTTCTAGGCAATATGTATGCAAGTCAGCTAACCAACACTGCTGCTAGTAAACTGCTCGATAAGGACAGATATTATTTTAAGCTCCTCGGTGAATTGCTCAAGCGAGGACAGGAAAACGGGGAGATAACTATAGAATTCAGTGTTCCTGAACTTGTTAATAATTACGTAATACTTGAGCGTGCACTCGTTTCTGACTGGTGCATGAAGAATGGTTCGTTCTCACTAGCGGAGTATAGCAAGAAGTATATGCCACTATTCTTTGGGGAGTTTAGGGTTAAATAATTTTTGTAAACATTGAAGATGAATGCAAATTGATTAATTTAGCGGAGGAAAGTTCCGCTTTATTTTTTTGCAAAATTTTGAAAATATTTTAACAGAACAGATTGACAAGGTTTTGTCATGATGATATGGTTATATTAAATTTAGAACGCAGTCTAAAAAATATTAAAGGGTGATTAAGATATGAAAGCAATTACTAACATCCAGAAGTTTTCAATACATGACGGAGACGGCATCAGAACTACCGTATTCTTCAAAGGCTGTCCGCTTCACTGCACTTGGTGCCATAACCCGGAGACACAGTGCTATAACCCAGAGGTTGAGTTCGACAGCGAGAAGTGCGTAGGGTGCGGTTCCTGCATTGGAGCTTGTCACGCTGAAGCAATCAGTATCGTAAACGGAAAGGCATTTACGGATTCTAACAAATGCGATCGCTGCGACAAGTGCGGCAAGATGTGTCCAAGCTCTGCTAGAAGGGTAATGGGCAAAGAGTATGAACCTAAGGCACTTATAAAAGAGCTGATGAAAGACCTCATGTTCTACGAAGAGTCGGGAGGTGGCGTAACACTCTCAGGCGGCGAAGTGATGATGATGGATATAGAATATCTGCTCGCTATAGCTAAGGAACTAAAACGCAATGGAATTTCGCTTTTTATCGATACATGCGGATATGTTCCATATGAGAGACTAAGCGAAATCCTTCCATACACAGGTACGTTCTTATACGATCTCAAGTGCATGGATGATGAACTCCATAAGAAATACACTGGAGTTAGCAACGAGAAGATCCTCGACAATCTCGCAAGACTTTCTAAGGACGGAGCAAGGATCTACGTAAGAATCCCGGTTATCAAAGAAGTTAATGGCAATGAGAAAAACATGCAGGATACTATAAAATTCCTGCAAGATAACGGAATACATCCTGCTAAAATCAACCTTTTACCTTATCACGACGCAGGTGTTCCGAAGTATTCGAAGATTGGAATGGTGTATGAGGGTACAGAGTTACATGCACCATTCAAGGAAGAGATGGAAAAGTTCGCTGAACTATTTATAAAAGCTGGTTTTATTAATACCAAGATTGGAGGATAGCAATGGCAACACATGGTATGAATGAGAGGATTCAGAAGTTAAGAGATATAAGTGTAAATACACCGGTACACATCGATCTCGAAAGAGCTAAGATTGAGACAGACTTCTACAGAGAGAACGATGGAAAGTATTCAATCCCTGTAATGAGAGCTATGGTTCTCAAAGAGTATTTCTCCAAGAAGACGCTTTACTTTGGAGATGGAGAGCTTATCGTTGGTGAGAAGGGTAAGGACCCTCAGGCATCACCTACATTTCCTGAACTATGCTGCCACAGTGAAGAAGATATGATTGTAATGAGCGACAGAAAGCTTGTTTCATTCCACACTACAGTAGAAGATAGAGAGCTTCAGAAGAAGGAAATCATCCCATTCTGGGAAGGAAGAACTATCCGTGAGAAGATTATAGCATCGATGAAGCCAGAGTGGCATGAGTGCTACGAAGCAGGTGTATTCACAGAGTTTATGGAGCAGAGAGGACCTGGACACACTTGCGGTGGAGAGCAGGTGTTCACTACTGGATACATGGATTATAAGGCTAAAATTAAGGAAACGATGGATAAGCTAGATTGGATGAACGATCCTGAAGCTTATGATAAGAACGAAGAACTAAAGGCTATGGATATCTGCTGCGACGCAGTAATCATCCTCGGTGAGAGATACCACAAGCTAGCGCTCGAGAAGGCTGAAGCAGAGACAAATCCAGTTAGAAAGGCTGAGATTTTGCAGATTGCTAAGAACCTCGAAGTCGTTCCTGCACACGCACCACAGACTTACTGGCAGGCAATCCAGCTATACTGGTTTACACACCTGGCAGTTACAACTGAGCTCAATCCATGGGATGCATTCAGCCCTGGCAGAATGGACCAGCACCTCATCAAGTACTATGAAGCAGATACTGAAGCGGGCATACTCGATGATGAGAAAGCTCTTGAGCTTCTAGAGTGCCTATGGGTTAAGTTCTATAATCAGCCAGCTCCAGTAAAGGTAGGAATTACACTCAAGGAGAGCGCAACATACACAGACTTCGCTAACATAAACACTGGTGGAGTTACACCAACTGGAGAGAACGGTGTTAACGCAGTTAGCTATCTAATCCTTGACTGCATGGATGATATGAAGCTTTTACAACCTAACTCAAACGTAACAATCAGCAAGAAGACTCCTCAGAGATTCCTAAGGAGAGCTTGTGAGATTTCAATAAAGGGTTGGGGACAGCCAGCATTCTATAATACAGAAGCTCAGATTATGGAGCTGATAAATGCAGGAAAGACACTCGAAGATGCTCGTCGCGGCGGTTCTTCTGGATGTGTTGAGACTGGAGCATGGGGAAGTGAAGCATATATCCTTACAGGTTATATGAACATTCCTAAGATTTTCCAGATGACACTGTTCAACGGATATGATCAGGTATCAGGCAAGCAGCTAGGTCTAAAGCTAGGCTATGCTAAGGATTTCAAGACTTACGAGGAGTTATGGGATGCATTTAAGAAGCAGCTAGAGTACTTCGTAAACATCAAGATATACGGTAACAACATCATTGAGAGAATCTATGCTGAGTTCATGCCAGCACCTCTACTTTCTGTAGTAACTAACGATTGTATTTCAAATGCTAAGGACTACAATGCTGGTGGTGCTCGTTACAACACAAACTACATCCAGGGTGTAGGAATCGGAACAGTTACAGACTGCCTAACATCCGTTAAGTACAATGTATTTGATGAGAAGAACTTCACTATGGACGAGCTCATCGAAGCTATGGAGCACAACTTTGAAGGATACGACTATATCTATAGCCTCGTAACTGAGAAGACTCCTAAGTACGGAAATGATGACGACTATGCTGATGACGTAATGAAGCAGATCTTTGACCTATATCACGATACAATCGTTGGCAGACCAAATATGAAGGGCGGAAAGTACGGAATCGACATGCTGCCTACAACCTGCCACGTATACTTCGGTGATGTTATCCTTGCAACTCCAAATGGACGTAAGGCACATAAACCAGTATCTGAGGGAATTTCACCAGAGAAGGCTGCTGATGTAAACGGTCCTACAGCTGTAATCAAGTCCTGCGCTAAGATGGATCATCTCGCAACAAGTGGTACTCTTCTAAACCAGAAGTTTACACCTGATGTAGTGGCTGGTGAAGAGGGACTAGCTCATATGGCAGATCTTGTTCGCTCGTACTTCGCTATGGATGGACACCACATTCAGTTCAACATAATCGATAGAGCGACTCTGATTGAAGCTCAGAAGAACCCTGAAGAATATAAGGATCTAATCGTAAGAGTAGCTGGATACAGCGATTTCTTCCGTAACCTCGATAAGCCACTTCAGGATGAGATTATCAACAGAACTGAACAGTCGTTCAGCTAAGAGGGATAAACCGTGTATAGAAGCTAATTCGATGTATAATAGATACGTGAAGCGACTATGCGCAGTGTATTCTAAATAATTACACCTTAACTGGATTGGCGTGAGACTGCGCCAATCCAGCTAATATCACTTTACTTATAGTATTTGCGTGCGTTAGGAGGCAGAAATGAAAATAGGCTTTATCGGCACAGGGGTTATGGCGAATGCGATGATGGGAGGCATCATCAGCGCTGGAGTCTGCAAACCCGAAGACATCATTGGTGCAGATCCAACTGAGTTTGGAAGAACTAAAACTAAGGAACAGAATGGAGTAGAGGTTACTGACAATAATCTAGATGTACTTGAAAAATGCGACTACGTATTCTTAACTGTAAAACCGCAGTACTATGCACCGGTAATCGAGGGAATAAAGGATCATGTAAAGGAAAATCACGTGTTCATCTCGATTGGAGCAGGTGTGACACTAGACTATCTTGGTAAAGCTTTCGGTGACAAAAACATAAAACTCGTTCGCGTAATGCCAAATACACCAGCTCAGGTTGGTGAAGGCATGTCGGCAGCTTGCCCAAATGAGTTCGTAAGTGAAGAAGAAATTAAGACTACTCTTAGTATTCTGTCTGCCTTTGGAAAGGCTGAAATTATACCAGAAAATCTATTTGACATAGTCACTGGAATTAGTGGCAGTGGACCAGCTTACGTATTCCTATTCATAGAGGCTCTTGCTGATGCGGCAGTGGTTGGAGGCATGCCTAGAAGACAGGCCTATGAATTCGCTGCACAGACAGTATATGGTGCGGCTAAGATGGTTATGGAAACTGGCAAGCATCCGGGTGAACTTAAGGATATGGTGTGCTCACCAGCAGGAACTACTATCGCGGCTGTTCGTACACTCGAAGCAAACAACTTCAGAAGCGCAGTAATCGAAGGTGCCAATGCAGCTACAGAGAAATCAGCGGCTATGAGAGGTTAGAGCTCGATTCACAAAAATATCTAGCTGGTACTAACATTGACATATAGATGCATAGAATATCGTTGCATAAAAAGAACTCGATTCAGCAGAATCGAGTTCTTTGCTTTCTATTTGTCTTTCTTAGACTTCTTATCTTTCTCGTAGTAATGAGAATAAGTCTTTTCAATCGCATCTGCTACGGCTTTTGCATTCCTTTTCAAGTTCTTGTCAAATAACTTGTTATCGTGCTTATTGCTGATAAAACCAATCTCAACTAGGCAAGAAGGCATTTTATTGATACTGAGTTCGTCGTACTCGTTGTTTTCGCTAACGAGTGTTCCTGAACGCACGCGTCTTTTCGCAAAGCCTTCATCGTGCAGCTGCTTCATAATCTGTTTGCCGAGATATCGGCTTTTGGGATTATCATCCTTTGGAAGAAAGACCTCTACACCTTGAGCTCTAGGGTCTCCGGCTTTGTTTCTATGAATTGAGACCATAAGCTTGGCTTTTTTTCTGTTAGCCATTTTTCCAATTTTGATCCTCTCGGTAAAGCTATCATTCTCACGAGTTAGGTAGACCTTAAAATTTTTCTTGTTAAGTTCTTTTTTTATTTGTAGTGCTATACGAAGCGTATCGTCTTTTTCTTTTCGAGACTTGGTTTGAGAACCTGGGTCATGTCCACCGTGACCAGGATCGATGAAAATTACTCCGCGATCAAGCTTTGGTGGGGCGAGTACGTCTCTATTACGGTATAGTCCGATCACAAAAAATAGAACTAAGAAGAGCGATATGAAAAATGTATATTTGCGCCTACGACGTCTGCGCATTTTCTTCTTTCGTTTGTCAGCGATAATGATATCGCGCATCTGCTGTTCTGTAAGTGCCAATTTCTTCTCCTGATTAGTTCTTAATATATTATAACTATGCTACTATATTGCATAAAATTTGTAAATATTGTACATTGTACTGTCTAGAATCATTGAAGGGAAACAATTTAAATGCTATAATTTATGCAAACTATGTCTTGATAGGAAGAGGGGTTTTTATGTATGCATTGACGGCGAAAGCCATGCGTTACATGGATGAATATACGATTGATAAGGGGATACCTAGCGCTGTTCTGATGGAGAACGCAGCTGGGGGACTTGTTAATGAGATTATTACTCGCTTTTCTGATAAAGACACCGAAGTGCTCATAGTCGTTGGTCATGGCAACAATGGTGCAGATGGTCTCTGTGTGGCTAGATGGTTAATTCATTTGGGTTATGTTGTTAATGTCTACTTCGTTGGAGATAGAAGTAAGGTTTCGCGTGCGTTCACTGACCAACTAAGAATTTTAACATCTATGAGCAAATCCTTTAGGATGTATGGATTAGGATCTAGAGATGACCTCAAGATTCTGCAGCAGCGCTATGACGTGATTGTAGATGGGATTTTTGGAATCGGACTCAATAGGAGGTTCGGTGCTAACTTTGCAAAGTTTATCGAGTATCTCAATACGAAGTCAGGCTTCAAGGTTGCTATTGATATTCCTTCAGGACTTAATGGCACGACTGGCGGCATCATGGATGCTGTGTTTAAGGCTGATCTCACAGTGACATTCGGTAACTACAAGACGGGAATGTTCTTCGGTGAAGGAAGAGTTGTATCAGGAGAAGTAAAATTAATAGATATCGGTATTATTAAATCGGGATACTCGTCGATTGATGATAAACTGTTTATATGCGATAAGAAGTTTTTAGAGGATACTAGACATCTTGCACTAATTCCTCGTGAAGAACGCTCGCACAAGGGGACATTCGGTTCCGTTGGAATTGTTGTTGGGCCTAACGCGATGATGGGCGCAAGTATGCTGGCTGCAAAAGCAGCATTTAGATGTGGATGTGGCCTGGTTAAGATATTCTGCCCTAATAAGTACGTTGGGTATTTTAATGTTGCGATACCCGAGGCTGTAGTCGTACCATATAAGAATGATGATATAACTGGTGCTATGACAGATTTTGCCGGTTCCGTTGATGTTGTCCTTATCGGACCTGGTCTAAAAGAAGATTCGACAGGCAGGATTCTCGTTAAGCAGCTGCTTGCAATGGAGATAAAGCTAGTAATCGATGCAGGCGCACTTAATATTATCGCACGAAATCTCAAACCTTTCCGCAAGAGAAGAGCTAGATGTGTCATAACCCCGCATGTTGGCGAGATGGCAAGGCTGTGCGATGAGGACATAAAGGTCGTTGATAAGAACAGAGTTGGATTTATTAAAAAGTTCTCACAGCACTATAATGTGAGTATGGTGGTGAAATCTGATGTGTCGCTGATATCGCTTTTGAACGGCAATGACCAGAGGTTGTTCCTTAATACGCTTGGCAATTCTGGCCTTGCAACTGCAGGTTCCGGAGACGTGCTTGCAGGCACTATCGCTTCGCTTATAGCACAAGGCAATAGTCTTAATAACAGCCTTTTGTACGGAGTTATGATTCATGGTAATGCTGCGGATAAGCTTGACACCGGTGAAGATGCTAGAAGAAAGATGATGGCCAGTGATATAGTGGATAATCTTTTTTAGGAATCAATAGTTAATTTGAATAATTGTGGAAGTCGCTTGCATAAAGTCTAGTCTAAAGTGGCTTCCGCTTTTTTATTTCTTGTACTAAGCGAGTGAAAATGTTATAATCAATCCGTTATGACGAAGCTTGTCCATAACACTCTGAAATGGCAGGAGGTGAATTAGTAATATGGCACAGGTTACCGTTAGAGAAAACGAGAGCTTGGAAAGCGCGCTCAAGAGATTTAAGAGATCTTGTGCACGTGATGGAGTAATGTCCGAACTCAGAAAGAGAGAGCATTACGAGAAGCCAAGCGTAAAGCGTAAGAAGAAGTCTGAAGCTGCCAGAAAGAAGGCAAGAAAGTTTTAAGTCTTAGGAGGTGAAGAGCGTGAGTTTGAAAGAACAGTTGATGGCTGATTATAAGACAGCTATGAAGGAACACGACGTCACCACCAAGGAGATCGTCAACCTCGTTAGAGCCGCTATTAAGCAGCACGAAGTAGATCAGAAGGTCGCACTTGAGGATGACGCCGACATCGTTCCAATCATAAAGAAGCAGCTCAAGATGCGTAGAGATGCGCTAGCTGATTTCGAGAAGGCTGGAAGGACAGACTTGTTAGATGGTTATAAGAAAGAAATAGAGGTTCTCGAGAGATATCTCCCTGAGGAGATGTCTGAAGGAGAAATCCTTGCTGCAGTTGAAAAGATTGCAGACGAAGAGGGTATAGAACGCAGCATGAAGAGCATGGGGGCTATGATGAAGGCGGCTATGGCTAAGTTACATGGCAAGGCTGATGGCTCTCTCGTATCTAAAATGGTTAAGGAATACCTCAGCAAATAACTATCAATATGTAACTAACAGGGCATACGCCCTGTTTTTTCTTTTTATCTCATTGAAATTACAAATGCTTGTTAAGTATCATTTCGTTGTAATAAGTAGTTAAAAAAGCTATAATAATAGTTAATATTTACAAAGGAAGAGTGCATGGATAATAGTAAAGATATAGTTAGATTTGAGATTCCAGAGGATATTAATAGAGAACAGCTTTTTGGCACACTTGATGCTAATATCAAGCAGGTCGAAAAGGCTACAGGCGCGTCAATCGTAATGCGAGATGACGGGCTTTTTATTAAAGGAACGGAGAACCTGAAAGCTGCAAATATAATTAATAGAATGGTTGAGAATCTACGAGTTGAGCCAGAAATCGATGCGCGCAGGGTTAACTACCTGATTGATCTTGAACAGAAAGGCGAGAGTTTTGATGCTAGAGAGCATGTAAATGATGTAATCTGCTACACGCATAGGGGGAAGCCGCTTAGGCCAAAGACTAAGGGGCAGAAACGATACATCGACACCATTCGAAGGAATGACATGGTTTTTGGCATCGGTCCAGCGGGTACAGGAAAAACGTATTTAGCATGTGCTCTTGCTGCTAATGCCCTTAAGAATAAAGAAGTAGAGAGGATAATATTGGCCAGACCTGCTGTAGAGGCGGGCGAAAGCCTCGGTTTCTTGCCAGGAGACCTTCAGGATAAGGTTGACCCATATCTTAGACCTCTATACGATGCTATATTTGAGATAGTTGGGCAAGAGACGGCTGCTAGGCTCAAGGAAAGTGGGGTTATCGAGGTTGTACCTCTAGCTTATATGAGAGGTCGTACACTCGACAATTCATTTATCATACTCGATGAAGCGCAGAATACTACGCGTGAACAGATGAAGATGTTTTTAACTCGTATGGGCTTCAATTCAAAAGTCGTTGTAACTGGAGACATTACGCAGATAGATTTACCGAAGGGCGCGGGGTCCGGTCTTGTTGAGGCAAAGCGTGTTCTATCTGGTGTGGAAGGCGTCGAATTCAGCTACTTGACTGAGGTGGACGTAGTTAGGCACGAGCTTGTTAAGCGGATTATAAAGGCTTATAGTGATTATGAAGACTCGAATAATTCCGGAACAAGTGTCAGACGTGGTGGGAGTAAACGATGATTTTAGATATCAACTACAGTGATGCTATATATGGTGATGCTGATATAGATGAACGCATCGATAAAGATTTGATTCATGAGGCCGCAGTCTACCTAATATCCTCAGAGCTGCTCGGTGAGATGAGTGAAGAAGCGCTTGACAGAGCGTCGGAGTTGCCACTATACATTGGTGTGTCCCTTGTTTCAGAGGATGAAATAAAGGACATTAATAGAGATTTTCGTGGCATAGACAAGGTCACTGACGTGTTGTCATTTCCGCAGTTCGAAAGCACTGATGAAATTCTTGCGGAAATAGAAGGTGATGAGGCGCTCGTAGATATTCCGCTAGGTGATGTGGTTATTTGCCTTGACCAAGCAGAACGTCAATCGAAGGAGTATGGAACATCCATTAGACGCGAAGTTACATACCTCTTCGTGCACAGTATACTTCATCTGCTAGGATATGATCACATGGAGGAAGAAGATAAGTCATTGATGCGGGCACATGAAGAAAAAATCATGACGGCACTAGACATCTTAAGATAGGCGATTCTTTAATTAAGTTACTAAGCAGTAAGTTTCTGTGTTCTCAAAAACATAAGAGAACTGGAAATATTGCTATCAAAATGAATGGAGAACTAATGAAATCAGGTTTTATTGGAATAATCGGAAGACCTAACGCGGGGAAATCCACACTTCTTAATAATGTACTAGGTGAGAAAATTGCCATCACCTCGGATAAGCCGCAGACGACGAGAAATCGGATTACCGGCATTTATACGGACTTAGAGTATGACGGTGGGGATGGAATTCAGATGATATTTCTGGATACACCTGGGATTCATAAGCCTAAAAATAAACTGGGGGCAGCGATAAACGAGACTGCGATTAACACTATGGGTGGGGTTGATGTGGTCTTACTTATCGTAGATGGGGCTAAGAAGTTCGGAAAGGGAGACCAGTATATTTTAGACATGCTAGCTCAGTCAGATAGCAAGAAACTGCTTGCAATCAACAAGATGGATTTGCTTAGCCCTGAGGAATATCTTGAGCTTTATAATAGATATGATGAATGTGGACTATTCGATGAGATTTTTGGAATCTCGGCACTTCAGGACACTAACGTAGACAAACTCATGAAATGCCTAACGAAATATATGACCGAAGGACCAATGTATTATCCTGAAGATATGGCGACTGATCATCCTGAAAGGTTCATAGTAAGCGAGATAATTAGAGAAAAACTACTGCAATATCTAGATCAAGAAGTGCCCCATGGAATCTTCGTTGAAATTGAGTCGTATGAAGAGAAACCACACATCACGGAAATCGGTGCAGTCATATGCTGCGAGCGCACATCGCACAAGAGCATTATTATCGGTAAGGGCGGACGCAAACTCAAAGGGATTGGAAAGAGCGCAAGGGAAGAAATTGAATTGCTGCTCGGAACCAAGGTGTTTCTGTCGCTTTGGGTAAAGGTTAAAGAGCGGTGGCGTGATTCTGACAGGGTTATTAGAAATCTTGGATATAGGGATGAGTAAGAATGCTTATTAATACAGAAGGAATAGTGCTTCGTCAGAGCAAGATTGCCAATAACAGACGGATTATTACGCTTTTTACAAGGCGATACGGTAAAATAACTGCGGGGACAAGTATTAACGAGCGTGCTAAAGGAAGGGCGGCGCTTGCTATAAGACCTTTTACATATGCGGAATATGACATATTTAAAGGGCGAAACTATTTCAATATCAATAATGCGGATGTAAAGAAAAGCTATTACTCAATCGGCGAAGATATAGATAGATATATGGTTGCTTCAAAGCTTCTTGAGTATATAGATAATACAACTGAAGAGGAACAGCTTAGGCCTAGACTTTTTGATTTATCAATTGAGTTCATGGAGTCAATCACCAATGCTAAGGGGAGTTACATGACACTCCTTTATGCGTTTGTTGTAAAGTCGCTATCGCTTAACGGAGTGATGCCAGAAATTAAGCAATGTGTGAGCTGTGGTAAGTCGCTTTCTGATATCAAAAAAGAGGGAAATGGTAAGGTGAAGTACTTTTCTGTGACTGGTGGAGGCATTCTGTGTGAGGATTGCTACACAAGGCTTGATGCGCAAGATGTTTCGTTGATTTTCAAACCCGATTTTGATATAGTTGAAGTGTTAGATTACTTTGCAAAGAAGCCACTCTCGAGTTTTGAAAAGGTATCTCTCAAGCCCGCAGTATCAAACGGATTGCAGAGAATTTTATCTGAATACTTGAAGTATTATCTTGATGTTGATATTTTCGATAATGACATTAGCTTATAGAGTTAGTTGCAAAGTTAAAAAAGGAGGATGCTATGGAAATCACATTAGAAAAGATTGAATTAGTGAAAGACAGGACAGGGGTTAGCTATAGAGAAGCAAAGAGTGCTCTTGAAGAAGCTAATGGTAGCGTAGTCGATGCTATTATTCTCATTGAGGAGAATATGGGGACCGAGGATTCAGCTGATGAAAATCTGTACGGCAATGAACTTTTTGCTCGTCTTAAGAAGACTGCTGAAAAGGGGAACATGTCACGAATCATCATCAAGAAAGGCGATGAAGTGCTCGTTAATCTACCGCTTACAGTTGGTATTTTAGGTGTTGTTATCGCACCTTGGGGAATGATACTAGGTCTAGTTGCTGCGGCAGGATTTAACTGCAATGTCGAGTTTGTAAATGACAAGGGAGAAGTTACAGATGTTAACGGCAAAGTTAAAGCTCAGTATAGCCGTGCAAAGAGTGCTGGCATCGAGACTGTAGATAAGATTAAAGATAGCGAGCTGTATAACGATATTAGAATCAAGGGACAGGATAAGTTTGAAGATTTAAAGGATAAGGGTCTCGATAAGTTTGATCAGGTTAAGAGCAATGTCAATCTCTCTGATTTAAAGCGCAAGGGCAGTGAGATTCTTAAGAAACGCAGCAAAGACGACGAATTTGATTTCTCTGAAAATGATATAGCTGATGATGTTGATGGATACTATGATTTGGATATTGAGAATCTAGGACCTGATCAGCCAGGAAATGTATTTGTTGACAATGAGGAAACTCATAAAGAAGATACAAAATAAGAGTTTGCGCTAAACTGCGCGAATCGTTAGAAATTTTTTAGATAGGACAGGTATAGACAGATGGCAATTGATAAGAGTGTAGTTCAGCCAGATAGAGTTGTAACTATGGATAAGATTACTGCTCTGGCGAAGAACAGAGGTTATATTTTCCCCGGATCAGAGATTTATGGTGGCTTAGCCAATACATGGGATTATGGACCTCTTGGAGTTACATTCAAGAACAACGTTAAGAAGGCTTGGTGGAGCAAGTTCGTCCAGCAGTCAAAATATAATGTTGGCATTGATGCTGCTATCCTCATGAATCCAGAGACGTGGGTAGCATCTGGCCATGTGGGTGGCTTCTCAGACCCACTTATCGATTGCAAGAGCTGTAAAGCAAGGTTTAGAGCTGATAAGATTATTGAAGACTACCTTGTTGAAAAGGAAGGCAAGCAGATTTCGTGTGACGGCTGGAGTAATGAGGAGATGGAAAAATATATCTCTGAGAACAATATTCCTTGCCCAGAGTGTGGTAAGTCTGACTTCACAGGAATTCGCAAGTTTAACTTAATGTTTAAGACTTTTCAGGGTGTAACAGAAGATTCAAAATCAGAAATCTTTCTAAGGCCTGAGACGGCACAGGGCATATTCGTTAATTTTAAGAATGTCCAGAGAACTTCTCGCAAAAAGATACCGTTTGGTATAGCACAGATAGGCAAGTCGTTCCGTAACGAAATTACGCCTGGAAACTTCACTTTCAGGACTAGAGAGTTTGAACAGATGGAGCTAGAGTTCTTCTGCAAACCAGGAACTGATCTAGAATGGTTTGAGTATTGGAAACAATATTCAATTGATTTTCTTAAAAATCTTGGCATGAACATGGAAAATATCCGTGTTAGAGATCATGAAAAAGAAGAACTATCGCACTATAGCAATGCAACTTCAGACCTAGAATATTTATTCCCGTTCGGATGGGGAGAGCTATGGGGAATAGCGGATAGAACAGATTTCGACCTCACTAGACATCAGGAGCACTCAGGACAGGATATGAGTTATCTTGACCCTGAAACAAACGAGAGATATGTTCCATATTGTATAGAGCCATCTCTTGGGGCAGACAGAGTAGCACTCGCATTCCTAATCGATGCATATGATGAGGAAACTGTGGTTGATGGAAAGGGCAAAGAAGATACTAGAGTTGTCCTTAGACTTCACCCTGCACTTGCTCCTTACACAGTTGCAGTTCTGCCGCTATCTAAGAAACTAGAAGATGTAGCTTTGCCTATTTACGAGGAACTTAGTAAGCATTTTAACGTTGAATACGATGCTGCAGGTTCAATAGGCAAGAGATATAGAAGAGAAGATGAGATTGGAACACCTTTCTCAATCTGTGTGGATTTCGACACAGAAACCGATAAATCAGTCACTATACGCGATAGAGATACGATGGAGCAGATTCGTCTACCTCTGTCTGACGTTAGGGAGTATATAGAAAACAAATTGCAGTTTTAACTAAGGAGAAATGCCATGGAAAAATTTGTTTATTCTTTCAATGAAGGCTCTAAGGATATGAGAAGCCTTTTAGGTGGTAAGGGTGCAAACCTTGCTGAAATGACTAAGATTGGTCTGCCAGTACCGTTTGGATTTACTATTTCAACGGATGCTTGTAAAGACTATCTCGACAAAGGCGGTTTTTTATCAGAAGATATTGTTAAGGAAGTGTATGACCATCTTGCGGAACTTGAGCACGTAATGGGCAAGACTTTTGGAGACGTTGAGAATCCTCTCCTCGTATCGGTTAGATCTGGAGCTCCTGTATCGATGCCTGGTATGATGGATACTATTCTCAACCTTGGTCTTAATGACGAGTCTGTAAAAGGGCTTGCTGCAAAGACTGGAAACGAAAGATTTGCTTATGACAGCTATAGAAGATTTATCCAGATGTTTGGAGATGTAGTTCTTGAGATATCAAAAGCTAAGTTCGATTTTATCTTCGACGGCAAGAAAGAAGCAGTTGGAGCTGAGTTTGACGTTGATCTATCTCCAGAAGATCTTAAGTCTATTATCGAAGACTACAAAGCACTCGTTAAAGAGGAGCTAGGAAGAGATTTTCCACAGGATCCTAAAGACCAGCTGATGGAAGCTATCCAGGCTGTATTCCGTTCGTGGAATAACGACAGAGCTATTTTATACAGACAGCTAAACAACATTTCCGCATCTCTTGGAACTGCGGTTAATGTACAGTCTATGGTATTCGGAAATACTGGCGAGACGTCAGGAACTGGTGTTGCATTTACGAGAAGCCCTGTAAACGGAGAGAACAAGATCTTTGGTGAGTTCCTTGTAAACGCTCAGGGTGAAGATGTTGTTGCCGGAATTAGAACACCTCAGCCAATCGCAGAGATGGAGCAGGCTTTCCCTGATGTATATGCGAAGTTTGAGTCTGTAGCTGAGATTCTGGAGAAGCATTACAAAGATATGCAGGACATGGAGTTTACCGTTGAGGATAACAAACTATTCATGCTCCAGACAAGAAATGGTAAGAGGACTGCTACTGCAGCTGTTAAGATCGCAGTGGACATGGTTGAAGAAGGGTTAATTGATAAGGAAACGGCTATACTTCGTATAGAACCAGATCAGATTAACCAGCTACTTCACCCTACATTTGATAGTGCGGAGCTTGCAACTGCAACTGCTGTTGCTAAGGGGCTTCCAGCTTCACCAGGAGCTGCTTGTGGTGAAATCGTATTCAGTGCTGACGACGCTGCAGAGGCTGCTGCATTAGGTAAGAAGGTCGTACTTGTAAGAGAGGAAACTTCGCCAGAGGATCTTGCAGGTATGGTTGCTGCTCAGGGTATCCTTACTGCAAGAGGTGGTATGACTTCTCATGCTGCTGTAGTTGCTCGTGGAATGGGTAAGTGCTGCGTTGCTGGTTGCAGTGAGGTTACAGTACATGAGTCTGCGAAGAAAATGGTTGTAAACGGCAAAGAGTACCATGAAGGAGATGTAATTTCTATCAATGGTACTGATGGAAGTGTTTATGATGTAGCTATTAAGACTGTATCACCTGAGCTATCGGGTGACTTCGGCACTATTATGAAGTGGGCTGATGATGTTAGAAATCTCGGAGTTAGAGCTAATGCTGATAACCCAAGAGATGCTAGACAGGCGCTAGAGTTTGGAGCTGAAGGAATCGGTCTTTGCAGAACGGAGCACATGTTCTTTGAGGATGAAAGAATCCCTAAGATTAGAAGAATGATACTTGCTGATTCTGAGTCTGAGAGAAGAGAAGCGCTAGCAGGTCTACTTCCATATCAGAAAGGGGACTTCAAAGGTCTATATGAGGTAATGGGTGAGAGACCAGTTACTATTAGACTTCTAGATCCACCTCTACATGAATTCCTTCCTAAAACTGAGGCTGATATCAACCAGCTTTCAGAACAGTTTGGAATTTCTAAGGAGGCTATAGAGAAGAAGACTGTTGAGCTTCATGAGTTCAACCCTATGCTCGGTCACAGAGGTTGCCGTCTGGCGGTTACCTATCCTGAAATAGCTGAGATGCAGACAGAAGCTATTCTAACTGCTGCACTTGAAGTAGCAAAGGAGAAGGGATATAAGATTAAGCCTGAAATCATGGTTCCTCTAGTAGGAAATGTTAAGGAACTGCGTTTCGTTAAGAATACAATTGATGAGACAGCTAAGAAGTGCTTTGAAAAGGCAGGAATGGAACTTGAGTACATGGTAGGTACTATGATCGAGATTCCAAGAGCGGCTCTAACTGCAGATGAAATTGCTGAAGAAGCAGAATTCTTCTCATTCGGAACTAACGACCTAACTCAGATGGGATTTGGATTCTCGCGTGATGATACTGGTAACATCATTAAAGAATATATCAATGATGGCATACTTGAGAGAGATCCATTTCAGTCCCTAGATCAGAAGGGTATTGGAAAACTCGTTAAGATGGCTTGTGAAGGCGGAAAAGAAACCAGACCAAACATCAAGTTAGGTGTTTGCGGAGAGCACGGTGGAGATCCTGATACTATTGAGTTTATGTACAAGACTGGACTTCAATACGTATCTTGCTCACCATTCAGAGTACCAATCGCAAGACTTGCTGCTGCACAGGCAACAATCAAGAATCGTAAATAGTATCTATCGGTGAAGCATCCGTTTTGGATGCTTCACCATAAATTTTTTGAAATGAACTGGTTTAATAAATTTGAAGATAAATGGAATGGATTATCAAGTACAATACTGATAATCCTAGGAAACTTAATCTATGCGTTCAGCATAAACCTTCTAATTACACCGATGCATCTTTATAACGGTGGCTTTCTCGGAATATCCCAGATTATAAGACATTTAATTGTCGCTAATACTGGCGTTAGAACGATATATGGGCTTGATTTTACGGGTATTATCTACTTCCTGATAAATATTCCTTTATTTTTGTATGCGTACTCTTCAGCTGGCTTTAAATTTGCGACTAAGACACTGATTTCAATAGGCATATCGTCGGTTTGCCTTACACTTGTTCCGGTACCAAAGATTCCTTATATTGACGACTACCTAACTGCGTGCGTTGTAGCAGGTGTTATCGGTGGAATAGGTACAGGAATGATCTTAAGAGGAGGAAGCTCCACTGGTGGTCCAGATATCATAGCAGTGTGCATGGCAAAAAAGAATCCAAACGTTAGTGTAGGGATGCTTAATAATGTTGTGAATTTTGCTGTATATGGTTGCTGCTTATTGTTATTTAATGTAAAGATAGCAGTTTATTCTTTCATTTACTCCGCTATTAAAGCGATGTTTATCGATAGGATGCATACCCAAAATATCAAGACAGAGGTGCTGATTATTACTAAAAAAGAAGGTATCGAGAAAATTCTTACTGAAGAATTAAACAGAGGTGTTACTAGCTGGAAGGGAACAGGAGCATATACAGGAGATGAGGTAAATATAATTCTAACGCTCGTCTCAAAGTATGAAATTGAACATCTTAAGGGAATTGTTCACGATATTGATCCTCATGCATTTCTTATGATGTCAGAGGGAGAAAATATAGTGGGGAATTTTAAGAGACACATAGGGGTCGGCGAATAGCAAAAGGCTGCGAGCATTGGCAAAAAGTTTCGCTTACTTGACGAATTATACGAATACTGCGTAACTTGATGTGCTAAAACAATACTCGCATTCGTTAATTCGTAACTGCGTAATCCTTTGAACTTGCCAAAACCTCGCAGCCTTTTGTATTCGCCTCCAGCTTCTTGACTGTAATGACTGACCAAAAGGCAGCCTGCGAGCATTGGAAGCAGATTGCTTTTACTCGGCGGATTATACAAAGTCTGCGTAACTTGATGTGCTAAAACAATACTCGACTTTGTTAATCCGCATTCTCGTAAACGTTTAACACTTCCAAAACCTCGCAGCCTTTTGTATTCGCCTCCAGCACCTTGACTGTGATGACTGACCAAAAGGTAGCCTGCGAGCATTGGAAAATAGTTTCGTTTACTTGACGAATTACACTAATACTGTGTAACTTGACATTATTAGAAAAGTTTTGCAAACTTTACTATATGAAGATAAGAAAAGTGAGAATTAATCTATGCGTTTTTTAATTGAACACCCCTGGATAGTAATAGTTGCGTTGTCGGTATTGTTCTATATAAGTGTGGGTATATTGCATTATAAGAACACTAAACGGCGAAAAGCATTTAATACTATTAAGAGCATGAAACGCGATAAGGAGCTGTCTAAGGTGTACCTTAGAATCGATAACGGTTATGGTCAATTCTATGATATGTCATTTTCGGCTGATGGAGAGAACTGGTCATCTGGAGTATTATTTTCAGACGAGTTTCTAACACCGTCTATTTTGATGCCTCCAGGAGAGTACAAGATAAGATTCTCAATTAAAGCCCGCTCTGGGATAGCAGCATATTACAAGAAAAAAGGACCTTTTTACACGGAGGTCTTAGTAAAACCGTTTACTGACACGATGATCGTGTTTGATAATGATACATTAGCTAGTTGGCAAGAAGATTTAAAGGAGTAAAGTTACATGAGTGATCTAAGAATCAATTTTATCGACAACTGGGAGAAGAAGGACGTAGACTTAGAAGAGCTAAAGCGCGCTCTTGAGGATGGAAACTAATCTGTTTATAATGATGCAAGCCTTCAGAAAGTATCTGCTAAGTGGAAGAAGTTCAAGGAGAGAGGGGTATCTAATCTATACCTTCTAAAGGAACTAGATGATGATGGTGTTGCGTGTGCAATGTATGCATATTCGATTACTGATGGGGTTATTGATGATGAGACTCTAGAGAAACTAAGAGAAATATGTGCTCAGAATCTATCCTCGGGTGAGATGAGAGCTGATGGCTCATTCTCGAAGCCAAATGAGTGGTGGGACACAAATCCTGGACGTTCTATCAAAGCTGTTGAATCGGGTTCTGCGGATAGCTTGCATCAGTATCTGGGTGCTGAACTATATCCAAAGGGAATCGTGCTAAGCTCGAGAAGTATTAAGTCGAAGTATGCAGGTGAGTTAGCTTGTTCTGCTATCGCATGGGGTGTAAGTACATCGATATTTAAGAAGGGTGCTTACATGAGCATTCTAATTCATAATGATGCGCTATAAATGATGATTTTAGATTTATTAGTTTTAAATAGCAAAAAGGCAGATGCATCAGCATCTGCCTTGTGTTGTATTTGCTTTTTAGGCGTTACACAAGCGCCTGCTCCAGAGTGCCCTTGCCCTGAGCACATGTAACTCTGCCGTACGCACCATTTATCACTGTAAAGCAAGGCTTTACATGGCCTATATCGGCATTCCAGATGAATGGGATATCTGGAATAGCTTGGCGTAGCTGTGCGATATATTCCTCGTCGGATTTGTCTCCGAACATAGTTCTTCCAAATACTATCGCTGTGGTTCCTTTAAAGTAACCGCAGTACTTCATCTGCATCATCGTGAGATACAGATCAAACGAGGTCATAGCAAAATTATCTAAGAACCATATCTTGCGAGGATATTTTTTTACAAATGATTTAGTGCCATCGAAAGGTGTTCCTATAAGCTTCGCGATGCAATCTACGCATCCTCCGATAAGTCGCCCCTCAGCTATTAGCCTTGGTGAATCAGCAGCGGACGATTTATCTATTATCTCACCTGTACCTGGCATTGATAGCTGCCAATTTACGTCTCCATCAAGAACCACATCCTGAACGCTAAAGTCGGTGCTTGAGTCATACTTATCGAATGAATATTGTTTTATAGTGTTGCCAATCATAAGCTCGAGTGAATTCTTCTGAAACTCATGAAGTGTATCCCAATCGAAGCTGCCAGCATTAAAGCCATACATCGTAGCTATGTCGAGTTTAGTCGTTACATAGTACATAATATTAGTTGGGTCGCTTGCACCGGCAATCCACTTAGGGTAATTAGCCAACGTCTCTGTATCTAAGTAAGGTAATATTTCTATGTTATAATCACCACCAGCTGCAGAAACAATCATCTCTACATCAGGATTTTGAACGAGAAAGTTAAACTCTTCACCACGAGTCTTAGCATCAGCAGATTTTATATTATCATTCCTAACACTAGCTGTTTCTATAATGTCAAAGCCCGATGATTTAAGGGCTGCTAATGATTTATCAAACAATTTAATTTTGTGACCAACTCCAGCGCTCGGGGCACAGATGCCTAGAGAGGAACCTTGTTCAGGAAATTTAGGATATATCATAATGTCCTCCTTATATTAAAAAGCACCCTGCAAACCGCTGCTATAAAGCTTCCCGCAAGTAACATACATTGAAAAAGTAGAACGAAGCAAAGTGATTCCCAATGAATTTGCAAGAGTGACAAGCGATGGCTCTGGTTCGTAAATGCCAATCAGTATGACACATTGAACACCTTTCATTTCAGCGGTTTTAAGGATTTGAGGGTTATACACTGCCGTGATAAGTATCGACTTATCGCTAGCATATGTTACGATGTGACTTATTACATCAGATGAAAAGGCATTAACTAGATCAAGATTTAGATCTGGATTCTTGGTTAGGATCTTTCCTTCTATGATAGAATTAATTTCAAGTAGTGTCATTTTGTCCTCCATAGTCAGCACAGAGATATACAATTATGATTATATTATACGTTACACAATTATCAATTGCGAGTGGATTTATCGAAAAAGCTGTGGATAATTACAGCGAAAGTAACAGTAAAATGAATGGTTTCATCACATAGATAGATTCGTAACTATCATTGAAATAAATTTATTTAATATATATAATAAATTAAACATATGATTTAATTTTGTTAAATATCACTAACTAATTTGGTTGAAGGAGGTTCTAGGTATGAAGGTTTCAAATGTCCCATTCAAGGGCACACCTGAGCAAGAACAGCAATTACTAAAGGTTATTGACGAGCTTAAAGGTGAGAAGGGCTGCTTGATGCCAATCATGCAGCATGCACAGGAGATATACGGTTATCTTCCATATCAGGTTCAGAAAATCATTTCCGATGGAACAGGTTTCCCGATGGAGAAGGTGTATGGTGTAGCTACATTCTATGCACAGTTCTCTATGTCACCTAAGGGTGAACATGAAGTTTCAGTCTGTCTCGGAACAGCATGTTACGTTAAAGGTGCAGGAGATATATTTGATAAGTGCGTTGAGGAACTCAAGATTGGTGATGGAGAATGCACACCAGATGGAAAGTTTTCCTTAGATTCATGCCGCTGCGTTGGAGCTTGTGGACTAGCTCCAGTAGTTATCGTTGGTGGAGACGTATATGGCAAAATGACTGCGGATAAGATTCCAGAGGTTCTTGCTAAATACATGTAGTTTTCGTTTGTAAATGATACGCTTAGCAGCGTTGTGTAGACTATGGAGGTTATTATGAAATCGCTTAATGAACTTAGAGCCATCAAGAATAAGATGATGTGCCAAGTAAACCTCAGACTAGGTAGTGAAGCAACTATCTCATCGGAGGCTGAAGGTGCGCAGGTTCATAAGAATTATATATTAGTTTGCGGTGGTACGGGATGTACATCTAACCACAGCTTAGATGTAGTTAAAGCTTTTGAGACTCATCTCAAAGAGCATGGTCTTCAAGATGATGTAAAGATTATTCAGACGGGATGTCTTGGTCTCTGTGCTAAGGGTCCCGTAGTTGTAGTCCATCCTGGCTCTGTTTACTATGAAGAAGTTGATCCTGAGAAGGTAGAGGCAATCGTTAATGAGCATATCGTCGGTGGCGTTCCGACTGACAAATACATGCTCAAAGAGGAGACTACAGATGGAAGTCCAGCAAAGACGATGACAGAGTCAGACTTCTACACTAAGCAGGAGAGAATTGCACTTAGAAATTGTGGAGTAATTGATCCAGAGAATATCGATGAATACATCGCTACAGGTGGATATGAAGCACTGGGCAGATGTTTAACGGAGATGACCCCAGATGAGGTTATCCAGACTGTACTCGACAGTGGTATTAGAGGCCGTGGTGGTGCAGGATTTCCAACAGGAAAGAAATGGAAGTTCGCATCTGGCAATAGAGGAGAAGTCCAGAAATACGTATGTTGTAATGCCGACGAGGGAGACCCAGGTGCATTCATGGATCGTTCAATATTAGAAGGCGATCCGCATTCAGTTTTCGAAGCCATGGCCATTGCAGGATATGCAATTGGCGCAGATCAGGGATACATCTATGTTCGTGCTGAGTATCCGATTGCCGTTAATAGGCTAGAGATTGCACTAAAGCAGGCTAGGGAATATGGACTGATTGGTAAGGATATATTTGGTACAGGTTTTAACTTTGATATCGACTTAAGACTCGGAGCTGGAGCATTCGTCTGTGGAGAGGAAACTGCTCTTCTAACTTCTATCGAAGGAAATAGAGGTGAACCACACCCTCGTCCACCGTTCCCTGCTGTAAAGGGATTGTTCGGATGTCCAACAATTCTAAACAACGTTGAAACCTATGCTAACATACCAGTGATATTTAACAAGGGTCCAGAGTGGTTCAGTTCTCTCGGAACTGAGCTATCCCCAGGAACTAAGGTATTCGCATTAGGTGGTAGGATTAACAATACAGGGCTTGTAGAAGTTCCCATGGGTACAACTCTGCGTGATGTAGTTGAAAATATCGGTGGCGGAGTTCCAAACGGTAAGAAATTTAAAGCTGCTCAGACAGGTGGTCCATCTGGCGGATGCATACCTAGCACATACTATGATATCCCTATCGACTTCGAGAACCTAAAGAGCATCGGATGTATGATGGGCTCTGGCGGTCTTATCGTAATGGATGAAGATAGCTGCATGGTAGACATCGCAAAGTTCTTCCTAGAATTTACGGTTAGTGAGTCATGTGGCAAGTGTACACCTTGCAGAGTTGGTACTAAGAGAATGCTCGAAATACTAACGAGAATCTCCGAGGGAAAAGGTGAGATGGAAGACCTTGAAAAGCTCGAGGAATTGGCTAACTTTATTCAGACCAACTCGCTATGTGGGCTTGGCCAGACAGCACCAAACCCAGTTCTTTCGACAATGAGATTCTTTAGAGATGAGTACGTTGCACACATAAAGGATAAGACATGTCCTGCGGGTGTCTGCAAGAAGCTACTCAAGTACAGCATCATCGAAGAGAAATGTAAGGGATGTACTCTCTGTGCTAGAAACTGCCCAGTTGATGCTATCTCTGGAGCAGTTAAGATGCCTCATGTAATTGATACTGCTAAGTGTATCAAGTGCGGAGCATGTATGGATAACTGCAGATTCGGTGCAATAATCAGAAAGTAGTGGAGGAAACGAGATGTCAGATGTTAAAGTAACAATTGATAACATAGAGGTTAATGTTCCTGAAGGTTCTACGCTACTCGAAGCAGCGCACATCGCAGGAGTTGATATCCCTACGCTATGTTATCTAAAGGATGTAAATGAAATTGGTGCATGTAGAATGTGCCTATGTGAAGTAGAGGGTGCTCGTGCACTTGCGGCAGCATGTGTATTCCCTGTATTTGACGGAATGGTTGCACGTACTAATACACCGAAGATAGTTGAGTATAGAAGAAAGAATTTGCAGCTTCTATTATCAGATCACAACATGGACTGCCTAGGTTGCTTCAGAAGTGGCAACTGCGAGCTTCTAAAGCTATGTAGAAGGTACGGGGTAGATGATACTGAGTACTACAAGGGTGCAAAAAATCATTCCGTAATAGAAGATAGTTCGAAGTCAATAGTTCGCGACAACAGCAAGTGTATACTATGTCGTCGCTGCATAGGAGCATGTAATAATCTTCAGAGTATCGGAGTAATCGGTGCTAACAAGAGAGGATTTGATACTTACGTTGGGACGACTTTCAATATTCCTTTAGCTGAGACTAGCTGCGTAAATTGTGGACAGTGTATTATTGCTTGTCCAGTAGGCGCTCTATATGAGAAGGATTCTATCACGCAGGTTAAGGAAGCGATTGAAGACCCAGATAAGTTCGTAGTCGTTCAGGCTGCTCCTTCTACCAGAGTTGCGCTCGCTGAGTGTTTTGATCAACCGATAGGTACGGAAGTGGAAGGTAAGTTGTCGGCAGCTCTACACAGGCTTGGCTTTGATAGAGTATTCGATACGAATTTCTCGGCTGACCTCACCATCGTTGAGGAGGCAAATGAGCTTGTTGAGAGAGTTAAGGGGGGCGGAGTCCTTCCTATGATTTCATCTTGCTCTCCTGGATGGGTTAAGTTCTGCGAGCACTACTACCCAGAACTAATTCCTAATCTATCTACATGCAAGTCGCCACAGCAGATGTTCGGTGCTGTGACAAAATCATACTACGCAGATGTTATGGGTATCCCGGTAGACAAAATAGTATCTGTAAGTGTCATGCCATGTACAGCGAAGAAGCATGAGCTCGGAAGAGATGATCAGGGAACTGATGGATATCAGGATGTTGATTATTCACTTACAACTCGTGAACTTGCGAAGATGATCAGGATGGCTGGTATCGAGTTTATGAAGCTTGAAGATGAGCCATACGATAATCCACTGGGTGAATACACTGGAGCGGGAGTAATCTTTGGTGCTACTGGTGGTGTAATGGAGGCAGCACTCAGAACAGCTGTAGAAAAGCTTACAGGCGAAGAGCTTATTGATCTTGACTTCGTAGATGTTCGTGGCGTAAAGGGCGTAAAAGAGGCCGAATACGACCTGCAGGGCAAGAAGGTTAAGGTTGCTGTTGCCAGCGGGCTGGCAAACGCCAGAATAATCATGGACAAGGTAAAGGCAGGAGAAGCTGACTACACCTTCATAGAAATCATGGGATGTCCTGGAGGCTGTGTAAATGGTGGTGGACAGCCACATGTAGACTCCCAGGTTAGAAACTTTATCGATGTCAGAGCTGAAAGAGCAAAAGGTCTTTATACCTTGGATAAGAATGCTCCAATTCGTAAGGCTCATGAGAATCCAGTAATTGTCAAGATGTACGATGATTATCTCGGAGTTCCAGGAGGCGAGAAGGCACATCATTTGCTACATACTTCATATGTAAATAGAGGTGTGAATAAGCAGGCCGACTAATTATTGATTAAGATTACAATACCCCGTCTCCTATGGAGGCGGGGTATTCTTTATAATTACTGTTATAGTGTGTATTACCTGTGTTTTAGCTTAATTGTTATCTTACAATTCGCAGTTCTGATATATAGATCAGCGTTTTTGAGACTACGCCTCTAGAATAAACGCCTTATAACCCTTGTATGCTTCGTATACGTCAGACTTGCTAACCGCTTCGTATGGAGCATGCATGTTGAGTACTGCGATTCCGCTATCTACAACTTCCATGCCGTAAAGTGCCAAGATATACGCAATAGTACCACCACCACCGACATCTACTTTGCCGAGCTCAGCTGACTGGAACATTACATTGTGCTTATGCATGATCGCTCTGAGCTTGCCGAGATATTCGGCATTAGCGTCGTTAGAACCACCTTTTCCTCTGCTTCCTGTGTACTTGTTGAACACTATTCCTCTACCGAAGAGAGCAGCGTTTCTCTTGCTGAACTTGTCTGCGTACATAGGGTCGTAAGTTGCACTTACATCGGATGAGAGCATGCGAGAATTTCTCAGAACGCGAGCTGCATTTAGCTCTGTGTAAATTCCTAGTCTATCTAGTAGCTCTCTAACTATATCCTCGAAGAAGTGAGACTGCATACCTGTAGCGCCGTAGCTCCCGATTTCCTCCTTATCTACAAAGAGTCCACAAGTAGTGGTCTTTGGATTTTCAACTTCGAAGAGAGCAACAGCAGAAGTGTACGCACAAGATCTATCGTCGTGCCCATAACCGAGAATTAGGCTCCTATCTAAACCTGCTTCTCTGGCTCTTCCAGCTGGCACAGCTTCAATCTCAGCCGACCAGAAGTCGTCTTCTTCGATACCGTATTTATCCTTGAGTAGCTTTAATACGTTAGCCTTCACTGCGGATTCACTCTCGCTGTCAAGTGGCTGCGTGCCGAATACGATATCCATGTTTTCACCATCGATCAGCTTGGCCGCTGTAAGCTGCATCTGATCCTGCGCTAGGTGAATTAGCAAATCGCTGATAAAGAAAACTGGGTCGGATGGATCTTCGCCGATATTTACCTTAACAACGGTTCCGTCTTTTTTTGCAATTACACCATGAAGTGCAAGTGGCATGGTAACCCACTGGTACTTCTTGATGCCGCCATAGTATTGTGTATCTAGATAAGCGAATTCATCAGTCTCATATAATGGGTTCTGCTTGAGGTCGATTCTTGGTGAGTCGATGTGTGCGCCGAGTATGTTCATACCACGTTTAACTATATCTTCGCCTATGTTAAAGGTAACAAGACACTTATTCATGTTAACCGCGTAGACCTTGCTTCCTACGCTCAAAGTTTCATTATTTTTAATCACCTCATTTAGGTCACGATATCCATGAGCCTCTGCCATTTTGACTAGAAGCTCTGTGCATTCACGCTCTGTCTTTCCCTCTGAAATAAAATCTATGTATCCTTTGTTTAAATCCTCTAGAGCTGTTAGCTCCTCTGGAGAGTAGTTATTCCATGCGTTTTTATCTTTCATAATGTACCTCCTATAGTATGTAAATGGTAGCACAAAAGGTATTTAAGTACAATCAAACTGTGTGAGGGTATTATGAATTGATAGAGATATCGGCGTGTGCTACAATAAATGGGTTAAATATAATATATAAATAGTAATTAAATCTAGAGTGTATAAATTTACTGGTATTATTTTTCAGCTATATAGTAACTGTGAGAAAGGAAGGGTAGATGCTAAAAACGTTTCTTATGGCGATGGTGCCTATTATAGAGCTACGTGGGGCAATACCGTATGGTGCTGGAATCGCAGGACTGCCAATCTGGCAAGCGGCATTAATTGCGGTGCTCGGCAATCTGCTACCAGTTCCGTTTCTCGTCGTTTTTACAAGGGACGTATTTGCGTGGATGCGCAAGAAGTCTGATAAGCTAAACAGTATAGTTCTAAGGATGGAGCGAAAAGCTGATAGAAATAAAGATGTTGTTCTAAGGTATGAGTTCTGGGGACTTATGATTCTCGTAGCGATTCCACTTCCTGGAACTGGAGCATGGACAGGTGCTCTAGTGGCTGCGATGATGGATATGCAGCTCAAAAGAGCGTTCCCTGCAATTGCCCTAGGTGTAGTTGTCGCTGCATTTATAGTTACATGGGTAACGTACGGAGCATCGATATTTTTATAGGGATCTAGTGCTTCTTGCCTAGATAATCTAATTCATAGCGACTAAGGTCTGGTTGATCATGATCAATCAGGCTTTTTCTTATGTATTCGATTTCAGAAACAGCCTTATCTATGGCTATTTCGTACTTCTTCCAAATTTCCGCATTGCTCTCCGCCGAACGAGGATCGTAGTCGTGAGATGCAACCATGTCACACTGCTTCTTTGTTGCTCTATTTGAAGCGAGGATCGAGAGAATCCTCTTTCGAAGGAAGTCATTCTTTGTGCCAAGTATTAGAATTGAACGCCGCATATCTCTAGTGGCTAGCTGCATCTGGCTAGCGGTAGGGGTTTCATAAAAAGGTGCCATTATAGAACCGAGATACTTTCTCACCGGAGCAACTAGCTTTAACTCAATAGTAAATGGTGTAAGGTCATGCTGCTCTAGCACATAGTGATCAAAATCTCTTTCGACTAAGCTGTGTGACATACCAGTTGTTTTTACATAATTATTAATAGTAGGGTGACATAGAGAATCGAGTATATAGTGACACATCGCACCGTATAAATAGCTGATTTTCTCTACAGTAGGAGATTCTTGAACAACCTTAAAGGCATGTTTAAAGAAGTATGAACCAGGGCTATGATGAATAGTCGCACCGTCTTTATTAAGAATGCTTGGGAATATAGGTCTATAAAATGCAAGAATATCAGGTCCTTGGAGCCCGAAAATAAATGCCGCGTATGAATCAGCATTAGTATTTATTAACCTTTCAGTATCAGCAGGTAGCTTACTTAAAACAGTTCGTCCGAACAGATAGTGTGCGTTATGTGCAGGCATGATGACCTCCTATATATCTTATAAATAAATAAGCCGTGGGCAACCATAATGCTCACGGCTCAAAAAATCTTAAGTCGGTAAAGTACTAAACTTTAAATGTCTGGAATTTATCGTTTTCGTTATCCTCATCAAACTCATAATCTTTTCCAGGGAGTAGCATATTAGCTACAATGCCGACTATGGCCGCAATGGCAAGTCCAGAAAGAGTGATTTTTACACCAAGAACTGTAAATGTTATACCGCCAATCTGGTTAAAGCCTAGAGAGCATACGAGAATGAGAGCAGTGATTATAGTGTTGCGAGTATTTTTGTAATTAACCTGGTTCTCTACGAGGTTTCTGATTCCGACTGCAGAAATCATACCATATAGTATCAGTGAAACACCGCCGATTATAGCTACTGGGATGGTTTCTATGATGAATGCAAACTTTGGTATGAACGAGAGTATTATCGCAAAGCATGCAGCAATTCTTATTACCAATGGATCGTATACCTTGGTTAGTGCAAGAACGCCAGTATTTTCACCGTATGTTGTATTAGCAGGTCCTCCAAATAGAGAGGCGAGCATAGTTGCTAGTCCGTCACCTAGAAGCGTGCGGTGCAGTCCTGGATCTTTAATGTAGTTATATCCAGTTGTAGCGCTGATGGCGGATATATCCCCTATGTGCTCCATCATTGTCGCTAAGGCAATTGGTGTAATTGTGATAATTGCGCTTATATTAAACTTAGCCATCATGATAGGAGGGAAGGCAACAATTGACTCCTTGCTCATACCCGAGAAATTAATCTGTCCCATCGCTAGAGCTACTAAATACGAGATTATTACACCTAAGATGATAGGTACAATCTTGGCCATACCGCGTCCCCACATATTGAAGAATATGATTGATGCTAGTGCAACAATGGCTAGAAGCCAGTTAGTTTGTGCATTCTTGATAGCAGACGGCGCGAGTATTAAACCGATTGAAATGATGATCGGCCCTGTAACTACAGGAGGAAAGAATTTCATGACCTTCTCAATCGTAAATAATTTTATAAGTGCAGCAAGTATTACATATACAAAGCCTGCAACAATTACTCCACCGCAAGCATATGGGAGCATTTCTGTATTGGGGTGACCATTCTGAAGCGGTGCTACAGCTGCATAACCACCTAAAAAAGCGAATGAAGAACCGAGAAATGCTGGTACCTTACCTTTAGTCAGTAGATGGAATAACAGTGTTCCAAGACCAGCCATCAAAAGCGTAGTGGATATGCTAAGACCTGTGAGAAGTGGCACCAGCACGGTTGCACCGAACATGGCAAATGTGTGCTGAAGTCCTAGTAGAATAGTTTTTGGCCAACCGAGTGTTCTTGCATCGGTTATGCCGTTAGAGTAGTGATGTTCGTTACTCTGTGTCATCGTTTCCTCCTTGGGTACGTATAAAGTGAAATATTAGTTAAAATATCTGAAGACTCCCTTAACCTTGCCGACAATCTTACAGTCATCGACAATTATAGGTTCCATGAAGTCGTTTTCAGGCTGTAGCCTTATGTGTCCTTTTTCTTTATAGAACCTCTTAACTGTCGCCTCAGTCTCAAATGCTCCGTCTATCATTGCAACAACAATATCGCCGTTAGATGCAGTCTGATCTTCTTGTACGATTAAGTAATCGCCATCATTTATTCCGACATTAACCATACTGTCACCGTGTACTACTAGCAAGAAGTTATTCCCATTACCGATAAATCTAGCAGGGAATGGGATGTTATCCTCGATATTTTGCTCGGATAGAATCGGAACACCTGCTGCAACGTTTCCTATTACAGGAAGCTGCACCATGTTGATGTCATCTGCCTCAAATATAGGCTCATTAGTGTCTTTGCTAATTGAATCGACAATTGCAAGTGCACGAGGCTTGCTAGGGTCTTTTTTGATGTACCCTTGGTCCTCTAGTGCTTTGATATCGCTATATACCGTTGAAGTTGATTTGATACCTATGGCGTCGCAAATCTCTCTAACGGTTGGGGGAAATCCCTTTAGCTTTATAGTTTCCTTCATGTACGCGAGCACTTGCTGCTGACGTTTTTCGCTTTTTTTAACCTTTGTCATGTCAAATCCTCTATAAAGTAAGTGAATTGAGTGTCATCTCTTCGCCGTAATTATTCCAATCATCGTATATTTCACCAGTTTGTCTGATGATAATATCACCGACTTTACCATTAATTTTGCTGTATGGAAGTGTTTTGTGATAAGTGATTCTGCTGTCTCCAAGTTGAAATAGGAAGCCAGTACGGAACAGTTCCTTTTCAAGCTGTCCCTTGTATTCAGCGATGGAATCGATTAGCTTGAATAAATCGTCATGTTCTGTATCGAACACGTTATCAAGTGTCAGCTTAGAGTAGTTAGCTCGAAGCTGTATCTCATGACCAGAGAATCTGTCCAGAACCTTTAGCAGCTTTTTCTTTGTGTCAGCCTCAGTTGCGTCTTGGAAAATAACGCAGTTGATGCGATGTGGAACTTCAAGAAGCCCGAAAATCTCATCAGAGCATTCCTTGACGTAATGCTTAAGATGCCTTGATACATTAATGCAGCTGATCTTATCTTTATTTTTGTTTAGCACGGCTGCAACTCTATGAATATCTTGATTCTCATTGGTTGGTAGTGTTGTGTTGATGTACACATGATGACCATCCTTAATGTGATCAAGTATGTCCTGAAGCGCGTCAAGATCTGCAAGAGGTTCACCTCCGGTGAGCACTATATCATTGTGCGGTAAAATCTTGTCTAGTAAGTCTAGAGACCTGTAACATCTATCGAGATTGAACGAAGATGTGTCTCTGTAGTCTTCTTTATTTACACAGAAAGGGCAGCAATTGTTACAGTCGTATGGAACGAACATGGTAACAGTTGGACCCTCTTTGATAAAATCTTTCATTCTAGTTATCCCCCTATACTAAAATCATTAGATTATACCATTTCGAACAGTTGTTTGCAATTGAAATGACGACGAAATACAGTGTTATGACCATTTTTAAGACTAGAAACATAATTAATACAATTATGTATGGTTAATAGAACAAAAGCCTTTAAAGGTTGTCAATAATAATGTATACTAAAATTAATGTTATTAATTCAATCAATTTTATATATGAAAGGTTAAAAGCAAAGATGAGGGAATTCTTTCGCGACCGGCATCTAGCTAGCAACCCGTATCTCAATTTTATCGAGGTCTATGGATTGCTATTACTCCTGTGGATCGTGATGTCAGGAATATTTACAGTTAAATTTATAATTTATGGCTGTGTTTCCTCGTTTTTGATTTCATGTTTCGTAGTGGGTTCTCTGCGCATCGGAGGGCTTAAATCTAATCGAACATATTTTATTCTGCATGCTAATTATCCAAAATTGATAATCTACTTTTTGTGGCTTATCAAAGAAGTAGTTAAGAGTGCAATAGATGTTTCCAAGATTATATTATCTCCTAATATGAAGATTGATCCGATTGTAGTTTGGTTTAAGGCAGATTATGACAATCCGACAGCGAGGGCTATTCTTGCAAATTCAATCACCTTGACACCGGGAACTGTAACTATCGATATCTATGATAGCGGTGTTTTCTCCGTTCACGCACTAAATAGCGAGTTTGTAGATGGCCTACTAGATGGATCTATGCAGGAGCGTGTTGCAAAACTTTATGGAGAGACTATAGATTACAAGGTGATCGATGTGGTTACTGATTACGATTTCACCGAGAAGGAAGTCGTTGAACTGACATCAAAGCGATTCAAGAGAAGGAGGAAGAAGTCTAATGCATAATTATTTTATCGCACTTCTAGCCGGTCTTCTCGCAATCGTCATAGTGATGGTTATAACGATGTTTATAGGTAAGACGGTATATGACAAGCTCAACGCTTTATTCGTAATAAATACGAATATCGTTATGCTGATTTTAGTCGTTGGATTAATTGACAACAGAATGGATATGCATATAGATATCGCACTTAGCTATGCGATTCTAGGGTTCGTAACAACTGTTATTCTCGCTAAATTCATAGGAGGTAGAAGGTAATGAGCGTACAAAATATCATAGCGATTACTATTATTTCCTTCGGTTTTACGTTCATGGCTTTAGCAGCAGTTGGGGTAATTAGATTTCCTGATTTCTTTACAAGGCTTCATGCTTCTGGTGTAGGAGAAACTTTCGGGGCGCTGATGATGACAGTTGGAATAATGGTGTACACAGGATGGACATTATTATCAGTAAAAGTATTTATCATATTCTTTCTATTACTACTTACGAATCCTCTCGGAACTAATTTGATTATGATAACATCGGTTCATGCCAAGAATTACCAGGATTATAATCACAAGAAGCATATTGGGGTAGGTCAGGATGATAGTGCAGATGAAAAGGAGGGGAGATAGATGAGTTCATTCCTTGTAGAAGCGCTTCTACTTCTCGCTTTAATATCTATTACTCTCGTGATCATATTTGATAAAGACCTCGTGTCAGTAATTGTAGTATACTGCGCATTCAGCTTTGTAACGATGTTTCTGTACATTATCATGGGCGCACCTGACGTCGCCTTTACTGAGGCCGTAATTGGTGTTATTTCAACTATTTACTTCATAATGACACTGAAGAGTATAGATAGGCGGTGTAAGTAATGCGCAAGTATATTAATGTGACATTTTTGATTACGGCTATACTGCTACTATTTGTTATAGTCGCTAAGATTGATGTACTGCCAGCGATTGGTGATATCGACTCTGCACCAGCACTTCATGTTTCAAAATACTATATAGAGCATTCGGTAAAGGATACGAATTCTCCCAATATGGTTACTGCTATGATTGTAGACTACCGTGCGTTCGATACTATGTTCGAGACGACAGTTATGTTCCTAGCTGGAATAGGGGTAATCATGATACTAGCGGGTAGACCAAAGGCAAAGAATAGAATTGTACAACCAAAGAGATATTTTGGTCACCGTTACAAGCTCGGAGATCCTGCATACAAGACTATCAATAAGGATGTAATGATTACGCTCATTGAACCGCTAATCTTGATATATGCATTCTATGTATTATTTCATGGAGAAGTCAGCCTTGGTGGAGGATTCCAGTCTGGAGCGCTCATTGCATTGACGTATATCATTGATATTCTAGTAATTCCCGATAAGAAAAACTTGTTTATGATGACAGGCAAAAATTCGGCGAGTATTGCAGGCATTGGTGTTTTGATATATGTGATGACCGGAGTTGTTCCGATGTTCAACGGAGGCTCATTTATGGATTACACCTATCTGCCAATTCCGGTTAATGCTGCGGAACGACATGCGATTGGAATTCTTCTCGTTGAGATAGGCGTAACTATCGGAGTAATGGGCACTATTATCACGATTCTCAATGCGATTATGAAGAGGGTAAGATTTGATGATGACACAGATAAATGGACTTCTGGCAAGTAAAGGGATTTATTTTTTAACTTTACTACTTTTGCTACTTGGAGTTTATGGAATGGTTTCTTGTAAGAACTACATGAAGAAACTCATTTGCATGAATATCATGCAGGTTGCAGTAATATTTTTCTACCTATGCTTTGCTCAGAAGAAAGGTGGAACTATTCCTGTTGCGCTAGATACAATAGTTAATGCTGATAAATACGTTAACCCAATTCCCCACGGACTAATGCTAACAGCAATCGTTGTAAGTTTAGGTACTACTGGTGTTGGACTTGCGTTACTAACTAGAATTAAAGAAAAGTATGGCAGCATAGAAGAGGACGATATAATAAGGAGGGAGAACCGTTTCAAATGAATGATCTTCCAATAATTATTATTTTACTGCCACTAATAAGTGCGCTATTGTCGCTACCACTATCTAAGATACATAAACACTTAGGAAGAAATGCGGTTGCAATTTCGATATTTGCTGCATTTATTTGCTCAACAAAGCTACTATCAAAGGTTATAAATCATGGCGTGATTCGCTATACATTTGGAGGCTATAAAGCACCGTACGGTATCGAATTTTATATCGATTCAATCGGTGCAATTATCGTTTTGATAATTCTGCTCCTCGGATTTGTTACAGTGCTCTATGCCATGAATTTTGAAGTTACTAATGAACGTAAGGTCATAGGTGGAGCATATGCTCTTATAGGTTTGTTAATAGTCGGAATGTGTGGTATGACGCTAACTGGCGACGTATTTAATCTATACGTATTCCTAGAGATTACTTCACTTTCTGGTTATTGTTTAATTGCTCTAGGTGGCAGCAGGGGAATAGTAGCGTCTTTTAGATACCTTCTAGTGGGTACAGTTGCAGCTACCATGTACTTGCTCGGTGTCGGCATACTATATGCATTAACAGGGACGCTAAATATGACTGATATGAGGAGCATTCTGGATTCACAGGACTACACGGTTCAGATGACTGTCTCCATGTGCCTCTTTATCGGCGCTTTTGGCATCAAGATGCCGATGTTCCCATTCCACGGATGGCAGCCATCCGCTTACGCACACGCTGAACCAGGATCTAGACCGCTGATCGTCGGTATAATGGGTAAGATTCCAGCGCTTGCTATGTTTAGATATCTGTATATTATATACGGAACAGATTTCAAGTATTTTAATTTGTTTTTAACTATAATAGGTGTGCTCTCATGCATTGGTATTATCTATGGATCGATTAGAGCTATGGCACAGGAGGATATTAGAAAGATATTCGCATATTCCTCCATTGCCCAGATTGGGTACATAACACTCGGCTTTTCCATAGGTAATTCTTATGCACTTGCTGGAGCATTCTTGCATTTGATTGGACATGTGTTTATGAAGAGCGGTCTTTTCTTCAGCTCCGCGGCAATCAGATACAGATTCGGAAACTTTGAGCTTTCAAGTTTCGGTAGGATTTACAAGAAAATGCCTATTACATCAGCTCTTATCGTTTTGGCCTCACTTTCGATGATCGGAATACCACCAACTGTAGGGTTCTTCAGCAAATGGTACATCGCGCTTGGGGCAGTTCAGAACCATCAGTTTGTGTATTTAGCCGTATTAGTGCTTAGCAGTTTGCTAAATGCGGTTTACTTCTTCAAGCTAATTGAGAAGATCTTTATCAATAAACCAACAGAGCTTAATGATAGACGAGAAGGTGAAGTGCGTGAACTTCCTATTTCCATGCTTATTGCGATTGTAACTTGTTTTGTAGCAATAATTGCTATAGGAATACTTAACGTAAGCGTTGTAGATGTGATTATGATGACTGTGAAGGGGGTAGGAATATGAATTTAATTTCTCTAAACATCCGCCCACTTCTTGCGATATTAGTTTCGCTATGTGCATCTGGGCTTATATATGTGCTCGGTGATCATATAAAAGAAAATGCAAGAGAAGCTATAACCTTTATAGCTGCAATTATTAAAATTGCTCTCGTATATTCGATGGTTCCAGCTGTTTTGGCTGGTCGTACTATAAGAGTAGAGCTATTTAGGATAGTGGATGACGTAGATTTCACTTTAAATGTGGATACAGCTGGAATCGTTTTTGCATGTAGCGCATCGACGCTGTGGCTATTAACATCTATATATTCTGTAGGGTACATGAGGGGGCATGGCGAGAAAAACCAGACCGGATATTATGCATCTTTTGCAATGTGCCTGTCAGCTGCCATGGGAATTTGCTTTGCAGCAAATATGATAACATTCTTTATATTTTTCGAAGTACTGACTATTGCTACTTATCCGTTAGTTGTGCATTATCGTGATGCTGAAGGTACTAGATCTGGAAGAAAATATCTAGCATATACGCTAATCAGTGGGCAGATATTCTTTGCAGCTATGGTCATAGTTTACTCTGTATCAGGTAGTATGGAGTTTAAACCGGGTGGATTCCTGGATAAAAGCATGCTACCAGCGCCTTGGGCACTAGTTGTATTTATGATGATGATAGGAGCAGGAATAGTTAAAGCAGGTGTTATGCCTCTTCATAGCTGGCTTCCTGCGGCTATGGTAGCGCCTACACCTGTAAGTGCACTCCTTCACGCTGTAGTAGTCGTAAAGGCTGGAGCATTTGCAACACTCAGAGTAGTGCTATACGTATTTGGACCTAAGCTAGCTAGAGAGTGTGGTGGTGCAACTATACTTGCTTGGATGGCAGTAGCGACGATTCTAATATCATCACTGATAGCGCTTAAGAAAGACAATCTAAAAGCTAGGCTTGCATTCTCAACTATAGGGCAGCTGTCTTATATTGTGCTCGGGATAGCTATTCTATCTCCATTAAGCACAGCGGGGGCTCTATATCATCTTGTTGCTCATGCTTTTATGAAGATTACACTCTTTATGTGTGCCGGTGCTATATTTGTGACTACTCACAAGAAGGATATCAGTGAAATGGTTGGGCTTGGCAGGAGAATGCCCGTTACTATGAGCGCATTTACGATTGCTTCGCTTGGCATTGCAGGCTTCCCATTCTTCGTGGGATTTGTAAGTAAGGCGAACATCATCATGGGGGCACTCAAGACAGGACAGCTACTATTTGGTGCTACACTTATTGTAAGTGCAATCTTGGCGCTCACATATCTGATGCCAGTTGTGCTCATCGCTTTTAAGAGAGAACCAGTGAACCCAGAGTTCAGCACGTACGGTGAATCCAGCAAGATGATGCTAGTCCCACTTTTAATTACAGCGACTGTATCAGTGCTACTAGGTGTGGCACCAAACTTCGGACTTCATCTGCTAGACTTTGCGATGAGTACGGGTGAGACAGTGTTTGCTCATGTGGGAGGTGTGGTATGTTAAACGAGATAATACACTACGCAATTCTCTCACTCGTAGGCTCGTTGGCACTAGTGGTCATGAGTAAGGTTATTTTAAATAAGCTTTTACGCCGAGATGTAAATTATTACGAGAGAGTAGAAATACATGAAGAGATAGAGCTTCTCCAGACTGCCTCTTTAGATACATCTCATTTGGAAGGGAGGACTGATGATGATAAATAGTTTTCACCCAGGACTCCTTATGATTCTAATTGGGATGCTAATTCTCGTTCTGCAAGATAGGTTTAAAAAGCCGTGTTCAATTATTGCAGCAGCATCGGGAATTCTTGGATTATTCACGCTCAATAGTAGTAGCAATTTGGTGTATCAGATTACGCCAGGTATCAAGCTAGAGATGATTCATGTTGATGGATTATCAATGATGTTCGTAATCATCTTCGGCATAATTACAGTTATCAACGCCATTTATTCATTTGACATACAGGACAAGTGGGAAAAGGGAGTTTCGGTTATATATGGAGGCAGTATTATATCTGCGACTTTGGCAGGTGACATAATCAGTATGATCGTGTTCTGGGAGGTTGCTGCATTCAGTGCAGCATATCTAATATATGCAAGGCATACGAGGCGTTCATCAAGGTCGGCGCTTAGATATCTACTGATGCATGCCTTTGGAGGGAACATGCTCCTAGTGGGGTTCTTGCTACATGCAGCGCAGACGAATTCCCTTGAAATTCCTAGATTTGCTGCCTTAGGTGGCTCGGCAGCATTTTGGTTCATACTAATAGGAATTGGTGTAAATGCAGTAGTTCCACCGTTTAATTCGTGGATTTCCGACTCATATCCTGAGTCTACTATTGCAGGAACAGTTTACATGTGTGGATATACCACTAAGCTAGGTATATATGCTATGATTAGGATTTTTGCAGGTACTGAAGCACTTGTGTATGTCGGTGTATTTATGGCGCTATATGGCGTATTAATGGCCTTTCTCGAGAATGATCTTCGTAGACTGTTTAGCTATCACATAATGTCACAGCTAGGGTATATGGTCGCATCGCTCGCGATGGGCGGAGCATGGGGAGTTGATGGAGCTGCGGCTCATGCATTTAACAATATTATTTATAAGGGAGTGCTTATGATGTGCTCTGGAGCTGTCATAATGGCAACTGGTAAGAGAAAAATTACAGAGCTTGGCGGATTAAAAGAGAAAATGCCTATCACAGCTTGGGCTTTCCTCATTGCATCTCTGTCGATAGCTGGAATTCCGTTCTTGAATGGATTTGCCTCCAAGGCTGTCGTGATGCATGCAGTTAATGCAGGTGGTCACGAGATGACCGCACTACTGCTTACGGTTACATCTATTGGAACCTGGCTCTCTGTAGCATTAAAGGTGAACTGGTTCGTGTTCTTCGGTAAGGCTAGAAGTGAATTCGAGGTAAAGCCGATACCTATGAGTATGAAGATAGGTATGATTCTAGGGGTTTCAGGATGTATAATTCTGGGTGTATATCCGTCTCTTCTCTTTAGGATTATGCCTTACAAAATATCAGTGAATCCTTTTAACCTCAGTCATATTGCGGAGTACATAATACTGTTTGCTGGAGCTACACTAGTGTTCTGGATTTTCAGAGTTAAGATGCTTCCGCACGATGAACTTTCATTAGATTTTGACTGGTTCTTTAGAAGACCGCTGGCAAAGTTCGTTAATTGCGTTTCACTCGGTCTAAACAGGTTTACTGCCTGGGCAGACAGTAAATCGCTGAACTTCGTGCATTTCCTTGGCGAGAGACTAGGGAATCCGTATAAATGGACAGAGAACTCAAGAAATAGTGCTATTAGAAATATTTCGTTTGAGAATGAAGATCGCGATATCGGAGTCGTAATTGAGATATCGGTTTCGATGTTTGCGCTGATTATGATGATTGTGATGATTTACATTAATTAGATTAATTGGATAGTACAAACCAGTTGCTTTGCGTAGCAACTGGTTTTTGTCTTTGATGCTGAATGATAATAGAATGTTTTATCTAATATGTAGGTTATTTCTGATTACTATCATTGGATAAGAAATACATCGCCAAAATAAGGCAAGCAATTCGGATACTCCATGCAAAATTTGTAATTCTACTTATAGAGAATTCATCAGTTGTCACGTTAATATGGTCTGAGATAAAGGTGCTTATTGGTGTAGAAAGTAAGCAAATGCATACAAGTCCTAAAATTAACTTTAAGTTGTCCTTACGCATGATTTCCCTTTCTTATATATTAATTAGATTGTTTATATTTAACTAAATATTATCATATTGTATGGGGCATATCTTAGACTTTATTTTAATCAATAAAGGATGACCTATTAGTATTTGTAATAGTTTAAATACTAGTTTTTTATTGACAATAATACTCAGTCACTTATAATTAGAGATAGAGTATGCAAGGTCATACGAAGGGGTACACCACCTTGGGTGTAGAACTTCGTATGACCTTTTTTTGTTGCCGTATGGGTACTTAACTTATGACAGCAGCTAATAAACGAATCGAGGGGAATAGGCAAATTATAAAGTCCATTATGAAAGGTGGTGAGAATTTGATTAAGGTAAATGGTAAGGAAATTGAATATACATCCGGCATGACAGTACAAGACCTTGTGATATCGCTCTCGTACAGCACATCTTGTATTGCGGTAGAGAGGCTTGGTGAGATCATACCTAAGAAGAATTATGCAGACACTCTTATAAACGACGGAGATAAGATAGAAATAGTTTGCTTAATGGGAGGAGGTTAAACGATGGAAAATTTAAATTCTTCTAATACGAAGTTTCCTAGTGCCAGTGAATTTGAAAAGGCTAAAGATGACAGATTTTCACAGGCTGTACATCAGAAACTAAAGATTGCAAGCGTAGCCATTGCAGGTGCGGGTGGTCTCGGTTCAAATATCGCCGTTATGCTCGCTAGAAGCGGCGTTGGACACCTTCATATTGTCGACTTCGACATCGTAGATATAACTAATCTGAACAGGCAAGTATACACCGTTAAGCATATTGGTTCGCGAAAAGTTGATGCTATAAAAGAAATTCTCATGGAAATAAACCCTTACATGAAAGTAACTACTGACTGTGTTCGCGTAGTAGCGGATAACTGCGATGAGATATTAGGAGGTTATGACATCGTGTGCGAGGCATTTGATGGGGCGGAGTCAAAAGCGATGCTTATCGATTCACTACTGTCAATTGACTATGGTCCAATCGTGATATCAGGATCTGGCATGGCTGGGTGTGGGAGCGCAAATGAAATAAGGTCAAGACGCATCATGGATAGATTATTCATATGCGGTGACGAGCATACGGATGTAGGTGACGGCATTGGGCTAATGGCTCCGAGAGTTGCTATATGTGCAGGTCATCAAGCAAATCTCGTGATAGGACATATTCTAGGAGTGGATAATATTTAATTGAGATTTAATGTGGAATCGAGATATTTTGAGATGCAATGGGGATAAAGGGATTTTGGTTACACGCGTAAACAGGATTTTTTAAAATATAAGGAGCACATAATGAATGATAAATTAGTGATTGGTGGTCATGAATTTGATTCAAGATTTATATTAGGTTCAGGCAAATACGATGTGGAATTGATACGGGCTGCCGTTGAACAGGCAGGGGCAGAGATGATTACTCTCTCGGTGAGAAGAGCTAATACAGACGTTCAGAATATCCTTCAGTACATCCCAGACCACGTAACTCTGCTTCCTAACACATCTGGAGCGAGGAATGCCGAAGAAGCGGTTAGAATAGCAAGGCTCGCTAGGGAGCTGGGATGCGGCGACTTCATTAAGATTGAAGTCATAAGTGATTCGAAGTACTTGTTCCCAGATAATTATGAGACTATACGTGCAACAGAGATTTTGGCAAATGAAGGATTTATCGTGATGCCATATATGTATCCGGATCTGAATGTAGCAAGAGCTCTCGTAGATGCGGGTGCTGCGACTATTATGCCACTAGCCGCACCCATTGGCTCAAATAGGGGGTTAGTAACTAAAGATATAATCAAGATCCTCGTTGATGAGATTGACATCCCAATCATTGTAGATGCCGGTATAGGTTCACCATCTCAGGCTTGTGAAGCTATGGAAATGGGTGTAAGTGCGGTTATGGCTAATACGGCAATTGCGACGGCAAATGACGTAGCGGGGATGACAGGAGCATTTGGAAGGGCTATTAAAGCAGGAAGAGCAGCATACCTTGCAGGCCTTGGACGCATAGTGAAAGATGGCGGAGTTGCCTCGTCACCGCTTACTGGATTTCTGGAGGATTAAGATATGAATGATGTGAAACATATGGAGTCGTCTGGTAGTGAGAAAATGAGGCTGCGCACTGACCATATGGCGTATATGGACGGAATGGAGATTATTCCTCATGATACGTTTGATAGGGTTATAGCCGAAATTAATTCATATAACCCTTTGGTATACAGCGAATCAGATGTAGTGCGTGCTATTAAGTCGGATAGATGCAGTATCGATGATTTCAAGGCACTGCTATCTCCAGCAGCAGAAAAGTACCTAGAGCAAATCGCCAAGAAAGCTAGTATCGAGAGGAGGAAACACTTCGGTAATGTCGTAAATCTATTTACACCTTTATACATATCAAATTACTGCGAGAACTACTGTGTGTACTGCGGTTTCAATTGCCATAATAAAATTCATAGAGCAAAGTTATGCGCGGACGAGATAGAGAAGGAGATGAAGGCTATAGCGAAAACCGGGCTTGAAGAGATACTAATTTTAACAGGGGAAAGTAGGAGTAAGTCAGATATAGAATATATCGGTGAAGCGTGTAAAATTGGCATAAGATACTTCAAGAACATCGGGATTGAGGTATATCCGATGAACTCGGATGAGTATGCGTATCTAAAGTCGTGCGGAGCTGACTACGTAACTGTCTTTCAAGAGACGTATAATTCCGATGAATATGAGAGGCTTCACCTAGCTGGACACAAGAGGGTTTTCCCATATAGGTTTAATGCCCAGGAGAGAGCGCTTATGGGCGGTATGAGAGGCGTAGGATTTGCGGCACTTCTAGGACTTGATAATTTTAGAAAAGATGCTTTAGCAACAGGACTTCATGCATATCTAATTCAGCGCAAGTATCCATGGGCAGAGATTTCGCTTTCATGTCCAAGACTGAGGCCAATCATCAGCAATAACGATGAAGGGGCGATGTTCACACCGAATCAGAATAATGAGATTGTGGGAGAACGCCAACTGCTTCAAGTTATCTCCGCATATAGGATTTTTCTTCCGTTTGCTGCGATGACCATTTCAACTCGCGAGCGAGCTGGATTCAGAGATAATGTCATGGGTATAACTGCTACAAAAATCTCAGCAGGTGTGGATACTGGGATTGGTAGCCATAGCGATGATGAAACGAGTTCTGGTGATAATCAGTTCGAAATTGCAGACGGAAGGTCCGTCGATGAAATCTGTAAGGCTCTTAGGGATCACGGCATGCAGCCGGTTATGAACGATTATGTGTACGTTTAAAAAAGTCTGTGTAACGAACCGCCACTTAACTGATAGACCGCTTTATGAACAGCTTAAGATAGTATTTGCAATTTCGAAGCCAGATGTCGTGATACTTAGAGAGAAAGATCTTTCTGAAGACGAATATAGGGAACTAGCTTATAAAGTTAAATTGCTCTGTGACTTATACTCTGTAAGACTGATTGTGAACAAGTACTATAAGGTTGCGCGTGAACTCGGTACAACCGTTCAATTACCGATTAATGATTATGAATCCAATGTTAGAAGCTTAAATGGCTTATCGGTTTGGGTTTCAGTTCATTCATTTCAAGAAGCCATTAGAGCTGAAGAATCTAGTGTCAATGCAATAATTGCTGGTCATATCTATGAAACTGACTGCAAGAGGGGGCTCCCTGGACGTGGTATAGAATTCCTGACAAGCATAGTAGAGCAAGTTGATGTACCAGTTTATGCTATAGGTGGAATCGATGAATTCAATATAGAAGAGGTTGCTTCGACCGGAGCAAGTGGGGCATGCCAGATGTCGTTTTATATGAATCTATAAAAAGTGGGCTACCATATGAAATGTGCAGCCCAAGTTACGTTGATGTTATTTATTAAGTTCGCTGATTATCCTATTATAAGGTAGCCCAACGACGTTCTCGTAATCGCCTCTAAACTCTCTGATATATTTTCTAAAACCGCCTTGGATAGCGTATGCGCCAGCTTTGTCAGCCGGTTCACCAGTCTTTATATATGACCATATGTCTTCATCTGTATAATTACCGCATATGATCTCCGTGACTTCGGAAAACGAGCATATGTCATCGATCTGAGGAACTCCGTCAATAATGTCTATGAGTGTGACACCAGTAGCCACATAATGGGTATCATTTCGTAGAGATGCCAGCATTTTAAAAGCATCCTCATTATCGTGTGGTTTGCCCATGATAATATCTTTATAGACGATAGTGTCCGAAGCGATAAGTAGCGATTTGCCTTCAAGTACTAATATATCTGGAAGTTCTAATGCTGCCATAGCTTTTCGCTCGGAAAGCATCGTTACCGCACCTGTAAATGATATACCCTCTGGTAGTGATTCGTCAGCATTTCCAGGCATTACAATTGGTTCAACACCATGATCTCTCAGTATGTCCAATCTGCGAGGGGACTTTGATGCGAGAATAACTCTAGCATATCGATCTAATAGCGGATTATTCTCTTTGGTTATCATTCTTCATCTTCTCAAAAATAGATTTAACCGGTGGCATATTGATTACAACAACCGTTATTGCAGCTTCAACTGCCAGGTAAGTGAAGTTGTACCAAATCGACCATGTAACTGCGTGGAATCCCTTTGGCGCATACGCTCCAAAGAAGATTATGCCCGATGCCACAGCACAGAAGTATCTCGCAAATACACCTGTAAGATATACTTTAGTCAGGCCATTTTTGCTGTCACGTAGTGCACCGCCGAGACCGAGTGCTCCAAAAGCAATCGGATAGTCGAGCAGTAGCTGAAGAGGATGAATTACGTAAGGCCCGAATATTAGATTTACAAGACCTAGAGCAACCCCAGCAGTTACACCGCGTTTAGTACCATATAGGTAAGTGATAACAGCTATTGGTAGTAGAGAGAACAGTGTAATTGATCCCCCTTGTGGCATAGTGAATATCTTGATGTTAGATAGAACCATAGCAATTGCAATTAGCAGAGAAGAAACAGTGAGTGCTTTAACATCGATTCTCTTGTTATCGCTCTTTGATTTTCCGCTAACTGTAATTAAGCATAGTAACAGGATGATTATAAATACAATCAATACCTGACCGACTCTTGATTCAACAAAACTCTGTAAAGTCATAAAAAAACCTCCTATCATGCAGGAGGGGGTGCTTTTGTGTTCTAGCCAGCTTCCCGCTGCAGCATTATCTGCACGGTAGAAGGGTCTCGTTTCATCTTAGTGCATAAAAATAACTAATCTCACACTTAAGTGAAGCAACTCTCAGCTATCGCTCCCCCAGCAATGTTTCATTCATTAATTGTATATTGTTAAATGTGATATTGCAATACGATAAATTTTATCAGTGTGAAAACCTTGCTTTTTTATTATCTGTGGATGTTAAATTCCTGTTATGAGCGTTGTTCACATCAGATCGTTATAACAAAATAAAAATATTACTCTATAGTTTTATAAAATATACTACATTTTTCTTGACTGAAAGCCTCAACGATTCCTTCGGTTCCCCATATTAGTGGAGCTTGATAATTTTTTTCGCCAAATTCTATATCACTACGGTAAAATGTATTTGATTCGAGATTTTGTTCATCGGATTCTATCATCCGATATGTCCAAGGATGATGATGCCCTTTGCTTTTTTTGCAATGGTCGCATGTCCCATTGTCGATAACTCCATAAGTGACTTTTCCTTCATATTCAACACGTATCTGTTTTGCTTTTTCAAGATCGAAGGATACAGTATTGATGAAGCTGCAAATATAGTAGCCTTCGGATTTTTTAAAAGGTATAAACTCGATGCCTTTCATTTTATAATTTTGATAAATATTGTAAAACTGTTGGTTTGCAATGCTTATGCCGTCGTATGTGGTAGCAAAGAAAGTCTTGTTTCTCCATTTTAATGTTGCGGCGGCTTGAGATACTAAAGCTCCGTGATTAAGAACCATCTCGCAATATGGGCAGAACTGTACATGCAGCTTTGAATTTCTTCCCAAGTATAAATAATCAGCATCATCCAAACAAATGTTGTAATACTTCATATATTTTTTCCTCATTATTATATGAACTCAAACAATAATTACTATGATTGTAACATTAGATTGATGCCATTGACATTTTAAATTTAATGACACACTTACAAAGTATGTGAAAAGCTCTTAAAATACATAGAAAAATTTAAATTAACGGTGTAAGAAAGTTCGATTTTGTGTAAAATAATAGGTAGTGCTTTTATTCGATTAGTAAAAGTTTTAAGACGTTACTTTTATATTAGACGAGTTATTGAGGGATTTTAATGAAAGAACAAATTAAACTTCACCAGGAAAGAGAAGCAAGTGGCTTGGCGTTAATTCCACTTCTTTTCTTTATCGTTATTTACCTGGGCGTTGGAATTGTCCTACATTCCAAGGGTGTAGAGATGGCATTTTATCAGTTTCCTTCTGTGGTCGCTATGACAATTGCCGTTATACTGGCTTTTTTAATGTATCACAAGACGGGAATCGACAATAATTTTAAGCTATTTGCAAGAGGTGCTGGGGATGAAAATATTATGACGATGCTCATGATATTCCTTTTAGCAGGTGCTTTTTCTTCTGTTGCTGGTGCGATGGGAGGAGTATCGTCAACAGCAAATCTTGGACTCGCGATTATTCCACCTAGGTTCATTGTCCCAGGAATTTTCATAATAGCAGCATTTCTATCTACTGCTACTGGCACATCTATGGGTACTGTGGGAGCGATAGTTCCAATTGCTTATAATATGGCTAAGACAGCAGATCTTAATATGTCATTCGTGGTTGCTGCTGTTCTCACAGGTGCGATGTTCGGGGATAACCTTTCGATGATTTCTGACACTACTATTGCTGCTACAAGGACTCAAGGGGTAGATCTTAAGGATAAGTTTAGAACTAATGCGTGGATTTCTATTCCTTCTGCGCTAATTACTCTTTCACTTATGGTTATCTTTAGCAAGGGTGGCACTGCAACTGGAAATCTAGATTATAACTTGATAAAGGTAGTACCATACGTGCTTGTTCTCGGGCTCGCATTATTAGGACTGAATGTGTTCGCTGTACTGATTATCGGAATTATCAGCGCTTCAGCAGTAGGTGTTGGAACTGGTGCAATTGGTCTTATGGAAGTTGCAGCTAAAATCTGGGCAGGTTACCAGGGTATGATTGAAGTATTTATTTTATCAATGTTTGTAGGTGGTCTTGCAGAACTTACTAAGCATTACGGTGGTCTTAAGTGGATTATAGATAAGACAAGTAAGCTATTAAAAGGTCCTAAATCTGCATCTGTAGGAATCGCGGTATTATCAGCTTTAACAGATGCTGCAACAGCTAACAATACAGTAGCGATCATCGTTACTGGTGAGATTGCCAAAGAAATTTCAGATAAGTATAAGATTGATCCTAGAAGAACAGCTTCGTTCCTCGATATATTCTCGTGTATAATGCAGGGCTTCATTCCATACGGAGCACAGTTCCTTCTAATCGCCAGCTTGACTAAAAATGCAGTAAATCCGACTAGTATGATTCCATATAACTGGTACCTGATAATTCTAGGAATAATGTCGCTAATCTCAGTAGTGTTTCCTTCGTACAATAGGATTGTGTGTAAAGGAGAGTGGAACTGGGAGAATATGAAGCCAGAACAAGAAGTTGAAAAACAGTAAAGGCATATGTCTTTTAGTATTGACACAAGTTCAGCAATAGTTTACAATCAGATGGTCAAAGTAGAAGTTATCCGCTTCTCACCTTGTGGGCACAGGCGTACGGGTTATCAATAACTTGATTTATTTCAGTTAATTCGCGGATACTTCTGTATCCGCTTTTTTATTATATGGAGGTAGACCAATTAGCAAGGATAAACAACAGATCAACGGAGATATTCGTGCAAAGGAAGTCCGTCTGATAGATGAAAATGGAGATATGCGCGGAGTTATGGGCATAAGAGAAGCGCTTGCAATTGCAGAAGAGGCTAATCTAGACCTCGTGAATGTTTCTCCGAATGCTGAACCGCCAGTTTGCAAGATCCTAGACTTCGGGAAATATCGCTACGAGCTCCAGAAGAAGGATAAGATGGCTAAGAAGAACCAGAAGACTATGCAGGTTAAGGAGGTTCGTCTCAGCACATTTATCGAGGAGCACGATGTAAATGTAAAGGCGAATACAGCAATCAAGTTCCTAAAGGATGGAGATAAGGTCAAGGTTAGCCTTAGATTCAGAGGGAGAGAACGTGATTACACAGCAAAGGGCTTCGATGTTATGAACAGCTTCGCAGAGCTGGTTTCTGAATACGGCATCATAGACAAGAAGCCAAAGTTTGAGGGACGAAGTCTTACTATGTTCCTATCACCAAAGAATAGTAAGTAATGAATTAACAACTTAGGAGGAAATCATTATGGCAAAGAACAAGATGAAGTCTCATAGAGGCGCAAGCAAGAGAATGAAGCTTACTGGTTCAGGTAAGATTAAGAGAAACAAGGCATTTAAGAGCCATATTCTGACAAAGAAGACTGCAAAGAGAAAGAGAGGTCTTCGTAAGTCCACAGTGCTTACTAGTGCAGATACAAAGCGTATGCTTAGATCAATGGCAAAGTAGTTTAGGGAGGTTTTAAGATATGGCAAGAGTAAAGAAGGGCGTAAACGCTCATAAGAGACACAAGAAGATTTTAAAGCAGGCAAAGGGCTTTTACGGACAGAGAAGCAAGAACTTCAGAGCTGCTAACCCAGCAGTTATGAGAGCTCTAAGATCTGCTTTCGTTGGAAGAAAGAACAAGAAGAGAGAATATAGAAGACTCTGGATCGCAAGAATTAATGCTGCTGCAAGAGCTAACGGCATTAACTACAGCAACCTGATGAACGGTCTCAAGAAGTCCGGTGTAGAGCTAAACAGAAAGATGCTCTCCGAGATGGCTATCTATGATGCTGCAGGTTTTGCTGAGCTTTGCGAGCTGGCAAAGACGGCTAACTAATAATGGAATATTTTCTAAGCCATATTGGTGTTATATTTATCGCTGGCCTAATCGTTGCTCTGTGTGCGGTTTCTTGGTGGGGTTTAACGGCGAGAAATGAAGTTCTTAAGCGAGAAAGAGCAAAAGCCCGTAAAGAGGCTGCACTTGCAAAGCGTAGAGAACAAGAAAATAATGATTAGCACAAATGACAGGGAATTATCCCTGTCATTTGTTATTTATTCTTAAGATTTATTAATTGTAATACTCGTGTGGTTACTGTGAAACTCGTTGAACCCTCGATTTTGCTATGATAATATATATTGAAAGAATTATAAGTATAAACAACTTAAAGCACAATATATAAGGGGTTTTAATATGTCACGTAACATAATATGCAAGTCGACAATTGTGGCGGTTATGGTAGCCGGTGCACTCATGCTTACTGCGTGCGGTGGAGCATCTGTACCAGACAAGTATAACTATGATGATTTTAGTAAATATGTAAAGCTGGGCAAGTATAAGAATCTTGAGTACACCAAGGCTGATGCTTCAGTGAGCGATACTGAGGTCCAGGATGCAATTAATACTACGCTGGAACAGGCGAAAACCAAGGAACAGGTAAAAGAAGGAACTGCAGCGTCGGATAGCATTGTTAACATCGATTATACAGGTAAGATTAACGGCAAGAAGTTTGATGGTGGATCAGCTACTGGATATGAACTAAATCTTGGAGATAGTAATTTTATCAGCGGATTTGCCGAACAGATAGTTGGACATAAGGTAGGAGATACTTTTGATATAACGGTTACGTTCCCTGCTAACTATTCTAATAACACTGAGCTTTCAGGTAAGAAAGCGACGTTTACAATAAAGCTCAACTCTATAGTTAAGACTGTTACACCTGAGTATACTGATGAATTTGTAAAAAAGAATACAAAATTCAAGAATAAAGCTGAATATGAGAAGAATCTCAAAAATCAGCTTTTGAAGGATAAGAAAGCTCAGGCAGCAAGCTCCGAGAAGCAGGAGTTGTTCCAGAAGATTTTAAATGCAAGTAAGATTAAGAAATATCCTAGCAAGGAGCTTAAGGATGCTCAGAAGAAGATGATTGACACGTACAAGGCTCTTGCTAAGAAGAATGATATGTCATATGAGAAATATTTAAAGAGCTCGATGGGCATGTCCAAAAAAGCTTTTGAAAATCAAGCAAAAGTTGCAGCAAAGAATACTGTTAAGCAAGAACTAGTGCTATTTGCTCTAGCTAAGCAGTATATTATCAAAGTATCTGATAATGAATACAAGGAGTACTTAGACAAACTTCTTAAGGACGCAGGTTATACACGCTCTCAGTATGAAAAGGCTGCTGGTATGTCTATTGAAAAATATGCCGATCAGAACAATCTGTACGACACCATGGTGTACGAGAAGGTTATGGCAAAAGTCCTAAAGGACAGCATTGCAAAATAACTTTTGTTGCAGCCTTATGCTGAATGCCAACCATTATATATACATAATTAAGATAAAACATAAATGAATTGATAAATCACATGCTACGAAACTTTTTATGGTTAATTAAACATGGAGGAACGATATGAAGTGCCCTTATTGCGGTAATCCTGATACAAAGGTTGTTGATTCTAGACCTGTTGAGGAAGGTCTTGCTATCAGACGTCGTCGTGAGTGCGACAAGTGCCATAAGCGTTTTACAACATTCGAGAAGATTGAAAACTCGCTACTTGTGGTCATAAAAAGTGATGGCACTAGAGAGAGTTTTGACCGCAACAAATTGATAAATGGTGTATTAAAGGCTTGCGAGAAAACCAAGGTTAAGTACGATGACGTGCAGCGAATTGCTGATAACATCGAACGTGGCCTAAATAACACTATGGAAAAAGAGATAGACAGCAAGATGATTGGGGCTCTTATCATGGATGAACTTCGTGATTTAGATCAAGTTGCATATGTTAGATTTGCATCTGTATATCATAGATTCACAGATATAGATACCTTTGTAAAAGAGATTAATAATCTGCTGGAGAAGGACAGAAATGGTCACGATGCAGAGAGATATGTAAAGGAGTCTACTGGCGAAGAAGATTCCGCTGACGAGAATTAAGGTGTGAAGATGATAAGAATTGCCATTGATGGACCTGGTGGTGCCGGCAAAAGTACTATCGCCAAGCTTGTAGGTGATAAGCTAGGTCTCGAGTATATTGATACTGGTGCTATGTACCGTGCTGTAGGACTAAAACTCAATTGCGAGGGAATTAAAACCGATGATCTAATATCGATTAGCAATATATTAGAGGAGACGTCTATTGATTTTGTGAATGGTAAGATTATTCTCGACGGGGATGATGTCAGCGATATTATAAGAACTCAGGAGATTTCTAAGCTCGCATCGATTTATTCTCAGATACCAGAAGTTAGAAGTAAGCTTGTCGACATACAGCGAAAAATTGCTGCTGGTAAAAGTGTAATTATGGATGGACGGGACATAGGAACCAATGTATTGACAGATGCAGAACTCAAGATATTTTTAACTGCCGATTCTATGGTTAGAGCTCGCCGTAGATATGAAGAACTTAGGTCAAAAGGCGTAAAGGCGAATCTTGATGATATCCACGAGGAAATTAAAGATAGAGATTATCAGGATATGAATAGGAAGCTTAATCCATTAGTTCAGGCTGAAGATGCGATTAGGTTAGATACTTCTGATATGACTATTGATGAGGTTGTAAATACAATTGTAGCTATGGCTGCTAGAGTTTCGTGCAATTAATAATGGAGGTCATATATGAAAGAAGGTGCGATTGCACTTGGTAAAGTTAGAGGGTATTGCTATCTGATATTCTTGTTCGATGTACTTATCCTGTTCCATTCTGAAATAGCTGGATTTTTTGGAACAACGGATAAAAAGATTCTGTATGGTTTTACAGCGATAATCTTGTTTCAGGCAGTGCTTAGTGTCCTTTATGTGGTGAAGTATGTAACTACAGTGGGTCAAAAAGACAAGAAACGTAAAGAGATTATAATGTATGCTGCTCGCTTAAGGTACTGCTTTATGGCTATGTTAGTTTTTCTTGCAGGAATCATATGTAATTATGTAGTAGCTGACAATATTTATGTTGAAAAAGCGTTAATTATGATGCTTGTAATGATGCTTTTGCTATCACTTAAGAATCTAACAATACTCCAGCGTGGTAGATATTAGAACCAATATAATAAATGAAATTAAATATTCTATAATAAGGAATTTTGGTCCCTGTCTGTGCTTGTGATATGTACCCAGAATCCTGGACACATGTTATGAACTAAGCGGAACACATGGATGTTATCCTGTACTTTACAGGTGGCGTCCATTTTGTTTTTTGTTGTATTCTTTCATTGTTGTAATAACTTATGTATTCATCTAGCGCTTTTGAAAAGCTCTCAAATGATTCATATTCTTTTTCGTAGCCGTAGTACATTTCGTTCTTTAGACGTCCAAAGAATGTTTCCATAATGCAATTATCTATGCAATTGCCACGCCTAGACATCGATTGAATAATTCCTCTGTTTTTTAGTTCCTGACGATAGTAATTATGTTGATATTGCCATCCTTGATCTGAATGAAATATTAATCCTGTAAGTGACTTGAACCTTTTAAATGCCATTTCTAGCATTCTCTTGATTTGATTTAGATTTGGACTCATCGATAAATCATATGAAATAACTTCATTTGTGTACATGTCAATTATCGGAGAAAGATAACACTTTCCCCATGAAAAGTTAAACTGAGATACATCAGTTG
>NZ_CALISE010000022.1 GCF_938041965.1 uncultured Mogibacterium sp. | reverse complement strand
GTAACGCATGAAAATACCCTCCTTACTGGGTGTCCAGTAAAGAGGGTACATATCACTTGTTGCAGACAGGGTGTTTTGATATAATTCTATTGTGTTGCTCTCGAGAGAGGGTTATATATGGATAATGAAAATAACAACCTATACAGGTTGCCACAGGAAAAATTAATGTATTCTGGGGCATCATCACTTTCTGATGTCGAACTGCTTGCTTTAATTTTAAGGACTGGAACAGCAGAAAAAAAGGTGATTCAGTTAGCAGAAGAAGTGATGAACTACACCGATAATTTATCACAGAATATCTCTAGTGTAGATGCTAGAGAACTGCTTAATGTAGACGGTATAGGAATTAGTAAAGCTTGCTCAATTGTTGCTAGCATGGAACTAGCTAGACGTGTTAGAAGGTCTAGCCTACAATCCGGTAAGACTATTACAACCGCTGAAGATATAGCTGAAATTTACATGGAGCGTATGCGTGGTGCAAAGCGCGAGCATGTTCAGATGTTTATTCTTAATACAAAGTGTAAAATTGAATCTGAATATACGGTCTCTATTGGTGAATTAAATTCTGCCGATATCCATCCTAGAGAGGTTTATAGCATTGCTATAAGGCGAAGCGCTGCAGCCATTATAATTGCGCATAATCATCCTAGTGGTGACCCTACGCCTAGCAACCTTGATATTGCAGCAACAAAAAGACTCGAGGCGGTTGGCAAGATAGTAGGGATTAAGCTGCTTGATCACATAATAGTCGGGTGTGACAGCTATGTTAGTCTAAGAAGCGAAGGAATTATTGAACAAGATTCTTAAATGGAGAGTGTGATAAGGTGTCCAAAACAATTTACATCACGTCTGGAAAAGGTGGCACGGGAAAGTCCACATTTGCTGCGAACATCGGATTAACGCTTGCATATATGGGCAAGCGTGTTATTTTGCTTGATATGAATATGGGCATGAGGGATTTAGATCTCTATCTAGGTGTTCAAAATGAAGCGATATTTGATGTGTATGATGTAATTATGAGAACATGCGAACCTAGGGATGCAATCATACATTCTAATTTTGTGGATAAGCTTGCTATAATTCCTGCACATCAAGGTGGAAACTGGATTGATATATCAAGGGCGGACATTGATGAACTTATAGAGCACCTTAAAAGTGAGTATGATATCGTGATTATGGACGGTGCTCCAGGTATAAATCGTGCTGTTGATTTGTGTCATAGTTCTGCTGATGAGGTTATCATAGTTACAACTCCGGATTACTCTGCCATAAGAGACGCAGACGCCATCGAGGATAGATTGATTAAAAACGAGATTATGAACAGGCATTATGTCTTAAACAGGGTGATGCCTGTGAGCGATGATCTTGGATGTGGACCTAGCTTGGTAGAGATTGACTTGCGTTTTAGGTCACAGCTGTTAGGTGTGATTATGGAGGATGAAAATATTCGCGCTTCGTGTAATATTGGGATACCAATAGTTGCAAAAAGAGATACATATATAGCTAGAAATTTCGATAAAATAGCGGAACGCGTGATTAGAGAGATTCTCTAACAGTTGACTATGTTTTCATTAAAATATATAATTAATCGGTATGATTATATACACCAAATGCTTATTTTTAATAATTAATAAGTAAAAATATACTGTATTACTAACAAATAACTAAATAAGGAGTTGAACATGACACCGCTATTAATAACTATGGTGGCAGGCATAGCGTTCCTGATTATTGGATTGCTACTTGGCTACAGTGTGCGTAAGCGTGTCGGAGAGAAAGAAATTGGAAGTGCAGAGCAAAAGGCTCAGAACATAATTCTTGATGCGGAAAGTTCCGCTGAGAATCTCAAGAAAGAAAAGGTTCTTGAAGCCAAAGAAGAGGTGCACCAAATCAAGGAAAATCTCGAGAACGAAATTCGCGATAGACGCAATGAGGTTACAAGAGCCGAAAGACGTATTCTTCAGAAGGAAGAAAACATTGAAAAGAAACTAGAAAGTATTGAGCGTAGAGAAGAGGGTTTATCAAAACGTGAGCGCTCGATGGATGAAAAGCATAAGGAAATCGATCAGTACATTGAGAAGCAGATTGCTGAACTCGAGAAGATTTCCGGATACTCTAAGGATGAGGCAAAACACCTACTGCTCGAAGAAATCGAAAAGGATGTTAGAAAAGATGCCTCGGCTATTATAACAAGAGTTGAAGAAGAAACTAAGGATGAGGCTGACAAGAAGGCTAGAGAGATAATAACTTTAGCGATTCAGAGATGTGCGGCCGACCAGGTTGCAGAGACGACTGTTTCGGTAGTAGCACTCCCTAACGATGATATGAAGGGTCGTATTATCGGAAGAGAAGGACGAAATATCAGAGCTATTGAAACGCTAACTGGAGTTGACTTAATAATCGACGATACACCAGAGGCTGTAATTTTATCAGGATTCGACCCAGTGAGAAGAGAGATTGCTAAGAGGGCACTCGAGAAGCTTATTTCAGACGGAAGAATTCATCCAGCGCGCATCGAGGAGATGGTGCAGAAGGCTACAAAGGAAGTTAATAATATTATCAAGGAAGAGGGAGAACAGGCTTGCTTCGAGACAGGGGTTCACAATCTTCATCCTGAGATGGTTAAGCTTTTAGGTAGACTAAAATACAGAACTTCATATGGTCAAAACGTGTTAAAGCACTCCGTAGAAGTTGCTCTCCTTGCAGGGATGATGGCTTCGGAACTAGGTCTTGATCCAAGGTTAGCAAAACGAGCAGGATTACTGCACGATATTGGAAAGTCTATCGATCACGAAGTTGAGGGAACACATGTTGAGATAGGTGTAAATATCTGCAAGAAGTATAAGGAGTCTTGGAAGGTTATCAATGGAGTTGAGGCTCACCATGGAGATGTTGAAGCAACAACACTTGAAGCAGTTCTTGTGGGCGCTGCAGATGCTCTATCTGCTGCTAGACCAGGCTCAAGAAGAGAGACTCTTGAAGCTTATATAAAGAGACTTCAGAGCCTAGAGAATATTGCAAATACTACTAAAGGCGTTGATAAATCATATGCTATTCAGGCTGGTCGTGAAATCAGAGTTGCAGTTAAGCCAAACCAGGTTAAAGATGATGAAATTCCGATGTTGGCTAGAGAAATTGCTAAGAAGATTGAAGCTGAGCTTGAGTACCCTGGTAACATCAAAGTTAATGTAGTCAGAGAGACTCGCGCAATAGATTATGCAAAGTAAATTTAAGCTCTCCGCTTGCGGAGAGCTTTTTAAAAGCAATTAATGATATTGGAGAAATAATGATATATCTAGATAATAGTGCAACAACATGTCAATACGATGAAGTGACAGAGCTCATATATAAACTGAGTAAGGAAGCCTTTGGAAACCCATCATCGCTCCATATGCTAGGCTTTAAGAGCGCTGATTTGATTCGAGAGGCAAGAGGAAGGGTTTCCAAAGCCTTCCCCGCAAACGGAGAGATCATATTCAATTCTGGCGGTACAGAAGGTGATAACACCGCTATATTGAGCACTGCGAGAAAGCTGAGGCGAAGAGGTAACAAAATTATCACATCTAAGATTGAGCACCCTGCGGTTTTGGAACCTTGCAAGAAACTAGCTGAAGATGGATTTGAAATATGCTATCTCGATGTGGATAATACCGGAACTATTAAGCTAGATCGACTAAAAGAGGAGTTAGACGATAATGTAATACTAGTCACTCTGATGGCGGTTAATAATGAAACTGGCATGATACAGCCTGTCTTAGCAGCATATGATCTTGTCAAGGATTACAATAAAGCTCATGGAACAAATATACTATTTCATACTGATACAGTTCAGGCCTTTGGCAAGATGAATCTTAGATCAGTGCCTTTTGATTTAATTACAATAAGTGGTCACAAATTTCATGCACCTAAGGGCGTTGGAGCGATGTATGTGAAGTCAGGACTCAAACTTCCTGCGTTCATCAATGGAGGCGGTCAGGAGAACGGGAATCGCTCTGGCACGGAGAATACGCAGGGTATATCGGGACTTGGGTTAGCTACAGAGCTTGCTTATGATAATTTGGCAGAAAAGCAATTACATATCATCAATTTAAATAATCGACTACGTGAAGGCCTAATGTCTGAACTTGATGATATAATAGTTAACGGCACTATAGATATGGGGGTTGAAGTTTCTGATTATGGAAAGCGCTTTCCATCGGTTCTTAATGTTTCATTTCTAGGTGCTAGGGGTGAAGTCATACTTCATACTTTAGAGCAGGGTGAGATATTTGTATCAACGGGCTCGGCATGCTCATCTCATAAGAATAGCGATAGCCATGTCCTAGCTGCAATGGGGCTGGGTCACAAAGAAATTGAAGGTGCTATTAGATTTAGTATCTCCGAGTTTAATACGCTAGAGGAGATGGATGAGGTTGCTGCTAAGGTTTCAGCAGCTGTTAAAAGATTTAGAAGATTAGGTAGCTTCAGATAGGTGTCATGATGAACGAGAAAAATATTTACATTGTTAGATGTGGAGAAGTTGCGCTTAAAGGCATGAATAAGCCGTATTTTGAGAGAGTGCTTCTTGAGAGAGTTCGTGGGGTTCTCACTTCGTATGAAAATACGGAATCTAAGTGGAATGACGGACTCATGATTGTAAAGGTTCCTAAGGGAATTGATAGAGAAGATGTAATAAGAAGAGTTTCAAAGGTTTTTGGTGTTGCTTCAATAAGTCCAGCCGTTGAAGCGGAAAAAGATATCGAGAAAATCGGAGAAGCTGCAGCAGAGTTCATGATGGAGCTTATAGAGAAAGAGGGAATTAAGACCTTCAAAGTAAAAGGAAAGAGAGCTGATAAGACTTTTCCTATACAGTCACCAGAGATTGGCAGGATAGTGGGAGCTAAGATTCTTAAAACATGCAAGGTTTTGGCTGTAGATGTTCATAATCCTGACTGTGAATTATATGTAGATGTGCGCCGTGAAGGTACATATGTATTTAGGGATAAGATAAAAGGCTTCGGTGGACTACCTCTTGGAACGAACGGCAAGGGGCTGATTCTAATGTCTGGAGGTATAGATAGTCCAGTTGCAGCCTTTATGATGGCGAAACGTGGTATGAGAATCGAGGCGGTTCATTTCCATTCCTATCCATATACAAGTCCTCGTGCTCAGCAGAAAGTCGAGGATCTATGTGCGACACTTGCTGGATATATGGGAACCATTAGAATGCATGTTGTAAACCTTCTCCCAATTCAGGAAGAAATTGTAAAAAACTGCCCTGAAGAGGAGACGACACTTCTCGTGAGACGATTCATGATGCGTATAGCCGAGAGTATTGCGATTCGAAAGAAAGATATGATGCTGATAACTGGAGAGGATCTCGGTCAGGTTGCCAGCCAGACCGCAGAAGCTCTTGTAGTTACTGACAGTGTAGTTAAGATGCCAGTTATGAGACCGCTGATAGCCATGGATAAGGTTGATATTATGGATAAGGCTAAGGAGATTGGAACGTATGATATCTCAATTCAGCCATATGAAGATTGCTGCACGGTTTTCTTGCCTAAACATCCTGTTACAAAACCAAAGTTAAGTAAAATTGAAAAGTCCGAAGAAGCACTAGATGTAGAGGGTCTTGTTAGTGCAGCGGTAGATTCAGCAGAAGTTATTGATATAACACCTAGATAATAATTGAGATATTTGCTAACATATGGTTAGCTATACGTTTACTTAATCGATTAATATATAGGATATAGGGATTACAATATGAGAGATAATAATATCAAGGATAATCACAGCGGTAAGAGTAGACAATCTACAAAGGGCCAGAATTCATGGCTTATAGCCGTAATAGTAGTCCTTGTTCTTATGCTGACAATAGGTATAGTGGTCACAACACTTGCATATATTGGCGGAGCTAGGTTCAGCTCCATCTCTGGAAAAAGTCCATTTGGAGGCAATTCTGTTGCTGTTCTAGATGTTCAGGGCGATATCGGCGATGTCAGTGCGAGAGCTACTTATGATCACAATTGGACGATGCATACAATCAATGAACTGATTGATGATTCGTCTAATAAAGGAATTGTCATTCGTGTTAATTCTCCGGGTGGTAGTGTTTATACATCTGATGAATTATATGAGGAACTCATGAAGTATAAGAGTGAGACCAAGCGTCCGGTTTACTTCTATTTTCAAGATCAGGCCGCATCTGGCGGATACTATATCGCGATGGCTGGAGATAAGATTTATGCTAATCGAAATACATGGACAGGATCTATAGGTGTTAAGACCGGTACTCTATACGATGTTAGAGGATTGCTAGATAAGCTCGGAATTAAAACTAATACGATTACAAGCGGCCGAAATAAAGCTATGGGCAGCATGACAACTGAACTTACTGATGAGCAGCGTGAAATCCTTCAGAGCCTAATAGATGAAGCATATAACCAATTTGTTACGATTGTTGCTAAGGGCCGTAATATGTCCGAGAGTAGAGTGCGAGAGCTTGCGGATGGACGTGTCTATTCAGCTAGTCAAGCCAAAGAACTCGGTCTAATCGATGGTGTGTGTAACGAGGAGAATTTCTTCAAGACCTTGAGAACATTCAAAGGGATGAAGGATGTTTCCTTTGATTACATGGAACCAGAAAAGGAAGATCGTGTATACGACTTGCTGCAGCAGTTCATACAGTCAAAGAGCAGCAGCGGTAAAGCAGCAGAATATCAGAAACTCATTGAGTTATCTGAGGACGGTAACAAGTTTACAGTTATGTACCTAGCGGACATCAAAAAATAGATATCATAAGGAGTTATCATGGGCATTAAGTACAAGAGAGTTTTGATTAAACTGAGTGGTGAGGCACTTGCTGGAGAAGACAAGTTTGGGGTTAATCCAGATGTGACTCTCAAGACCGCTAAGCAGATAAAGGAAATCAGAGCGAATGGTGTTGATGTAGCTATTGTCGTTGGCGGAGGCAATTTCTTCCGTGGTCGTACCGGTGGAAGCATCGATAGGGCTACTGCCGATTACATGGGTATGCTAGCCACAGTTATGAACGCCTTAGCCTTACAGGACTCACTTCTCTCAATCGGCTGCGAAGCAAAAGTTATGACAGCTATTGAGATTAGGGATATGGCTGAAGGATACTCTAGGCGCAAAGCTCTCGATTATTTGAAAGAGGGCAAGGTCGTAATATTCGGCGGGGGAACTGGAAGTCCATTCTTCTCAACAGATACGACTGCAGCTCTTAGAGCAGCTGAGATGGATGCCGAGGTCATTCTCATGGCAAAGGCTATCGATGCTGTATATTCTGCGGATCCAAAGCTCGATCCAAGCGCTGTTAGATATGAACACCTGACGTATATGGATATCGTTGAGAAGGATTTAAAAGTTATGGATCTAACTGCTGCAACGCTTTGCAAGGATAATTCCATTAAGCTATATGTATTCGCACTTGCAGAAGAAGGCGGACTCATGAAAGTAATAAATGGTGAGAATATAGGCACTCTAGTAGAGTAGTTACTCATCGCTTTGTTTGGCAATATTTAAAAATTTATATTAACTATCACGGAGGAAATCATGGCTAAAAAGAGCTTAGAAGAGAAGATTGAAGTTACTAAAAACGTTCTTAAAGAGAACCTGAACACAGTGAGAGCAGGAAGAGCAAACCCAGCACTTCTCGACAAGGTAATGGTTAGTTATTATGGAGTTCCTACTCCTCTAAAGTCACTTTCCAACATCACAACACCAGATCCACGTACACTCATGGTTGCACCTTTTGATGCAAGTTCCATTGGTGATATTGAGCATGCTATAAATGAAGCGAATTTAGGCTTAAATCCATCCAACGATGGAAAGGTAATTAGACTTACTATTCCGCAGCTGACGGAGGAGAGACGTAAGGAACTGATTAAGCATGTCAAGAAGTTTGGAGAGGATGCAAAAGTTGCAGTACGCAATATAAGACGTGAGGAAAACGAAGAGCTTAAAAAGCAGGAGAAGGCGCATGAAATTACTGAAGATGATTGCAAGAGTGAACTGGACAATGTACAGAAAAAGATAGATAAGGCTGTTAAGGAAATCGATGCTATCATTGAAAGTAAAAACAAGGAAGTAATGGAAGTATAATTCTTAGTAAACGTGGCCTAGGTCACGTTTGCTTTTTATGAGGTTACAGGATGTTAGAGATTGGTAAATTGCCCACGCACGTAGCTGTTATTATGGATGGCAATGGACGATGGGCTAAGAGCAAGAACAGACCTCGTCTATTCGGGCATAATGCAGGTATGCAAGCGATGAAACAGATAGTTATCACCGCTTCAAATCTTGGAATTAAGTACTTAACAGTTTATGCTTTTTCTACGGAAAACTGGAAGCGTAGTACAGAAGAGGTCTCAGGTATATTTAAGCTTATAATTAAATATGTGGATTCAGAGTTAAAAGATCTTATTAAGAATAATGTTCGTATCAACATACTTGGTGACTATAATATGCTGCCAGGCGATTCCGTAAGAGCGATAGATGAACTACTTGACAAGACAAGAGATAACGATGGACTCATATTCAATATTGCACTAAATTACGGCGGTAGAGATGAAATTGTAAAGGCTATCAACGAGATTATAATTGATAGAAAGGCTCTTGCAGATGAAGGAGTTTCAGTTGATGTGACAGAGGATGAGGTATCAAATCATCTGTATACTGGCGTCCTGCATAAGAATATTCCTGATCCAGATTTAATCATAAGAACGAGTGGTGAAGAACGGCTGTCAAACTTCTTAATCTGGCAAGCTGCCTACAGTGAGATGATGTTTACTGACACACTGTGGCCAGATTATTCGCCAGAAGAATTTACGGCCATGATTGAGAAATTCTCACATCGTAAGAGGCGATTTGGCGGGAGAGAAAAGGAAGATAAGTGATGAAAACTAGAATTATCTCGGCACTAGTGATGTTGCCGCTGCTCGCAGTACTTTATTTTGGTGGTATCTGGCTTGTAGGAGCTGCGCTCCTAATATCTGTAATTGGAGTAAAAGAATTCTTTGATGGATTCAATGCCTGTGATATTAGACCTTCGCGAAAAATTGCCATTGCTATGGCCGTTATCTTATATGCAGGATACCTTACACTTGGCAATGTATCGGATTTTGTTGGAGTATGGTTTGTTGCTTCAGTTATGGCGAGCCTAGTCTATGGCTGGGATATCAAGAGTCGCGGAATTAGCGACTCAATCGCTACACTTACAGGTATAGTATATGTTGTGCTGTTTCCATATTTCATAGTGCTTATTGATGCATCTAGATATAGGCATCTAACTTGGCTCGTTCTAATTGCGGCTTTTGGAGCTGACATTATGGCGTATTTTTCAGGTATGGCATTTGGAAAGCATAAGATGGCACCTAATCTCAGCCCAAAGAAAACAGTTGAAGGTGCAATTGGAGGACTCACAGGGGCATCGATTTTTTCTGCTCTATTTGGTTACTTCGTCATGCCGGACATCGTAGTGCAGTGTGCAATTATCGGTGTTCTCGGTGGTGCGGTATCGATGGCTGGAGACTTAACGGCTTCTGCATTTAAGAGACAGATGGGAATTAAGGACTATGGCAAAATAATACCTGGTCATGGCGGAATACTAGATAGATTCGATAGTGTTCTTTTCGTTGCACCTTTTGTATATTATTTTTCGGTATTTTTCATTCATTAAGGGTAGATAGGAAAAATGGGAATAAAGAGAATAATTTTGCTCGGTAGTACGGGTTCAATTGGAACTCAGACCTTGGATATAGTTAGAGAAAATCCAGATAAGTTCAAGGTTGTGGCGCTAACTTGCAAAAACAGGATAGATAGCCTGATAAAACAGATTCAGGAATTTAAACCAGAAGCTGTATGCGTTGGAAATAAAGAAGCAGCCGCACAAGTGAGTGCGGCTTTTCCTGCTATTGAAGTGAATATTGGTGACGATGGATTAAGAGAAATTGTTAAGGTTGATGCTGATATCGTACTCAATGCTTTGATGGGAATAAGTGGTATGGCACCTACTTATGAGGCGATTTTGACTGGAAAGGATATCGCACTTGCCAATAAGGAGACGCTTGTTGCAGGGGGTAGTTTGATTATGAAACTGGCTTCTGAGAAAGGTGTACAAATACTCCCAGTGGATAGTGAACACAGTGCAATCTTTCAATGCTTAGAAGGGAATAGCGGAAGAAAGGTGAGGAGGATTTTACTCACGGCTTCTGGTGGACCATTTAGAGGATATAGCCTGGAGCAGCTTGAGAAGGTGTCTCTACAGGAAGCACTTCATCATCCGAAGTGGAGCATGGGGCGTAAAATCACCATCGATTCAGCTACGATGATGAATAAGGGGCTAGAAGTTATTGAAGCAAAATGGCTTTTCGATATAGAGCCCGATAAGATTGATGTACATGTACATCCAGAGAGCATCGTTCACTCGATGGTAGAGTTTGATGATACTTCGATTATCGCACAACTTGGACTTCCAGATATGAGAATTCCTATAAGTCTTGCGCTTGGTTATCCAAGCAGGCTTCATTATTCCGGTAAGAGCTTAAACATGTTCACGGAAGGTTCAACACTCCACTTTGAAAAGCCTGATACAAACGTGTTCGAATGCCTTTCTATGGCATATGAGGCTATTGAAAATGGGGGTAGTTTTCCAATACTGCTTAATGGTGCAAATGAAGAGCTCGTAGCGATGATTCTAGCTGGCAAGATAGATTTTCTTGACATACAGAGATCGCTTCGCAGATTGATGGACGAACATAAGTCGGTGGAACCACAGACTATTGAAGATATTTTAGAGATTGATAAGGAAGCGAGAGCTAGGGCAAAAGAGCTCTTTAAGTAAAAGTGATTTATATGATAATAACGATAATTCTGACAATATTGATGCTCATGATAATCACAGTTCCTCATGAATTTGGGCATCTGATAACGGCTAAAATCTTTCATATCAAAGTAAATGAGTTTGCAATAGGCATGGGACCACTTCTCGCAAGTAAAGATAGGGGTGAGACGAAATATTCACTAAGAGCCATTCCTATAGGTGGTTTTTGTGCGATGGAGGCGGAGAATGAAGAAAGTGATGAAGAGGGGGCATTTAACAATAAGCCAGCATGGCAGAGATTAATTGTTTTAGCTTCTGGTGCTGCTGTCAATGTGCTTGTCGCATTAATTTTGATGATTATAATAACCATATATGTTGGGGTACCGACTAATACCTTAGATAAGGTGGTTCCAGGTTCTCCAGCAGCGATGTCAGGTTTAGTAGCGGGTGACAGAATAATATCTATAGACGGAAAAGAATCATCATCATGGTTAGACACTGTGACAACAATTTCTAAGAATACTGACGGTAAAGCGATGAAGGTTGTAGTGGAGCGTGATGGAAAGATTCATGCATATACCATTACACCGACTAAGGACAAGGATGGAAGGCTAGTAATTGGTATAGTATCTAGGGCATCACACAATGTTTTTGTTTGTGCAGGTCAAGGTGTGAAGGTCACTTGGAATCTTAACAGCCAGATGCTAGGTGCGCTTAGACAGATGGTGCATAAGGGGATAGATAGAGATAGCGTGACTGGTCCTGTGGGAATGGCAGGTCTGGTGAATAAAACAGCTCATACTGGAATTTTATCGTATTTATATCTTGTGGCGCTTATAAGTCTAAATATGGCGATTATAAATCTTTTACCTTTTCCGGCACTCGATGGTGGTAGAATCATATTTGTCTTGATTAGAAAAATTACTGGGAATATGATTTCTACTAAGGTGGAAGGATATATGCACTTAGCGGGATTTGCCATTCTCATGGCACTTTTTGTGCTCATCACATGGCAGGATTTGTCTAAGTTATTAGGACATTAAAAAATGGTAGGTAGTAGTATGACTAAACAGGTTAGATGTGGCAGAGTTCTTATTGGCGGAGGTGCACCAGTATCAATTCAGTCGATGACAAATGTAGATACAAGAGATAGCGAGAAACTTCTTGCGCAAATTAAAGGGCTTGAGGCTGCTGACTGTGACATAGTGAGAGTTGCGATTCCTGATGAAACTGCGGCAAAATCATTTGCGAAAGTACGTCAAGAGACGGAGATGCCACTCGTAGCAGATATTCATTTTAACTATAAACTAGCACTTGCGGCAATTGAGGCTGGTGCAGATAAGATAAGAATCAATCCAGGTAATATAGGTGCCGATGATAGAGTTGCTAAGGTAGTTGAAGCTGCTGGTAACAAGGGAATTCCAATTCGTGTAGGAGTGAATTCTGGTTCGCTTGATAAAAAGCTTCTGGCTAAGTATGGTGGTGTAACAGCTGCTGCGCTAGCAGAGAGTGCGATAGATACTCTCACCAAGATTGAGCGAATGGGATTTGACGATTTAGTGCTATCTATTAAATCGTCTAATGTCAAGATGAACTATGACGCTCACATGCTAGTTAAGGAGATGACCGACCATCCTCTTCATATAGGTATAACTGAGTCAGGGACTCCTGAAAATGGCAGGCTTAAGTCGGCCGTAGGAATCGGGTCTCTTCTTCTTGCTGGAGTTGGTGACACTCTTCGCGTATCTCTTACTGATGATCCGGTAAATGAAGTTATATTTGGACGTAAAATACTAGAGTCTGTCGGACTTAGGGAGAAGAGCATAGAAATTGTCTCATGTCCGACTTGCGGCAGGACTGAGGTCAATTTAATCGACATGGCCAATGAAGCTGAAGAAAGTCTTAGAGAGCTTGGTGAAAGAAGAGCAATACTTGGTTTAAAGCCACTCAAGATAGCGGTCATGGGATGTGTAGTGAATGGACCGGGAGAATCAAGAGAGGCAGACTACGGAATTGCCGGCGGTAACAAGGAAGGGCTTGTATTTGCCCATGGAGAGATAATCGCAAAGGTGGCTGAAGACGAGCTGATTCCTACTCTTATTGATATAGTATCAAATGATATGACTAAGAAATAATGCATTGATGGAGAGAATTAATCGATGATTGAAGTACCTAATGGAATAATAACTCCTGAAGAGGTAAGTGAGTCTGCTGGTAAGCCAGAAGATGAGCTAACGCTATTTTTCAAAAACATATCTCTTGATAGCGCTGGATTAGTGCTGGAGCTAGATGTGCTAGTAAACTTTGACGTAAAGCCAAGACTAGAGCGTGTCATGAGGGATAGACTCATCAAGTCACTCGGAAATATAAATGATGTTAAGTTTAATTATTTCTATGACGAGAGCTATGGAGAAAGTAAACAGCAAGCATCAAGAGTAAATAGCAAACCTACTGAGAAACTAAAAACGAACAATAATGGGATAATACTTGGCAAGAGAATTACCATGGCTGAAACTGCGTATGAGAATCTTGCAGAGATTTCTGGTGCTCGAACTAAGGTTGCTGTATCAGGTACTGTGTTCGAAATAGAGATTAAGGATACCAAGAAGAAGAACTTCTGGGTTATGACTCTAAGGATTAATAGAGGACCAAAGGCTATTGCTGTAAAAGCATTTATAAAGAGTAAGCAGGAATTTGATGCAGTTAATGAATTAGTATCAAAAGGCGACGAAATAATCGCTCAGGGCGATATTAGATATGACGAGTATATTCATGAGAACGTCATGATTGCTAATAGTATCAATAAATCTGTAAAGAGCACTAGAAAAGAAACGTATGATGGGCAAAAGCGAGTGGAGCTACATGCCCACACGAGAATGAGTGAAAACGATGGGTTTAATGATGTCGAAGAAATGGTAAAGCAAGCTGCCGAATGGGGACAGCCTGCTATAGCAATCACTGACCATGGTGTTGTACAATCGTTTCCCGATGCTGCTAATACAGCGAAGAAGCTCGCAAAAAAAGGAAAGAATATTAAGATACTGTACGGTATGGAAGGGTATCTCTATCCAGATGATGACGCATACGATGAGAACGGCAATATCAATCTGAGTAAAAAGCGAAATACATATCATATAATCCTAATCGCCAAAAATCTTACTGGACTTAAGAACCTTTACAAGATAGTTTCATATACGCATATCGACTATTTCTACAGAAGACCTCAGCTTCCTAGAAAGTTGTTAGATAAGTATAGGGAGGGACTGATTATTGGAAGTGCATGCGAGGCTGGAGAAGTGTTTCAGGCAGTGCTTAAAGGTGCTTCTGATGAAGAGCTGCTCAAGATTGCATCATATTATGATTATTTAGAGATTCAGCCACTTGGAAACAATCACTTTTTAATAAATAGCGATAGATATCCTCATGTAACTAGCAAGCAGGATCTCATCGATATGAATATGAAGATCGTTGAGCTTGGAGATAAGTTAGGAAAGCCTGTCGTTGCAACCACAGATTCACACTATCCGGACAAAGAATCTGCTATTTACCGTAACATCGTTATGTCAATGGTCGGATTCAATGATACGAATTCAAACTCCCTTTACCTTAGAACTACAGCCGAGATGCTCAGTGAATTTGAATATTTAGGTGATAGGGCTAAGGAGATAGTTATAGATAATACTAACCTTATAGCATCCATGACCGAAGAGTTCCAGCCAGTGCCAGATGAGAAGTGCCCACCTAGCATCGAAGGAGCAGATGAAACTCTAAGAGAATCGTGCTATGCGAGGGCTACGAGCATATACGGAGATCCACTCCCTAAGGAAGTTCTGGATAGGCTCGATACAGAGCTCAATTCTATCATAAGCAATGGGTACGCTGTTATGTATGTGGCAGCACAGCTTCTCGTTGAAAAATCAAACAAAGACGGTTATCTTGTAGGCAGCCGAGGTTCGGTAGGTTCTTCATTTGCAGCTACTATGGCAGGCATTACCGAAGTTAATCCGCTTGAGCCACATTATATATGTCCGAAGTGCCATAATTTAAAGTTTACAGATCAGCTGGACAAGTACGATACCGGCTTCGATATGCCTGATAGAGTATGTGAAAAATGCGGAACCGATATGAACAAGAATGGTCTGAATATTCCATTTGCAACATTCCTAGGTTTTAACGGAGATAAGGAGCCAGATATCGATCTCAACTTTGCCGGTGAATATCAGCCTATCGCCCATAAATTTGTCGGTGAAATATTCGGTGAGGAGAACATCTTTAAAGCTGGAACAGTTGCGACAATAGCCGAGAAGACAGCTTTTGGATATGTAAAGAAATATGAGGAAAATACAGGAAAGAGCTTTTCTAATTCAGAAGAACTCGTACTTGCAAACGGCTGTACCGGGACGAAGAGAACAACAGGGCAGCATCCTGGTGGTATCATAGTTGTTCCTGCCGATAGAGAGATATTCGAATTCTGCCCAGTTCAGAAACCTGCAAATAACAGAGATGCTGAGTTTATAACAACTCATTTTGACTATCACAAGATTGATAAGAACCTACTCAAGCTCGATATACTCGGGCATGATGTGCCGCAGATGATTAGGCATCTGCAGGATATGACCGGTGTTGATCCGCTTGGAATAGATATTGCTGACAAGAAGACGCTAAGCATATTTACATCCATTGATGCATTAAACATTGTCAATCAAGATGATTATGAATTCAAGCATGGTACTTATGGTATACCTGAATTTGGTACAAACTTTACCAGAGGGATGCTCGATGCCATAAAGCCAAAGACAATTTCAGCTCTGATCAAGATCTCCGGCTTTTCGCATGGTACTGATGTATGGACCAATAATGCTGAGGACCTAATTAAAAACGGTGTTGCAACTATTGACGAGCTTATATCTTGTCGAGATGACATCATGAACTATCTTATGATCAAAGGTGTAGATAAGAGTAACGCTTTTAAAATCATGGAGGCTGTGCGTAAGAACAAAGAGCTCAAGCAAGAGGAACTTGATATCATGAAAGAGCATGGTGTGCCTGATTGGTACGTTGAGTCCTGTAGGACACTCAAATACCTATTCCCTAGAGCCCATGCTGCAGCATATGTAATGATGGCACTCAGAATGGCGTGGTTTAAGGTTTACTATCCAAGTGCTTTTTACTGCGCATGGCTATCAACCAAGATAGATAACTTCGATGTAAATGTAGCTAGAGGAGGTGTAGAGGCGGCAAAAGCTGCGTTAAGCTCACTAAACTCTGAAGACGATGATACCAGCGCCGCAAAAAAGAAAGAGCTCAAGGTAGTGTATGAAGTCATATACGAACTTCTATCTCGAGGCTGTGAGTTCTCACTTCCAGAGCTAGGTGTATCTGATCCATGCATGTTCAATGTTGTAGATGATAAGATTAAGATACCATTTATGGCAGTTTCTGGAGTAGGAAGAAGTGCTGCTATTTCACTCGCTGAGGCCTACAAGGAAGGACCATTTTTATCAATAGATGAGGTGCAGAGAAAGACTAAACTTTCAAGCACAAATATCGAAGATCTCAAAGCATGCGGAGTGTTTGATGAACTACCGGATAGCGCACAGGTATCCATCTTTGATATGTAGAAAAGTTTGCAATTTGCAATTTTTTATGATAATATAAATGCGAACGTTAAAGAGAGAAAGAGTGGGGCAACCCACTCTTTCACTTATGTTATGACTTTTTCCGGGGGGAATTATGGCTAAACAAGATGTTGCTGCAAGGATTGAAGACTTGCTAAATGAGTATCTTACAGGGAAACAGCTTGAGATATACAATATTGAATATAAGAAGGAAGGTAAGGACTGGAAGCTTCGAGTTTATCTTGATAAGCCGATTGACTGTGATACAGAGTACGTAGGCATCAATGAGTGCGAAGACGTTACTCGTTTTCTGAGTGATAGGCTAGATGAAGAAGATTTTATCGAGAGAAGCTACACTCTCGAAGTTTCCTCACCGGGACTTGATAGAGAACTAATTAAACCTTCTGATTTTGATCGATTTAGAGGCAGAGAGGTTGAGGTGAAGCTGTATAAGTCAATCGATGGTAGGAAGGAATTTACGGGCACTTTGATTGGCAAATCTGCAGGCGAAGTTACAATAGATATAGATGAACGTAAGGTCGGTATTCTGGCAGATCAAATTTCTAAGATTAATTTAGCAGTAATTTTTTAGGAGGATTCAATGAACAAAGATTTTCTGAATGCTCTCACTGAACTAGAGCGTGAGAAAAACATTTCAAAAGAAGACATTATCACTGCGATTGAAGATGCAGTGGAGCTTGCTTACAAGAAGAACTACGGAAACTATCCAAACGTAAGAGTTTTGGTGGATCGTGAGGATGGTGAAGTGCTCGTTCTAATGAGCAAGGAAGTTGTATCAGAAGTTGAAGATGACATGATGGAAGTTTCGCTTGAAGAGGCTAGATCATATGATGAAAGATATGAAGTTGGTGATGTCATCGAATATCAGGTTGATCCAAAAGATTTCGGCCGTATCGCTGCTCAGACTGCAAAGCAGGTTGTTGTGCAGAGAATCAGGGAGGCGGAGAGACGCAATTCTTATGATGAATTCGTTAACAAACAAGGTGAAATTGTCACTGCTAAGATTGAGAGAATTAACAACGGAACGATGTTCTTGTCGGTTGGTAACTCTGAGGGTATACTCCCACTGTCGGAGCAGGTTAAAACAGAGTCTTTTAACGTAGGTGATAGAATAAAGGTTTATGTAATCGACGTTAAGAAGGCTACAAAAGGTCCTCAGATATTCCTGTCGAGATCGCATCCAGGCCTCGTAAGAAGATTATTCGAATTAGAGGTTCCTGAAATTTCTGATGGAACGGTTGAGATTAAGGGAATAGCTCGTGAGGCAGGATCAAGAACCAAGATTGCTGTATATTCACACGACGAAAACGTGGACCCAGTCGGTGCATGTGTTGGTAACAGAGGTACTAGAGTTCAGAGTATCGTTGATGAGCTATTCGGTGAAAAAATCGATATCATCGTATGGGACGAGGACCCAGCTGTGCTAATTAGCAATGTACTGAAACCAGCTGAGGTTGAAGGCGTATATATCAACTATGTGAGTGAAAAGGAAAAGATGGCAACGGCTGTGGTTCCAGAGCAGCAGTTATCTCTTGCAATAGGCAGGGAGGGACAGAATGTTAGGCTCGCTGCTAGGGTTAGTGGCTGGAAAATCGATATCAAGAGCAAGTCACAGCTTGAGGACAGCGGCTTTGATTTTGATGAATACGAAGACCAGGATGGACAGGCGGTAGACGTGCTTAACGATGAGGATGTGCCTGCAGATGCTCCGCTTGATCCAGAAGCTGCTGAAGTAGAAAATGATGTAGATGCGGAAGCATAAGTATGGCTCTAAATGAAAACAGAGAGCCAATGCGTAGATGCATTGGATGCAGGAGTTCACATCCAAAAAGAGAAATGTTTAGGTTTACATGCCGTGGTGTGGAAATCTATGAAGATATAACGGGAAATGACGAAGGCAGAGGCGTTTACCTATGTAAAAGGGAGTCATGCATAGAGTCTGCCCGTAAGAATAGAGCATTTAACAGGGCTTACAAGAAGGCGATTGATGATAAGAGCCTCAGCGAGCTTCTCGAAAAAATGCTAGGGAAAACAAGGAGGTAGCGGATGACGAAAAAGGTAAATGAGCTGATGACAGAGCTCGGTGTGTCATATCAGGATATTAAGAAAGCAGCTGATACGATGGGCATCGAGGTAAAGTCGGAGCGCACAAATCTCGCTCAGAAGGACGCTGATAGATTGAATGACACAATTAGCAAACTGAAGGGACTGGATTCAAAATCCGATAAGAATAGCAACAAGCCTAAAATTAAGGCTGTTCCAATAATTAGCAAGGATTTTGCGCATAAACCTAAGGCACCAGTAGGAAAGCCAATGCCACGCAAGGTAGAATCTACAGATGGTGAAGTTGATGAAGTGAACGCAAAATCAGAAGTGAAGGTGACATTAGATAAAGAGGTAAAAGCGGAAAATGCAGAAGCCAAGCCTAAGACTACTAAAAAGAAAACTGCTGTTAAGGAAAAGCCATCCGATGAAGTTAAAGAATCAAAGGTAGCGAATAAAGAAAAGGCAGTAGCGTCAAATGAAGATGCTGCAAAGGCTGAAGGAAAGCCTAATAAAGGTGAGGAAGCAGCTAAAGAACCAGAGAAAAAGATAGAGAAAAAAGAGGAGTCATATGAAAATGCTCCTAACAAGCCAATGCGCTTCAAGAAGATCTTTGATGCATCATCAGCATCAAAGGAAGAGCCTAAGCCTGCTCGCAAGAAGTCTTCCGACAAAGACGGACGTAAGGACAGTAAGAAGGATGAGCGTGGCGGCAGAAAGAACGATAAGAGAGATGGACAGAGCAGAAATTCTGACTCAAAGCAGAGCAGAAGTTCATCAAGACCTCAGAGTTCAGCTGCTGCAGATGCACCTATGGCAGATAAGCCACAGACTAAAGGCAAGAGCAAGAAATTCTTTGACAAGGATAAGGATAAAGATCGCGATAAGTTCAAACATGAAAAGCGCAGTGAAGGAAGAAACAGCAAGTCTCGCTTCTTTGACGAGAGAAACCTTGAGAAGCAGGTTAAACACAGAAAGAAGAAGGCTCCAAAGGTTACTGAGCCTGAAATCGAAATCGAAGAACTACTTCCAGAGGGTGCAGTGGCTGTGACCGTTCCGATTACTGTTGCTGGTCTAGCTGAACAGGCGGAAATTTCTGTCAGCAAGATTATCATGTCGCTCATGAAGCTTGGAATAATGGCTACTGTAAACCAGACACTCGATAAGGACACCGTTGAGATGCTCGGAGAAGATCTCGGGATGCAGGTCGTAGTAACAGAAGAGAAGGAAGAGGTTGTTGAAGAAGGTCTTGACCTACGAGAGGATAAGGAGAACGAACTAAAACCTCGTGCACCAATCATCACTGTAATGGGTCACGTTGATCACGGTAAGACTTCGCTACTCGATGCCATTAGAAATACCAACGTAACGGCTGGTGAGTCGGGCGGTATTACACAGCATATTGGTGCTTCCGAGGTTAAGATCAACGGTAAGAAGATCGTATTCCTCGATACACCAGGACACGAAGCATTCACTACAATGCGTGCTCGTGGTGCTCAGGTAACTGACATCGCTGTATTGGTAGTTGCAGCAGATGATAGTGTTAAGCCACAGACTATAGAGTCTATTAGCCACGCTAAAGCTGCAAACGTTCCTATGATTGTTGCTATCAATAAGATAGATAAGCCAGGCGCAAATATTGACAGGGTTAAGAAAGACCTTGCTGACCATGGTGTGCTTGTCGAGGATTGGGGCGGAGATGTAATAAGCGTTCCAGTATCAGCTAAGAAAGGTGAGGGGATTACTGACCTCTTGGAAATGATCCTGTTACAGGCTGAGGTTCTCGAGCTTCGTGCAAATCCAGACAGACTTGCTATGGGAACTGTAATTGAAGCAAGACTCGACAAGAGCAAAGGACCAATTGCTACGCTACTTGTTACCAATGGAACTCTCAAGGCTGGGCAGAGTGTCGTTGCTGGTACAACATCAGGTAAGATTAGGGTAATGACTAACTTTAAGGGAGAAGCAATCAGAAAGGCTCTTCCTGCTACACCTGTTGAAATACTTGGACTTTCTGATGTTCCTATGGCAGGTGACTCATTCAATGCTGTAAAGGATGACAAGGTTGCTAGAGAGATTGCAGAGAGCAGACAGGAGAAGATGAGAGAAGATGTACTTGCAAAAAATGCAAGCACTACACTAGAGAAACTTTTCTCTCAGATTCAGGAAGGCGAGACAAAGGAACTCAACTTAATCATCAAAGGAGATGTACAAGGTTCCGTTGGTGCTATTATTTCATCGCTTGAGAAGCTAGATACTGAGGATGTGCGAGTAAATGTAATTCACTCAGGTGTAGGTACAGTTACAGAATCAGATGTAATGCTTGCTGAAACTTCAGGGGCTATCATCATAGGGTTTAACGTAAGGCCAACGACCGCAGTTCAGGCGAGAGCAGATGATGCTGAGATTGAAATCAGAACATATCGTGTAATCTATGACATCATCGATGATGTGCAGAACGCTATGAAGGGTATGCTTGATCCTGAGTATAAGGAAGAGATCCTCGGTAAGGCTGAGATAAGAGAGACGTTTAAGGTTCCTAACATTGGAATCATCGGCGGTGCATATATCGTTGAAGGTAAGGTTAAGAGGAATGCTCAGGTTCGTCTCGTAAGAGATGGTATCGTAATTCATGAAGGCACGATTTCTTCACTTCGCAGATTTAAGGACGATGCTAAGGAAGTAGCTCAGGGCTATGAGTGTGGTATCGGAATTGAAGCATACAATGATATCAAGCCTATGGACATTATCGAGTGCTTCCACATGGTGGAAATAGAGAGGTAACATGGGAAAGAATTACAGACAAGGGAGACTCGGTGAGGAAATTAAGAAAAGTATCTCAGGATATTTACTTAATGGCATAAAGGATCCGAGACTTTCTGCTAGGATAATCACCATATCAGCTGTTGAGGTGTCGAGTGATGGAAGCTATGCGACCGTCTTCTTCACACCTCTCACGCTGAGCGGAGAAGATAGTAACGAAGTTAGCAAAGAGGTTTTAAGCGCATTCAATAATGCGAAGGGCCTATTTAGAACTAAAATATCTCACGACATAAAGCTTAGACATGCTCCTGAGCTTAATTTTAAGCTAGATTCATCTATGGAATATGGTAGACATATTGATGAGATTATCGATGAGATAAATAAGCCGGAAAGATAAAATATGACAGATAATACTTACAAGGAAATTGCTTTAAAACTGCATGGTTACGACAAGGTCTTGATTTTTCCTCATGTAAACATGGATGGGGATTGCCTTGGTTCATCAGCTGCGTTATGCCACGTGCTCCGAGGATTTGGTAAAGATGCCTATGTACTTGCTGACAATGTAACTCCTCACAATCTGGATTTTCTAGAGAGTGGCGTGGTTACTAGAGATTATGATGTATTTGAGGAATATGACCTTGCTATTCTTGTGGACTGTGGGAGCAAAAGTAGGATTGGAGAAAGAGCGGTCGTTTTTGAAAGGGCTAGAGAAAAGGCGGTAATAGATCACCACGGGGTGTCGGAAAATGATACAGAGTTCAACTTTGGAATTATCGAACCGAGCTCCGCAGCAACTGCTGAGCTCATCTATCTTATCGCGAGCGATATGGGAGCAGAAGTTACACTACCTTTCTCACAGTGTATTTTTGCTGCCATAAGCACTGATACAGGAAGTTTTCAGCACTCGAATACCACTGCTAGAACTCATAAAATAGCAAGTGAGATATATGAGGTTCCGGGCTTTGATGGTAATAAAATTGCACAGCTTTTATATAATAGAAAGTCGCTAGGGGCAATTCAGCTTGAGGGCAAGGTTGTCTCTGAAATGGAAGCTTTTAGCGGTGGCAAGATTATTATGAGCGCCGTAACTCAGGCCCACTTGATTGAAACTGGCACCCTGATGAATGAAGCTGATGGGATAATACAGAAACTCATGAGCATCGACTATGTTGAAATAGCTTGTATTCTGAAGGAATCAGACGATAAGACTGTTAGAGCAAGCTTAAGAGCTAAATCTTATGCAAATGTTGCACGTGTTGCCAAAAGCTTCGGTGGAGGTGGACATGTTCGCGCGGCGGGTTTAACTTTTGAAGGAACAATATTTGAAGCAAAAGCTGAGATTGCTAAAGCCCTCGAGGCTGAACTTGTTAGGTCTAATGATGAAAAATAGCGGTGTTATAAACATTAATAAACCTGAGGGCTACACATCTCACGATGTGGTAGCTAAACTTAGGCATAAGCTCGGAATCAAGCGAGTTGGACACACTGGAACTCTCGATCCGATGGCGACGGGAGTTCTTCCTGTTTGCTTTGGCAAGGACACGAGACTCATTGAGTATTATGACCACGATTGGAAGACTTACGTAGCAGAATTAGAGCTTGGTAAGATCACAGATACATTAGATATTACCGGCGAGGTGCTTGAAGAACGTGAAGTTAAAGATATTACAGCAGAGGATGTTGAGTCTCTTGCTGCTAGATATAGGGGTACAATTACTCAGATTCCACCTAAATATTCGGCGCTAAAGGTTAATGGACGTCCTCTGTACAAGTATGCTCGCGAAGGGCAGGAAATAGACATCGAAGCGAAAAAGCGCCAGATAGAGATAAAGCATTTTGAATTTAATTTTATAGATATCGATTCAAAAAAAGTATCTTTTATCGTAACTTGTTCGAAGGGCACATATATAAGGAGTATTTGTTCTGAGATAGGTGAATTGCTAGGAGTTGGAGCAACGATGACTAAGCTTGTGAGAACGAAGAGTGGCGTATTCACTTATGAAGCATCACTTGACCTAGAGAAGGTGCTAGAGATGAGTGAGTCTGATTTAGATGATATTATCATCAGCGGTGAATCTACTATTCTTAATCTCAGAAAGCTTATACTTAGAAACGGTAGCGAGCCATTTTATTTTAATGGCAGAACTATAGAAAGAAAGTACTATATGACTTATGAGAAGGCCTGCGATGCTATCAAGCAAAAAGAAAAATTAGTTAATAAATGGAGTTTTGATATAACAGAGGATGAGCTAAAATTCTTTGAAGATATATACAGACTATATAACGAAGAAGGTACTTTTCTAGGAACTTGCCTGATGAAAGAAGATGGCAACCTGAAACCAGAGAAAGTAATGGGTAATAGAAATTAATATGAAGGTGTACAGATCACTTGCAGATATTAATATAGATTTTGAAACGTCAGTTGCACTAGGCAATTTTGACGGTGTTCATGTAGGTCACCAGAAGATTTTACAGTCTGCCGTTAAGCTGGCAGCAAAGCTGGGTGTAAAGCCAGCTTGTTTTACATTTTCAAATCATCCACGCGAGCTATTTGGAAAGACGGGTGGTGGCGTACTCTTTATTGCTAATGATGATGAAAAGCTGCAGCTTTTTGAAGACGCTGGAATTGAAGTAGTATTCGATGTGCCCTTTGATGAAGTTACGATGAATATGTTGCCAGAGGTATTCATTAAAGATATTCTATGTGATAAGCTAAAGGCGAAAGGCGTATCTTGTGGTTTTAATTACCGTTTTGGCACAAGGGCTAGTGGTGACGACAATTTGCTCCTTGAACTTGGTAGCATATACGGATATGAAACTAGTATAATTCCCCCGGTTAAAGTTGGTTCTGAAATAGTTAGTTCAACGGCCATAAGAAAATACATAGAATCCGGAGATATCATAAAGGCTAATGAATATCTAGGCAGACCATTTAGCGTCAAGGGAACTGTGATTCGCGGGAATCATATAGGTTCAAAAATAGGATTTCCGACGGCTAACATTGAACTTAGCTCGACCAAGATAACGCCTATGAATGGAGTGTATTTTACACTCACTTCAGTGGGTCGTTCTACTTTTAAAAGCATTTCTAACGTCGGTAATAAACCGACTATTGGTGATTATAATAAATCTATCGAGACTCATATATTTGGTGTAAATGAAGAATTATATGGAAGAGAAATAAAAATTGAATTTCTTAAACTTCATAGACTAGAGATTAAATTTAAAAGTATAGAGCTGCTCACCGAACAAATCGCTGATGATGTAGAATCAGCTAGGAGATTCCATGGTGTCAAAGAGCTTTAATAATGAACATAAAGATAGAGAATTAAATAAAGATGTGATTTTAGCAGAGAAGATAATTACCGCAGCACAGGACAAGATCGTCGCAAGTATGCGGTTTATGGACTCTGCTGTTTTTGCGCTCAAAAAAGAAATTGTGGCTGATAAGAAAGGCATTTTCATGGTAGATGGAACAACGCTGTACTATAGCAGTGATGAGATATTTGCTAGAATGAAACGCGGTCTTTCTTCGTTCACACATGATTATATGCATGTTCTTCTTCACTGCATTTTCAAACACTACTATGTAAGTGCGAAGGTAAATAGGCTATACTGGGATTTGGCATCAGATATTGCTGTTGAAGAAATGATTGAGTCGCTTGGAGAACCCTGCTTAAATACACCTGAAAGCAGTGAAAGACGAGATGAACTTAAGAAAATTAAAGCTAAACGAGGGAGGCTTTCGGTTGATAGACTATATAAGTCTTTTGTAAATGACCCACCGATTGAAGCTGAAGTAGGACTGATGCGAGAACTATTTACAGTAGATGATCATTTGCTGTGGTACGGAGCTAATAAGAGTTCGAATAAGCCAGTTGAAACTTCCGAAGCGGGTGATGATGAGTTAGAAAATTCTAGACTGCAAGATCAGGACAAAAATCAGCAGGGAAGCTCCAATGATGATACTGATACGAAGTTTGACATAACGAGCATAGAGGAGTCAGGCAATAATGAAGAATGCGATGGTGCAGCGCTGCTATCCGACCAGAATTGGGATAAGATTCGAGAGACGGTAAAAACCGCACTCGAAATGGATGATGCTAGCTTTGGTGATGCTGGCGGAACGATGAAGCGAGAGCTAAGGTATGCTGAGGAGAAACGAATAGATTACAGCACTTTTTTAAGGAAATTTGCTGCCAATCATGAGACTCTTAAGGTTGATGACGATTCATTTGACTACATCATGTATACGTATGGATTAAATAGGTACAGAGACATGCCACTCATCGAGCCCCTCGAGTACAAAGACGAGAAGAATATTCGTGACCTCGTTATAGCAATTGACACATCAGGATCCACGGATGGTGAGCTAGTGAAGAAGTTTGTTGACAAAAGCTTCGAGATACTTTGTAACAATGATGTTATCGGAGCTAAATTTAACATTCATGTGGTACAATGTGATGCAGAGATTCAGGATGACACAGTGCTTAAGAATCGGGATGATGTGGATGGTTTTCTATGCAATCTAGAAATTAAAGGTCTTGGCGGTACAGATTTTCGCCCAGTATTCCATTATATAAATGAGCTCATACGTAAGAAGGAACTAAGAAATCTAAGAGGTCTGCTGTACTTTACGGATGGAAAGGGGACTTACCCAAAAAGAAAGCCGGTGTACGATACTGCATTTATATTCGTAGATGATGATGCATGCGGAGACGATGTTCCAGCATGGGCGATGAAGGTGTATTTTGACGAGTGAAACATATCTAGGTATGTGGAAATGGAGATAAGTTGAATATTCAAGAAGCAAAGAATCAGGTGAAATACGCAGTTATTTCATACCTATCAAAAGATGAATTTGGAGAATATAAGATTCAGGTTGAGAGGCAGAGACCGATATTTCTCGTAGGACCGCCTGGAGTTGGTAAGACTGAGATTATGTCACAAGTAGCAGAGGAGATGGATATCGCTCTGGTGTCATATTCTATGACGCATCACACTAGACAGAGTGCAATAGGACTGCCTTTTATTTCTGAACATCAGTATGGTGATGAAAGCTATAGAACTACGGAATACACAATGAGTGAAATCATTGCTAGTGTGTATGACAAGATGGAAGAAACTGGTAAGAGGGAAGGAATTCTCTTTTTGGATGAGATTAACTGTGTATCGGAAACACTTGCGCCCGCAATGCTGCAGTTTCTTCAAATGAAAGTATTTGGTCGCCATAGACTCCCTGAGGGCTGGGTGGTAGTAACAGCAGGAAATCCTTTGGAGTACAATAACTCGGCAAGGGAATTCGATCTTGCAACACTCGATAGACTTAAGAGAATTGATGTAGAACCAGAGCTTGAGCCATGGATCGTATATGCTAGAAATAATGCTGTGCATGCCGCAGTGTTAAATTATTTAAGCATTAAAAAAGATGACTTCTATAGTGTAAGGCTTACGGTGGATGGCAAGCTCTTTGTAACAGCTAGAGGATGGGTAGATCTATCTGAGATGATCTACCTATATGAACAAAACGATATCGAAGTTAATCTCGAACTAGTGAGTCAATATATTCAGGATGAGAGAATAGCGCGTGACTTTACTTCATACTATGATTTGTTCTATCGTTATAGAAGAGAATACGATATCGCTGGTATTCTTGCAGGCACTGGCTATGACAAGGCGGCTGCAAGCCTAGCAGATGCTCCGTTTGACGAGCGCATTACGGTTGTCAGATTATTAAGCGATGCCCTAGGCTCAGAATTTAGACGTGAGTTTGTGAAATCTGCAGTTATGGATGAAGTAGTGAGCCGTATTAAGCTTCAAAAGGATGAATTGCTAGGTGCAAATCTTGATAAAGCAGCTCATATTTTAAAGCTAATATCCTCCGATATGGAACATGATCTAGAGGAGAGTAAGAAAGCACACTCTATATCTAGAATGAACGAGAGAATTGCCAGAAAGTCTATTCAGACCATGAGAGACATCATGCATAATGTCATGGGTGGAATTGGTGAGCCTTCATCAGTTATTACTGGTGAGATGAGTAAATTAAACGATGAGAGAAACGCTCTTGTAAAGTCGGTACAGGATCGCCTCAGGAACTCCTTTAATTTTATAGAAGGCGCTTTTGAGGGAGATAACGAAATGATAATCTTTGTAAGAACTCTTTCAGAAGATAGATATAGTGCGGGCTTCCTAGGAAAGTACGGAAGTGAAGAATACTCTAGATGGAGTAAGGACCTCATTATGAGCGACAGGGAGCAGGAACTGACTAGAGAGATTGAAGGTATAGAATAGTAAGGAGTCTGTATGCCAAAGCTAATAGCAGGGCACACTCTTATCAATTATGATGAAAATGTGTCACGCGTTGTTATTCCTAAATTCGTGTTTGCGATAGCAGATAGGGCGTTTAGCGAAAGAGGACAGATTAAAGCGATTGAAATGGGAGAATCAGTCAAGAGCATTGGTAATTACGCTTTTAGAATGTGTTATAGCATGAAGGAGATAATTCTGCCACAGACTGTAGATGAGTTTGGGGAGGGTGTGTTTGAGAATTGCTGGGCTCTTGAAAGGGTATCGCTACCAGAAGGAACAAAGATCGTTGATGATGAGATGTTCGTTGACTGTAACTCTCTTGTCGAGATTTTTTTACCAAATAGCATTGAAACAATCGATGATAATGCATTCAGAAAGGTCCCTAAACTGACTACACTACATATAGATCCGGAAAAACTTGGCGTTCTCCCTCTGGAGATCCGAGATATTGCGGTTCTTTCTTATATGGAAAAACATAGCAGTGATGATGCAAGTCAGGAAAAGCTTAAAGAGGCAGAACTAATCTATAAATATATAGTCGAACATGGTGAAAGGCTTACGAGAAGAGCTATTACTGATTCTAGAACTCTTGCGATACGCTATATGGTTAGAAGAGATTTAGTGAAGCCATCCTTTATTAGCGAACTTGTAGAGATGGCTGCTAGTCAAAGAAGCTCTGAAATTGTTGCCCTTCTTATCGATGAACAAAATAAAATTCGGAGAGAGGAGCCTGAGCAAACCGAAGCTGCGTGGGATCCATTCGCTTAGAGTAGGGGGAAATATGAAAAAGGAGTTTGAAACTTCTGAATCAATGAGAATAGGAATACTGCTTGCAATATGCGGTGGATTTATGGATGCTTATTCATATACCTGCAGGGGTGGAGTTTTTGCTAACGCTGCAACTGGCAACATCGTACTGCTTGCAATCAGCTTAGGTAATCACAACATACGAAATATATTTCATTACCTAATACCTATAGTTTCATTTGCAGGGGGAGTTATGATTTCCCAGCACGTAAAAATAATTCGAAAAAATAGACCGACTAGACTTCATTGGCGTCAGGTCACTATTTGTTTTGAAATCCTTGCTATGTTTGTAGCAGGATTCCTACCGCAGGAGTATAACCTACTTGCAAACTCACTAATATCGTTAACGTGTGGCATTCAGGTTGTCACTTTTGCAAAAGTACGTGGATACACTATATCTACTACGATGTGCACGGGAAACCTCAAGACAGGAACCATGAATATAAATATGTACATGGCGACAAAGGATTTTAATTATATACGAAAGAGTCTTCATTACTATGGATGCATAATGTTTTTTATATGCGGGGCAATCATCGGGGACTTCTTTACGCGAAGAATTCATGAATCGGCAGCGTTCATAGTTGTACTGCTATTACTCATCGCTAATATAATGATGTTCTTCAATAGTAAGAGCATCGAAAGGAAATGCCGTGAAGATAAAAGAGATTAGAAGCAAGCTTTTTGATATGCAAGACATAGATTATAAGAAATTCCATTGCAAGCTAATTCCAGGGGTTGATCCGGATACAGTAATAGGAGTTAGAATTCCAGCACTGAGGAAGCTCGCAAAGGGAGTTTTTAAATCTGGCGATTATGGAGAGTTTATAAGAAACCTTCCTCACGAGTATTATGAAGAGCTTAATCTCCATGGGATGATCATCTGTATGATAAGTGACTATGAAGAGGCTTTAAGTGAAATAGATAAGCTGCTTCCATATGTAGATAACTGGGCAACCTGTGATTTGCTCAGTTTTAAGAAAGCATTCAATGGTAATCTGAATAAACTTGAAAATGAAGTTAAGAGATGGATTTCATCGGGTGATACTTATACCGTTAGATTTGGAATTGGAGTACTGCTGGAGTTCTATCTCGATGATGCGTTTGATCCACAATATCTGGAATGGGTGGCGGGAGTTAAATCTGATGAATATTATGTGAGGATGATGCAGGCGTGGTACTTCGCAACTGCACTTGCTAAGCAATATGACGAAACGATCCCATATATTGAGAGCAAAAGGTTAGATGAATGGGTGCATCGCAAAACCATTCAAAAGGCAAAAGAGAGCTATAGGATTAACGATGACACGAAAGCGTATCTGAATTCACTAAAGTAATTTGCTCGAAAACTAGACAGATGCACGTATGTATGATAGTATAACAAAGTAATTTTTTTTACCCTTGCTTCGGCTACACGTTGCTCCGAACGGTGGCGATGTGAGGGCGGATGACAAATAGGAGGAGAAACGATGCTTACAAAGGAAAAGAAGCAGGAAATTATCAAAGAGTATGCTACTAAGGAAGGCGATACAGGTTCCCCAGAGGTTCAGGTTGCGATTCTAACTTACAGAATCAACGACCTTAATGGACACCTCAAGGAGCACGCTAAGGATTACCATTCAAGAAGAGGTCTTCTTAAGATGGTAGGACAGAGAAGAAATCTACTCAAGTATCTTAAGGATGCTGATATCGAGAGATACAGAGCACTTATTGCTAGACTCGGCCTCAGAAAGTAGTAATATTATCTGACAATATAAGCGGGATATGTATCCCGCTTATTTGTATATAGGAGGGAATAATCCCGAAGTCAATCCAATATAATGATTGACTTGCAATGCGAATCTTATTAGTAAAAATAGTACGATTAACAGGAAGGAGTTGTTAATTATGGGAAGATTCACTGATTATCACACATTTAGAACAGCACTAGGCGGTAGACTGTTGCAGCTTGAAATTGGAAAGGTTTGTGAACAGGCAAACGGCCAAGTTACAGTTAGATATGGAGATACCGTTGTAAACTGTACAGCTACAGCTTCAAAGCAGCCAAGACAGGACATTGATTTCTTTCCTTTAAGCTGCGACTATGAAGAAAAAATGTATGCTGTAGGAAAGATTCCTGGCGGATACATCAAGAGAGAAGGAAGACCTGGCGAGCACGGAATTTTAACTTCTAGGCTTATGGACAGACCGCTCAGACCTCTATTTCCAAAGGGGTTTAGAAATGATGTGTCAGTTGTTGCCGTAGCTATGAGCGTTGATCATGACTGCTCACCTGAAGTTGCAGCTATGATAGGTTCATCTGTTGCACTAGCTACATCAGACATTCCATGGGATGGTCCTACAGGATCTGTAAAAGTGGGAAGAGTGGATGGAGAGCTTATCATCAATCCTACATATGAGCAGAGAATGAAGTCAGACATCGATTTAACCGTCGCTGGAACTAAGGAAGCTATCATGATGGTTGAAGCTGGTGCGAATGAAGTTTCCGAAAGTGACATGCTTGATGCGATCATGTTCGCTCACGAAGAGATCAAGCAGTTATGCGTATTTATCGAGGAAATTGCTAAGGAAGTTGGCAAAGAGAAGATGGAATACGTAGTCTTCAAGGCTGATGACGATGTTGATGAAGCCGTTCGTGCTTATGCTACAGACAAGATGATTGAAGCGATAAAGACATTTGATAAGCTTGAGCGTCTTGAGAATATGGATAAGGTCGAGACAGAAACTCACGAGCACTTTGCAGAGATTTTCGAAGACAGAGATAAGGAAGTAGGCGAAGTTCTGTACGCTATCAAGAAGGAGCAGGTTAGATCCATGATTCTTGATGAAGGCGTAAGACCAGACAATAGAAAACTTAATGAGATTAGACCTCTATTTTCAGAGACAGGATTCCTGCCAAGAGCACATGGCACAGGACTATTCAAGAGAGGTCAGACCCAGGTTCTATCAGTCGCTACACTTGCACCTCTATCAGAGGCACAGGATTTAGATAGCATTGACATCGATAGAACTACTAAGAGATACATGCATCAGTATAACTTCCCAGGGTATTCTACAGGTGAACCAAAGCCACCTCGTAGCCCAGGCAGAAGAGAGATCGGTCACGGAGCACTCGCTGAGAGAGCGCTTCTTCCTGTAATTCCAAGCGAAGAGGAATTCCCATATGCAATCAGAGTGGTATCAGAGGTTCTATCTTCAAACGGATCATCTTCGATGGCATCAACTTGCGGCTCTTGCCTTGCTCTGATGGATGCAGGTGTTCCAATCAAGAAGCCTGTATCAGGAATAGCGATGGGTCTAATCGAGAGAGTCGAAGAAGATGGAAGCAGCAGATATGCAATTCTATCGGATATCCAGGGCATGGAAGACTTCCTCGGAGACATGGACTTCAAGGTAACTGGTACTCCTGACGGAATTACTGCAATTCAGATGGATATCAAGGTTCACGGTCTATCTAGAGAGATTCTAGAGCAGGCACTTGAACAGGCTAGAGTTGGGAGAGCATATATCCTTGAAAACATGCTAGAAGAGATTGCTGAACCAAGAACTGAGCTATCGCCTTATGCGCCTAGATGCATCTCGATGAGAGTGCACCCTGACAAGGTAAGGCTAGTAATTGGACCTGGCGGGAAGAATGTTAACAAGATTGTGGAAGAGACAGGCTGCAAGGTTGATATCTCTGATGATGATGTAGGTCTAATCAGTATCTACAGCTCCGATGAAGCTAGTGCTGCTAAGGCTAAGTCTATGATTGAGTATCTTACAGCTGATGTAGAAGTTGGAAAGACCTATGAGGGAGAAGTTAAGAGAATAATGAACTTCGGTGCATTTATCGAGATTCTACCTGGTAAGGAAGGATTGCTACACATCTCCAAGATTGCTAACCACAGAGTTGACAAGGTTGAAGACGTGATGAACATCGGAGACAAGGTTGTTGTCAAGGTAACTGAGATCGACAACCAAAATAGAATCAACCTATCTAGAAAAGAGCTTGTAGAAGACTAATTCTTCTTAAATAAGTATTAAAATGAGCATAGTGGTTTTACCGCTATGCTTTTTTTGATATTATCAAAGATGTACTTTATTGGTATAATATCAATCTAGATGATTAAAACTAAAGGGGTTAACTATGTATCATAATGCATTTAGGAATATGCTGGGTAAAATAACTCTGATTCTGGTTGTGATATCTATGATTATAATGGGTATAGCTATCAAGAGCGATGTTTATGGGAGTTCTTCTTACAATTCTTATTCTAGTTCTTACTCTAGCTCATATTCAAACTATTACAATCAAAATCAAGCATCACCATTGGCTGAGCGAGATTATACAAGGTCAGGATATACCACAAAGGTCTTTGATGTAGATGTAAAGGTTAATAAGGATTACTCGTATGATTTCACTGAGACGATAAAAGTTGATTTTAGATATGCAAAGCATGGAATTATTAGAAAAATTCCTATTGCAAGTAACTATAAAATCAAGGATATCAGCGTTGAAGGCGGTGATGTTAAAGTAACTAAGGATAACTACGTTAACATCAGGATTGGGAGTGCTCATTCCTATGTGACGGGTGAGAAAACATATGTTATAAAGTATAAAATTTATAATTATATACAAAGTAATCAAGAGAACAACGTTTACGTAGATGTACTTCCGTCAGAATGGGAAACATCGATTGCATCTTCAACAATCAAAGTTTCTCTTCCGAGTGATTTCAAATACACCGAGATGAAGGGATATGCAGGTTCATATGGTTCATCTACTGAGGATAATAGCAAGTGGACATATGACAAAGCGAATAACACATTGTCATATGAAGATACTGCTATAAGCTCTAATTCTGGAGTAACGCTGATGGTCAAGACACCGAATGGTTACTGGGTTGGTGCTCCAAGTAAAGCATGGAGTAGTGTCGCAAATGCTGCAGTACTCGTCATCTGTCTTATATTATTAATTTATATCAAGGTTACAAGAAAGAAGGACGCAGATATTGTCGCACCTATAATGTTCAATCCGCCTGAAGGTATAACACCAGCTGAGCTCGGATATCTCGCAGATGGTGCGATCGATAAAAAGGACATTACTTCATTATATCTATACTTAGCATCAAAAGGATATATACAGATTATTGAAGGGGAGAAGAAAAAAATAACCATAAAAGCGTTACAAGCACCGAGCGATGAACCGGCATTTGTAAAGAAAATGTATAATGCAATATTTGATAAAAAATCTGCTCCGGCGGTGGGAAGCACGATTAGCATAAAAGAGTCTGGAAAATCAATCGGAGAGTCATATGACACGATTAAGTCGCAGCTAAAGGACAGATATACTGGAGATAAGGCTATTGTATCTACTGCTTCGGATGCGAAGGGGATTTTTGCTACATTTATCGCCGCGATAGGTTATATGCTTAGCATTGCGTTCAGTGCATATAGAGCTGGTTCCATCGATGTTTTGTTTGGTTCAGAATATAGTGGCATAATGGCCGTATTCGGAATAATCATCGTATTGGGTGTTTGGGCATCAATATGGCTACTGATAATTCGTAAGTTAAATGATGCATTCTTCTATCGTAAATCTTTAGGTACTGGCAGTTTAACTTTTAGGGTTATTATATGGCTATTAATTTATTTTGTGTATATGAGCACCCTGATAAACGCATTGTATTTTGCCGGCAAAGGTGAAGGGGAGATGTACTTATTAATAATACTCGTCGTATATACAGTTGCTATGCCTTTCCTATTGTCGAATATCCAGAGTAGAACTGAATACAACCGCAAGGTTTATGGCGAGATATTGGGATTCAAAGAATTTATAGAAACTGCTGAGCTAGATAGAATTAATGAACTTGTAGAAAGCGAACCTTCTTACTTCTACGATATTCTGCCTTATGCATATGTTCTAGGACTAACGGATAAATGGATACATAAATTCAATACCATCAAGATTCCTGAACACGCTGGATTCAGCTCATATAACGCAACTACGTTCGATTATATGAGGATGAATATGATAATGAACAGCATCCAGCATAGCACTTATTCTGGAATTGCTGCCGCACATGCTGATAGTGGCGGTGGAATCGGCGGATTTGGAGGTGGTGGTTTCTCTGGCGGAGGCTCCGGTGGTGGTGGTGGCGGCTCTTGGTAGAGGCTGTATCACAAGATTAATTAAGTGCGTTTCATATGTTGAAGTAAGTGCACTGATGTGCTAATATAACGAATCAATAGATATTAATAGTTATTGCTTTTTAATAAAGAAGAGGTGTAAAAATGGTAATTTGGATAGTTTTAGCGGTGGTCGTACTTCTGCTACTATGGGTTATTGCTACATATAATGGCTTTGTAAAGCTGGCTGTAAGCTGTGATGAAGCTTTCTCGACTATGGATGTGTATCTCAAGAAGAGATTTGATCTCATTCCGAATCTGGTTGAGACTGTAAAAGGGTATGCTGCTCATGAATCGGAGACACTCAAGGCTGTGACAGCAGCTAGATCTGCCGTTGGAAATTCCTCTACAACTGCTGAAAAGCTTGAGAATGAGAATATCCTATCTGGTACTTTAAGAAGCTTGTTTGCCGTTGCAGAGTCGTATCCAGATCTAAAGGCAAATGCGAACTTTATCGAGCTAATGGACCAGCTAAAAGCAGTTGAGAATGATATCGCTAATTCTCGTAAGTACTACAATGCTGTTGTAAAGAAGTTCAACGTAAAATGCAGAGTATTTCCTTCAGCAATCATCGCAAGGATGTTCGGATATGAAGCGAAGCCAATGTTTGAAGTTTCGTCAGAAGCTGAACGTGAAAATGTGAAGGTAGATTTCGGAACAAGCAAGTAGTCATTGATCGAAGTTAATATCGTTAGTATACAGAGTGTGCATGGGTGCGCACTCTGTTTTATTGTTATTAAACAAAAAAACAAATTTTAAATTGTGATTTTTGTTTATAAATACTATTAATTTTGTTAGAATGACTACGACTAATAAAACACGAAGGGTAATGTATATATGTACGTAATAATTGATATTGGTTCTAACACGATAAGAATGGCGGTTTATAACATATGGGCTGATAGTTCTTTCAGTCAGATTATGAGCAACAAGATTTCATGTGGAATTGCTGGATATATAAATGATAATGAGATGAGTGCAGAAGGAGTAGAAGTAATGATTGACGCACTCAAACAGTTTAGAATTGCAGTAGACGGAATGTCTGACGTCCTCGTATTTGCAATAGCTACTGCAAGCATAAGAGAACTTAAGAATAAAAAAGAAATTGTCGCACGCATCAAGGATGAAGTCGGATTTGAAGTAGATGTAATAACAGGTCAGGATGAGGCTAGATACGATTACTACGGCATAATGAAGGATATCGGAGATGCTACTGGAATGCTTACAGATTGTGGTGGGGGTAGCACAGAAATATCTTTATTTACAGGGGATGAGATAATTTTTGCTGATACTATGCCAATAGGATCTCTCAATGCTTATCATCGACATGTTGATGGAATATTTCCTACAGAAGAAGAGTTAACATCGATTAAGGAAGAAACTGAGAATCTGCTTTTGAAGCTCTGTATTCCAGGAGATGTTAAAGCTTCACCAGGACATGTATATGCGATTGGAGGCACTGTCCGAGCTACATGTAAGCTTGCAAATAAGCTTTTTGATAGGAGCAAGAATACGGCTACACTTTCTGCAAGAGAGTATGACGATCTGTTTGAACTATATTTTACTAATCAAAGGGAATTTATTAGAACGTTACTCAAAGTAAAGCCAGAGCGTGTTCAGTCACTTGTCACAGGTATGTGTATACAGAAGACGATTATGGACAAACTAGGTTACGATGAAATAACTGTCTCCGAATCGGGAGTAAGAGAGGGCTTTCTGATGAAAAAGCTGGAAGATTTGAATAATTAAGAGAGGCGTATCTATGAGTGAGCTTTATCTTGAAGGTTTTACACAGAACCGAGATCTCTCGTGGCTTAAGTTTAACGAGAGAGTATTAAATGAAGCTGCAAATACCAGGAATCCGATTCTTGAAAGAGTAAAATTTAGATTGATTTACGAAAAAAATCTAGCAGAATTTATTCGTGTACGTATTGGTAGTTTGAACAACGTTAGAAAGATTGATTCGCTAGCGCGAGACACAATGTCTGGTCTTACCATAGATGAGCAGATTCATTATATATGGCGTGAAATACGCATAATTAATGAAAATGCTGAAACAGTAAATGATCATCTTTACAAAGGACTTCGAGAAATAGGCGTGCTCTGTGGTTCTTATAAAGATTTGAAAGAATCCGATTACGACTTTGTTGATGGGCAGTTTCTTATGAAGTTTTCATCGAGTTTTCAGCCGCAATTTATTGATAAAAGCGATATTTCGGAAAACATAAAAGACGGTAATCACTATATTATTGTTGATACTTCTGTGGATAATAGCAGAAAACTGATGATGATTGAAATTCCGGAGCCACTTCTAAAAGGTCTAATTGTTCGAAATTCGCAAGGTATTAATTTATTACTTCCTTTAGAGCTCGTCAGATTATATCTAAATAATATATGTTTCCCATTTGAACCAAAAGGATTTATCGCATTTACAGCTTTTAGAAATGCTGATATAGACTTTGAATATGACAATTTTAATCTTGGAGCTAGCGCAATAGAACGAATAAAGAAGATGCTTAATAAGCGTGGAAATTCAGAGTTTGTAGGAGCATTTGCATATTCAGAATGCGTTGATAATAGTCTCTATGATGATTTGAAAGATATTCTTAAGCTTTCAAATGAGGAATTAGTTCTTTGTTCCAATATTCCTTCTTTAAGTCACCTAGGCTCCTTAAAGGAGTATCTATCAGGGCACGTAGTTTTGAATAACTCATTTCCTGAATTACGTAAGACAAATTCTGAGAAAAAGGTTAGAGCCAATATTATAGATCTGATAATGGAAAGAGATTTGCTCGATGCATATCCTTACGATTCAATGGATAACTTGCTTGAACTTTTAAGAGAAGCTGCGAGCCATAGTAAAGTAAAAGAAATAAAAATCAGTATTTATAGAGTGACCAGTCATCCTAGAATTATCGAATATTTGATAAAAGCTGCTAGCAATGGTAAGCGTGTTAGAGTCCTTATTGAACTCAGAGCCAGGTTTGACGAAGCCAATAACGTAGATTGGGCTAAAAAGCTTAAAGATTTTGGATGCGAAGTGTATTATGGGACTAAGCGATTTAAATCGCATTTTAAGGCATGTCAGGTCGTCTTTAAAAAATCCTTTAGTAAAATTGGAGAACAAGAAATCATTACGCAGGTTGGAACCGGAAATTATAACGAAACTACAGCACGCCAGTATACTGATTTTTCAATTATAACATCAAGCCGTAGACTTGGTGAGGAGGTTTCAACTCTATTCGATAATGCCATCGATGGGATTATTGATAATCAATTTAGATATATAATTACATCACCTTCTTGCATGAGGAGGAGGCTTATTGAATTAATTGAACGTGAACGCGCGAAGGGATGTAAAGGAAGAATTTTTATAAAAGTAAATTCATTTTCAGACCGCTATATCGTAGAAAAATTATCTGAGGCATCACAGGCCGGTGTTAAAGTGCGCATGATAGTCAGAGGAATTTGTACACTCCTACCTGGTGTAGAAGAATATACCGATAATATTCAAATAATAAGCATTGTAGGTAGGTTTTTAGAGCATTCTCGCGTATATATATTCGGAAGTGGCTCAGATGAACGTGTGTATATTTCATCGGCCGATATTATGAACAGAAATATGGATAAACGTTTTGAGCTAGCTTTTCCTATAACGGATGAAACTTGTATTGCAAAGATAAAGTTAATTATGCGTATGAATATGATGGATAACACCAGGGCTAAGTACTTATTTTCAGATGGGAGATATGTTAATATCGCTTCTAATGGTATAATGTTCGATAGTCAGGAAAGTCTCTTAAATGAATTTGGAGATTGCAATTAAAGGGAGGGACAATGATAGCTGGATATATACTGACTGATATTGCACTATTTTTTCTCGTATATGCTGTAATCGGCTGGATTACAGAAGTTGTTTATCAAGCAATCAGTAAAGGAATTGTCGTAAACAGAGGATTTTTAAATGGACCTATTTGTCCGATATACGGTTTTGGTTCGCTTTTTGTTATCCTTCTTGTAAAGGCGCTTGGATTAGACCATAGTTCATTTACTTCAGATTTAAAGGTGTTTCTCCTTGGTATGTTGCTATCCACAATGCTTGAGTTAGTCGGAGGATATGCGCTTTTAAAAATATTTCATGCTAGATGGTGGGATTATACTTCGAAACCATTTAATTATCATGGATATATTTGCCTAGAATTCAGCATTATATGGGGATTTGGAATTTTGGTTGTAGTGAGGCGAATACAGCCATTTGTAGAGGCAGTATTCGGGGGCCTGGGAACATCTACATTTGGGATAATATTGCTTCTTATAGCATATATTGCGTTTATTTCAGACTTCGCTGTTTCTGTACTTATCACACTCGGACTTAACAAAAGAATTACGCGCCTTGATGATATGAAAAAATCAATGACTGAATTTAGTGACTCACTTAGCACTAGAATAGGTGATGATGCCATAAGCGCTAAGGAAAAGGTTGATGCTTATAGAGCCGAAAGCACCTCCTTCGAAGCTGAAATTAGGGATGTAGCTGCAGACAGAAGGGCTGAGGTTGCAAAGGAACTTGAAGATATGAAGCGAGACTATGAGCTTGCAAGAGAAGAATTTTACAAAAAGATGCGTAAGACTAAGTTCTTTGGGACTGGTAGAATTCTTAAATCCTACCCTGATCTAAGGATAGTCGATCACGGCGAAATCGTTGATAGAATCAAGGAAACTCTCAAGTATAAGATTAAATCATAGTATTTGTTTTTGGCTATATACATAGCGCTCGTTTGTTGACAATTTGTGCTTTGGATAGTAAAATTAGTAAATATTTTGTTTATATTAATAATAATTGATGTTAGAGGAAGGGATATTAAAAATGTTTGAAAACTTATCTGAGAAATCAGTAGTAGATGTTCAAGAAGAACAGGTTCAGCATTGGTCTGACATAGATCTTCTGCATCTCTGCGTAAAGGAACGAGAAGGAGATCCTAGTTTCGTATTCTATGAGGGACCTCCAACAGCTAATGGTAAGCCTGGTATACACCATGTAATGGCGAGAACATTGAAGGATTCAATCAATAGATATAAGACGATGCATGGTTTTCAGGTTAAGCGTAAGGCTGGCTGGGATACTCATGGTCTTCCTGTTGAGATCGAGGTAGAGAAGCAGCTTGGTATGTCCGGAAAGAACGATATCGAAAGCTATGGAATTAAGGAATTTAATGAAAAGTGTCGTGAGTCAGTATTTAAGTACACTAGTCTTTGGCGTGAAATGTCAGAGAAGATGGCGTATCTTGCTGACATGGATGATCCATACATCACGTATGACAACAACTATATCGAATCCGCTTGGTGGATTATAAAGAAGTTTTTTGATGCTGGGCTCATCTATGAGGGACACAAGGTTCTCCCTTACTGTGCAAGATGTGGAACAGGTCTTGCTTCTCATGAGGTAGCACAGGGGTACAAAGAAGATCCTGTTCTTACTGTAACCTGTAAGTTTAAGCGTAGAGATAGAGAAAATGAGTATTTCCTAGCTTGGACAACAACACCATGGACACTTCCTTCTAACATTTTAATTACAGTTGGTCCAGAGGTTGTATATGTAAGAGCTAAGATGCTTGAGGGCGCAGAAGAGGGAAATATCTTCTACGTTGCAAAGAACCTTGCAGATAAGGTTCTAGGTGAGGGTAAGTACGAAGTACTTGAAGAGATGAACGGCAAGGACCTAGAATATGTACCTTATGAGCCACTTTCAACGTTTGTATATGGAGAAGACCTTGATAATGTAAATGGCTTTTATGTTGCAACTGCAGATTACGTTACTGTTGAAGATGGTACTGGTCTCGTACACACTGCATATGCATTTGGTGAAGATGACTATAATACTTGTCGCAAGTATGGCGTAGACTTTGCAGAGCCCGTAGATGAGAAGGGGTGCTTTACGACGACTCCATGGGAAGGTCGTTTTGTAATGGAAGAAGGTCTTGATGTTGAGATACTCAAGTATTTCGCTGCAGAGGATAAGGTGTTTGCAAAGCAAAAGATGGTTCACAATTATCCACATTGCTGGAGATGCGATACACCACTAGTTTACTATTCTAAGCCAGGTTGGTATATCGAGATGACTAAGCTTAGAGATAATTTAGTTGCTAATAACAATACTGTAAATTGGTACCCACCATACGTTGGAGAAAAACGTTTCGGTAACTGGATTGCAGACGTTAAAGACTGGAATATCTCTAGATCTAGATACTGGGGAACTCCAATTCCAATATGGAGATGTGAGTGCGGTCATCTTGAAAGTGCAGGAAGCCGTGCAGAACTTGCCGAAAAAGCTGTTGAGGATGTAAATCCGGATACCATCGAGCTTCATAGACCTTATGTAGACGATATTCACTTCAAGTGCCCATGCTGCGGCAAGACTATGGAGAGAATTCCTGAAGTTATGGACTGCTGGTTTGACTCAGGTGCTATGCCTTATGCACAGTGGCATTATCCATTCGAAAATGCTGATAGGTTTGAGAAAGAACTATTCCCAGCAGACTTTATCTGCGAAGGTATTGACCAAACTAGAGGGTGGTTCTATTCATTGATGGCTATTTCAACATTTATTATGGATAGAGCTCCATATAAGAATGTTCTTGTTAATGACCTTATCCTCGATGCAAAGGGCAAGAAGATGTCTAAGCATGTAGGAAATACTGTAGATCCATTCGATATGATGAGCAAGTATGGTGCAGACGTCATTCGCTGGTACCTCGTTTCCGTCTCACCTGCTTGGACTCCAACTAAGTTCGATGAAGAAGGTGTTAAAGACGTGCAGAGCAAGTTCTTCGGAACACTTAGAAATATATATAATTTCTTTGTGCTATACTCCAATATGGATGATTTAGATCCAGCAAATCTTGATGTTCCATATGAGAATAGACCTGAACTCGATAGATGGATTATTTCAAGATACAATAGACTCGTTGCTAATGTAACTGAGTATATGGACGAATATGATCACATGAAGACAGTAAGAGCTATCAATGAATTTGTCGTTGAAGATTTCTCAAACTGGTATATAAGAAGAGCTAGAAGAAGATTCTATGCGGAGGGAATGACTGACGATAAGAAGAGCGTATATGCTACAACATATGAAGTTCTTCTAGGTGTAATCAAGATGATTGCTCCAATTGCACCATTCATCTCAGATGAAATGTACGTTAAGCTAACCGGTGAAAAGACAGTTCATATCGCTCATTTCCCAACTTCAAACGGTAATCTAATCGATGAGAAGACTGAAGAGAGAATGGGGCTAGTTAAGACTCTAGTTAACCTCGGAAGAGGAACAAGAGAGAAGGAGAGACTCAAGGTTAGACAGCCTCTAAGCGAGGTGATTGTTGACGGTAAGTATGAAGAGCTAATCAGTGACCTTGTGCCTCTGATCACGGAGGAGCTCAACGTTAAGAACGTTGTATTTGAGAAGGATCTTGATAAGTATATGAACTTTGCTGTAAAGCCTGACTTCAAGGCTGCAGGACCAGTGCTTGGTAAGGATATAAAGGAATTTTCAGGAAAGCTAGCGAAGCTTGATGCGAAGGAACTCATAGCTGATGTTTCAGCTGGTCCTGTAAAGCTTGAACTAGGCGGAAAAGAATATGAAATCACAGAAGATTTCCTAGATGTAAGAATTTCAGCAAAGGATGGTTTCGTCGTAGGAATGGAAAACAATGTGTTCACTATTCTTGATACGACTCTAACCCCAGAGCTTGTTAACGAAGGGTACGTTCGTGAGGTTATATCCAAGGTTCAGCAGCTACGTAAACAGAATGACTTTGAGATGCTAGACCATATAACCATCAGTTTTGAAGCAGATGAAGAAGTAAAGGCAGCGGTTCTTGATGCGGCTGATCACATCAAGGAGGAGACACTTGCCGATTCATTAGTTGAGGCTTCTGGTCTAGAGAAGTTCGATATCAACGGTCACAAGACTGGTCTTGCTGTTGCAAAGTGTTAAGAGATTTAAATATTATGAGTGAAGAGAATTACAACATAACTCCTAAGCTCAATATCGTAGATTACGATCCCGACGAATTAGCCGGGGTCGTTTCTTCATGCGGAGATAAACGATTTAGAGCAAAGCAGATATTTGGCTGGCTTGCTAAGGGTGTAGAGTCTTTCGATGAAATGACTAACATCCCAGAAAGGCTTAGGACTGCTTTAGCTGAGAGATATTACATTGGACTGCCTAAGGCCATTTTGGTTCAGGAGTCTAAGAAGGATGGTACGAGAAAGTGTTTATTTGAATTTCGTGACGGAGCTCGAGTCGAATCCGTCTTTATGAAGTATAATTATGGAAATTCTATATGCATTAGCTCTCAAGTTGGTTGCCGCATGGGATGTACGTTCTGTGCTTCGACGCGTAATGGTCTTGAAAGATCCCTTACTGGCGGTGAGATGCTGGCGCAGGTTCTTAAAATGCGTAATATCACCGGAGAGGATATTGGACACGTTGTGATTATGGGAATTGGCGAGCCTTTTGATAACTATGACAACATATCAAAGTTCATAAAGCTTATTAATAGCAAGCAAGGATATAATCTCGGTATGAGAAACATTACTGTGTCTACATGTGGTCTGATTCCACTTATTAAACAATTCGGTGAAGAATTTCCGCAAGTTAATCTTGCTGTTTCTCTTCATGCTCCCAATGATAAGATTCGCTGCCGTACGATGCCTATAGCGAGGAACTTCGAGTATTCAGAGCTCATGAAAGCATGTAGGAATTACACTGAGTCTACAAAGAGACGAATTACGTTCGAATATGCACTGATTGACGGTGTAAACGATGAGCCGGAGCATGCCCGTGAACTTGCTAGTCATTTGAAAGGTTGGCTTACACACGTGAATTTAATTCCTTTAAATGAGGTTGATGGTACAGGCTACAGGACCTCACTTAAGACGAACGTTAGAACCTTTGCATCTATCCTAGAAGAACAAGGGATAGCAGTATCTGTTAGACGAACACTTGGTACAGATATTGATGCGGCTTGTGGACAACTAAGACTAAGATAATTACACGCTGAACTATGTAGTGCTGCTTTGTGCTAGAGCAGCACTTTTTATGTATGAAATTTCTTAGATGGCTTTAAATATCGCATGTTTTAGCGTTTTATGGTATAATAATGTGCTAATTTAAAGCTTGTTTTAAAAGCGTATTACATAATATTTATATAAGCTTTCGTAATGAGCTATGAACTATGTGGGGACTAGCTTGCGTAGTTTACGAATCATGGAGGGACTATGAGAATACTAATCGATGGTATGGGCGGTGATCACGCTCCTCAGGAAATAGTAAAGGGTGCAATTCAGGCGGCAAGGGAGATTGACGATACAGTTGTAATCATTGGCACTGAAGATTTAATAAAAGCAGAACTCGATGTTCAGAAATGGAATGGAAGTAACATAGAGGTCGTGAATGCGACAGAGGTCATAACAAATAACGAATCTCCAGCAATGGCGGTTCGCAAGAAAAAGGACTCGACCATTAATCGTGGAATGAAGATGGTCAAGGAGGGTGACGCAGATGTCTTCATCTCTGGAGGAAGTACAGGTGCACTCCTTGCAGCTGGTCTTCTGGGCCTAGGTCGTATCAAAGGCATAAAGAGACCTGCCATTGCAGCGTTTTTTCCACAGATAGGAAAAGACGATACCACCCTCTTATTGGACTGCGGTGCTAACGTAGATTGCAGGCCTGAATTTCTGTATCAATTCGGTGTGATGGGAAGCATTTTCGTAAAGAACGTCAAAGGCAAAGAAAGCCCTGATGTTAGACTTCTCAATGTCGGTGCAGAAGCTGAAAAGGGTGATGAACTTCATAAAGAAGCATATGAGCTACTAGCTAATAGCTCAATTAATTTCCAGGGCAACATCGAAGGACGTGAAGTAGTATCCGGTGTATGCGACGTTGTAGTTACTGATGGATTCTCTGGAAACATATTCCTAAAGAGCTCGGAAGGACTTGCACTTTCCATCATGGGCAGGCTTAAGGATGTTTTGATGGGCGGAACTATCTCTAAGATAGCAGCACTACTGCTATCAAAACAGCTAAAGGGCATGAAGAAGGACTTCGATTACTCCGAAGAAGGCGGAGCTCCTATTTTAGGTCTAAAGGGTCCAGTTCTTAAAATCCATGGTAGTTCTAAGGCCTATGCTGTATATAATGCCATCCTCAAAGCTAGAGATTATGTAGAGTCAGATGTAACTGGACAGATTGAGAAGGCAATTGCTGAGAGCGATGAGATCAGCAGCGGTGAGGCAGCTAAACCAGAAGTTTAATATATAGCTTCTGATAGATAGAATGTTAACTCTTCTAGATTATGGATGTTAGGTTTATGGACAGCTTAGAGAAGAAACTAGGATATAAATTTAATAATAGAAAGCTACTTGAGATAGCTCTCACACATAGTTCTTATGCATCTGAGCATGGCAAAAGCTATGAGTTTAACAACGAGAGACTCGAGTTCCTTGGTGATGCATTCCTCGATGCCATTGTCGGGAAAAAAGTCTTCGTTATCATGCAGGAAGCCAATGAAGGCATTCTGTCAAAGACGAGAGCCGATGTAGTTTGTGAGAAATCTCTTGCCGATGTAGCTAAATCTCTGAATCTAGGAGATTACCTCAGACTAGGAAAAGGAGAGGAAAATGGTGGCGGAAGACACAAGCCTTCCATTGTCGGAGATGCTGTAGAGGCTTTGATTGGTGCGATGATAATCGACGGCGGATATGAGAAAGCTGAGAGAATAGTTCTAGATTTATTCTCTGATAAGATTAGACTCGCAATCAAGGGGGAGCTGCATAAAGATTATAAGACTAAGCTACAGGAGAAGTTACAAGATCACATAAAAGGAGTTTGCATAGAATATAAGCTAGTGCGTGAGGAAGGTCCTGATCACAGAAAAGAATTCGTCACGGCTGTTTTTGCGAATGGTGATGAACTCGGCCTTGGCATAGGAAAAAGCAAGAAGGAATCAGAGCAGGCGGCGGCAGCTAATGCGCTTACGAAGGGAGATATATAGCTTGTATTTTAAACGAATTGAGCTACAGGGATTTAAATCATTTGCAGATCCCGTAACAATAGACTTAAATGATGGAATAACATGCATTGTAGGACCTAACGGAAGCGGTAAGAGCAACATCAGTGATGCACTACGTTGGGTGCTTGGTGAACAGAGTCCGAAGTCGCTTCGAGGCGGTAAGATGGATGATGTTATATTTGCAGGAACTGCGACCAGAAAGCCTAAGGGTATGGCCGAAGTTTCTCTTGTTATAGATAATTCGCTATCAATATTGCCTCTTGAGTATAACGAAGTGCAGGTTACTCGTCGTATGTATAGATCTGGTGAGAGTGAATATCTGATAAACGGTAACCAGTGCAGACTGAGAGACATTAAAGAGCTGTTTATGGACACCGGAATAGGCGTTGACGGATACTCTATTATTGGACAGGGTAAGATTCAGGAAATTGTCAGCACTAAGCCTGAGAATCGCAGAGAGATATTTGAGGAAGCTGCGGGGGTAGTTCTGTATAAGAGTAGAAAGGCTGAGGCTGAAAGGAAGCTTGCTTCCGCATCTGATAATCTCGAGCGAGTTAAGGATATTATTGCTGAAATTGAAGGCCGCATAGGAACGCTGAAGGATGAGTCTGAAAAGGCAAGTGAATATATCGTCCTCCGCGACAGATATAAGTACGTAGGTGTTAATATCATCATTCACAATATTGATGGTTTAATTCGCACTGTTGAAAATTCTCGCAATGAACTTATCGAGATGGAAAATCAGCTTAGGGCTATAGATGAGAGATCTGAAAACATTGAACTTAAGATTGAGGAAATAAGAGATAAGTCATCGATGCTTGATCAGGCATACGAGGAAGCGAATGCTGAGCTTTTAGAAAAGATTGAAGAGCTCAATACTATTACGAGCCGTGGACAGGTAAATGAAGAAAAGATTCAAGGCATCGAACGTGAACTAACAAGACTCGAATCTGTCATCGAAGAGACGAAGAATAAACTCAAGGTAGAAAACAATAATTTTGCAGAACTAGAAGCAAATGAAAAATCATATAGAGCAGAGAAGGAGCAGGCTCTAGCTGCTCTTCAGGAAGCTGAAGCTGACTTCAATGAGAGTAAGAGAAAGCTGGAAGCTATTAACTCAGAGATTGAAAATAGTAAAGATGATATTATCAGCCTTAGCAACAAGAATATTACTAGAAAGGCAGATATATCAACTCTAGAGAATTATGTAACCACGCTAAATGACAGAAAAGAAAAACTGAGCGAAGAATATAGTGGCAAAGACGAGACTGATGCAGAAAATGCCCGTCAGCTTAAGCAACTAGAAGAACAGTATAGAGAAGTAGAGAATAGGCAGAATGTTGCAGCAAGTCAGATTAATGAGATTATTGCAAATATTAGATCGCTAGAAGAACAGGCTGGTAATAGTGCTAAACAGATAGAAGACCTCAGCAATAAGTACAATAGAACTCTCGCGCGAAAGAACACCATCGAAGAGATGGAGAGCAACTATGAGGGATATAACAATGCTGTTAGATTGCTGATGAAGCAGCATACTAGGGGTATTATCGGTACAGTTTCAGATTTAATCAAAGTTCCAACTGGGTATGAGGTTGCAACCGAAACTGCTCTTGGGGCGGCAATGCAGAACATCATCTGTGACGATGATGCTTCGGCAAAATCTGCGGTAAGATGGCTAAAGGATAATAAGGCTGGGAGAGCAACGTTCCTACCACTATCATCTATTAGATATAACAAACAGCATCCAGAGCGCGAGATTGAGAATGCTCCTGGATATCTTGGAGTTGCATCTGAGATTGTTAAAGCTGATGATAAATTCCACAGTATTCTCGAGTATCTGCTAGGTCGCGTCATCTTTACTAGCAACATGGACGATGCGGTCAGAATTTCAAAGATGACTAGCAAGGGCTACAGAATTGTTACTACAGACGGTGAGGTAATCAACTCGAGTGGAGCAATTACAGGTGGAAAATTTAAAAATAAGTCTGCTAATATACTCGAACGTAAAAATGAAATTAAGGAACTGAGTGAGGCTGTTCTAAAGTATAAAGATCAGATAGCTACACTTAGAGAAGAAATCGCAGACGCTAATGTTAAAATTGCAGAGCTCAAAGAATCTAGAGCAATGGCATATGACGAGCTCCAGCAGATAGAAGTTGACAAAGGTGTAATCGCAAGTGAACTCGAGCGAATCAAAAAGCTGACTGACGATGCTGGTGCACACAAAGACCTTTATGCAAGTGAACTCGATACACTTAATGGAGATATCGATAGAGCTACTGAAATGGTCACAAAGCATAGAGCTGAAATAGCAGATGCAGAAGCAGAAATCACTAGACTCAATAAGCATATTGATGAGCTCATGGGAGAGGCTGAGAAGTACGATGATCGAGTTAATAAGCTTCGTGAGGTAACACTAGAAAATAAACTTCAGTTAAGTGAGCAGGATGCGAGAATTCTCGGTTTAAACGAATTGATTGAACGAGTTAGAGACACTATAACAGACCTTGAAAACGAGCTGGAGGAGGCCACAAAAGCGTATGAAGAGCTTAAGGAAAAGCATCATATGCTTACCAGTAGCGATGATGAATCGAGTGAGAAAATTGCACAGTTGACTGAGCATAAGCAAGGTCTAGAAGATCGCATTAAGCTTCTGGGTAAATCTATTGATGAAAGCAAGGCAGCTTACGAAGAGGCTATTAAGGATCAAAAGAAACTTGCACATGAACTAAATGAACTGCAAGATGCTAAGTATAAGCTGGAGGTTAAGAGCGCTAAGAGCGAAACCCTGCTCGATACACAGAAGGATAAGCTATGGGATGAATTCGAAGTTTCATTCGCTGAGGCACAGGATATCAGAGACGATGATTTTGGTATCACTGCTGGTAATAAAGAAGCTAAGGAAATCAAGCTTCGTATGGCTGAACTAGGCGATGTAAATATATCCTCTATTGAGGAGTATAAGTCGGTAAGCAGGAGATATGAGTTTATGACGGCACAGGAAAACGATATTTCTACAGCTATGAAGGAGCTCCGGTCAATTATTACCAACATGGAGCGCAATATAAGGGATAAGTTCAAAGAGAATTTCGATAAGGTGGTCATTAACTTTGAGCATAGCTTTAGAGAATTATTCGGAGGTGGTCACGCTGAACTTAGACTTGAAGATGAAAACGATCCTCTGTCATCGGGCATTGAGATTATCGCACAGCCACCGGGCAAGAAGCTCAAGAATATCAATTTGATGTCAGGCGGAGAGAAGACTCTGACAGCGATTGCGCTGATGTTTGCTGTAATTAAGGCTAAACCAACGCCTTTTTGCATTCTTGACGAGGTGGAGGCGGCACTTGATGAGGCAAATATTGAGAGATTCTCAAGTTACCTTAAACGCTTTGAAGACGTTCAGTTTGCACTCATAACTCACCACAAAGCAACTATGGAGCATGCAGATGTGCTCTACGGGGTAACAATGCCAGAGCAGGGTATCTCCAGAGTGCTTTCACTTAAGTTTGAAGACGGATTTGATCCAAGCGAGTATTCGAACGAATAGACAACTTGTACAGCTTTAGCTGGAAAGGATAAAGATGGGACTTTTTAAAGATAAAAGCACATTTCGAAAATTTACGGAAAAGGTTACCAATGTAATCGTCGGTAACCCCAATATCGATGAGGAATTTTATGAGGAACTCGAGGAGTCACTGGTAATATCTGATATCGGCATTGAAACGACGGATAAGATAATGGACATGCTAAGAAAGCGTATTAACGCAAAGTATCTTACTAAGCCGGAAGATATCAAGCGCGCACTTGCAGATGTTATAGCTGAAATTGTCGACAAAGGTGATAGAAATAAACTTTCAAGTGATTATCCACTCGTTATTCTGATGATAGGTATTAATGGTGGAGGTAAGACTACATCTATAGGTAAGCTGGCAAACATGTTCAAAGAACGCGGTCACAGTGTTCTGCTTGCAGCTGCGGACACATTTCGTGCAGCGGCCGCAGATCAGCTTGTAGAGTGGGGAAACCGTTCAGGAGTTCGAGTTATTAGACATGAAGAAGGGACTGACCCAGCCGCAGTAATATATGATGCTGTACAGTCTGCAAGGGCAAATGATATAGATGTCCTAATATGCGATACCGCAGGAAGGCTTCAGAATAAGACCAACCTTATGAAGGAACTCGAGAAAATGGATAAAATCATCAGCCGTGAGTATCCAGAAGCTTCGAGGGAGACGCTGATAGTGCTTGATTCGACCACTGGTAAGAATGCAATCAGCCAAGCTAAAGAATTTTCAGAAATAGCAGATATCACTGGCATAGTTCTTACAAAGCTTGATGGAACAGCTAGAGGAGGAATTTCTATTACTGTAACTGATGAGTACGATCTTCCGATCAAGTTCATAGGAGTAGGTGAAGGAATTCACGACCTGAAGGAATTTGACCCAAAGGAATTTGCAGGAGGTATTTTCGATGAGTAAACCTATACTCGCAGTTGTAGGTAGACCTAACGTAGGAAAATCTACATTCTTTAATAGAATAATTGGAGAAAGAAAAGCCATCGTTCAGGATACCCCGGGAGTTACACGCGACAGAATCTACGCAGAGACTGAATGGAACGGCAGGGAGTTCGCTATTGTCGATACTGGTGGTATAGAAGCAAATACGAGCGATGTAATCCTCTCTCAGATGAGAGAGCAGGCTGTGACTGCGATGGAACTTGCTGATGTTATTGTGTTTATGGTAGACGGTAAAGAAGGTCTGACTTCGGCAGACCATGACGTTGCTGATATCTTACGTAGAACCGGCAAGGAAATAATTCTTGTAGTCAATAAGGTCGATAATCCAACCAAGTATGGTGATAATATTTATGATTTCTATGAACTGGGATTAGGGGAGCCTATTGCGATCAGCTCTGTCAATATGCTTAATATCGGAGACTTGTTAGATGCAATAGTTGCAGGCTTTCCAGATGAAATATATGGGTATGAAGAATCGACTAAAATTGCTATCATAGGAAAGCCAAACGTGGGAAAATCTTCCCTAGTAAATGCACTCACTAACGAGAAGCGCGTAATTGTCTCGCCGATTGCTGGAACTACTCGTGACTCTATAGACACTCCATTTACTTATAAAGACAGGGAATATACACTTATTGACACAGCAGGGCTCAGACGTAAGAGTAAGGTAAATGACTCCATTGAACACTTCAGTGTTATCAGAGCCGTTACAGCTGTTGAAAGATGCGACATATGCATCATGATGATAGATGCTATGGAAGGACTTACTGAACAGGACAAGAAAATTCTTGGCATTGCTCATGAAGCCGGTAAGGGTCTGATGATAGTGGTTAACAAGTGGGATCTTGTTGCAAAAGAGACAAATACTATGCGAGACTACGAACGCACACTTAGGGCAGATCTACAGTTCGTTTCCTATGCGCCTATAATATTTACATCTGTACTAGAGAAAAAGAGGATATTTGATATTATAGACAAGGCTTCCAAGATTGAGGAAATCAGGTCTAGGAGAATAACGACAGGTAAGCTAAACAGCATTATTGAAGACGCTGTAATGATGAGACAGCCACCTTCAGATAAAGGTAAGCGTCTCAAGATTTATTATGCTAGTCAGATAGGTTCAAGACCACCGTTATTTTCATTCAATATAAATTCACGAGAGCTGATGCACTTCTCTTATTCGAGATACCTCGAGAACAAGCTCCGTGAAGCGTATGATTTTGAAGGAACACCTATCAAATTCTTATTTAATGAGAAAAAGGGAGATCAGTAATGAAATATTTACCGCTTATAATCATTGTAACTTTTGCATATCTTATCGGTAATATATCCCCAGCAACATTAATAGGCCGATTCTACGGAATAGACATCAAAAAGTCTGGAAGTGGAAATGCTGGAACAACCAATGTACTAAGGGTTCTGGGGACCAAAGCAGCAATATGTACATTGCTGATAGATGTGTTTAAGGGATTTATAGCAGTTCATATTGCACAGGGTAGATTTAATAATCTTGGGGCAATGCTTGCATTTGCTGCCGTGGTTATCGGACATATTTATCCAGTCGTATTTAAATTCAAGGGTGGCAAAGGAGTTGCTACTTTTCTAGGAGCAGCTATGGCTTTAAATTGGCCTAGCATGTTTGCAGCAGCGTTAATAGCTGTTGTTGTTGCAGCGGCATCGAAAAAGATGTCACTTGGGTCAATAACTGCAGCGATGATATATCCATTCTTGATGCTTTATTACTATCCAAAAGCATTACCGATTGCAATCCTGATGACATTTATAATCTTATTCACTCATCGTGGGAATATTAAGAGGCTGATGAAAGGCGAAGAGAAGGAATTAAGCATCGGTTCAAAAATTAAAGAGAAGCTAAGAGAGCAGCTAGATGAACCAGAGAATATTAATAAAACAAACACTGTTAATAACTCTGATATATCTGGAAAATCTGCTATCAATAAAAAGATTTCCAAAGCATCTGAATCTGAAAATAGTCTCAAACATGAAGATAATGAAGAACAGATAAATGTGAAAAGCGATAGTGGTACAGATGAACGGGCCAACGATGAAAAAGATGATATGATGATCATTGGTTCAGATAATAAACTTGTGAGTGAAGCAACCGCTATAGAACACACTAAAATTAAGGTATCAGATAAACCAATTGATTATTATAAGGATGTTGATATTCCTCGCTTAAAAACAGAAGACAAGAGAGTAGTGTCGGTAATTGGAAATGGAAGTTTTGGTACTGCGATTGCTAATGTAATAGCACATAACGGGCACCGTGTAACGATATATGGTCGTAATAAAGAAGATATAAATAACACGCGAGAAAGCAGGGTAAATGAAAAGTATTTACCAGGAGCTTTGCTTTATGACAAGATTAGATTCACATCTAACATCAGAACTGCTGTTGGTAAGCGAGATATAATTATATTTGCTATTCCAGCGCAGCAATTCGGTGCTTTCCTCGAGAAGAATGCAAAGTATATAGATAAAAATGCCATAATTGTTAACTTAGCAAAAGGAATAGAGAACAAATCTCTTAAGACTATGTCTCAAATTGCTAAGAAGTATATTAAAAATAAATATGTTGCTGTTTCTGGGCCTTCGCATGCGGAGGAGATTGTCCGTAATTACCCAACCACTGTTGTAGTTGCATCGGAAGATGAGAAGGCTGCTAAAGAGATTCAGAATATAATGATGAGCAAAACCTTTAGGGTGTATACCACTAACGACATAATCGGAGTTGAGCTTGGCGGAGCCCTCAAAAATGTAATCGCTTTGGGTACTGGAATAACGGATGGCATGAATTTTGGTGACAATTCCAAAGCTGCACTTATGACTAGAGGAATTCACGAGATATCAAGACTTGGTGAAACTATGGGTGCAAACAGTGAGACTTTTTCTGGGCTTTCGGGAATCGGCGATCTAATGGTTACATGTTCTTCTGATCTATCAAGAAATAGAAGATGTGGTCTTTTAATTGGTGGCGGCATGACACCAGGAGAAGCAGTTGCAGAAATTAAAACCACTGTAGAAGGAATTTATACAGTAGAAGCTGCAAGTAAATTGGCTAAAAAGCTCAAGGTTGACATGCCTATTACGAATGCTATAAAAGCAGTAATCGATGGCAAACTAAATCCACGAGATGCTGTCGAGATGCTTATGAATAGAGATAGGAAGCAAGAGAACAAATAATAGATGAAGAGATATCACATTATAACATTCGGATGTCAAATGAATGAACATGATTCCGAGAATATCGCGGGAATGCTCGAAAGTATGGGATATGTTCTAGCATATGACCCTTTTAAAGCAGAAGTTGTCGTACTTAATACGTGCAGTGTTCGTGAACATGCTGATAAGAGATTCTACGGAATGCTGGGGCAGTTTAAAAAAAGGCGTGATGAGAATAAAGATACGAGAATTGTGTGTGTCTGCGGATGTATGCCGCAGCAGCCACGCGTTCAAGATGAGATAAAAAAGAGCTTTTCATGGGTAGACGTAGTATTCGGTACACAGACTATTGGTGATTTTCCTAGACTTCTCAATGATAGACTATCAACAGGTAAAAAGCAGTTTTCTATTACCGCAAATAATTCTATCGTGCCAGACGAAAAGGAATCAAAGAGGCTTTATAAGCACAAGGCTCTTGTCAATATAACATATGGATGCAACAATTTCTGCACTTACTGCATAGTCCCTTATACACGCGGTAGAGAAAAGAGTCGCTCTCTTGAGGATGTAGTATGCGAGGTAGAAAAGCTCGTTGCTGATGGAGCAATTGAAGTTATGCTTCTCGGACAAAATGTTAATTCATTTATTGATGACAAAGGGAATACTTTCCCAACACTCGTAAGAGCAATTAATGACATAGAAGGACTTGAGCGAATTAGGTTTATGACTTCTAATCCTAAGGATTTATCAGACGAGCTTATAGACTGTTATAGAACATGCGAAAAACTATGTAAACATATACATCTGCCCGTACAATCAGGTAGTAGCTCAGTACTGAAACGCATGAATAGGCGATACGACAGAGAGAAGTATATCGATATCATAAATAAGCTTAAGTTAGCATGTCCAGATATCGCTATTACTACGGACATAATTGTAGGTTTCCCAGGTGAGACAGAGGCGGAGTTTGAGGATACATTATCATTAGTAGAATACGTGAAATACGATTCTGCTTTTACTTTTATCTATTCACCACGAGAAGGGACACCAGCAGCTGGGTTTTCAGACCAGATACCATACGATATTAAGCACGAGAGATTTGAACGACTAAATGAAGTTGTAAATAAGTACTCGCTGGAGAAGAATGAACAACTTTCAGACAAAACTGTCAAGGTGCTTATTGACGGCTCCAGTCGAAAGGATGATAAATCATATTCTGGAAGGACAGATGGGTTTAAACTCGTAAATGTCTCTTCAGGGAGAGATATTACTGGTCATCTAGTAGATGTTAGAATTACTGAATGTAAAACATTCAGCATCGATGGAGTACTTGCATAAAATAGGATAATGATATGAGAGATAATTTAAAAAATTTACTTCGCTCTGGACCAGGAATTATATTAATTTTACTATTGGTTACGAATTTCCTGGATGGAGGACTTAGCGATCCCAAAGCATACTTCTTTGACATGCTATTAACCTTGCCGGGTATAATCGTAGGGCTATCCTTTCATGAATTTGCACATGCGTTTGCATCTAATGCATTTGGTGATCCGACCCCAAGAATACAGGGAAGATTGACTGTTAATCCTGTAAAACACATTGATCCATTCGGATTTGCAGCGCTGATATTCTGTGGATTTGGCTGGGGAATACCCGTTCAGATTGACAATCGCTATTATAAGCATCCTAGGCTAAATGAGTTTATAGTCTCTATCGCAGGAGTATCTATGAATTTTATTATTGCGATAGTTTTCGCCTTTATAACACGTATTTCGATTAACATGTGGGGCAGAGGGGCCATACTGGAAGACTCGTTTCAAGGAATCACAACAAAAATATTTTTATATGTAGTAATGGTCAATATAACGCTGATGGTATTTAACTTGATTCCAGTGCCTCCACTTGATGGATTTGGATTAGTAACGGAACTATTTAACCTACGCAAAACAAGTTGGTACTCTGCTGTGTACCAGTACGGAGGTATTATCTTACTGTTAATGTTACTGTTTGGTCTTGTGAGCAAGATACTTCATCCATTAACTGGTGGCATATATTCAGCTATACTTAACGGTATTATCTTGTCATAATTAGCGGTTAATACAATAAAACAATGTAATCTAAAGTTTGACCTCATATCCGCATCTTCACACAATCATCATGTTAATTATTAGCACTCGTCACAGATGAGTGCTAAATTATTAATGTAAGCAAAATGTGATGCTTATAATAAAGTAATTATTTAAGGAGGAAGGCAATGAATATTGAAAAATATACACAGAAAATGCAAGGTGCCATTCTCGATGCGCAAAGTATAGCTAATTCGTATGGACACCAGCAATTAGAAATTGCACATGTTCATTATGCAATAATAAGTGATAGTGATGGTTTGATTCCTAAGCTTTTGGAGGCAATGAATGTAGATATTAATTCTTTAAAAGCTGACTTGAAATCAGATCTTGAAAAGCTACCTAAGGTAAGCGGTAGCTCTGCACAATTATATATGAGTTCTGAGCTTAATAATGTGCTTACTAAAGCCGAAAAAATAGCAAGTGATTTCAAGGATGAGTATGTAAGTGTTGAACATCTATATCTTGCGATTCTTGATTCTAACAATCAAGAAGTAGGCAGATTGATGACCAAGTACGGTATTAATAAAGACGAATTCATGAAGGCTCTGACTATGGTTAGAGGAAATCAAAGAGTGACAAGTCAGAATCCAGAGGATACGTATGATGCTCTAAATAAATATGGAACAGATTTAGTTGATGCTGCAAGAAAGGGTAAGCTTGACCCAGTTATAGGCAGGGATCTCGAGATTAGAAGGGCAATCGAAATCCTATCGAGAAGGACGAAAAACAATCCGGTACTTATTGGACAACCTGGGGTTGGAAAGACTGCTGTTGTAGAGGGACTTGCTCAGCGTATTGTAAATGGCGATGTTCCAGATGGACTTAAGGGAAAGACCATTTTCTCTCTTGATATGGGTTCGCTTATTGCCGGTGCCAAGTACAGAGGTGAGTTTGAAGAGCGTCTTAAGGCAGTTCTAAATGAAATTGATAAATCAGATGGGAATATCATACTCTTTATAGATGAGATTCATACTATTGTCGGTGCTGGAAAGACTGAAGGGTCGATGGATGCAGGAAATCTTCTAAAGCCAAAGCTTGCTAGAGGTGAACTTCACTGCATAGGGGCAACGACGCTTGATGAGTACAGAAAGTACATAGAGACAGATGCAGCACTTGAAAGACGATTCCAAAAGGTAATGGTAGACGAACCATCTGTTGAGGATACTATCTCAATTTTAAGAGGTCTAAAAGAAAAGTTTGAGATTCATCATGGTGTTAGAATCACTGATAATGCATTGATCGCTTGTGCAACATTATCTAACAGATATATAAGCGATAGATACCTGCCTGATAAAGCTATTGATTTGATGGACGAGGCAGCTGCGAGGATTAGAACTGAAATAGACAGTATGCCTTCAGATCTTGACCAGATCTCGCGTAAAATCATGCAGCTTGAAATTGAAAAACAGGCGCTCTCCAAAGAAGATGATAAGGCTAGTAAGAGCAGACTGGATGCGATTAGTGAGGAACTAGCAAATCTTAAGACTGAAAATGACGAACTCATGGCTAAGTGGTCAAATGAGAAAAATATGATTCAAGAGCTTAAGAACAAAAAGCTAAAGCTAGATGAGCTCCGCCATGAGATTGAAAGTGCAGAGCGTGAGTATGATTTAGAGAAGCTTGCAAAGCTGAAGTATGGTGAGCTGCCAGCTCTTGAAAAAGAAATTGAGGATTTAAAGAATAAGACAGAACAAGCTAATGAAAGCCGAATGCTCCGTGAGGAGGTTGGAGAAGAAGAAATTCAAGCAGTAATCTCTGAGTGGACAGGTATTCCTGTAAGTAAGCTCGCTGAATCTGAACGCGAAAAATTGCTTCATCTGGAAGATATTCTTCATAAGAGGGTAATTGGTCAGGACGAGGGTGTAAAAGCCGTATCAGAGGCAATTTTAAGGGCTCGTGCAGGGCTTAAGAACGAGAATCGTCCAGTTGGGTCATTTATATTCTTGGGTCCTACTGGAGTAGGTAAGACTGAGCTCGCAAAAGCGCTTACAGAGACACTATTTGACACTGAAAAGAATTTAATCAGAATCGATATGTCAGAGTACATGGAAAAACATACGGTCTCAAGACTAGTCGGATCTCCTCCAGGATATGTTGGATATGATGAAGGTGGACAATTAACTGAGGCTGTAAGAAGAAAACCTTATAGTGTCATATTGTTTGACGAAATTGAGAAAGCTCATCCAGATGTATTTAATATACTCCTTCAGTTACTGGATGATGGAAGACTTACCGACAATCAAGGGCGGACGGTAGATTTTAAGAACACTATCATTATTATGACGTCTAATCTACCTGAATCCCAGCTTAAAACATTCTTTAGACCAGAGTTTCTCAATAGAATAGATGATATAGTCGTATTTAAGTCACTCACAATTGAGCAAATAGAAAAGATTGTTGATTTAATTATTGAGTCGCTCGTAAAGAGGCTTGAAGAACGTGGTATAGGTCTTGAACTTTCCGAAGATGCAAGGCGCTTCATAGCTAAAGAGTCATATGACGAAGAATTTGGAGCAAGACCAGTAAAAAGGTATGTACAGAAGAATATCGAGAATCAAATTGCGGAGATGATTATTTCAAACGAAGTAATTGATGGTCAGACTATTAAAATCACTGTATCTGATGATAGCCTTAAATTCGAGGTTCGTTAAGTTCGTACCTATAATAATTAATACTAACTGATACATAGAGATAGGTGTTTTATTTGCACCTATCTCTTGTGTTATACTCTAATACAGGGTCAGAATTATCATTATTATTATTAAATTCTTATATAAAATGATTAAGATAATTTACCATATGAAAAATATTTTGAGGTGACACATGACAGAATATAGGGATATTTATAGACGTGCAGCAAATGGTGAAGGACAGGTTGTTTCGTTTAAATACACATGCGGAAACCCGCGTGCTATAGTTCAGATAGTGCATGACATCAGTGAACATAGCTTGCGTTATCATGAACTAGCTGTAGCGCTTAATGACGCTGGATTTTACGTATGTGGCAACGATCTTATAGGTCATGGAATGAGTAAACAAGGGCATCAAGGTTGTTTTGGGATGAAGAAAAATTCCTACGAGGGATTGCTCGGCGATATAGATTCACTTTTTGATGAGGTTTCATCTGAATTTGACGATGCAGTTCCTAGAATTTTAATTGGTGCTGGATTTGGAGCAATGCTTAGTGAGCTATATACGATTAAGTATGGGAATATATCAATGATAATTTCTATGGAAAATCTTGAGATTCCTGCGGCTCTAAGCTTTATTAAATTAAATGCCAACAATCACATTAAGAGGAAGGGATTTAACTCCGTATCTGAGAGTGTTCATAATACGATGTACCAGATGGGAAAGCCAGCAGGCTCACCACCGTATAATGAATTTTTCTGGATAAGCAGTGATGAAGAAGAGTTAAAAAAATATGTGGACGATGAAGACTGTGGATTTATGCTGACCGCATCGGCTTATAGAGAGATGATAAGTGTAATTGAGAAACTGAGGGGAAAAGACGGCATAGTAAGATTACCAGATATTCCTATCTATATACTTGCTGGTTCGGAAGATCAAAGAGGAAACTGCGGAAATTCGGTCATGAGAATAGCGAATATGCTTAGCGCAAAAGGTCATAATGAAGTTTCTTACAAACTATATAAGGATTGTTATCATGATATTCTTCATGATATTTGTAAGAAACAAGTTATAAAGGGTATATTGGGGTGGATAGAACACAAGTTAAACAAATAATCTAATTCATATAAAATGCGATAGTATTATTAAAAATAATGCTATCGCATTGATATGTTATTTAGAATAGATGAGACATTCTTCGAAGTTTGCTTTGCTTCATATGGTAGTCCATAGCAGTTTTACCAGCGGCTACATTTTTGGTTTCGAAGGCATCAAAAATATTCTTGTGCTCCTGCAGTATCGTTTTCAGATAGTCATCGGAGAATGTCTTTGCAGGTGCTGAGTGCTTAAGGTACGTTTGATATGTCGATAAAGTAAGATAGAGCATTCTGTTTTTAGTTCCTTTATAGATGATATTATGGAATGCAGAATTAAAATATAAAACCTTATCTACATCATTTTTTAGAGTATAGAACTCCATAAATTCGATGTTCTCTCTAAGTGTGTTTACTTCATCATCATTCATTCGCTCAATCGCCCATTCGACTGCTTGTACTTCAAACGTTCTCCTAAGATCAAATAGGTCTGAAATATCACGACTTGATAAACCGATTACGTATGCGCCGCGATTAGGTATATTTTCAATTAGTCCGTCGGACTCTAATTGTCTAAAGGCCTCGCGCACAGGAGTTCTACTAACGTTGTATTTCTTGCAAATTGCCTGCTCTGTAAGCTTTGAATTAGCTGGTATTTTTCCGCTGAGAATGTCTTTTTGGACCTTTACGAAAAGACTATTGGATAGAGGCTGATTGCTCTCTAGTTCGGGGTTCATTACCATATTTAGCTCCTTTAATTGTAATTACACCACTGCAGGGGTATACAATTTGTATAAATGTATTCTTTGTATACGATTATATTAAAAGCATGTATAAAGTCAATATTTAAACACGAAAAAAGGGTAGTATCATGAATAAACGTAAAACAAAAAAATATTTTAAAACTGATGATGAAATAAAATTAGTATTGGATAAGCTAGAGGCAGAGTACCCTGATGCTGATTGCGCATTACATTATGATTCAATCTTTCATTTGCTACTTGCAGTTGTATTATCTGCACAAACGACAGACGCCAGTGTTAACAAGATAACACCAAGGCTTTTTAGTACGTATGAGAATCCAGGTCAGCTAGCAGCAGCAGATATAAAAGATGTGGAAGGATTGATTAAAGCTCTCGGATTATATAAAAATAAAGCAAAAAGCCTTGTAGGAATTGGGAATATGCTAACGGAATCATATGAGGGAGAAGTTCCTCGTGACTTTTCTGAACTTCAAAAACTTCCGGGAGTAGGTCGCAAGACAGCAAATGTAGTAATGTCTGTCGGGTTTGGAGAACCTCACATCGCTGTCGATACTCATGTGTTTAGAGTTTCTAATCGTATTGGGCTCGTTGATGAGGATGACGTTTTAAAAACCGAAAAAGCACTTATGGAAGTAATTCCTAAGAATAGATGGTCGCATATGCATCATGTATTAATTTTTCACGGAAGAAGATGCTGTACGGCTAGAAATCCCAAGTGTGATGAATGCTGTATAAGTGATGTATGTAGATATAATCGAGAGAATCAAAAATAAATTTAAAATTGCATTATTGAAAATACAACACCTAACTGATATTATATTTTTGTTGAAAGTTTTAGTTTTAAGGAGATGAATTTGTCACTACATGTAGTCCTAGTTGAGCCAGAAATACCTCAAAATACTGGTAACATTGCAAGAACCTGCGCAGCAACCAATACTACACTTCATCTAGTGCGACCACTTGGTTTCAATATAGATGAGAAATCGGTTCGCAGAGCCGGACTTGATTACTGGAGATACGTTGATTTAATCGTTCACGATAGTATAGATAAATTCCTTTCTGAATATGGGAATGCGAGATTATTCCTTGCTACCACTCACGGCGACAATTGTTATACTGATTTCGAATATGAAGATGGCGACATGTTCTTATTTGGAAGAGAGACAAGAGGTCTCCCTAAGGAACTGATTGGCAATTATAATGATACAGCTATCAGAATTCCCATGAGTGAGAATACAAGGCTTAGATCTCTGAATCTTGCTAATTCAGTCAACATTGTTTTATTTGAAGCTCTCCGTCAGAACGGATTCCCTGGGCTTCTATAATGTCGTTTTATGTAATGGCAATCTTTTTCGAATGTTAAGGAGGAAAAAATGATTAAAGTCGGTATTAGCGGATTCGGAAGAATTTCAAGGGTAGTTATGAGAGCAGCTCTTGATATGGATGATATCGAAATTGCAGGTATTAATTGGCGTAACTCCGATCTAGATTATATCGTCTATATGCTTAAGTACGATTCGACGTTCGGCAGATTCCCTGGAACTGTTGAGAAGTATGAAGATGGAATCGTTGTAAATGGCAAGAAAATTCCAGTATTCATGGAAGATGATGCGAAAAATATTCCTTGGGACAAGTGCGGAGCGGAATACATAGTTGAAGGAACAGGTGCTTATAACACTACTGAAAAAGCTCAGGCGCATCTTGATGCAGGTGCTAAGAAAGTAATTATTTCTGCTCCTGCAAAGGATAAAGCAACACCTACATATGTTTATGGTGTTAACCACGAAGATTATGATAGTAATTTCAATGTTGTGTCTAATGCATCTTGTACAACGAACTGCTTGGCTCCTCTCTGCAAGGTTATCAATGATAACTGGGGAATCGATCAGGGTCTTATGTCAACTATTCATGCCGCAACAGCAAAACAGAAAGTTGTTGATGCAAGATCTATGAAGGATTGGAGAACTGGAAGATCTGTATTTAACAATATAATTCCTACTACGACAGGTGCAGCAAAGGCTGTATCTCTTGTAATTCCAGAATTAGAGGGAAGACTAACCGGTAAAGCTTACCGTGTACCAACAGCAAATGTATCGGTTATAGATTTAAATCTTATTCTCAAGAATCCAGCATCTTACGAAGATATTTGTGCTAAGGTCAAGGAAGCTTCTGAGAATGAATTTAAAGGAATCATCGAATTCGTTGATGATGAAGTTGTGTCGTGTGACTTTATCGGGGATCCTTGTACTTGCATATTCGATGCTAGAGAAGGTATAGAATTAAATGACAGGTTCTTCAAGTTTATTATGTTCTATGATAATGAGTACGGATATAGCGTACAGCTTCTAAGACTCATTCAGCACATGGGAAAAGTTGATAATAAATAAGAATTATAACTATACGATGCCGTGCATTCTGCGCGGCATATCATTTATTTTGTACAAGTGAGGTACACGATATGAAGAAGACGATTAGGGACATTGATTGGTCTGATAAAACAGCGGTGGTAAGGTGCGACTTCAATGTTCCGCTTGTAAATGGTAAAATTAGTGATGATACAAGGATTGTTGCTGCATTACCAACTATAAATTATTTACGTGATAATTGCGCTAAAGTTGTTATTTTATCGCATCTTGGTAGACCAAAAAGTGAGCCTAATGATGATTTCTCGCTCTATCCGGTAGCGGAAAGACTAAGTGAAATACTTGGAGCTCATGTTAATTTCATAAAATCTGATTTAGTGGTCGATAATAAGGTTTCTGAAGCTGTTAAAAATCTTGCTCCTTCCGAAGTTGCGCTTCTTGAGAATGTAAGATACAGAAGTGAAGAGACGAAGAATGATCCTACGTTTGCACGAGAGCTAGCATCTCTCGGTGATGTATTTGTACAGGAAGCATTTGGAACGGCGCATAGAGCGCATGCTTCAACAACAGGTATAGCCGATTATATTCCTGCAGTGTCGGGATTCCTGATTGAGAAGGAATTGAAGTTTTTGGGTGCTGCAATTGAAAAACCGGAAAGACCGCTGGCTGCAATAATGGGTGGCGCAAAGGTAAAAGATAAGATTCCGGTTATTATTAATCTATTAGATAAGATAGACTACTTAGTTATTGGTGGAGGTATGGTTTATACTTTCCTAAAAGCTGAAGGCTATAGCATTGGGAAATCTATTTTCGATGAAGAAGGTTACGAACTTATCGGAAAGATTAAGACTGAAGCAGCAGCAAAGGGTGTTAAGCTCATGTTACCTGTGGACGTTGTAGCAGCAAAAGAGTTCTCGAATGAATCAGAGCACGGTGTCTATAGTGTGTCAGAAATCCCTGACGACATGATGGGAATGGATATCGGACCAAAGTCTGAGCAGTTATATTGCAGTGAACTTGAGAAGTGCAAGACCGTAGTGTGGAACGGGCCAATGGGAGTGTTTGAAATGCCAACGTTTGCTTCTGGAACAAGAGCGATTGCAGAATGCCTAGCATCAATTGATGCGACTACTATAATTGGTGGTGGAGATTCAGCTGCAGCAGTGACTTCATTTGGATTAGCTGATAAGATGACGCATATTTCCACCGGAGGAGGAGCAAGCCTAGAATTCCTAGAAGGAAAAGAACTTCCTGGAATAGCATGCTTAAATGATAAATAGATTAAAGGGCAGGATGATTAGATGAAGAAATTTTTAATTGCTGGTAATTGGAAGATGAATAAATCAATTGCTGAAGCAAAACTCTTTGCCGACCAATTAAAAGGCGAAAATATTGCATATCCAGAGCAATTGGCAGTAATTGCGCCGTTTACGCAGCTTGAGACTCTCAAGAGAGAACTTGATGGGACAGGTATAAAGGTTGGTGCACAGAATGTTCATTTTGAGAAGAGTGGAGCCTATACTGGAGAGATTTCAGTTTCTATGCTCAAGGAACTTGATATTGACATCTGCATAGTGGGTCACTCTGAAAGAAGAGAATATTTTGCTGAGACAGATAGTACGGTAAACATGAAGCTTAAAGCACTATTAAGTGCAGGAATCACGCCTATTTTATGTGTTGGGGAAAGTCTAGAAATTAGAGAGGCTGGCAATGCAATGCTATTTGTCAGTGGACAGATAACTGAAGATCTAGACGGACTCACCCCAGCGGAGGTTGAACAGATTGTTATAGCATATGAACCAATTTGGGCGATAGGAACAGGTAGGACTGCAACACCGGATCAGGCAGAGGAGATGTGTGGATTTATCAGAGGAATGATAGAAGGGATGTATGGAAGGGAAACTGCAGAAGGAATGATAATTCAGTACGGAGGCAGTATGAAACCTTCAAATGCCGATGAACTTCTAAAAAAACCTGATATTAACGGAGGCCTTATAGGAGGTGCAAGCCTAGAGGTCGGAACGTTTGTGGAAATCGCAAATGCAGCGTTTAAACTACAGTAATTACAGATATATATTATTTGTATTATGTTATATTATATTAAATTTAACTTAAAAACGGAGGGTATGGTATGTCATCTATAATCACAAATGTAATTGGCAGAGAAATTCTTGACTCAAGAGGAAATCCTACAGTTGAAGCTGAGGTATGGTTAGAAGATGGGACTGTGGCAGTTGGCGATACACCAAGTGGCGCATCAACTGGTATATATGAAGCTCTTGAACTTAGAGATGGTGATAAATCTCGTTATGGTGGCAAGGGTGTTTCTAAAGCAGTATATCACGTCAATAATGAGATTAAGACTTTACTTCTTGGCAAAGAGGCTCAGGACATATATGCAATAGAGAAGCTAATGATTGACGCAGATGGAACAAAGGGAAAGAGTAACTTCGGTGCAAATGCTATTCTTGCAGTGTCGCTTGCTTGTTCTAAGGCTGCAGCAAAATCATTAGGTATTCCGCTATTTAAATTTTTCGGTGGTATTAATGGAAACACACTTCCTGTTCCAATGATGAATATTCTGAACGGTGGTGAGCACGCATCAAATACCGTTGATGTACAGGAGTTTATGATTATGCCTGTAGGTGCATCTTCCTTCAAGGAATGCTTAAGATGGTGTGCTGAAGTTTATCATCAGTTAGGTAAAGATCTTAAAAAAGCAGGATATTCAGTAGGAATTGGTGATGAAGGTGGATTCGCACCAGACCTAAAGGATGAATTTGAAGTATTAGACTATATCTTAGCAGCAATCAAGAATGCTGGATATACTCCAGGAGATGACTTTGTAATTGCGATTGATGCTGCTGCAAGTGGCTGGAAAACCGATAAGACGGGCTATTACAAGATGCCTAAGTCAGGTAGAGAGTTTAGCGCTTCTGAGCTAGTTCAAAATTGGGCAGAGTTCTGTGACAAATACCCAATTGCTTCTATCGAGGATGGAATGGATGAAGATGATTGGGATGGTTGGAAGCTCATGACTGAGAGACTTGGAGATAAGATTCAGATCGTTGGTGATGATTTATTTGTTACTAATCCAGAAAAATTGGCAAAGGGTATTGAGCTCGGCTGTGCAAATGCAATTCTAATTAAACTTAACCAGATTGGAAGCATCTCCGAGACGCTAGAGGCAATTGAGCTTGCAAAAAAGAATAGATACAACGCAATTGTTTCGCATAGATCTGGTGAGACAGAAGATACTACTATTGCTGATTTAGTAGTAGGCATCAATGCTAGACAGATTAAAACCGGAGCACCTGCTCGTACAGATAGAGTTGCGAAGTACAACCAGCTTCTACGAATTGAAGATAAGCTTGGATCTGGTGCCAAGTTCCCTGGTAAAAAGTGCTTTTAAAAACTGGTAAGGTGGATAATTGGAAATAATAAGAGCTGATCATTCCGGATTTTGTTTTGGCGTAGAGAAAGCCATTGACAAGACCTTTGAACGAATAGATAGAGCAAAAAAAGATTGCCGCACCACATATACGTGCGGCAATCTAATTCATAATAGGGCTGTTACTGACAAGATTGCATCCATGGGAGTGAAAATGATTTCTTCTCTCGATGAAGCAAAAGAAGGTGACGTTGTAATCGTACGTTCTCATGGGGAGCCAAAGGAATTTTACGATAAAGCAGATACAAAAGGTATAGAGTTAATAGACACAACTTGCGTATTTGTAACTAAGATTCATAATTTAGTTTTATCGGCTCATAGAGAAGGTCGGCCAATCATAATTGTTGGAAGTGCTAATCACCAAGAGGTTAAGGCTACTAATGGCTGGTGTGATTATGCTGGCATAATTCTCGAGAATGAAGAAGAGGCAGAAGCATTCGTTAGAACTTTTAATTCAGACAAAATTCCTCTAATAGTATGTCAGACAACGATAAAAAGAGAATTGCTGGATTCAATTCTTCATGTTTTCGATGAAGAATCACTTCAATATGAGATAAATAACACCATATGTAATGCGACTAGAGATCGTCAGGAAAGCTGCGCGGAACTAGCAAAAAAAGTAGACGTTATGGTTGTTATTGGAGACCCAAATAGTTCAAATTCAAAAAAACTATATGAAATAGCAAAAAAATACTGTAAAAATGCATTATTTGTACAGGATATTTCAGATTTAGAGTTGAAAGAGCTTGGCAATTATAATAAAATAGGGGTAACTGCGGGTGCATCAACACCCGAATGGATTATTAAGGAGGTTATTGCTAGTATGAGCGAAAATGTCACAGCTAATGTGGATCATAATCCAATGTTGGATTATATGGATGACATTGAGAATTCTTTACGTCTACCAAGACCTGGAGAAATTGTTGATGGAACTGTGCATCAGGTAATGGATAACGAGGTAATCGTTAACATTGGATGCAAGAAGGATGGAATCCTTTTGAAGAATGAGGTATCTCTAGAGCCAGGACAGACTCTAGCTGACTTATTTAAGGAAGGTGATGAAATCCAGGCCAAGGTAATGAAGTCAGATGATGGTGAGGGTGGAATTCTTCTTTCTAAGAAGAGACTCGAGATGAACGAGAACTTCAAGGAACTTGCCGCTGCACAGGCTAATAAGGAGATTATTTCAGTTAAGCTCGTTAAATCTGTTAACAGCGGAGTAATTGCAGCTTATAAGGAGATTTCAGGATTTATTCCTCTTTCTCAGCTATCTGATAGATATGTTGAAAATGCCGATGAATTCCTAGGACAGACAGTAGATGTTGAGGTTATCAAGGTTGACAACAAGCGTAACAGAGCAGTTTTCTCAAGAAAGGCTGTACTAGTTGACGAAAAGCGTAAGCAGGTTGCAGAGATTTGGGCGAACCTAAATGTTGGCGATGTTGTTGAGGGAAAAGTAATGAGATTCACTGACTACGGTGCATTCGTAGATATCGGTGGTGTTGATGGACTCCTTCATATCTCTGAAATTTCTTGGGGCAAGCTGAAGCACCCTAAGGAGGTCCTTAACATCGGAGACATTATCAACGTTAAGATTCTTGCATTAAACGAGGAGAAAGGAAAGATTTCTCTTGGTCTCAAGCAGACTCAGCCTGAACCATGGTCGTTAGTTGGTTCAAAGTATGAGGTTGGTCAGATTATTGAAGGTAAAGTAGTTCAGATTAAGGACTATGGCGCATTCGTTGAACTAGAAGCTGGTCTTGATGGACTAGTTCATATTTCTGAGATTGCTAATAGAAGAGTCGAGAATGTTTCTGATGAGCTAGAGCTCGGAAATTCGATTACTGCTAAGATTATGGAAATTGATCCAGACAGAAAGAGAATCAGTCTAAGCATTAAGGCTTTGCTCGGTGATGAAGAAGAAACTGAAGCTGAAGCTGAATCAACAGAAGAATAAATAATCAATAGATTATCATGGCCGACTTTTGTCGGCCTATTTTTATATTTACAAGTAGGGTGAGATGTCTAGAAAAAGAAAGATAAAGAAGCCGAAGCGAAACGCCAGAAAATCGATGATTGTAGAAGGTAAACTCATGAAGAATAAACGTGGGTTTGGTTTCGTGTGCCCTGATGATGGTGTTAATGTATTCGTATCAGGAAGAGACATGAATGGTGCCATGAATGGGGATATTGTACGAGTGAAGTCTCGTGAAAATCACAGAAGGCGGGGTGCCTTTGAAGGCAATATAGTTAAAATCTTAGAGCGGAGCTGTAAGTGCGTTATCGGATATTTAATCGTGCAGCGTGGCTTATACCTTGTAAACCCGATTAATAACAATAACGACCATATAATGATATCTAAGCATAATCTTAGCAGTGCTAAACCTGGGGATGTCGTTAAGGTGAAGATTATTAGATACCCTAAAGGCGATTATATTGCCGAAGGTAGAGTTAAAAGAATAGTAGCTAGGGCTGGAGATAAAGATCAGTTTATTCTCAGTCAAATGGCTGATTATAGCGTTAAACCACATTTTTCTAATCGCGTAATAAACGATGCAGATGAAATAGCTAATAGAGTAAAGACTGTTCCTTCGCATGGACGTAAGGATTACAGAGCGCTTATGACCGTAACTATTGATGGACCTGATTCAAAGGATTTTGACGATGCTATAAGCGTTAGAAAGCTAGATAATGGAAATTACGAGTTGCTTGTACACATCGCTGACGTTGCGGAATATGTACGTGAAGGCAGTGCTCTCGATAAGGAGGCTTTAAGTAGAGGAAATAGTGTATATTTACCTGATAGAGTTATCCCTATGCTTCCTGAACGTCTTTCAAATGGCGAGTGCAGTTTGAATCCTGATGTCGAAAGACTTACGATTAGCTGTGCAATGGAAATTGATGATGAAGGGCATGTTGTAAATTACGATATTAGTGAATCAATAATTAAGTCTAATTACAGATTAATTTATGATGATGTATCGGATATGCTAGAGAATAATAATGAGGAACAAATAAATAAGTATTTTGATGCGTATCCGATGCTTACAGACGCTTCCGAATTATATCATATCCTCTCAAGAAGGCGGAAACGTGACGGAAGTCTTGACTTTGATTTACCTGAATCAAGGATAATATTAAATGAAGATGGTGAGCCGATCGATATTATTCTGTCTGATCGCAGAATAGCTAACCGATTGATTGAGGAATTTATGCTTGCTGCTAACAAGACTGTTGCAGAGCACTATTTTTGGGCAAAAAAGCCACTTGCGTATCGCGTTCATGAGAAACCCGATGCTCTTAAAATGATGGAGCTTAAGGAGTTTTTGGTGAATCTAGGCTTTTCGCTCAATGGCAAATCAGATTCTATAAAGACAAAGGAGCTAAGCAATATTCTCTCTATGCTTGATGGCAAACCAGAAGAATCACTAGTAAGTAGAGTTATGATTAGAACAATGCAGAAGGCATATTATTCAGCAGAATGTTTAGGACACTATGGCCTTGCGTTTAAGTATTATTGCCACTTCACATCACCAATCAGAAGATACGCTGATTTGCTCGTTCACAGAACGATTAAGAATCAAATCCATGCAGGAGGATTTATTTCGAATGGAACAGGATATAATGCGTTCTTGGATGATGCTTGTAAGCATATATCAGAGACGGAACGAAATGCGATGGAGCTGGAACGAAAAGTTAAAAAGCATTATCAAGTTATATATATGCGTAATCATATAGGCAGTGAGTTTGATGGTGTTGTAAGTGGAGTAAAATCTCATGGTATATATGTTGAGCTTGAGAACACGATTGAAGGATTTATAAGTATTGATCTGCTGGGTAAGAGATATATAGTTGATGAGAAGACATATTCTGCTATTGATGAGATTAGTGGCAATATAATCACACTGGGACAGCCTGTTAGGATTAGAGTTATAGATACTAGTCCAGAAGACGGATATATAGATTTTGAACTTGCTTAACACTAGCAGTTTTATGGGTTTGATATATCGATTAAGAGTGCCAGAAGAAACAATACTGGCTATCTAAAGAATATTTAATAGCAGTAAATAAATCAACCACAAGACAGTTTGAGATAGGTAATATCAGTGAACGCTAAACGATTGCATGCTATAAGATAAGCTTCAGATAGGAATGAGATACATAGATCTCATCTATCTGAAGCCTTTTACTTTTATAAGAAGTCGTTATCGTTCTTCCAAAAGCTCTTAAAGAATATGAGGATAACAGGATATATCTCAAGTCTACCAGCAAGCATTAGGAACATCATAGTTATCTTGGATACTATAGAGTAGTCATCAATAATCCCCGGCGTTGCAGTTTGATTAATGTAAGTACCCGTGTTAGTGAGCATCGCTAGCGAAGTGTTTAGTGCAGTATTAAGATCAAGATTAATTGATAATATTAGTGCACCAAATAGAAAAGTCACAACAAACATTACAATGTATAAGTTGCAACGTAGAAGGGTGTTAAGCTTAAGCGGTGTTCCTGCGTATTTAATTGGTCTAATAGCATTCTTATGAATATGGTGATAAAGCGTTCTAGAAGATGTTTTCAATGCAATTATTGTTCTTGCAGCTTTTATTCCACCACCAGAAGATATCGCGCATGCTCCGATAAACATCTGTATTAATATAATTGCACAAGCCGCTCCTGGCCATCCGTTAGTATCGGAAATTTGATAACCTGCTGTAGTAAAGTAAGAAATAACTTGCATTAGAACATTGCCGAATTCTTTAAGTGATGAAAGAGTTCTGTTGTATGTTATATACAATATTCCCGTAATGAAAATGGTGGTTGTTAAAATTCGTCCAGCGTGAAATTTTAATTCTGGTCCCTCGGTTAACTCTCGAAACTTTTTCATAGTTGCTAATAATAGAATAGAAAAGTTGAGTGAACTCAAGAATGCGAAAATTGAAATTATTATCTTTACAGATAGTCCATAACCAACAATATTACCATTATTAAGATTCATTAAGCCAGCAGTACTAATGTTGCTAAGGGATGTAATAAGGGAATCGCTTTTATTTAGACCCGATATTCTTAGCAGTGCATACTGAATTGCTGTAAGCGATATATATATGGCTAGAGCTCTACGATAAGTCTTTCTGAAAGTAGTATTGATTTTCATAAATCCAGGACCTGCTATCTCTGTAATGACAAGAGATCTTCCTACAAATTGCCATGTCGGTAAGAAGTTTAAAGCAATAACAATTATTCCGAGTGCTCCCATCCAATTACACGAAGCGCGTAGCATTTTAAGACCAATAGGCATAACATCTGAGTTTACAACCGACGTACCAGTAGTTGTCCATGAAGCAACCGCTTCATATAACGAATCTATATATGATAAGTTAAGGCTGCTCAGGTAGAAAGGGATTGATGTTATGAAAATCATAGTGAGCCATGTAAAAATAGTCGTCATGAAGCATATTCTTGAGTTCATACGATTTACATCATAGTAAAACACTTTCTGACCGATAAAGCCTATAACCAATGTAGATATAGATATCGTACCAATATGAGCTAGTTCATTGAAATCCTGATATCTTATGCATAACAAAACAGCTGGAACCGTAAAGGCTCCAAATATCGTCATGGATGCAAACACCATATGAAGAACAAATCTCTTTTCTTTACTAACCATCTGATAGCCTCTTTAAACTATATGTCTATTCCAGTAATGTCTAGAGAACATAATTAGGAATGTGCTCAGCTCAAGTCTTCCTATTATCATTATTAGCGCAAGTACAAAAGTTGCAAAGTCAGAATAGAAATGAAAGTTTTCTATCGGACCTACTTGAGCTAATCCTGGTCCAACGTTGCTTATGCAAGATAAAACAGCTGTAAAATCAGTAACTAAATCTGCGTTTGATCGAAGAGAGACTAACATAGTTCCTATACTAAGTGTTATCAGAAATGTAATGACAAACGATAGCATGTACATCATAACTTCCCCGGAAATCTTGGTTCCGTTATATTTAACATCATCAATAATATTGTCATGAAGTCTAACTCTAACTTCACGCTTAAACATCTTAAAAACTGATAGTACGCGTATGATTTTAATTCCCCCTGCCGTTGATGAACTCATCGCTCCTGTAAACATAACTAATATCAAGACCATCTTACAAAATGCAGGCCACAGATTAAAATCAGTAGTTGCATATCCAGTAGTGGATATCATCGTTGCAACTTGAAATGCCGCATCAGTAACTGCTTTAAATGTATTCTTATATCCACCTTGAAAGAGAAGTGATATTGTTATAAGTGTTGTAGATATTGCCAAAATACCAGCATAAAGTCTCAATTCCTCATCAGCCAGAGCAGTTTTAATTTTGCCTACAAGCATTGTAAAAAAAAGATTGAAGTTGGTACCTGCTATAATCATAAATATTATAATAACCCATGTAATGTAATAGCTATGGAAATGAGCTACACTATCATTATAAACACCAAAACCACCAGTAGCCATAGTTGAGAAAGAGTGGGCAACAGCATCAAACATGCTCATACCGCCCAAAAGCAGCAGAACTATTAGAATAACAGTAAGTATTACGTATGCGATATAAAGACTTCTAGCAGTATCGGAGAATCTAGAAGTCAGTTTCGTTACAGTGGGACCGGGTGTCTCTGCACTTGCAACGTTTTGCGCCTTTACTCCTAGGTTAGGAACTAGTGCAACCATTAAAACGACAATTCCCATTCCTCCAAGCCATTGGGTCTCTGAGCGCCATAGTAACATTGATTTTGGCAGGGCCTCAACATCTGTAAGTATAGTTGCTCCAGTGGTTGAAAAGCCAGAACACATCTCAAAAAAAGCGTCTATAACATTTGGAATAGACCCTTGTATTACGAATGGTATCGCAGCCAAAACAGAGGACATAATCCACGCAAATGAAACGATAAAATAGCTGTCTGTGTAGCGAAGCGCTTCAGTAGAGCTAGATCTTCCTAAAATGCTCGTTGTAATTATGCCTAAACCGAAAGAAATTGCGCATGCGATAGTAAAAGCAACTACTGAGTTATATTCTTTGTAAATCACCGCGACAAATAGAGGTAGCATCATGCTACCTCCGATAATAAATTGCAGTTTTCCGATTATATTAATAACTCGTTTATACATGGCACTTACTTCAAAATATTAAGTCTTATATTTGGCTTAAATAGTTTCTCTACATATCCGATATTGGAGATCATGCAGACAATTGTAACTCGATCTCCAGGTTTGATTTTTGTATTTCCATCAGGAATTATTGTGTCCATTCCGCGGTGGATGGCTGCGATGATTATATAATCAGGCAGGTTCATGTTTTTAAGAGGAATATTAATCATGCCCATGCCTTCCTGCGCATAAACCTCCATGAGTTCGGCCTGACCCTGTAAAAGAACAGATGATATAACTTTTTTTGCCCCGCGTATGAGCCTAAGAATAGTTGAACAACTGATATCAAGTGGGTTAAGAACTACATCTATACCGAGCTTTGAAATTAAATCTGTATAGCTGTCATGACTAACCTTAGAAATTACATCTTCTATACCATGCGTCTTGGCCATAAGAGCGAGAAGGAGGTTCTCTTCATCATAACCTGTCGCCGTTACAAAAGCATCCATTTCATCCATATCCTCTTCAGTAAGTAGACCAACATTAGATCCATCACCATTAAGAATCATTACATTTTCAAGCTTATTCGCCAAATAGTGACAACGAGCTTTGTCTTTTTCGATTATCTTTACGAACACGCCGTACTCAGATAGCCTAGAAGCAAGGTAATACCCGGTTTTTCCGCCACCGATTATCATAACCTTCTGTACTGCAGAATGCTTCATTTTAGTGTGTACACGACTAGCTAAATCAAATACATTTTCCTTCTCACCTATAAGATAGAGGAGGTCGTGTGCTTCTATAACCGAATTTCCATGCGGAATTATCATTTTTCCTTTGCGAGAAATACCTACCATTAGCATATCTGGCATAATAGCTCGAAATTCAACTAGCGATTTACCGATAAGCTGAGGTTTCTTATCAGCTTCAAATTCAATAAGTGCGATACTTCTCGAAGTAAAAATACCATTGCTAAGAGTGTATTTCTCAACCAGATATCGATAGATTTCAGAAGTAATCAGGAGGTCAGGATTAATGAGCATATCAATATTATAGTGCTCCCTGAGAAAGTCTAACTGATTCATATGTTCCGGCTCTCTAACTCTTGCAATTACACGTTTACAGCCGAGAATCTTTGCAAAAGAAGCAGCTAAGATATTTGTATCATCAGATGTCGTTGTGGCGATGAGAAAATCGAAAGATTTTACGTCAATCTTATTGAGTGTATCGATAGTCTTGGCATCACCAAGAACAGTGAAAACGTCAAACTGCTGGGCTAGTATATCTAATTTTTTTTCATTGTTATCTACAACTGTAACATCATAATCTCCATCAAGCAGAGCTTCAGTAATTCTGATTCCAAGCTTTCCAGCTCCAATTATCGCAATCTTCATTTCGCCATCCTGTCATAAATAAAATATAGATTAAAGAGCTAAATCAATATATAATGTATTTCATTAATAGCTCAATAGTGAATTATAATTCAAACACAGATTATTTGCAATTGAGTTATCGTTTTTTGATTGAAAAATCAACAAAAAAGTGCATTATGAGGTATAAATGAGTATTAAGATTATTGGATTAGATTTAGATGGAACAACTCTTGGAATTAATGGTAAACTACCCCCAATCAACAAGATTGCTATTGAGCGCGCAATTGATGCGGGGATCAATGTTATTGTGACGACAGGGCGCGTCATTTCAGCAGTTCCAGAAGATATTATGAATATATCAGGGCTAAGATATATAATTTCTTCAAATGGGGCTCATGTTCGTGATTTAAAGCAGGGACATGATGTGTATTCCAGTTTTATAGATCCAGATGTAATCGGGAGAGTAGTGGATCTTGCAAGAGAACGCAATCTATATCTCGAGGCTTTTCACGATGGAAGAGCATATATAGATTCAGCTCTCTATCATGATATTGATGTTAATGGAAGCATTCACAGAAGGCGCGAGTATGTTCTTAGGACGAGAAATCCACTAGACGATATATTTGGATTTATGCTTGATAACTGCACAGAGATTGAGAATATAAATATCTTTTTTGAAGATATGGATAAGCTTGCGGATATTCGAAAGATAGTAAGCAAATATGATGATGCTAATGTAACGTCATCTGTGCCAAATAATATTGAAATCGGTGGACTCGGCTCTAGCAAAAGCAAAGCGTTGTCTGAACTTATGAAAATACTCTCGATAGACAGATCTGAGCTTATGTGCTGTGGTGATGCTGCGAATGATATTCCGATGTTGCAGTTGGCGGAAATTGGAGTTGCTATGGAAAATGCATGGGATATTGTTAAGGAGAATGCTGATTACATAACGGATACAAATGTAAACGGAGGCGTCGGTAAAGCCATATTAAAGTTCTGCTTTGGCGAAGAAGTGTAAAATCAAATCTAAATAAAAAAGCAATGCATACGAACTGTGAATTCACTATTTACAGTCCTGTATGCATTTTTTTTGCAATCATAATGAATGCTCATCTATTTCGTGATAAAAAGAGTTTCCATGATAATTAGAACTTGTATCTATTAATTATTGAAAAGGAGATTGTATGAAGTATAACAAGATAATCGGTAGTCTCGGAGAAAATATGGCCGCAGATATACTTGAACAACAAGGGTATGAGGTGATTGCACGAAACTATAAATGCAAATTAGGTGAGATAGATATTATTGCTATGGATATGAGGGAGAATGTACTTAGTTTTATTGAAGTAAAAACGAGGACAAGTGATAAATATGGTTATCCCGCCGAAGCTATATCAAGCAATAAAATCCGTCATATCAAAAACGTAGCCGGTTATTTCTTGCGTAAACATGCAGATTTTACGAATTATAATGCTCGATTTGACGTAGTCGAAATCGAATGTAAGGTTAGCAAGAATTGTTTTTAGAGGTGAGTATGCTTTCAACGATTATAAGTGGAGTTATTAAAGGGATTGAAGGTCAGAAGGTAAATATTGAGACGGGTATAGGCAATGGACTTCCCAATTTCAATATCGTCGGTTTAGCCTCAAAATCAGTTATAGAATCGAGGGAAAGGATTCGCTCGGCAATAATCCATTCAGGCTATGATTTTCCACATGGCCATATAACTGTTAATTTATCACCAGCAAGTCTTAATAAAAATGGAAGCCATCTAGATCTTCCGATTGCTATCGGCGTACTCTCGAGCACCCTAGTAGTAAATAGTAGGAAAGCAAAGGCATATGCTGTGATTGGAGAACTATCTCTATCTGGAAGGATTATGCCCGTAGATGGGGTTTTACCATTGATAATCGCCTTTCGTGAAGCAGGTATAAAAAAGGTTATTCTCCCTGCAAGAAATGTTAAAGAAGCATCGATGGTCGAAGGGATTTCTGTAATAGGGGTTAGGAACCTTGAAGAAGCAATAGTTGCTATTAATAATGAACTTAGTGAGGGGTATACTTTCCATATTACAAATACCTCCAGTGAGATAATAGAAGAATGCGATTATTCGGATATAAAAGGACAAGAGTATGCAAAAAGAGCACTTGTTATTGCCGCTGCCGGAAAGCATCCATTACTGATGATTGGACCTCCAGGATGTGGCAAAACTATGCTTGCAAAGCGAATGCCTACAATATTACCACCGATTACAAATCGTGAATTGCTAGAAACTACAATAATACACTCCGTAGCGGGGCATCTTAATAAAGGGAATAATGATTTGATAGGCAGACCATTTAGATCCCCGCATCACACCATTTCTAGAGCAGCGCTTCTTGGTGGCGGGCTATATCCTTTGCCTGGGGAACTTTCTTTGGCCCATAATGGGGTGCTGTTTCTCGATGAATTTTGTGAGTTTGATACAGGTCAAATAGAAGCTCTTCGGCAGCCATTAGAGGATCATAGAATTGTAATATCAAGACAAGGAAATACATATGAATTTCCGTGTAAAGCACTTGTTGTTATGGCTGCAAACCCTTGCCCATGTGGATTTTTTGGAAGTGAATCAAATGAATGCACTTGTACTGCACAAGAGATTGCTAGGTACAGAAGACGAATGAGTGGTCCAATTTTAGATAGGATAGATTTGCAACTTACCATGCGAGAAGTAAGGTATGAAGACCTTAAATTTGAGAAAATTGGGAAAGACAAGGTGCTGGATAGTAAAATTATGAGTTCGATGGTAAGTGATGCCTTAAAGTTCTCAAAACTAGAAGATAGAGATGAAAAATGTGGAAATATTAGTGATAAGAAAATTAGAGACGCTTGTCTACTTGGTAATCTTGAAAATAAATTTTTAGAAAATGCATATGATAGGCTTAACTTATCTCCGAGGAGTTATATACGTACTCTTAAGGTAGCGAGAACAATTGCAGATATCGAGCAAGAGAGGAAAGTTAGTATTGAACATTTAGCGGAAGCACTAGGGTACAGATGTAGTGAATTTGATATAGGAAAAGATTAAATATGAATAACAAATATAGTAATGAAATTAAAGAAATTGATATTAATTCACCTTATTATCCAGAAAATCTAAGAATAATAAATAATCCACCTGAACGTCTATACTGTATAGGAGACTTAAATCTTCTTGGTCTCAAATCAGTAGCAGTAATTGGTTCGAGAAAATATACACTTTATGGGAAAATTGTAGCCCAAATGATAGGTAAAGAGCTTGCTAAAGCTAATATTCCCGTTGTTTCAGGTCTTGCATATGGGATTGATAGTTTTGCGCATGAAGGAACAGTGAGTCTGGGAGGGAAAGCCATAGCTGTGCTCGGTACTGGGATCGATATAATTCATCCAGTGAGAAATGCATGGCTATATAACAAAATAGCTTCTAACGGATTAATTATCTCTGAATATGCTCCTGGTACACCAGGCGCTAAGTATACATTCCCTCAGAGAAACCGGATTATAAGCGCAATATCTGAAGCTGTAGTAGTTGTGGAAGCTGGCCTTAATAGCGGCTCACTAATAACTGCTGACTTTGCAAATGAACAAGGGAAAAGCATCTACGCTGTGCCGGGGAATATAAATAGTCAGTTTAGTGTTGGAACAAATAAATTGATTAAAGATGGTGCAATTCCAATGATTAGTATCAGTGATGTAACATCGGATATCAAGGGAGCAGAATATACTCCGCAAGACATTGAGACAGACCTTGGAAATGATGAACTGGAGATTTATAAGGAAATCCAGAAATCTAGTTGTTGTACTATTGATAGCATTGCACACAATCTCAACAAAAACGCTGGAAAAGTCAGTGCTATACTTACAGTGCTCGAGATAAAGGGGGTTATTACAACCTACGGTGGCAAAGTATTTCTTGCAAAATAAAATCCCAAGGTTTATGATGAACTCTAATATTGTAGAGAAGTTATATTTTTAAATTAATTGTTAAGGGGTTAATTGATGCCTAGTACAAAAACTAAAACGTCAACAAAGAAAAAAAATACGATGAAGTCCAAGAAGACGGCGAGAAAACGCACGCTTTTAATTGTTGAGTCGCCTTCAAAAGCTAAAGTTATTGGAAAATACTTAGGTCCTTCTTATAATGTGCTCGCTTCGGTAGGACATGTAAGAGATTTACCTAAGAGTAGACTAGGGATAGATATAGAAAATCAATTTGAACCAGGATACATAAATATAAGAGGCAAGGGTGACAAGATTAAGGAACTTAAGAAAGCGGCATCGTCGGCATCACGTGTTCTTTTGGCAACTGACCCGGACCGTGAAGGAGAGGCTATATCATGGCATCTAGCATATTTGCTTGATATCGATCCCCAAAGTGAATGCAGGATTGTTTTTAACGAAATAAATAAAGAAGCTGTAAAAGAAGCTATAAAGCATCCTCGTTCAATAGATATGGGATTAGTAGATGCTCAGCAAGCTAGAAGAGTACTAGATAGATTAGTTGGATATCAGATTAGTCCGCTTCTATGGCAGAAGGTAAGGCGCGGTCTCTCTGCTGGTAGAGTGCAGTCTGCAGCTCTCAAGATGATTTGTGATAGAGAGAGTGAAATAAAATCTTTTGTACCTGAAGAGTATTGGACCATAACGGCTGATTATGGAGATAATTTCAATGCATCGCTTAGCAAATACAATGGAGAAGATATTCGCGTTACTACAGCTGAAGAAGCTGATACTATTGAGAATCAGCTAAATGCAGGAAAATTCGTAGTAGAGAGTGTAAAGACTGGTAAGAGAAAGCCAAAACCTTATGCGCCATTTACTACTAGTAGTTTACAACAAGATGCTTCTATAAAGTTGAATTTCCAGACTAAGAAGACTATGCAAATTGCCCAGCAACTTTACGAAGGGATTGAAGTAAAAGGAATTGGAACAAGAGGTTTAATTACTTATTTACGTACTGATTCTGTTAGAATATCGTCTGCCGCAAAAGAAGCTGCATCGGTATTTATTACTAATAAATTTGGCAAGGAATATAGTTCCAACAACTCATTTTCAAACAAAAACAAGGATATACAGGATGCACACGAAGCAATTAGGCCTACAGATGTTAACCTTGAACCGGAGGCAATTCGCGACTCATTGACTTCAGATCAATTTAAGCTATACACCCTTGTTTGGAATCGATTTGTTGCATCTCAGATGGCAGCTGCAGAGTTTGATACTGTTACTGTAATCATAGATAATAATGGGTATGAATTTAGGTCATCTGGTTCAAGATTAGTTTTTGATGGCTGGAGAAGGGTATATCCAATTGCAAGCGAGAAGGATTCGTATGTACCAGAACTCAAAAAAGGTGATGAACTTAAATGTATAGAGATTGTTAAAGAACAGAAATTCACACAACCTCCTGCTAGATATACTGAGGCTGGTCTTGTTAAAGAGATGGAAGAAAAGAATATAGGAAGACCTAGTACGTATTCCGCAATTATAACAACGCTTACGGGAAGGCGTTATGTTACCAGAGAAAAGAAAAATCTCGTTCCAACGCAACTGGGGTTTGATGTTACAGGCATTCTTTCAGAGTATTTTGGAGATATCGTAGATGTAGAATTTACGGGAGAATTAGAGAATCAGCTAGACCAAGTCGAATTAAAAAAGGAAGCTTGGAAGCATGTAATAGAAGATTTTTATGGTCCATTTAGCAAAGAGTTAGAAATTGCTCAAAATGAAGTAGAGAAGATTGAACAAGAAGTAGTTCTAAGTGATGAAGTTTGTGAATTATGTGGAAAACCTATGGCAATTAAAGAAAGCCGATTTGGTAAATTCCTAGCCTGCACTGGGTATCCTGATTGCAAAAACATAAAACCGATATTAAAAGAAATTGGGGTTAATTGTCCAAAATGTGGCAAGCCAATTATTGAAAAAAGAACTAGACGCGGTGGGAAGATATTCTACGGCTGTAGTGGTTATCCAGATTGTGATGTTTCATTTTGGGATAAGCCGACTGGAGAACTGTGCCCTAAATGCGGATCAATGCTTCTTGAAGGTAAAGGAAAAAAAGCTAAAATTAAATGCTCTAATGAAAATTGTAGTTATGTAAAACCAGATAAAGAGTAAAAGTTTTTATAATTTGGAGGTAGATGATGGTTCAATTTCATGCGACAACTATTTGTGCAGTTAAAAGGCCTAATGGAGATATATGTATCGGTGGTGATGGGCAGGTTACAATGGGTGAAACTACCATCATGAAGAACGGTGCTAAGAAGGTTAAGAAAATCTTTAAAGGAAAGGTCTTAACTGGATTTGCAGGTTCCGTGGCTGATGCCTTTTCGCTAACTGATAAGTTTGAAAATAAGTTACAGGAGCATGATGGAAATTTAAAGCGTGCTGCTGTTGATTTAGCTCAGTTTTGGAGAAGTGATAAAGCAACCCGCAGCCTTGAGGCGTTGATGATAGTAGTTAACGAAGAAGGTTTATTAGTGATATCAGGTAATGGAGAAGTTATTGAGCCTGATAAAAATGTTGTTGCTATTGGTTCCGGCGGTAATTACGCTTATTCAGCTGCTTCCGCTCTATTTGATAATACTGAACTTGATGCTGAAAGTATTGTTCGCAAGTCTCTAGAAATTGCATCTTCTATTTGCGTATATACAAATGACAATATTTCTGTTGAGAAGTTATAGGAGGTAAATAATGAATAATGATATTAAAACGATGACTCCTAAACAGATAGTTGCTGAGCTTGATAAATATATAATTGGACAGGATGAAGCAAAAAAATCAGTAGCAATTGCCCTCAGAAATAGATATAGGCGCAGCCAACTAAGTGAAGAGATGAGGGAAGAAATCACTCCTAAAAACATCCTAATGATGGGACCTACTGGAGTTGGAAAAACTGAAATTGCAAGAAGACTTGCTAAAATTATGGAAGCACCTTTTGTAAAGGTTGAAGCCACCAAGTTTACTGAGGTGGGCTATGTTGGACGTGATGTTGATTCGATGGTCAGAGATCTAGTTGAGGCTTCTGTCAGGATCACTAAACAGCAACGTATAAATGAGAAATACGGAATTGCTGATGAACTTGTTGAGGAAAAGATTATTGATGCTCTTGTTCCAGGGGCATCATCAGATAATGTCAAGAATGTTAATGGACCTAATCCGTTTGACTTTTTCCTTAATAATTCCAACTATCCAAGCCAAAAGAAGCAGTATGAAGAGCAGCAGAATTTAGAAAAGCAAAGTGTTCCAGAAGACGTTGCTATGGCTAAAGAACAAGTTAAAATTCATTTAAGAGAAGGCAAGCTAGAGGATCAACTTATAGATATAGAAGTTGAGGATTCTGTAAATACTAATCAATTAGATATGCAAAATGAAGGAATTGGCATAGCGATAGGCAATATATTTGGAGATATGATGCCTAAAAAGACCAAGCACAAAAAAGTTACGGTTAGGGAAGCAAGAAAAATCTTAAGGGAGCAAGAGGCACAAAATTTGATAGATATGGATCAAGTAATTGATGATGCTATCGAAAATGCTGAGCAGAACGGTATTATTTTCATTGATGAAATAGACAAAATTGCTTCTAGAAGTTCGATGGCTTCAGGTGCAGATGTTTCCCGTGAAGGTGTACAAAGAGATATTCTTCCGATTGTTGAAGGGAGTGTAGTTAATACAAAACATGGTCCAGTAAAAACTGATCACATGTTATTTATTGGAGCTGGAGCATTTCATGTTTCTAAACCTTCTGATTTAATTCCGGAGCTACAGGGAAGATTTCCGATAAATGTTGAGCTAAAGAATCTCGATAAAGCGGATTTTAAAAAGATTCTTACTGCTACAGAAAATGCTGTAACAAAACAACAAAAAGCATTACTCGAAACTGAAGGAGTAGATGTTGAGTTTACAGATGACTCAACGGATGAAATTGCTGAAATGGCATATCTTATGAATGAGCAGACTGAAAATATTGGAGCAAGAAGATTATATACGATTCTTGAAAAATTGCTTGAGGATATATCATTTATGCTTCCAGATAATTCTGTTGAAAAGATAGTGATTGATAGAGAGTTTGTAAAAAATAAATTCAAGGAGACTGTCAAGGAAGTAGATGTTGACAAGTACATTTTGTAAATGAAGCTCTATGACACTGTATACCAAGAAGCTAAAGCTGAATATATAACCCAAAAATCTCGTTTTATAGCACATATTTCACCGGTGGACTCATGTGATGAGGCGAAAGCGTTTATCTCGTCAATTAAGAGTGAATATAAGGATGCTACACACAATGTACCGGTTATGGTAGTAGGAGAGAAACAAGAGATACAATGGTCTAGTGAAGATGGTGAGCCACAGGGGACTGCTGGCGCACCGATTCTTCGTATGATTGTTGAAAGAGGGCTAACTAACCTGGCTATTGTCGTGACTCGCTATTTTGGTGGAATAAAGCTTGGTACTGGGGGCCTCGTGCGGGCATATTCGACTTCTGCGAGACTTGCGATAGATAAAGCATTGCTTTCTGAAGTAAGGGAAGCTATAGTTTTAACATATGAAATTTCATATTCGCATTTGACACAAATTGAAAACATTTCAAAAACAGGGGTTTTCAAGATTGCAAAAATAGAGTACACTGATAAAATCACACTAGATGTTAGTGGAGATATTGATCAAAAGCAATCAATAATCGATACAATAACAGAGGTTACCGCAGGTAAATGCAAGCTGTTGAAAGAGAAATCAAGAAAAAATAAATTTCTGATTGACAGTGATTAGATGCTGTGTTAGTATGAATAACGCAGTTGAGTGAAGACTGCAGCACGAAATTGGCGCTTAAGGTTAAATTATCTAGTGCGACAAATATCTTTGGACGCTTAGCTCAGCTGGGAGAGCATCTGCCTTACAAGCAGGGGGTCATAGGTTCGAGCCCTATAGCGTCCACCATTTTTTGGCCGGGTAGTTCAGTTGGTTAGAATGCCAGCCTGTCACGCTGGAGGTCGACGGTTCGAGCCCGTTCCCGGTCGCCAATTTTAACGGTTATGCTGATGTGGCTCAACGGTAGAGCAGCTGATTTGTAATCAGCAGGTTGGGGGTTCGATTCCCTCCATCAGCTCCAATATTTCGAGGGATTCCCGAGTGGCCAAAGGGGGCGGACTGTAAATCCGTTAGCTGTGCTTTCGATGGTTCGAATCCATCTCCCTCGACCAATAAATATGCGGAAGTGGCTCAGGGGTAGAGCATCGCCTTGCCAAGGCGAGGGTCGCGAGTTCGAATCTCGTCTTCCGCTCCACTTTGCGGATGTAGTTCAATGGTAGAACTTCAGCCTTCCAAGCTGATAGCGTGAGTTCGATTCTCATCATCCGCTCCATTTTTTTTAAGGGTCCATAGCTCAGTTGGATAGAGCAACGGCCTTCTAAGCCGTGTGTCCGGGGTTCGAATCCCTGTGGGCTCACCATTTTTAGATTTTGTTTGGTTAAGTAGACGAACTAGAAGTCATGCTTTTGGGGTATAGCCAAGTGGTTAAGGCAACGGACTTTGACTCCGTGATTTCGCAGGTTCGAGTCCCGCTACCCCAGCCATTGTGACCCATTAGCTCAGGTGGTAGAGCACTTGACTTTTAATCAAGGTGTCCGGAGTTCGAATCTCCGATGGGTCACCAATTTTATCAACATCCGGAGAGGTGTCCGAGTGGTTTAAGGAGCTGGTCTTGAAAACCAGTGATTCTGAAAGGGACCGTGGGTTCGAATCCCACCCTCTCCGCCAAGAATCATTTAGTTATAGCTTTTGGAGAAGTACTCAAGAGGCTGAAGAGGACGGTTTGCTAAACCGTTAGGGTTCGTATTAGGGCCGCATGGGTTCGAATCCCATCTTCTCCGCCATATTTATATACCATAGGGGTATAGCTCAGTTGGTAGAGCAGTGGTCTCCAAAACCACGTGCCGAGGGTTCGAGTCCTTCTGCCCCTGCCAAGATTTCGGGGTGTAGCGCAGCTTGGTAGCGCAACTGGTTTGGGACCAGTGGGCCGCGGGTTCAAATCCTGCCACCCCGACCACTTTAGGGCCATTAGCTCAGTTGGTCAGAGCGTCCGGCTCATAACCGGCAGGTCCTGGGTTCAAGTCCCCGATGGCCCACCATTATTTATTTAGTTTATTTGCCCAGATAGCTCAGTTGGTAGAGCAAGGGACTGAAAATCCCTGTGTCCTTGGTTCGATTCCGAGTCTGGGCACCATTAAAGAAGCAGAGATGCTTCTTTTTTATATCTATATATTGCCTTCTTTTTTTATACTATCTTTATATATTGTGGTATTCATATTATTTTTAGCTTTTAAGTAATTAATTTCCTCTTTTTTATTGAAATTTCAACACTTATAACGATTATTTTATTTATATTTATTTTCCGATTTGTTAAAATATATTAATATTAGTTATATTTTGCTACTAAGAAATTATAAAATTATTTATTAAGAAAGAGGGACTAATGAATAATAGTATATCTATAAAATTTAAATCAATATTTGCAGTTTTTGTTTTTATAACTCTGCTAATTTTGGTTTCTACTGTGACCTCCAATGCACAATCAGTTCAGAATGCGACAGGTTACATAAATTCAAAGTCCGGAGTAAACGTTAGAGCGGGTACTTCCGTATTTTCTAAAAAAGTGATGGCTATCTCTAATAATAAGAAAGTTATAATTACCGAGGTTGTTTTTTCTTCGAATTTAAACGCAACGGCTAGGGATAAATGGTATCACATAATTTATGGTGGTAAATCAGGCTATATTAGATCCGATTTAGTTAATAGAGTGGAATATTCTGCAGTTGCAGGTCGAACAACTTCGCCTGTAAATAGCAGACTTGGTGCCGGGACTAGATTCACTAATGTGGCTACATTTGGAAAAAATGTAAACCTTACAGTTCTTCTAAAAGCTAAGGCTAATAAGTCTAACGTTGACTGGTATATGATTAAGTATAATGGTGGTTATAATTATGTCTGTGCTACTTGGGTAGATATTACTGGAAGCATTTTTTCTAATAACAGCGATGGTACTTCTGACAATGCTGGTACGATAACAACTAATCCAGAGCCAAATTCTGATACTAAGCCATCAGATAATAATGCATTGCCTAGCAATGGCACATCATCGCCTGGAAATTCAAACAGTGCAAACAGTCACGGTAATGCCAACAATAATGATACTGGTAATACAAGCAACAATACTAATACTAATGTTGACCAATCGCAAAATGATTTTGAAAAATCAATTGCATCTTTTCCTGAGGATTATAAAGTCCATTTAAGAAAGCTTCATGCTGCTCATCCAAATTGGAGATTTATCGCTAAGGAAACAGGAATTGATTGGAATGTAGCACTATCAAAGCAGAGCCGTGACGGGGTGTCTCTCATTAACGGTGCTTATCCATTGTCATATCGAGATATCAATCCTTATAGCTTCAAAGCTAAGGATCAGAATAGACCTTTATATAATGGCGCAAGTATTTCATCTGGTTCCGTTGGCTCAGCAAGTGCTAATACTGATATTTCATTGTTAGATGAAGTATTTACTGCTAATAACGGAAGCGATGATTCAAAATTTGTACATATTAGAACCGCTTCTGGACAGACTGGATATATACAGGGCAGTGTAACTAACGAAAATTATTCACATGAGATTAATGGTACTGTGAAAGGTGGTTATACGAACATAAGAAAAGGTTCAGGAACCAGTTATGGAAGAATTGGTGGGGCAAATACTGGAGATAAGGTTTCGATTGTTTTGACAGCAAAAGCTTCAGATGGTGTTGTTTGGTATAAGATAAAACATGGAAACGGATTCGGATACATATGTAGCAAGTTTGTGAAAGTTGATGATTCCAAAGATCAAAGTTCAAATACTAAGCAGACGACATCGACATCAATAACAACCAATACTGATGTAGTTTACGGAACTCTAAATCAAAGCGCTTCATACAGAATGGGACCATCCGATATCTTTAAAGAGGCTGGAACTTTAACTTCCGGACAGAACGTAACGATTATAAGCAGCGTAAAGAATATTGATAACAGTAATTGGTATAAGATAGCTGTAAGTGGAAAAGTGTATTATATTCCTTCAAGTTATGTTACATCTTCGGGAAAAGTTAAGGATGGAGAAGCGAGTGTAAGTGGTAAGGTGCATGATTACTTAAACTATAGATCGTCATACGATATTACAAATAGGCCTGTAGGAACTTTTCCGAAGAACACAGATGTAGTCATCACAGGAGCTATAAATTCTGGTAACTACAACTGGTATAGAGTTCAGTATAAGGGAAAAACATACTACGCAGCAGCAAATTGGATAACTGTATCAGATCAGAAGTATGATGGTAAGGAAGCGACTCCAGTAAGTGATGCACAATCTGTTGAAGCTCCTGCTGGAGGTATAGAGTCTCTGAAGGGCGTTGGTAGATTTACTGCATCAGGAACTTATATACCAAAGGATGGATCAACGTGGTTCAATGCTAGTTCACAAGTAGTTGGTTACTATATGGATCCTCGTAATTTCATTAATGAAAATAACATTTACATGTTTGAAGATTTGTCGTATCAATCATACCAGTCTCAAGCTGCGGTTTCTAAAATAATATCAGGGACTGCGCTTGAGAGGAATGGTTTTATGGCTAGCTGGTTTGTGAGTGCAGGTAAGGAAAATGGTATGAGCCCAATTGCACTTGCTGCAAGAGCTCGCCAAGAAACTGGCGGAGGAAGTATTGCAATTTCAGGTTATATATTCCCTGATGGAAAGTATGCATATAACCCATATAATATTGGTGCTTATTCTAATGCAAATCCTGTTATGAGAGGACTTGAATATGCTAAGAAGCAAGGATGGGATACTAAACAGAAAGCCGTGTTTGGAGGAGCCAAGTTTATCGCTAGCGGATATATCAAGCAGGGTCAAAACTCCGTTTATTTCCAACGATTTAACGTTGCAAATGGCGCCGCTAAAGTTGGAACACACCAGTATATGACAAATATATCAGCTTGCTACACTGAATCTATTTCAACAAAGAATAGCTACAGTGCTTACGGAATTACAAATGAATCACTAGTGTTTGTAATTCCTGTATACACCAATATGCCGGCATCAACAGCATTGCCACACTAGTTTGTGTATATATCGATTTTAAATAATAACAGAGCGGATATTACTAAAATAGGTAATATCCGCTTAATATATCGAGATAATTTTGAATAAGTCTATTTATTTAGTTTTGCACCTTGAAAAGTATCACGTATGCGAAGCTCTCTATTAATTGCATTTAGAATCGTTCTTTTTTTATAACTCCATTCTGGACTGATTAAAAGCTTTCTGGGTACATCACCAGTCAAACGATGAATAGTTATATCTGGCGGTATTTCTTCAATCATTCTTACTACTAGATCAACATAGCTTTCTAGACTATCAAATGAAACATATTCGGGCATTTCCCTATAAAGAGGAGATGTACTAATTATATTCATCAGGTGAAGTTTGATGCCAAATATCCCACTATTTGTTACATGATGAAGTGATTCAAACATATCATGTTCAGTTTCTCCAGGGAGTCCTAGTATCAAATGCGTCACGGTTTTGATTTTTCTTTTTGACAGTTCATAAATTGCTCTATCATAATCAGTTAGATGGTAACCGATATTCATTCTATTAAGCGTCTCTTCGTGTATAGTTTGAAGACCCAGTTCTATCCACATAAAATATTTTTCGTTTATTTCTGCTAGTAAGTCTAAAATTTTGCCATCGAGACAGTCGGGTCTAGTCGCAATTACTATTCCTTCAATCTCAGGATGAGATAGGGCGGCATAATATTTGCTTCTAAGAACATCAACAGAAGCATAAGTGTTTGTGTGGCTTTGAAAATAAGCTAAGTGACCGGCATTTGGCCACTTATCACTAAGCAAACAAATTTGGTCTGATATATCTGATGCGAGTTCTCCCGAGCCACCAGATGAACAAAACTTGCAACCACCATAACTAACTTTCCCATCGCGATTTGGACATGTAAAACCAGCTTCGATTGAAAGCTTTGCCATCTTCTTGCCGAATCGTTCCTTTAGGTAATTGTTTATTGAATAAAATCTTTGACTATCAGTAAATTTCAAACATAAACCTCGCAAAAAATATATTGATAAAATAACTCCTAAATATTGATATTGTTATCGTTGCTATAGAAAAAAGCGACAATATTTTGTATAATAAACAGGTAATTTTAAAATTCAGAGGTACATCTAATGAAAGAAAAATGTGACACATATGTGGGTTTTCGTACGAATGAATTTCAAAATAAAGTTTTGCCCGTATACATGCATACTGATTTAACTAATAGGAAGCCAAGAATACTATTGCATGCATGCTGTGGGCCTTGTTCGACCTCTTGTGTCGAACGGCTTGCTTTTGACTATGATGTTACTGTTTTTTATTATAATCCAAACATTACAGATCAGGAAGAATATCTTTTGCGCAGGGATAATCTGATAAAGTTTATCGATGCTTTTAATGATGAGTTCAAAGAAAGGACGTATGTTAATTACATTGAAGGTGAATATAAAGTAGAAGAATTTATCAAAGTAGCAAGACCACTCTGTAATGAACCGGAAGGCGGAAAGCGATGTGATGTGTGTTTTGAGCTTAGGTTGGAAGAGACAGGACGTATTGCGAGTGGCCTCGGAATGGATTATTTTGCAACTGCAATGGCCGTTAGCCCTCACAAGGACTATGCTTCTATACTTAGAATTGGAGAGAGTATTGGCGCATCTAATAATATCAAATTTTTGGATATGGACTTTAAGAAGAAAAATGGTTTTGGCAGAAGCATTGAGCTTTCGAAGAAATACGGTTTATACAGACAGAAATTTTGCGGCTGTGAGTACGCACGAGCTATGATGAAAAGCAGATAACTATATTTCTGTTTAACAATATTAATAAAAAATTTTTATATAGAAAGGTTTTAGGTATGGGGAAATTAGTACTACCGAAAGATTATAGACCTATTATTGATCACGTTGAGACACAGAGGGCGATTAAGAAGATTAAAGATTATTTCCAGCAGGAGCTAGCATATGGTCTACAGCTTCGCAGAGTGTCTGCACCTTTATTTGTATTTCCAGAGACTGGACTTAATGACAATCTAAATGGATATGAGCGCAGAGTAAATTTTACAATTAAGGATATTGATGAGAAACAGGTAGAGGTTGTTCAGTCACTTGCTAAGTGGAAAAGAATGGCGCTCGCTAAGTATGAAGTTGAGCCTGGTCACGGTATATATACCGATATGAATGCTATCAGAAGAGATGAAGAGCTTGATAACATACATTCTATCTACGTCGATCAATGGGATTGGGAGAAAGTAATAACTAAAGATCAACGAACTGACGAATTTCTAGAAGAGACAGTTATCACAATTTACAATGCGATGAAGAATCTAGGGGATTATGTTAATCGTCTATATAGAGATATTCAGATTGAGTTACCAAACGAAATCACATTTATAACAACACAGGAACTCGAAGATAAGTACCCGGAAAATGCTCCAAAAGAGAGGGAGAAACTCGCAGCTAAGGAGTTTGGCGCAGTATTTATCAAGAAGATTGGTGGTGTTCTTGCATCTGGCAAGAAGCATGATGGGCGAGCTCCAGATTATGATGATTGGGAGTTAAATGGGGATATTATCGTTTGGAATGAAGTCATCGATGACGCTTTAGAGCTTTCATCAATGGGAATTCGTGTTGATAAGGAAGCGATGGAGCGTCAGTGCAAAATTGATGGCAAAGAAGACAGGCTTAGCCAGTCATTCCATCAGAGCGTTCTAAATAATGAGGTTCCTCTATCTATTGGTGGTGGAATTGGTCAGAGTAGAATATGTATGTTTTTTCTTCAAAAGGCTCATATCGGAGAAGTGCAGGCTTCAGTATGGCCAGATGATATGATTAATGCTTGTGCGGAGGACAATATATTTTTACTGTAGACTCACTAAGGGTTCAATAATTTAAAATCATATAAAGAAAGGATTCGTGTTCATGAAATATGTCGATGTCGTAATTGATAATAAAAGTGAATATATGGATTCTTTTTTTACTTATTTGGCTCCTGATTACATAAATGTCGGTGACAAAGTTAGTATACCTCTCGCTAGAAAACCGAAAGGTGCAGAAGGATATGTAGTGTCACTCGATACTGCACCAGGCATTGAGGCAGATAAAGTTAAAGAAATTATTAGCATTGATAAAGATAGGTCTCTCACGCCAGAGATAATTGATACTGCTATCTGGATGAAATCTAGATATGGTGTTAAGTATATTGATGCTATTAGAATGTTTGATGTTACAGGTAAGCGCGTTCCTAAACAGATTAAGGCATATGATGAAACAAAACTTGAAGATGAACCGACTTTATCTGAAGAGCAGAAGTATGCAGTTTTAGACATATGTAATTCGATTGATAATCAGCTTGGCAAATCTTTTCTTATCCATGGAGTTACGAATTCCGGCAAGACGGAAGTTTACATTAGGGCTGTAAAAAGTGCTATAGCTAGAGGAAAATCGGCGATTGTACTGGTTCCGGAAATCGCGCTATCATCACAGATTGCCGAGCGTTTTTCAAAGCGTTTTGGTAAAGAACAAGTTGCCATAATGCATAGTAAGCTTAAGACTAGTGAACGCCTTGCTGAATGGATGCGGATAAAATCCGGTGAAGCAAAGATTGTTGTAGGGGCGAGAACTGCAGTTTTTGCTCCAGCTTCAGATATAGGTGTAATTATAATTGACGAAGAGCATGAATCTACTTACAAATCTGACCATAATCCTAAATTTGAGACAGTAGATGTTGCTTTTAGAAGATCAAAGTATCATAATGCAACATTGGTTTTAGGTAGCGCTACACCAAGCATAGTTTCCTATAATCGTGCCATGGATGGTATTTATCAGCTTATTGAAATGAAAAATAGGATTGGTAATAGCATTATGCCAGAAGTCCAGATCGTAGATATGAGGGATGAGCTAAGATCAGGAAACTCAAGCATTATCAGTAGGAAGTTACTAGCATCGATAGAACAAACCGTAAAAGACGGTGATCAGGTAATATTATTTCTTAATAGGAGAGGCTTCTCTACACAAGTATTATGTCCTGAGTGCGGTTACATAATGATGTGCCCAGATTGTGATATTACGCTTACTTATCATAAAAAAGAGAACGCTGCGATATGTCACTACTGTGGACGAAAGTTCAAGATTCCAGAGTTGTGTCCTGAGTGTGGAAATAATAACCTCTCTTTTATAGGGACAGGAACAGAGCGTTTAGAAGAAACTATAGAAGAGCTTGTTCCAAATGCTAAGGTAGAGAGGTTTGACCTTGACACAGCGAAGAACAGTTCTGAGATAAAAAAAACGCTCAGGCATTTTAATTCTGGCAAAACCAATATTTTAGTTGGAACACAGATATTAGCAAAAGGATTAGATTTTAAAAATGTTGGTTTAGTTGGGATAATTTTAGCAGACTCATCACTCAATATACCTGATTACCGTTCGCCGGAACGAACATTTCAGCTTATAACTCAGGTATCAGGTCGTGCAGGTCGAGAAGGTGGAAAGAGTAAGGTGATTCTTCAAACGTATCAACCTGAAGACGATACAATTAAAAAAGCTGCAAATGGAGATTATTATGGTTTTTATGAACAAGAACTAGCTCACAGAAAAAACATGAACTATCCACCTTTTTCTGATATTATCACTGTGATATTCGTTGATAAAAAAGGTTCAAAGACTGAATATAGTTCGACAATAGATCATGCCAATGATTTTAGAAATTATCTTTTATCGATGAAAAACTTACCAACGGGCACAACGATTTATGAGCCAAAGCTTGACATCCAAAGAGGTGGAGCTGATCGGAATCGTGTATTTTTTATGATAAAAGCACCTAGAGGAACTAGAAGTGGATTTGTTAATGCCTATATGAATTACAAGGAACTTATGATAAAACATAGAAGTACCTGTCATATTGAATTAGATATTAATCCATATGGAATAATTTAGATTAATTAATATTGAAGGGAGTATTATGGCACTAAGGAAAATAGTAATTAGAGGAGATGAGATTCTAACAAAGAATTGTAAGCCCGTTTCCAAGATTACAGATAGGATTAAAGTATTATGTAATGATATGCTCGAGACCATGAGAGAGGCTGATGGTGTTGGGCTTGCGGCACCTCAAGTAGGGGTTATGAAAAGGATCTTCGTTTGCAGACCAGAACTTGAAAACTTTGATCAAGAATATGTAATGATTAACCCTGAGATAATCGAAACGGAAGGGGAGCAGGAATCAGCAGAAGGATGTCTTAGTGTACCGGGATATATAGGAATGCTTAAGAGACCGAACAGAGTTAGGCTTAAAGCTATGAATCTGGAAGGTGAAATTAATGAGTATGAATTTTCTGGATTTGCAGCAACTTGTATAATGCACGAGAATGATCACTTGAATGGAATTGTATATACTGATGTAGCGGAAGAAGTATACACTACTGAACAATACAATGAAATGATGGCAGAAATTGCCGAAGAAAATACAGAGGAAGAAAACTAAATGCGAATTATATATATGGGGACTCCTGAATTTGCTGTTCCAGCATTAAACAGCATAATAGACGCTGGGCATGATGTGGAATTGGTCGTGACACAGCCCGATAGACGAGGTAATAGAGGAAAAGTGGTTTTCTCACCTGTTAAAGCTTGTGCTCTTCATCGTGGAATTAAGGTTTCTCAGCCTAATAATATTAAAAATGACCCAGATTTTATTCAAGAGCTTGATGCATTAAAGCCGGATCTAATTGTAGTTGCAGCTTTTGGGCAAATACTTCCTCAGGAGGTTCTAGACATACCAGTTTACGGATGCATTAATATCCATGGATCTATTCTTCCAGAGTATAGAGGTGCTGCGCCAATGCAATATGCCATACTGGATGGCAAGGACAAGACAGGTGTTACTATCATGCAGATGGAGCTTGGACTTGATACAGGAGATATAATCAGTGCAGAAGAGGTCGAAGTGGGAAGGAAAGATATAATTACCTTATCTGAGGAACTTGCTGAATGTGGGGCTAGGTTAGTCGTAAAAACGATTGATTTAATAACTGAAGGTCAAGCAACGTACACAAAACAAGACGACTCAGCTTCATCATATGCTCACATGATTCGCAAAGAAGATGGATATACTGATTTTAATTCCTCAGCTGCTGAAATTGATAACAAAGTGCGTGCCTTTAAAATTTGGCCAGGTACATTTACCAGTATCGGAGATAAAGTCCTTAAGCTTTTTGATGTTTTACCAATAGATGATGTCGATATAAATGCTGATTTTGGTGTGATTACCAGTGTTGACAAGGATAAATTTACTGTAAAGTGCGCTGATGGGACACTTGAAATTAGAGAGGTTCAATTACAAGGGAAGAAGAGGATGGGCGTTTCAGATTTCGTTAGAGGAAATAAATTAGAAGTTGGAATGCGTCTTAAATAAATAATTATATTGGAGGTTTAGAGAAATGTTTGGTGGATATTATTCATCTATGATCGTGTTAATTCCAGCAATGATCTTCACGATGATTGTGCAGGCACGTATAAAACGTGCTTTTTCAACATATATTGATATTGAAAACAGCAAAGGGATAACGGGCTTTGAAGCTGCTCGAACGATGCTTGATGCAAACGGTCTTCAGCAGGTTTCAATCAATGTTTTGAATGGGGATGCACTCACTAATTATTATGATCCAAGATCTAATACAGTTAATCTTAGTTCGGAAATATATTCTCAAGATTCTGTTGCATCTGTTTGTATAGCTTGCCATGAAGTTGGGCATGCAATACAGCATGCTACTAGTTATGCTCCAGTCAAGATGAGAAATGCACTTGTACCCGTAACTAACTTTGCTCAAAACGCATCATGGCCTTTAATTTTATTAGGTATTGTCCTGTCATCTACAACAGAGTATGGAACTATGTTTTTTAATATAGGAATTTTCTGCTTTGTGGCTGTCGTTTTGTTTCATCTTGTTACACTTCCAGTTGAGTTAAATGCAAGTAGCAGAGCTTTACAGCAGATGAAAGCACTAAATCTTGTTGATGATTCAGATTATGCTGGAAGCAAAAGAGTTCTAAGTGCTGCAGCGATGACATATGTTGCCGCATTAGCTACTGCAGCGGCAGCATTAATTAGAGTCCTTCTTATTAGAGGTAACAGAGACTGATGAACAATGACTGGTACGCAGTATATGATGTACTTCGTAGTGTATACTGCGATAATTCATATTCAAATCTTGCGATTAACGAAGCTCTTAGGGAACACAAAGTGTCCTCACAGGGCTTCGTTCGTGTTATGTCTAAGGGTGTTATACGGGATACAATCCTTTTAGATTGCAATATAGACAGATTAGCTAAGAATGGTATCAAGGGAATTAAGAAAAAGAATTTAATTATTTTGCGTATGGGCATGTATGCAATGTCAAAAATGGATTCAGTTCCAAACTATGCAGCTGTAAATGAAGCTGTTACTCTTGCTGAAAATATTTCGCCCTCAGTAAAAGGTTTTATTAATGGCATGCTTAGAACTTTTGAACGCGAAGGTGCAAAGCTATTAATTCCTGATACCGATGATATGCTAGAGTCATTATCATATAAATATTCCTTTCCGTATCATCTCATCAGGTTTATCTCTAAGCAATATGGTGAAGGTACGATAGAAGGGATTATAAAAGGCTTTTATGATATACCTGAGCTTAACATAAGAGTAAATTCGTTAAATTGTAATCGTGAAGATTTAAAAAAATGTCTTTCAAATAGGGGAATAAAAGTTAAGGATAATCCATTTTCTCGAAATGGGATAATCATAGAAGATGGTTCAATAGTAAATATCCCAGAGTTCAGAAGCGGTATGTTTACTGTTCAAAGCACTTCTTCGCTAAGAAGCGTGGAAATGCTAAGTCCAAAATCTGGCGATAAAGTACTCGATATATGTGCTGCTCCTGGGGGTAAAACTACCGCGATGGCGGAACTTATGAATAATACAGGTGAAATCTTTGCCTGTGATATTCATGAACATCGTGTGAAGCTCATAAACGAGCTTTCAAAACGCCTCGGAATTTCTTGCATTAAGACAAAAGTGATGGATGCCACTCTATACGACAAGAGTTTAAGTGAACGTTTTGATAAAGTACTTGCAGATGTTCCTTGTTCTGGACTTGGGGTTATCGCTGGAAAACCTGAATTAAAGCTACATATTAATCTTAATGAGCTTCCAGATTTATATGAAATTCAGTACAGCATTTTAAAAAATGCCTTTATGTATTTAAAAGCTGGAGGAGAGCTAGTGTATTCCACTTGTACTATCAATAAGCGGGAAAATGAACAGATAGTTTCAAGGCTCTGTAACTCCTTTGAAAATTCAAGTATTGTTGAATACAATTCAATTTTACCGTATAATAAACAAGTAGGATTTTACTATTGTAAAATCAGTAAGTGTAACAATTTATAATTTTAATTTACTCAGGTGGTAAGACTTTAATGAGAGTAGGATATTTAACAGATAAGGGAATGAAGCGCCCTAAGAACGAAGACGCTGTAAAAGTATTAAAGGATAGCAGATTTTTCATGCTGGCAGACGGCGTTGGCGGAAATAAGTCCGGGGAAATTGCAAGCACTGCAGCAGTAGATTTCCTTGCAGATTACGTGTACAACAACCCAATAGAACTTGTTGAGGGAAGTGAAGCGATTTTCACATATTTTGAAAATGCTGTTAACTTTGTAAATGAAAGTATTTTACAGCTTTCCAACACAAAGCCAGAGTACGTAGGAATGGCGACAACACTAGTTTTTGCATATGTTGACCACAAAATTCTATACGTAGGCAATGTGGGAGATAGCAGAGTGTATTTCCTTCACAAGGATGAAGTGCATCAGATTACTGATGACCACACCTATGTAAATGATTTAGTTAAGATGGGTGCTATTACACGTAGTGAGGCCGATCATCATTATAAAAAAAATGTAATCACTAGAGCTATTGGTGGAAATGCATACAACAACCCTGACTGCTTCAATATATATATGGAGCCAAGTGACAGGGTACTAATCTGTAGTGACGGACTCTACGAGGAAGTATCGGACAGCGAAATACTTGATATTTTCAACGAGAGTTCTGACATGCAGGACTGTGCTGAACGTATGGTTGAAAGAGCAAACCTAAACGGTGGAAACGATAACGTTTCAGTAATCTGTATTGACATGTTGGAGGAATCAAATGAGCAGTAGACTTCTATCTGGCCGTTACGAGCTCCTTGAGAAAATCGGTGATGGCGGTATGGCAGTCGTTTACAAGGGTAAGGACAGACTGTTAAACAGATTCATCGCTATCAAGATACTCAGACCGGAGTTCACAAAGGATGCTTCGTTTGTTGAAAATTTCAAAAGAGAGTCGCAGGCAGCTGCTGGACTTTCTCACCCTAATATCGTAAGTGTTTACGATGTAGGTAAGGAAGGAAATATTAACTACATAGTAATGGAGCTTGTTGAAGGCCGTAACTTAAGCAATATAATTGCAGAAGATGCACCTCTAGACTACCGTACGGTAATCGACCTTACTAAGCAGGTTGCATCTGCATTGAGAATTGCGCATAAAAATAAGATAATACATAGAGACGTCAAGCCTCATAACATCATGGTTACATCTGATGGTGTTGCAAAGCTTGCCGACTTTGGTATAGCTAAGGCTGTTAATGACGCAACACTTTCGACCAACAGCAAGGTTATCGGATCAGTACACTATTTTTCGCCCGAACAGGCTAGAGGAAATTATGTTGATGAAAGATCCGATATATATTCACTTGGTATTGTAATGTACGAGATGCTCACAGGGAGAGTTCCATTCGATGGAGACAATCCTGTATCCATAGCTCTCAAGCATATAAACGAAGACATTGTACCTCCACATGAATATGTGGATGGAATTCCGCCTGCACTTGAAAGAGCTGTTCTCAAGGCTACAAATAAGTTTCAAACTAATAGATTCAACAGTGCAGATGAACTCATTGAAGAACTAGATAACATCGAATTCGTGACTAAGGTTGTTGGAAATTCAATTTTTGCAGAGGCATCTAATGAGGTTGCACGTAAGCGATCTGATAGTGAAGAAGATGATAGTGACGATATAGTTTCAGAAAATTCAAAAGGCAGGAAGAAAAAGAAGAAAAAATCTAATTCTTCTAGTCGCAAGAAAAAGCTTATTAAACTTGGTATTGCCGGAGCGGTTCTACTCGTTCTTGTTCTGGGCGTTGCTTTTGCAACAGGTGTCTTCTCTAGTAAAGCTAAGGTACCTGATATGTCTGATATGACTTATAAGGAAGCGAAAAAAACGGCTGAAAAGAGCGGATTTAAAGTTGAAAAGGGTAAAAGTGTATATTCATCGGAAATTTCTGAGGGACATGTAGTCGAACAGGATCCTTCTGGTGGAGAAGAAGCTAAAAAGGGTTCAACGATAACACTTCACCTCAGTAAGGGCTCTAAGGAAGGAACAGTACCTAATATAGTTGGTCAAGACTATAAGAAAGTTGAAAAGAAACTCAAAAAGGCGGGCTACAAGCTTGGAATAGTTAAGTCTGAGACTTCAAATAAGCCTGAGGGAACGATACTAACCCAAGATCCTGCAGCTGGAACAAATGCCGACAAAGGAACAAAAATTAACATTACAATTAGTGATGGAAAAGGGAAGGAGAAGGGAACGGTACCTTCTTTAACAGGAAAGTCACTTGAGGAAGCAAAATCGGCTATTACAAATGCTGGATTTAAAGTAGGAAATATTTCTTACGACGAAAGCAATGTTTATGGCAATGGTTATGTAATGTGGCAACAGTATGCTGCTAATACATCACTCGAAAAAGGTGAAACAATTGATATTGAGGTAAGTAAGGGTAAACCTTCTTCAGGAAGCTCTTCCGACAACTCAAATAACAGTGGAACAAGGTTATAATATGCTGGGAAGAGTCGTTAAGGGAATTGGCGGTTTCTACTATGTTGATGATGGAAAGCGAGTTTACATGGGGAATGCTCGCAAGAATCTTAAGCGAGGTAAATCAATCATCTATGTTGGGGATATTGTCGAATTTGATTTAAGGCAAGAAGACGGCGACTGTATAATAACAAAGGTGCGCGAAAGAAAAAACTTTCTTTCGCGCCCACCTGTTTCTAATCTAGATAAGCTGGTAGTCTTATTTGCGGCAGCTTTTCCTAATCCGAACAATCTTATTATTGATAAGTTTACCGCTGCAACACTATATAACAACATCGAAGTTATCGTCTGTATTACAAAACCAGATCTTGTATCAGAAAATGATCTAAAAGAACTTGTATCAACTTATGAAAAAGCTTTTCCAGTTGTTATTATTAATGGCAAGAATGGTGATGGCATAGATAAGCTATATGATTTGATAAAGGGAGCTAATGTTGCGCTCGCCGGACCATCAGGCGTTGGAAAATCAACAATAATGAACCATATAACCGGTAGAAATGATATAGAAACAGGAGATATCAGCAATAAAACTGCCAGAGGTAGACATACGACAAGGCATGTCGAGATTTTTAGCATTGATAAAAATACTCATTTTTATGATACACCAGGTTTTACATCTCTAGATATGCCTAGACTTGATAAATATCATGTGAGGGATTATTTCCCTGAGATTGATGCTTTTAAGGGTTGTTGCAAGTATCTAGATTGTATTCATGTTGATGAGCCTGACTGTGCAGTAAAAGAAGCACTTGAAAAAGGAAAAATTAGTAAAACTAGATATGAATCGTATTTATCAATTTTGGAAGAGGTAAAAAAATGGCAAAAATAGCACCGTCGATTTTAGCAGCTGATTTCGCTAAACTTGGTTCTGAAGTCGCTGATATCTGCAAGGGCGGATGTGATTTTATTCATGTAGACGTTATGGATGGCGCATTTGTTCCTAATATCAGTTTTGGAAGTGCCGTTATGAAGAGTCTTAACGGATATGCAACTGCCCCTTACGATGTACATTTGATGATTGAGAATCCAGATCAGTACTTAGAGGAGTTTGTGACGGACAATACCGCCTATATTACGGTTCACTACGAAGCATGTCCTCATATTTGTAGGACCCTGGCGCACATTAAGAAGCATGGGGTAAAAGCAGGTGTGTCTATAAATCCGGGTACTCCTGTCTCTTGTCTTGAAGCTGTGCTTCCATTTGTCGATATGGTATTAGTAATGTCTGTAAATCCTGGGTTTGGTGGGCAGAAATTCATTCCTGAAACTGCGGGAAAAGTAGCTCGGCTAAATAAATTAAGAAAAGAAAATGGATACAATTTCGAAATAGAGGTTGACGGTGGTGTATCGGATAAGAATTCAGGGATATTAATTTCAAGCGGTGCAGATATTCTTGTTGCTGGTTCTGCAGTTTTCAAGTATGAAGATAGAGCAGAAGCCATAATGAGAATTAGGAAGGTTGATGCATAATTTTTAATTATAAATACTTTAACTAAAAGAAAAAGCTAATGCCCAGCATTCTACCTACGTAGAATAGCTAGGCATTTTTTCATATCGTCTGGCAAAGGCGCCTCAATATTAAGTATTTCTCCAGTCATAGGGTGCTTTAAACTCATTTTTGCGGCATGTAATGCCTGTCTTTCCATAAGCTCTGGTGCATCACCACCGTATAAGTGGTCACCCGTGATAGGGTGACCTATATGAGTGAGATGAACTCTTATCTGATGTGTTCTTCCAGTATGTAATGTGACTTCAACGAGCGTATTTCTTTTAAATCTCTCGAGAACTTTGACATCCGTAATTGCATCTTTACCACCTTCTGATAGTACAGTTCTCTGAATCGATTCCTCGCTAGGTCTCCCGATAGGCTCGTCTATCGTAAATTTATCATCTTCAATTACACCGTTAACGATTGCTATGTACTGCTTATGCACTGAATTTGCTCGCATTTGGTGGGATATATCGTTTTGTGAGTTCGCATTTTTTGCAACGATGACGATCCCAGACGTATCCATGTCTATTCTATTAGCGAAACGAATCTTGTAGCTTTGGTCGTTATCCTTCATGTATTTCATTAGACCATTTGCGATAGTATGAAATGGGTGACCTTTAGTTGGATGAACTATCACTCCAGGCTGTTTGTTGATAAACATGAGATCATCGTCTTCATATATTACATCTATAGGAATATCTTCAGCCGGAAAATCGCTACTTTCTTCTGGGAGTCTTATCGATATTACATCTCCCACATCTGGTTTAATAAATCCAGGAGTAGGTATACCGTTGAGATCTACAAGTTTCTGGAATTTCATCTTAGTTTTGAACCGTGATGAGAATTTGAAATTCGTTTTTATGATCTGATTGATGCTCAAACCGATATCAGATTCAGTTACTTTATGATTGTATTTTCCCATTGTTTCCTCATATTTAGTCTATAAAAGCTTGTTAGTAAGCTTATTCCAGTAATCGTAACCAGGTAGTCTTATAAGATGAATCTCGTCATCTGCCTGCATTACGTCAATTTTAGATACATTGCTAAATTCTCTTGTTAGTCCATCATACGATAATAAAAGTTTGTCTCTAACGTTGCTCTTACGCGTAACCAATCTAACATTTTTTGACGCAGGGTAGAGAATACTCGACCTAAAGCATCTGTACGCACTAGTATTCATCGGAGCCATCGGTGTTAACTGTAGAGCGTCTAGCTCTGGCGCTACTAGTGAACCACCAAGTGAATAGTTATAAGCAGTTGATCCAACAGGAGTTGATACGAGGATTCCATCTCCGATAAACTCCTGAATTGGAGTATCGTCCATGATTATAGAAAGATGAGCAAGTTTTGTATACATACCCATTACAAGGATCTCGTTTATTCCTGTTATCTCGTGAATACCGTCTCTGGCTGTGATTAGGGCGCGTATTGGATGTATCTTTTCAACTGTATAATTTCCATCATTATAGTGATTAACAAACATCTCCAGTTCAGAGGGAACTAGTTCTTGAAAGAATCCTAGATGACCGGTATTTATCCCGATTATAGGGGTCCTCGGAAGTCTGCATTCATGTACACAGTTTAGAAATGTTCCATCACCACCGATACAAGCAATCAAATCGACAGTTTCATCATATTTGCTAGAAATCTCAAATTTTCTAATGCTAAGAACATTGATAAGTTCATTAGCAGTAGCCTTTGACAAACCTGTATCATTGCTATAGATAAATACTTTAGTTGGTTTCATAGTATTTCCTCATATAAAATGCGCTATATCATCTCGTCTAGTTCATCAACTAGATTTTTAAATGTAGAGAGGGCAGAGAGAACAGGCTCCTCAGTACTCATATCTACTCCAGCAATTTTAAGTAATTCTATTGGATAGTCAGATTCTCCGGTAGCTAGGAATTTTAAATAATCATTTCGTTCAGCTTCTCCGCCAGTTAATATCCTATTAGCGATAGCATTTGCGGCGGAGTAGCCCGTAGCATACTGATATACGTAGTAAGCACGGTAGAAATGAGGAATTCTAGACCATTCATACTGAATATACTCGTCATGTTCAATTGCCGGTCCATAATAAAGTGTATTCAGTTTATCGTACTCCTCGTTTAGATACTGTGCTGTGAGTGATCCACCATTTTCGACAGTTTCATGTGCAATTTTTTCAAATTCAGCAAACATTGTCTGCCTGAACAATGTAGATTTAAACTCATCGATATAGAAGTTGATTAGATATTTCTTCATGTCTACTGACTCAGCATTACTTAGAAGGTAATGAATCAATAGAGTCTCATTAACGGTACTAGCAACCTCTGCTGTAAATATAGAGTGTCCTCCATACACAAATGGCTGTGTTCGTCTAGTATAGTATGAATGCATCGAATGACCAGCCTCGTGAATGAGTGTAAATACGTCACGTAGTTCTCCGCTGAAGTTCATCAAAATATATGGGTTACTATCGTAAGAGCCGAAGCTATATGCGCCAGATGTTTTGCCTGTATTCTCATATATATCAACCCATCTATCTTCGGTTAATCCTTTTCGTAATGTATTAACATAGTCGTCACCAAGAGGTGCCAATGCTTTGCAGGCGATATCTACAGCCTCTTCATAGCTGCATTCTAATCCCTCTGGTTTCACGATAGGGCGGTAAACATCATATATTCTTAGCTCATTAAGACCTAAAGCGCGTTTTCTAATTTCCATATACTTATGCATCGAGGGTAGGTTCTTATGTACAGCATCTATAAGATTATCATACACAGAGAGTGGAATGCGTTCGCCAGATAGCTTGCTATCGAGAGTCGATTTATATTTACGTAGCTTAGACATGATAGAGTCATGCTTTACACTATAGTTGTACATCACAGAGATTGAGTTATTGAATTCCTTATATCTACTGTACATTGCCTCAAAAGCATTTTTTCTAACCTCGCGGTTTTCCGACTCCATGAACTGGATATAGTTGCCGTGAGTGAGATTCACATCTGTACCATCCTCATTGGTAACTTTGCCAAAAGAAAGATCCGCATCGTTAAACATAGTGTAAATCTCGTCTGGTGCACTAGCAGATTCATTAAGCTGAGCTATTATGCGTTCTTCATCAGAAGACAGAACGTGAGGCTTGCTAAGCATGATTGAATCGAGCATGAAGGAAAATTCCTTTAAAGCTGGTACTTCATAGATATATCCCTTTATTACAGTTTCATCAGCTTCCAGCAGTTCGGGTGTAAAGAATGATACATTAGCTGAAATTTGAGCGAGAGTAGAGAGGGACTTATTGTTCATCTCTGTATATTTCGTATTTGCATTATCCTCATCATGACGCATTCGCGAATACACAAAAGCATTCTCGGCTTTGCGCATCATATCAGCGTATAAGCGCAGTGCTTTAAGAAGGCCTTCTGCCGACTCTGTTAGACGACCTTTAAGTAATATAAACTCTTCACTCGACTGAAGAGCAGTGGACAAATCTTCTTCCCATTTGGCTTCATCTGGATACATCGCTTCTAGATTCCATTTATCTCTATCCGCTATCTCAGAGCGGTTTTTTAAATCGTATTTCTTCATTTAACTAGCTCCTTATGCTATAATTGATGATGTATTATTATAGCATAAATCGATTTAAAGGTGAATTAATGAACAGAGATGAACTCTATCAAATCCTTGATATTGTTGCACCAGAGGAGTTTGAGTATTATGAAAATCTTGCTGCACTTCTAGAGGCCGATGAGGTAATAGATGTCCAGCTAATCCTAGAACTGGTAAAAAAATTAGATATGGAATCTTTCGCAGATATGTTTGATTCATATTTTGAAGAATGGAACAAATCAATCCCTGATGAACTTGCGGAATTCTATGTGACTGTCGATACAGCAAAGCGCAGCATTATGGGGAATTTCAATGATGATATGACTGACGAAGATTATTCAAATCTTGCAAGCGCTATATATGATTTTAGACGTTGGTACGTTATTACACCGCATGTAATCGATAATGATACCGGAGAAGAAATAAACGTGAGAGATGCCAGGTATAATATCAGTGCGTCTAGATATACTGGAGAAACCTGTAATTATAATTTTGATGACGCTTATGAGTACACAGGGGACTCGTATTCTGTGAGACTGTCAGATATTATAGGTGCAGAGTATAACTAAGGGGGATGTATGCTAGAGGTTATAACGCTGGATTCAGGCGTAAGACTAATTCTTAATTCTATGAATTCAGTGAGATCTGTATCCATAGGTATATGGTGCAATAACGGTTCAGTAAATGAAAATGATGATGAGCAGGGGATTTCGCATTTTATCGAACACATGCTATTTAAAGGAACCAAGAATAGGGATCACTTTCAAATAGTTAATGAGATAGATAAACTTGGCGGACAGATGAACGCATTTACCAGCAAAGAGTGCACTTGCTTTTATGTGAAATGTCTTGATGAGCATTTTCGAGCAAGCGCTGAAGTTTTGACGGATATGATCTGTAATCCTACTTTTCCAGAAGTCGAACTTGAGAAGGAGAAGGGCGTAGTTATTGAAGAAATAAATATGAATGCAGATGATCCTGATGAAGTAGCCTTTGATATTCTTGAAGATAATGTATACAAGGGTATGGGGATGTCTCATCCTGTACTTGGAACAAAATATACAGTTTCATCGTTTACACATGACAAACTTGATAAATATTACTTTGACCACTATACAAGAGATGAAATTATAGTGTCGATTGCTGGTTCATTTGATAGAAAAGATGTAATCGAGTACTTTGAAGACAAGTTCTATAGTCTAAAAGAACGTAGAGAGTTCGTTACTGATAAAAATGTCTCTCCGGCTTCTGAAGGGAGATACATTGAAGTAACGAAGGATATTGAGCAAGCGCACATTGCGATGGGAGTTAGACTTTTTCCGGCAGAAGACCCAAAAAGGTACCCTATGATGCTACTTTGCAACATTCTTGGTGGAGGAATGTCATCACGATTGATGCAGAATGTTCGTGTTAAGAAAGGGCTTGCTTATTCAGTGTACTCTATGACTGGATTTTACAGTCATACGGGATTCTTTGTTATATGTGCTGGTGTTGCCAAAGATAAGGTGGATGAAGCTTTAGATGCAATCAAAGAAGAGCTAGATCGACTTAAGGATGATGATATTAGCGTTGAAGAATTCCAGAGTTCAAGGGAGCAGCTTAAATCCAGCTTTATATTCGGACAGGAGAGTGTGCAGAATCTGATGATATACAACGGTAGAAATCTCCTTACTTACGGAAGGTCTATAACTCCTTCTGAAGTTCTGCAGATGTTAGACGACATCACATTGGAAGACATAAACAATGTAAAAAAAGAAATTTGTGATTATAGTAGGCATATTGTTATTAATGTTACTGGTAAAAAATAAATGTAAACCTGTAGACGTTTGTGCTGAGCAATTTAGCTTTGAAAGTTTCAAATCTTAGCGGTTTCTTATCATTTGTTAGAAAGGATGCATTCTAAATGGAATTAAAATTTAAATCACTCAGTGGTTCACTTCCAGCTTATGCTACAGATGGGGCATCGGGCATGGATCTCCGAGCTTTTATAGATGAGCCTATAACATTAAAGCCTATGGAGAGAAGTCTCATTCCAACTGGACTATTTGTTCAAATTCCAGAAGGTTATGAAGGACAAGTCAGAGCTAGGTCAGGACTTGCTATTAAGCATGGAATAGGTCTAGTTAATAGTATTGGCACTATTGATTCCGATTACCGTGGAGAACTTAAGATTCCTATGATTAATTTTGGAAATGAATCCTTTACGATAAATAGTGGTGATCGTGTAGCTCAGCTCGTAATTGCTGCCTATAAGAGAGTAGAGCCGATAATTGTATCCGTACTAGATGAGACTGATCGTGGAGAAGGCGGTTTTGGACATACAGGGGTGAAAGGATAGATGATTTTACGTGATGACCTTGAAAGGAGAGAATTTAATTTCCTTGATGAGCGAGCTTCAAAGTCTAAGAATTCTTTGGGCCGCGATGTATTCGAAGATAAGTGTTCTTTTCGAACCGACTATCAGCGTGACAGAGATAGAATTATCCATTCGAAAGCATTTCGTAGGCTGATGCATAAAACACAGGTATTTCTTGCACCAGAAGGTGACCACTATAGAACCAGGCTTACACACACCCTCGAAGTTGCTCAAGTTGCTCGTACAATTGCAAAAACTCTCAATTATAACGAAGATTTAACGGAAGCAATTGCTCTAGGGCATGATCTTGGACATACGCCATTTGGACATAATGGAGAGGATGTTCTTAACAGGATTCATCCGGGTGGATTTAGACATAATGAACAGAGCTTAAGAATTGTAGAACGTCTTGAATGCACATCAAAAAGAGTGGGGCTTAACCTTACAAAGGAAGTAAAAGACGGAATTCTCAATCATAGAGGTGAAGGTATTCCGATAACACTCGAGGGGCAGATAGTAAAGATTAGCGACCGTATTGCTTACATAAATCATGATATAGATGATGCAATAAGAAGTAATGTAATAACAATCGATGTACTTCCTACTGAAGATCTCGATGTACTTGGGCATTCTCATAGCGAAAGGATAAACAACCTAATCTCTGATCTTGTGACATTTAGTGACGGAAAAGACAAGATTAGCTTAAGTCCTGATTTTAATCGAGCTCTTCTTCATTTACGAAAGTATATGTTTGAACACGTATATTGTAGCGAGCTCGTTAAACGGGAAGAAGATATGAATAAAGTTGAAGTGGTTATTACCGCACTTTACAACTATTTTATTAAACATCCAGAGAAGCTGCCTGAACTATACAGGGGGGTAGCCCTTGAGGATGGAAATGCTACGGCAGTAAAAGATTATGTCTCAGGAATGACAGATAGATATGCGATATCACTATATTCTGATTTGTTTGTTCCACGTGGATGGACGGAATTTAAGTAATCAATTTACTTAGAAGGAGGATAAAATGGCGATTGGCAGTAGCTTTATCGATGAGATAAAGTCAAAAGTTAATATTGTGGACGTCATTGGCCGTGAAGTTCCTCTAAAACAAAGTGGTAGTAACTTTAAGGGTCTTTGCCCATTCCACAATGAAAAGACACCTTCATTTATGGTAAATGAACAAAAGCAGATTTTTAATTGTTTTGGGTGCGGAGAAAAAGGCGATGTAATCCACTTTGTGCAGCGGTTTAATAACATGGAGTTCATGGAGGCGTGTGAAAAGCTAGCTGAAGAATATAATATTGAGATTCCAAAGCACGGAACACGAAGGAAAGAAGATTTATCTCGCTATTATGAAATTAACTCTATAGCTGCAAGATTTTTCTTTGATAATCTAACGAAACATGCTAATCCCGGATATACATATATTCGTAAGAGAGGTATTAGTGATGAGACTATTAAACGTTTTGGACTCGGATATTCTCCAAATTCTTGGAACAGTCTGTATAAATTTCTACAAGATAAGGGCGTATCAGATGAAGATATGCTTAAGCTAGGATTGGTAACACAAGGGAAAAAAGGTATTTATGATAAATTCCGAGGAAGACTTATGTTCCCAATTTTTAACCCCCAAGGAAAAGTAATAGGTTTTGGAGGTAGAGCTATCGGTGATGAGATGCCTAAGTATCTAAACTCCTCAGAGAGTGAAGTTTTTCTTAAAAAAAATAACCTTTATGCTTTAAACTTTACTAAGAAAAGTATAAATGATATGGATCAGGTTCTTATCGTTGAAGGATATATGGATGCAATATCCTTATATCAGAATGGTATTCGAAATGTTGTTGCTTCGCTCGGCACAGCTCTGACAGAGAATCAATGTCAGCTTATTACTAGGTATACTAAGAATGTTGTGTTATCATATGATTCTGATTCAGCTGGAATAAAAGCAGCTCTCCGAGGAATCGATGTAATGCGAAATTCGAATGCAAATGTAAGGATCTTACACGTAACTGGCGGAAAAGATCCTGATGAATTTGTGAAGAAATATGGGAAAGAAGAGTTTTTGAAGCTTGTTAATAGCGCTGCTCCATCTACAGAGTTCGTGCTAGAGATGATGAAAAAAATTTTCAACCTTAGCGATAACCTTGAGATTATAGAGTATATAAGGAGTTGTGTGCCAGTATTAAAAAAGCTAGGTGCTGTAGAACAGGATTTATATGTTAAGAAGCTTGCCTCAGAATTTGATATATCTGAGCACGCTATACTAACAGAGATGGCTTCAGATGAAAGCAGACAAAGTGCTTCTTACCAAAAGAGTTTGCGTGAAATGAAAGAATTCAAGACTGATAGCTTTGGAAATGATGAAAGGCTTGAAGTTTCTATTCTCTATATTTTAACGAGGGATGTGCGATATCTCGATACTTTTAGAGAAGATGATATAGAGTTCAGAACTGCTCTTGGCCGAGAGTTTTACGATGTTGCAAATAAGCTAATTTTGCAGAACAGAATGTCTGAAATTAATATTAACGATATATATAAAGAGCTAGATCCTGAGGACGAAAAGGCTCTTAAAAAGATATTATCATCGATAAGAATTGGTGCGGATGAAAGTTCGTACTACAGAGAATGTTATGTTAAATATGCGCAGATGCATTACGGAGAAAAAATAATAGAGCTACAAAATGCGATTGCTGTCGCTGAGAAGCTGGGTAATGAAGAAGAAATCTCGCGTCTTGCTATGCAGTTACAAGATATTGAAGATAAGAGGAGAAAGGTTAGGTAAAATATGCCAAAGAAAGAAGCAACCGAAGCACCAGCTAATGAGCGCGTTGAACAGGCTGTGGAAGAGATTATGAGGCTCTCTGAAAACACCGGCAATGAAATAACTCTAGCTGAGATTGGAGAACATCTATCGAGAATAAAACTAAATAAAGATCAGATAGATGAAGTCTACGATTTGGTGGAAAAAAATGGGATTAGCATAGTTGATACAAGGGAACCTAACGGTAACGAACTTGAAGATGTTGAGGAAGATGACGTAGATGTTGATGATGGACTAGTTCTTAAGACAAATGGTGAAATCGACGTAGATGCAACTGTTCCTAAATCACTCCCTACTGATGATGCAGTCAGAATGTATCTCAAGGAGATTGGTAAAGTACCTCTTCTTACAGGAGCAGAAGAGCGAGAACTTGCAATCCGCATGGAACAAGGCGACGAGGAAGCTAAGAAAAAACTTTGTGAATCAAACCTAAGACTTGTCGTAAGTATTGCTAAAAGATATCTAAACAGAGGACTAAGTTTTCTTGATCTTATTCAAGAAGGTAACCTCGGTCTGATTAAAGCTGTTGACAAATTCGACTATACGAAAGGATACAAATTCTCGACATATGCTACTTGGTGGATAAGGCAGGCCATTACTCGATCAATCGCTGATCAAGCTAGGACGATTAGAATTCCTGTTCATATGGTTGAAACCATCAATAAGTTAATCAGAATCTCTAGACAGTTGCTCCAAGAGCTTGGACGTGAACCTACTTCAGAAGAAATCGCTAAAGAGATGGGTATAACGGTAGAAAAGGTTAGGGAGATAAAGAAAATTTCTCAGGATCCAGTTTCGCTCGAGACACCGATAGGTGAAGAAGAAGATAGCCACCTTGGCGATTTTATTCCTGACGATGATGTACCAGCACCAGTAGAAGCAGCTGCATATTCAATGCTTAAGGAGCAGCTGATGGAAGTTCTTGACACTCTATCAGATAGAGAAAAGAAAGTTTTAATGTTAAGATTTGGTCTCGAAGATGGAAGACCACGTACTCTTGAAGAGGTTGGTAAAGAGTTTAACGTTACGAGAGAACGAATCAGACAGATTGAAGCTAAGGCACTTAGAAAGCTTCGTCATCCTAGCAGAAGTAAGAAGCTGAGAGATTACCTGGAGTAAATATGAAGATTAGTGACAGAATAAAAGCAATATGCGGCGCTGTCACATATGGAGAGACAATTGCGGACATAGGCACAGATCATGCCTATGTCCCATTAATTCTATATAAAAATAATGTTTCTCCACATGTGATTATGTGCGATATTAGTGCTGACTCTCTATCAAAAGCCAAAAAAAGTTTTACCGATGCTGAAATTGATATGCCTGAATCATCATTTAGAGTGGGTGATGGGATTGATGTAATCGAAAAATGGGAAGTCGATGCCCTTATCATTGCTGGACTTGGGGGGGTAACTATTATAGATATTCTTTCGAATGATATCGATAAATTGCAGAGCTTTAAAAAACTAATTTTACAGCCTCGTAACAATAGTGGTCCATTAAGAAGTTTCTTATATAGATATGGGTTCGATATTATCGATAACAAGCTCGTAAAAGAGGGTAAATTTTCATGTGAAGTTATTGTAGCTGTTAGAACATCAAATATTAACAGCGAAAATGGTTCAAGCTCCGAAAGGGAGCTGCCTTATAAAGATACTGATATAAGATGGCGATATCCAGAAGACATTATAAACAATGATGCATCAGTGGTTAGTAAAAGACTTGGTCATGCTATAGAGAATCACAAAAGGGAAATTGAAAACCTTAGACGCGCGAAACACGACCAAAGTGATAGAATAGCTATGCTTAAAAAGGAGCTTAATTATCTGTACACATTACTAGGAGAATAAATGGATAAAAAATTAAATTTCTTTACTGTAGCGACGATGTACATAGGCGTCATAATGGGGGCTGGTTTCGCTTCAGGAAGAGAATGCTGGCAGTTTTTTGGTATATTTGGCGATAACGGATACAAGGGGATTCTGATAACAGGTATAGGTTTCCTAGTTGTATCTGTGATGATAAGCTACATAGCTATTTCCACACATACAATTCAATTAGGTGCGCTTATATCACCTGTTGAGTCAAAATTAATTTATAAACTCATTGAGAATATCCTTGCAATTATATATTATACAATGTTAATCGCTATGGCTTCAGCAGGTGGCTCGCTTTTAAATCAGATTTTGGGATTACCTCAATGGATCGGAGGTGCTATTATTACTGCTCTAACACTACACACTGTTTTGGGAAGCTTCTCTCGTATGTCGAGCATTTTCAAAAAGTTTGTACCAGTTTTATTTAGCATTTGTATTTTAGCAATAATAATAGTACTGCTTACACAGAATAAAGTGAGTGAAAGTAATTTATTGATAAATCATAATTCAAGCATTTCATGGCAAAGATCATCGATGCTTTTTCTCTCATATAACTGTATGGGTATGATGACTGTCGCTGGATCATGTGCAGTTTCTGCTAGGAGTACCAAGCATGCGATTGGTGGAGCAATACTGGGAGTAATTCTATTGACTGTTATTACATTGATGCTTCTAACTGTTCTGCTTATAAATCCTGGATTTTCAAGTAATTTAAGCCTTCCAATGGTTGGATGGTCAGAAGCTATTAACACAAAGTTCGGACTTCTTTATGCATTTGTTTTAATGGGTGCTATATATCAGACTGCAACTAGTACTTATTATGGCTTCAGTATCACAATAAATAATGCACCTATGAAGAAAACAATCCTTTCAATTGGAGCGATAGTTGCTTTCGTAGCTGGATTAACGGATTTTAAAAAAATAGTAGCGATATTGTATCCAACTCAAGGATATATTGGGTGTATCATTTTAATTTTAGTGGCAGTAAACTTTATTAAAATAATTATTAATAAATTAAAAAATTTTAATTGTGGATAAAAATGTATCCAATATATATTTTACACAATGTATTTGTGGTATCATTATATCCTGAAATGGGTAAACTGGATGATCGCGTGATGTAACAATCACGAGGAAAGTCCGGGCTCCATAGGGCGAGGATGCCAGATAACGTCTGGCGTAGGTAACTATAGGGAAAGTGCAACAGAAACATTCCGCCGAAACGGATAATGCCGTGGTAAGGTTGAAATGGTGAGGTAAGAGCTCACCGGCATCATGGAGACATGGTGGCCGTGTAAACCCCATCCGGAGCAAGACTAAGATAGGCATAAAATGCGGCGGCCCGTCGCAGCCGGAAGGTAAGTCGCTTGAAGCAGCTAGCGATAGCTGTTCTAGATGGATGATCATCGTATACAGAACCCGGCTTATAGTTTGCCCATTTTAATTTAGGGATATGAGTGAAAGGACCTCGATATCTCTATCGAGGTTTAGGTGACCATATGAGATTAGGTATTGATGTTGGATCTACGACGGTAAAACTTATCGTCGTAGATGATTCAAATAGTATTGTGTATTCTAGATATGAACGTCATATGTCGAATGTATTCGACAAAGTTGCTGAGCTTCTCACGGATATGACAAAGGAGCTTGGCGATATTGAAGTTAATGCAGTTATCACAGGTTCGGGTGGTATGGCATTAGCACAGATTTTAGGAATAAAGTTTGAACAGGAAGTAATTGCATGTAGCAAAGCAATCGAAACAATAATTCCGATGACAGACGTAGCTATTGAGCTTGGCGGAGAAGATGCTAAAATTACTTTCTTCGAGTCAACTATTGAGCAAAGAATGAATGGTGCGTGTGCAGGTGGAACCGGCGCATTTATCGACCAGATGGCGGTACTTCTTCATACTGATGCACAAGGCCTCAATGAAGCTGCGAAAGAGCACACGATGATTTATCCGATTGCATCAAGGTGCGGAGTATTTGCAAAGACTGATATTCAGCCCCTGATTAATGATGGTGCAAAAACCTCAGATATAGCAGCCTCAATTTTTCAGGCAGTTGTAAATCAGATGATCAGTGGGTTAGCATGTGGTCATCCGATAAGAGGTCATGTTGCGTTTCTTGGCGGTCCTCTTCAGTATTTATCTGAACTTAGAAAGAGATTTGTTGAGACTCTTGAGCTTAGTGAGGATGAAGTTATTTTTCCTGAAAATGCAAAATACTTCGTTGCCATTGGAGCAGCAATTCTTGCTGAAAAAGAGACTAAACATGTAGAACTTAATAAGTTAATTGACTTAGTGAAGAAAGCTGACCCTGCTTCCGCTGGTGGAACGGTTTATCTTGATCCGTTATTTGAGAATAAAAAAGAACTTGAAGAGTTTAGAGCAAGGCATGCCAAAGCTAAAGTAAGAAGAGCTGATATATCAGAACAATCTGGTCCTCTATTCCTTGGAATCGATGCTGGATCAACTACAACTAAAGCGGCACTTATCAATAAGGATAAGGAGCTCGTTTTCGAGCACTATCAGAGCAATGAAGGAGACCCATTAAACGTTGTTCGTAACATAATGACGGAGATTTACGATAAGATGCCCGAAAGCGCTTTTATCGGGAGATCAGTTGTTACTGGTTACGGTGAAGGTTTGATAAAAGCAGCCTATAGGCTTGATGGTGGCGAAATTGAGACTATGGCTCACTATAAAGCAGCTGAAGAATTTCTTCCAGGCGTTACATTTATCCTTGATATCGGTGGACAGGATATGAAATGCATGAAAATTAAAGACGGTGCCATCAATAACATTATGCTTAACGAGGCTTGCTCAGCTGGATGCGGATCATTTATCGAAACCTTTGCTAAATCTGTAAACACAAGCGTTGAGGAGTTTGCTGAGGATGCACTTGAATCAAGGATGCCAGTAGACCTCGGTACTAGATGCACTGTATTCATGAATTCAAAAGTTAAGCAGGCGCAGAAAGAAGGGGCTACAGTTGCTGATATTTCAGCCGGATTGTCTTATTCGGTTATTAAAAATGCGCTATACAAAGTTATGAAGCTCAGAAATCCTAGTGAGACAGGTGACAAGGTTGTAGTGCAAGGTGGTACGTTCTTAAATGAGGCTGTTTTAAGAAGTATTGAGCTTGTGCTAGGCAAGAATGTAGTAAGACCAGATGCTTCGGGACTCATGGGGGCTTATGGTGCAGCTATTATAGGATCAAATGAATATGTGGATGGTGAAAAATCTAACGTCCTAACTAAAGATGAACTAGATGGTTTTTCAGTTGAAACTAGTAATGACAGATGTCAGAAATGTGGTAACCACTGTCTTCTAACAATTTCAACATTTTCTGACGGCAATAAGTATGTATCGGGAAATAGATGTGAAAAGGGAGCTGGCGAGACAGTTGAGCCACATAACAATCCTGATTTATATAAAGAGAAACTAAAGCTTTTATTCGGTAGAAGAAATTTAAAACAAGAAGAAGCAAAACGCGGAATAATAGGCATTCCTCGTGTACTTAATATGTACGAAGATTACCCATTCTGGCATAGTTTCTTTACAACATTAGGATTTAGTATCGTATTAAGCCCTCAGAGCTCTAAAAAGCTGTATGAATCTGGTATGGATAGTATCTCATCGGATACTGCGTGTTACCCTGCAAAAATCACTCATGGTCACATCAAATGGCTAGTTAATAAAGGTGTAAAGAGGATATTTTATCCATGTGTTAACTTTGAGGTTATTGAGGATAAGACTGCTGCAAACCATTATAATTGTCCAATAGTAGCCACATATCCTGAGGTTATAGATAAGAATATGGCAGACTTATTCTATGAAAATAATGTTGAGTTTTATCACCCATTCCTGCCATATGATAACGACGATAGAATGGTTGAAGAGCTCTATAAATTCTTCTCTGGAAAGAGAAAGATTGACGTTGATAGAGCAAATCACACTGATTCTATAAACCGTTTTGAAAATGATACGAGGACATATAGCTTATTCGGATTAAATCTGTCTAGGTCTGAACTTAGAGAGGCTATCAGAGCTGGTAGAAAAGCTTACCAAGAATTTAAGGCTGATATGAATAAACTCGGCGATGACGCTCTTAAGTTTATGGAGGAGAATAACAAGAAGGGTATTATTCTTTCAGGCAGACCTTATCACCTGGATCCTGAAATTAATCACGGAATTAACAACGTGATCAACCAGCAGGATATGGTTGTCCTCACAGAAGATTCAGTTTCGAATAAGATTGATATTGCTCGTGATGTCAGAGTGCTTGATCAGTGGACATATCATTCTAGGCTCTATAAAGCAGCTGTTTTTGCAGGAACGAGAGATGATATTGAACTTGTTCAGCTCAACTCGTTTGGCTGTGGACTAGATGCCGTTACTACAGATGAAGTTGATGAGCTACTAGGTCAGAACAACAAACTTCATACTGTGCTTAAGATCGATGAAGGGTCAAATTTAGGCGCGGCAAAGATTAGAATCAGATCATTAAAGGCTGCGCTTGATGAGAGAGATAAGGCTGGAACCCATTCAGAGGGTCTAAATGAACCATATAAGAGGGTAATATTTACGCCGGAGATGAGAGAAGAATACACGCTTCTCGTCCCTCAGATGTCTCCGCTTCATTTCCAGTATTTCACACCGATTTTACGCGCAGCTGGATACAAGGCAGAGCTGTTACCAGAAGCAACTAAAAATTCAGAAGAAGAAGGTTTAAGATATATCAACAATGATGCTTGCTACCCAACTATAGTTACATTAGGACAGATTATTTCTGCTTTAAAATCTGGCAAATATGATCTAAATAAAGTTGGTGTGTTCATGTCACAGACTGGTGGTGGATGCAGAGCTAGTAACTATGTTGCACTTTTACGTAAGGCTCTCAAGGATCTTGGAATGGAGCAGGTTCCTGTAATTTCCTTTAATACAGCAGGGCTTGAAAAAAATCCAGGTTTTAAAATAACTCCTAAAATGGGTTTAAGCCTTGTGTTTGCCGTTAACTATGGCGATTTAATAATGAAATGCTTATATCGTACAAGACCATATGAAAAGGTTAAAGGCAGTGCAGAGAAAATTATGCACAATTGGCATGATAGAATAGTTGAGAATGTTTTAAACTGTAAGGCGAGTACCTTTAAGAAGAACATAAAAATGATTGTTAAGGAGTATGACACTCTGCCAATTTATGAAGATGTTAAAAAGCCTAGAGTTGGTGTCGTAGGAGAGATACTAGTTAAGTATCATCCAAATGCTAATAACAACCTCGTTGAGATCATCGAAGAAGAGGGCGGAGAAGCAGTGGTACCTAGCTTTATTGATTTCTTTGAATATGGCATGCTCAATAAGCAGTTTAACTTCAAGAACCTTTCTGGTTCTCGTAAAGAGATGATTTTCAATAGTGCAGCTTTAAAGGCTATTGAGCACTATAGAGAGTATGTAAGAAAAGCTTGTAGGGCTAGTGAAAGGTTTGAACCGGATCACTATATAGAAGAGACGGCACTTAATGCTGAAAACATTCTTTCTGTTGGTAATCAGTGTGGAGAAGGCTGGCTCCTAACGGGAGAGATGGTAGATTTAATAAATTCTGGGGTTAAAAATATTCTTTGCCTACAGCCGTTTGCGTGTCTACCTAATCATGTCACAGGTAAGGGCATGATAAAAGTTCTTCGAAGCTACGATGAGGATGCAAATATTGTGGCTATAGACTATGACCCTGGTGCAAGCCATGTAAATCAGTTAAATAGAATCAAGATGATGATGTCTACAGCTTTCAAAAATCTTGAAAAGAAGTAGTTTGATATGCTATCATATTACGGCAAATTTAATAGTAAAATGAATAGAAGGAGGTCCACCTGTGGGTAGACATGGTACGATTGCAGGTAGAAAATCTGCACAGGATGCAAGAAGAGCAGCGATGTTCACGAAGTATACAAGACAGATTATTGTCGCAGCAAAGGATGGTGGCGACCCTGAGTTTAACTCATCACTTAGAGTTGCAATAGATAAGGCAAAAGCTATAGGCATGCCTAATGATAATATTAATAGAGCTATCAAGAAAGGTACTGGTGAGTTAGCAGGCGAATCGTATGAGGAACTGTTATTTGAAGGTTACGGTCCATCTGGTGTCGCTGTGATTGTTGAAGCTCTAACTGATAATAAAAATAGAACAGCTGCATTTGTAAGATCGACATTTGATAAAAATGGTGGAAATCTCGGCACTCCAGGATGCGTATCTTATATGTTTTCTAGAAAAGGTGTTATATTCATCGAGAAGACTGACAGTCTTGACGAGGATACAGTTATGATGGAAGCACTTGAAGCAGGAGCTGAGGATATGATTGTTAATCAGGATAACTTCGAAGTAAGAACAGAAGCTACTGATTATCATGCAGTCCTTGAGGCACTAAAGGCAGCAGGATATGAAATTGCTGAATCAGAAGTAGAGTTTATACCATCAATGGAATCAAAGGTTGATGATGAGTCTGCGATAAAGGCTCTTCATAAGCTAATTGATACACTTGATGATAATGATGATGTGCAGAAAGTTTCTTATAACTGTGACCTGCCTGATATGGAATAAAATCTTAAACGGATAGTGGTTAAATCACTATTCGTTTTTTATTTCAAGTATTGAATTTAAATTTTATGATAATATAATCAAAATATAAGTTCTGGGATATGCGTTGTGTATCATTAATTGAACCTACACTTCTTGCACGGGATTCCGAGTTCGCTTCTAGGCGATATGCTAAGCTGGTATACCGGAGACTTAGAAATTACTGAATAGCGACAGGAAGTACCCACCTTATCAATCGATAGGGCGTCAATTAAGAGCATGACGGTATTTCGGATCTTTTCTAAAAAAGACAAGCCTCATCGTATGATGGGGCTTTAATTTTGTTTAATTAAAGCCCGTTACATGATATAATACATTGAATTGATATAAATTAAATCGTTCATGTTGTTTTGTCGTATATGAAGGTAAGAATATAAGCGAAAGGTATCATAGAATGGGCTTTAAGAGAATTGATGTAAGGGGTATTGATGGCTTTAAACTAGGCAATGCTGAAAATCAAAGTGCAGGCACTGGTTGTACCGTCATTATATCTGAGAATGGTGCTGTAGCTGGAGTTGATGTAAGGGGCGGTGGTCCAGCCACTCGCGAGACGGACCTTCTAAAATCGGAAAATACTGTTCATGCTGTTAACGCAGTGGTTTTGAGCGGTGGAAGTGCTTTTGGTCTTGAGGCAGGTTCAGGAGTAATGAAATACCTCGAAGAAAAAGGTATTGGCTTTAAGGTAGGGGAACGCAATGTTCCTATAGTTGCTCAAGCTTCTCTATATGACTTAGATGTTGGCTCGGGCGATGTCAGGCCTGATTTAAATATGGGAGCACAAGCATGCATAAATGCATATGAAGGAATTTTTGATCACGGAAATCATGGCGCAGGAACAGGTGCATCTGTAGGCAAATTCTATGGTATGGATAGAGCGATGAAATCCGCACTTGGGACTTTTGCTTGCTCTGATGATGTTCTTGAAGTCGGTGCAATAACTGCTGTCAATGCCTTTGGAGATGTTTATAACGGCAATAATAATATAATTGCAGGACTTTTAAGCAAAGATAAGGAATACATTAAAGGCTCTATTTCAGTGATGAAGAATCATGTGCATGGAGAAGGTGGACCGGAAGCACCAGACATTCGTGACCCATTTAAAAATGACGAAATAGTTGTTACAAACGAAGTAGATGATAATGGAGACGTTAACACAGAAATTGATGAATTAACTATTAAACATGATATAACTGATCAGCAAAATTCAGCAGATATACAAACTGTCAAAACCTCAGATTATGAAGCTGTTAGCGAAGAAATTGAAGATAATAAAGAAGCTACTGATGAAGAAATCGAGTCTAAAATCGAAGAACTTCGTGCAGAGCTTGAGAGTAATGCTGAACACCATGAAACGTTGCTTAAAGAAGACAGATTACAGGGTGAACCTGATCATGAACCAATTCCCGTTAAAGAGATGGGATACGATGTTCCTTTTAATACAACGCTATCGTGTTTAATCACTAATGCGAAACTAACTAAAACTCAAGCGAATAAGTTAGCCTCAATCTTGCACGATGGTTTTGCACGGGCTATAAAACCAGTTCACGGAACTCTTGACGGTGATGCAATATTTGTAATGACAACAAACCAAGTTGAAGTTAATTTCGATGCTTTTGCGGCACTTGCAACAGATATTCTTCAGTATAGTGTAATTGATGGTGCGCTTTCGGCAACTGATGCTTATGGACTTAAGGCATCGCGTTCAATTATCGGCAAATAAGCTTGATTAATGAGAGGAAATAGCTCATGAGACTTGTAATAATCGACGGCAACAGTTTGCTTTTTAGGGCTTACTTTGCCATGAGACCAATGATGACAAAAGAAGGGGTGTACACACATGGTGTGTACGCCTTTATCAATATGCTTAATAAAATATTAGGTGATTATACCCCTAACTACATTGCTGTTTGCTTTGATATGAAGGCTAAGACGTTTAGACATAAACAATATGAGGAATATAAAGCAGGTAGACAACAGACCCCTATTGAACTTCTATCACAGATTCCGCTCATGCATGATGTACTAGATGCTATGAATATTTCTGTATTTGAAAAGGAAACATACGAAGCAGATGACTTAATAGGTACAATTACAGCTGAAGCTTCGAGAAGAGGCATAGAGTCAATCATAATTACGGGTGATAAAGATGAACTTCAGCTTATTGATAAGAATACTAAGGTGGTAATCAATAAGAAGGGTATGACCGAATTTGACCTATACGATGAAGCTGCGATGATAGATCGATATTCGTTGACTCCAAAGCAGTTCATTGATCTAAAAGGGCTAATGGGAGATAAATCCGATAATATTCTTGGTGTTCCCGGAATTGGTGAAAAGAAAGGAATCACTCTTCTTAAGGAATACGGCTCAGTTGAAGGTGTTCTAGAGAACGCTGATAAGATCAAAGGTAAGCTAGGTGAAAATATTAGAGCTAATAAAGAGATGGCAACGCTTTCAAAGTCGCTTGCTACCATTAGACGCGATGTGCCACTTGAATACGAATTTGATGATTTAAAACTTGTTAAGCCTAACTATGATGAACTCCTGAACATATATAGAAGTCTTGAATTTAATAGTCTCATAAAAAAATTAGATTCATCTGAAAATGAAACAGTAACAGAATTTAAGAAATCAGGCGCTAATATATATGATGAATATTCTGAATATAAGACTGTAGATCCTTCAAAATTCTATGACAGAGTGAGTTCAGGAAGTGATGTCGTTATAACGTTTAAAGGAGATAATAACCACTCTAGCATGCCTATGCTTGATAGTGTTTCGCTCTTGTCAGCTAAAGAGAAGATTGTTACTAAAATTGAACTATCACCTCTTAATGTTCCTTCGGCTATTGAAACGCTCATAAGTAAAGGATATGAGTATATCTGCTATGACATCAAACCATTTATATATACGTTACTCAAATATAATATAAATGGTTTGCGAATAAAACATGATGCATTTGTCGCAGAATATCTTTTAGATCCGAATAGAAGCAGATATTCCTTAGATAAAATGCTCGTTAAGTATACTGATTTTACCTTTGATGAATCAACTGATGACTCCGTTCGTTTGTTGTATATATTAAAAGTATATGAAGGTCAGAAAAAAGGAATAGATGAGAACGGGCTCACCACTGTATATGAAGAATGTGAGCTTCCACTTATTGAAACTATGGCAGCTATGGAATCTACCGGTATGAAGGTAAATAGGGATGTGCTAGAATCTGTTGGAATAGAGCTCGATGCAAGAATAACTGATTTGGAAAATTCAATTTATGAAAAAGCAGGACAGTCATTCAACATTAAATCGCCTAAACAACTGGGAGTGGTATTGTTCGAAGATATGGGAATTCCTTATCCTGGTCGTAGTAAAAAGAAGACTGGATATTCTACATCGGTAGATGTTTTAGAGAAGCTGAGAGACGAGCAGCCTATCGTTAATGATATTTTGGAGTATAGAAAAGCCACTAAGCTAAAAAGCACATACATTGAAGGCCTTATTGCTCTTATCGCTGACGATGGCAAAATCCATCCGCATTTTAACCAGACTGTTGCAGCTACAGGTCGTATCAGCTGTGCTGAACCTAATCTACAAAATATTCCAATCCGTGATGAATATGGTCGTAATATTAGAAAAGCTTTCGTGACTAGTGACGAGAATCACACATTCATAGGTGCGGATTATTCACAGATTGAATTGAGAATACTAGCGGCGCTCAGTGGTGATGAATCTTTGATAAATGCTTTTAATAACAACGAAGATATCCATCGGATAACCGCGTCAAGGGTATTTAATGTGCCACTAGATCAAGTAACACCGCTTGATAGATCTAGAGCAAAGGCGGTAAATTTCGGGGTTATTTATGGAATGAGTGGATTCGGGTTAAGTGAAGAGCTCATGATTTCCAGAGCTGAAGCTCAGCGTTATATCGATGATTACTTTTTAAAGCATACGTCTGTCAAAGCTTATCTTGATGAACAGATTAAAATAGGTGAGCGTGACTACGCTGTAAAGACAATAATGGGTCGCATTAGGCAGATTCCTGAATTTGCTTCACGTAAATATATGGATCGTCAGTTCGCAAATAGATTGGCAATGAATACTCCTATTCAAGGAAGTGCGGCCGACATAATCAAACTGGCAATGAACAGTGTGTATCGCGAGCTTAAGGATAGAAACTTAAAATCAAAACTTGTTCTTCAAATTCATGATGAATTAATTATTGAAGCTGTTAATGACGAGCTCGAAATAGTCAAAGAATTGCTAAGACGTAATATGGAAAATGCTTTTGAACTTAAGGTTAAGCTGGTGTGTGATATGCATACTGGTAGCACTTGGTATGATTTAAAATAGGGGCTTCATTATATGTTAAGGATTGCCATAACTGGGGGAATTGGTTCGGGAAAAACCGTCGTTACTAATTACCTGGAACATCTAGGGTTTACTGTAGTAGATGCTGATGTGATATCGCGTGAGATGACGGGTCCAGGAGGATGTGCGATTGAGCGCATTGCCGAGGTGTTTGGACCCGATATTGCTTCAATTGAAAAAGGGATATCCCGTGAATATATTCGCACTCTTATATTTAGTAACAATGAAATGAAACAAAAATTTGAGGACATAGTTACTAAATCTGTTATCAAGACAATTAATCGTATTTTAAAAGGATATGAACTATCTGGAAAGAGCGCTGTCTTCGTTGCAGCACCACTTCTATTTGAGTATGATATGCAAGATGATTTTGACGCAATTTGGTTAGTCGTAGCAGATGAAACGAAAAGAATAGCAAGGGTGGCTGAACGAGATGGACTTGATGCAGAAATGATTACAAAAATAATGGATTCTCAGTTAAGCGATGAAGAAAAGTCTATACGTGCATCTGATATCATAGAGAATAATTCAACGGTAGATCATTTGAAAGACGTTGTTAACGTGCTTTTAGATAAATATAAACTAGGGTCTGTGCATTAGTCAATGATGTGAGACCTAATCTGTAACAAAGAAAATGGTCATATGATATCATAGAATGAATTTTACCAAAGTGAGTGATAACGTTATTCGAAGAAGTTATGCTTGCAGTTGAAAGCGTCTTTCAATGGGAGATATCCAGCCAAGTACAGCCATGGGAATCATATTGGAACGACGCATATATCTATACATCTGTACTTTCAAATCCTCGAAGGAATA
>NZ_CALISE010000021.1 GCF_938041965.1 uncultured Mogibacterium sp. | reverse complement strand
GCGTTTGACTACGAATCAAAAGGCCAGGGGTTCGAATCCCTTCTGGGTCACCAAATTAAAGCATCACAGTAATGTGGTGCTTTTTTATTTTTTATATGTATATAAAGGACTCTACATATTTATGTAGGGTCCTTTTATGAGCTAATGATCTTTATTTAATAGACTAAGTCTTATTATTTCGCATGTGGCTGATCTGATTCAGCTACTACGTTAACGACAATTTCTTGATCTGCAGAAATATGATTCATAATGATGGGGATTGGTTGTCCTATGGCTTCTGCTATACTTTTAATTTGTCGCATCGCAACAGGATGAGGTGTTGTTCCATCGCTTTGAAATAATTGTTCCAATTGGGTGATTTCCGTTTGACTTAAATTCGATTTGTTTGCGAATTCTTCAACTGTCATATTATGTTGTTCGCGATAGCTTTTAATGATTTCACCGATATACATAATCGCCTCCACTTGAATTATATTAATACATTTTTATTTTATGTGAAAGTTCGATAAAACTCAAGTTAGATTAAAATGATACTTCATATTATTGATACATAATGATTTTATATGATAAGATGAACATACAATGATACTGATATATATGGAAATGAAAAGAGGTTTGCTATGAAGACGAATAGAAAACAACTTTTAATTGTTTATATATGTTTAGCATTAGGGGCTTGGAGTGCTAGCGCAGGCGTCAGTTTTAGTCAATCAAACGGCGATGCGAATCGAACGAGTCGAGATAATACGACAGTACAGCATAGGGCTGAAAAAACTGTTGACGATTCTGACCAAGGCAGTCCTGTTATTGCATCGTATTACAAGGATGGCAAAAAAAAGAAGAAAAAAAGCACTGCTGCTGATGAGGCTAAGCTTTCAGAGAAACAAAAAGCAACTAAAGAATTAAATGAACATTCTTGGGTAGAAGAAGCGGGAAAACATCCGTTACCGTATGAGGTTGTGGAAGGAAAAGCGGTCAGTGAAGAAGAATTAGCCCACTGGTGGAAGGTTTTTAACGATCCCGTATTGGATCAATTAATTGATTTGACCCTCAAAAATAATCGGCAGTTAGAGGTAGCTCGTTCTCGAGTTAGACAAGGACGGTTGCAGTTGGGAATTGCTGAAGCGCAACGATTACCCTGGCTGGATGCTTCCGGTTCATGGTCTGCTAACAGAGGGCAAGGCGAATGGGATTCGGACCGAGAAGAAATAAAGAGTTTACCTTTACCTGATAAGACGACGAGAACTGTAGAAACGGGCAAACTGGGAGTTGATGCCCGATGGGAAATTGATATATTCGGAAGACAGAAAGCCAATTCACGTGCTGCATCGAATTCGCTGCAGGCATCACAGGCGGATTTATATTCCACATGGGTATCGTTGAGTGCGGAAACCGCATTACAGTATATGTCGTTAAGAACCTTGCAGGAGCAATTACACATTACGGAAGATGATGTGAAGCGTCAACAGGAAGCGTTGGAACTGCTCAAGGTAAATTATCAGTCAGGCATTATAAATGAATTACCGGTACAACAGGCTACATATGCATTGTCTCAGACTCAGGCGGAGATTCCTTCATTAAAGAAAAATATAGCTTCTACAATGTCCGCGCTCTCTATATTGACGGGAACGGTTCCAGGAGAGATTGACGGATTATTGATGGAAAATACTTTATTACCTACAGTGGATCCACACATGTTTATCGGTATACCAGCGGAAGCTTTACGACAACGACCTGATATTCAGGCGGCGGAACGACGTATTGCGGCACAACAACAGAAGACCAAGGCTGCAAAGGCTGACCTTAAGCCTAGATTTTCACTAAATGGCAGTATAGGTTTGGAGTCGTTTTCATCGGGAGGTCTTATTTCAGCTATCGGTAAAATGATAGGAATAGGACCATCTATAACTATGCCTATTTTCAATGCCGGTGCTATTCGTAAGAATATAAAAGTACAAACGGAAAAGGAACAGGAATACTTGGCACTTTACGAAGAGACTGTTTTGAAAGCTGTCGGGGAGGTCCGAAATGCGGTGACGGATGCATCTCAGGATCATATTAAGTCTGAGGAATTAAAATCTGCTGTAGAATCTGCACAGCAAGCGGAATCATTGGCTCAAATTAATTTTGACTCTGGTATTAGTGACTACTTAAGTGTTCTTGATGCGCGACGAAATGTATTGTCTGTTAGACGACAATATATCATGAGTCGGGGACAGGAATTTGCCGATATCATTCGTTTATTCAAGTCTCTAGGCGGTGGCTGGGAAGCTATGGACATCGATCAGGCGGCAGAGGCGGATTCGCATGCTAAGAAATAGTGTCAGAAGCGGGGAATGATTATGAAAGAAAAACTTGATACCGTTAAACGATGGATGGCGAATAATAGAAAAAAGTGTATAAGTATAATGATTGCTCTTCTAATTATTCTGGGCGGTGCAGGTTATTATGCTTATTATCAATATGAAGCGTATATGACGGCTCATCACATTGTGTTGCAAGGCAATGTGAATCTGCGTGAAGTGAATGTTGCATTTCGGGGAAGTGATCGGATTGCTAGCCTTTTGGTGGATGAAGGTGCGGTCGTGAGCCAAGGGCAGATTTTGGGGTATTTACATTCTGATGAATTGAATCTTGCTG
>NZ_CALISE010000020.1 GCF_938041965.1 uncultured Mogibacterium sp. | reverse complement strand
TGTACCGATGTTGATATGTGGCTTGGTTCTCTCATACTTCTGCTTTGCCATGATAATTTCTCCTATTTAGAATTATTTGAAATAATTTTCTGTAAAATTTGTTTTATCACTCATAACTTTAGTGATATTAAAGATTATTTTGCAACCTTTTCCTTCAAGCTCTCTGGTAGCTTATCGAAGTGGTCGAACTGCATTACGTATACACCACGACCCTGTGTCTTAGAACGCAGGTCAGTAGCATATCCGAACATCTCGGATAGTGGAACGAATCCTCTGATAACGGCTGCACCATTATTGATGTCAGAACCTTCGATAGAGCCTCTTCTTGAGCTGATATCTCCGATGATGTCACCCATGTTGTTCTCAGGTACAGTAACCTCTACCTTGAAGATTGGCTCTAGTAGAACTGGCTTTGCCTTCTTGCAAGCTTCCTTGAATCCCATGGTAGCTGCAATCTTAAATGCCATTTCAGATGAGTCTACTTCGTGGTATGAACCGTCATATAGATCTACACCAACGTCTACTAGCTGGTAGCCTGCAACAGGTCCGTTCTGCATTGCTGCTTCCATTCCCTCCTGAATCTTAGGGATGTATTCCTTAGGAATAGCACCACCTGTGATGGAGTTCTTGAATTCGAATCCAGAACCAGCTTCTCTTGGATATAGTCTGAACTTAACGTGTCCATACTGACCAGAACCACCGGACTGCTTCTTGTGCTTGTAATCTTCATCGACCTCAACGGTAATAGTCTCTTTGTAGGATACCATTGGCTTACCTACGTTAGCTTCTACCTTGAACTCTCTTAGAAGTCTATCAACGATGATTTCAAGGTGAAGCTCACCCATTCCAGCGATGATAGTCTGTCCGGTATCAGGGTTAGTGTATGTTCTGAATGTTGGGTCCTCTTCAGCCAGCTTAGCGAGAGCGATGCCCATCTTCTCCTGACCAGCCTTGGTCTTAGGTTCGATAGCGATCTCAATTACTGGATCTGGGAATTCCATAGACTCGAGAATGATTGGTTTCTTCTCATCACAGAGTGTATCTCCAGTTGTGGTCTGCTTTAGTCCTACTGCTGCCGCGATATCTCCTGAGTAAACCTTCTCGATTTCCTCTCTGTGGTTAGCGTGCATCTGAAGAATTCTACCGATTCTCTCGCGCTTACCCTTAGTTGCATTGTATACGTAGGAACCAGTCTCAAGTGTTCCAGAGTAAACTCTGAAGAATGCGAGCTTTCCTACATATGGGTCTGCCACAATCTTAAATGCGAGTGCTGAGAATGGCTCCTTGTCACTTGCGTGTCTTACATCCTCTTCTTCAGTATCAGGGTTTACACCACCGATTGAAGGAATGTCTGTAGGCGCAGGCATGTAATCAACTACACCATCTAGCATCATCTGAACACCCTTGTTCTTGTATGCAGATCCGCAGAATACAGGGAAAATATTTCCTGCGATAGTCTCTCTTCTGATAACTGTCTTAAGCTCCTCAATTGAGATTTCCTCTCCCTCGAGGTACTTCATAGTCAGCTCTTCGTCTAACTCAGCAACAGCCTCAATCATCTTATCATGCCAAGCCTGTGCTTCTGCCTTCATATTCTCTGGAATGTCTACGATTTCGAATTCCTTACCTGTAGCATCATTCTTATCGTACACCTCAGCCTTCATAGTGAGAAGGTCGATAATTCCTTCGAACATATTCTCAGAACCGATTGGAATCTGAACAGGTACAGCGTTAGCTCTTAGTCTATCGTGAATAGTATCGATTACGTGGAAGAAGTTAGCTCCTAGAATGTCCATCTTATTAACGAAAATCATTCTTGGAACATTATACTTCTCAGCCTGTCTCCATACTGTCTCGGACTGAGGCTCAACACCTTCCTTAGCACTTAGTACCATTACAGCACCGTCAAGTACACGAAGCGATCTCTCTACCTCAACAGTAAAGTCAACGTGTCCTGGGGTATCGATAATGTTAATTCTTGTGCCGTTCCACTGAGCGGTTGTAGCAGCAGAGGTAATTGTAATACCACGCTCCTGCTCCTGAGCCATGTAGTCCATGGTAGCAGCACCATCATGAGTCTCACCGATCTTATGAGTCTTTCCTGTGTAATAAAGGATTCTCTCAGTAGTTGTTGTCTTACCAGCATCGATGTGGGCCATGATTCCAATATTTCTGGTATTTTCTAGAGAAAATTGTCTAGCCATAACTCCTCCTTCCTGCTTTTATCTAGTCTCTGTAAGGTGTGTCATCTCAGATTACCACCTGTAGTGTGCAAACGCCTTGTTAGCCTCAGCCATCTTATGAGTATCTTCTTTCTTCTTCACAGATGCACCTGTGTTGTTAGAAGCGTCCATAAGCTCGTGAGCTAGTCTCTCAGCCATTGTTCTCTCACCTCTTAGTCTTGTAAACTTTGTGAGCCAACGTAGAGCTAGAGTCTGTCTTCTCTCTGGTCTAACTTCGATAGGAACCTGATAGTTTGCACCACCGACTCTTCTTGCTTTAACTTCTAGTACAGGCATGATGTTGCTCATTGCCTTCTCAAATACTTCCAGCGGTTCTTCGCCAGTGGATTCCTTAATCTGGTCAAATGCATCATAAACGATTGACTGGGCTACACCCTTCTTACCGTCAAGCATAATGCTGTTGATCAGCTTTGAAACCACTACGCTACCGTATACTGGATCTGGAAGTACTTCTCTCTTTGGTACGTTACCTTTTCTTGGCACTTCTCTTCCCTCCTTAGGTTCACGGGGTACTCGGTCTGCTTCTATCACCGACCGTGTGCGCCTTAATATCATATATTAAGGACAATATCCCGAAATCAATTACTTCTTAGGTCTCTTTGCTCCATACTTGGAACGTCCCTGACCACGACCCGATACGCCAGCTGCGTCAAGTGTTCCTCTAACGATGTGATATCTCACACCAGGGAGGTCCTTAACTCTTCCGCCTCTGATTAGTACAACACTGTGCTCCTGTAGGTTGTGACCGATTCCAGGAATATATGCTGTTACTTCGATACCGTTAGTCAAGCGAACTCTGGCAACTTTTCTGAGCGCCGAGTTAGGCTTCTTAGGAGTTACAGTCTTAACTGCAACGCATACTCCCCTCTTCTGAGGCGAATTTACATCAGTAAGAGTCTTCTTAAGGTTGTTCATGTTCTTACCAAGAGCTGGGGAACCTGACTTCTTAACTGCACTCTTTCTGCCCTGACGAACTAATTGGTTAATAGTAGGCATTATTGTCTCCTTTCTTATAAAATTAACTCATTCAAACAAGCAGTGACTACCTAGACAGTCTCCGCTTAGTATATTGAACCTACATATTATAACAGCCGATGCACTGAATTGTCAATGCATCGGCTGTTTTATTATGCATGATTAATTTGCCTGGTTTGTAGGCTAATTACGTCTCGTTTATTCCTCAATACCATCGTATAGTGGCGCTATAGTCTGTGGCTGAACATTCGCCGATGGCATCTTGAGAACCATATTCTCATCATCGTAGTTCGAGTTCATTAGAGGCTCATTTTCACCGTAATCAACCTCAACCGCTCCATAGCGTTTCATGCCAGTTCCGGCTGGAATCAGCTTACCAATCATCACGTTCTCCTTGAGTCCGTCCAGATGGTCTGTCTTACCCTTAACTGCAGCGTCTGTCAATACGCGAGTTGTCTCCTGGAATGACGCAGCAGATAGGAATGAACTTGTAGCAAGAGCAGCCTTGGTGATACCAAGTAGCTGACGCTCGTATGTAGCTGGCTCGCCCTCTTCTGGATCAATTTCCGCATTTGCCTTGTTAATCTCGTTGATGCTGTACATACTTCCAGGAAGCAGATTTGTATCTCCTGCCTTTTCGATTTTGTACTTTGATAGCATCTGAGATGCGATTACCTCAACATGCTTGTCGTTGATGTCTACACCCTGCTGTCTGTATACTCTCTGAACCTCGCGCAGCAAGTACTCGTATACTCCCTGAACACCGAGAATTCTCATTACATCATGTGGATCGAGAGGTCCCTTTGTAATCTGGCCACCTGCATATACAGTGTCACCAACCTTTACATTGAGTCTTGAACCGTAGGAGATAATGTACTCGCGGTTGCCGCCTTCCTCCTTAACGACAACGCTAGTCCTGTTGTCATCAGTTGGCTCGATGGATACAACCTCTCCATCTCCCTCGCAGATTTCAGCTAGACCCTTAGGCTTTCTAGCTTCGAACAGCTCCTCAACTCTTGGGAGACCCTGTGTGATATCGCTTCCCGCTACACCACCAGTGTGGAACGTTCTCATAGTCAGCTGCGTACCCGGCTCACCGATAGACTGAGCGGCAATGATACCAACAGTCTCACCTGGTAGAACTGCAGTTCCCGTAGCGAGGTTTCTGCCGTAGCACTTAGCGCAAACTCCGTGCTCTGCCTGACAAGTCATGACAGATCTAATCTTAACCACTTCGACTCCAGCTGCCTCAATTGCTTCAGCAACGTCATCTTCGATAAAGTCGCCTTCAGCAGCGAGAACTTCGCCAGTTTCTGGATGCACAACAGCTTCAGTAACAAATCTGCCTGCAATTCTCTGTGATAGTGGCTCGATAACTTCCTTGCCATCTGTAAACGCCTTGATTTCAACGCCTTCTTCTGCTCCGCAGTCATCCTCAGTTACGATTACACTATGAGAAATATCTACAAGTCTTCTTGTTAGATATCCGGAGTCAGCAGTACGTAGCGCAGTATCCGCAAGACCCTTACGAGCACCATTTGACGAAATGAAGTACTCCAGTATAGATAGACCTTCACGGAAGTTAGCCTTGATAGGAATCTCTACAGTGTGTCCTGTCGCATTAGCCATAAGTCCTCTCATACCACCAACCTGGCTGATCTGAGACTTGTTACCTCTAGCTCCAGAGCTCGCCATGATGAACAGATTGTTGAGAGGTCCTAGAGAATCCATCAGAGCGTCGGCAACCTGATCAGTTGCATCCTTCCAAGTCTTGATGATTCTGTCGTAACGTTCTCTATCCGTCATCAGACCGCGTCTGTATGCAGCCTCAAACTTATCTACCTGCTTATCAGCCGCTGCAACGATTTCAGCCTTTTCCTCAGGAACCTCCATGTCGGATACACTTATTGTAACAGCCGCCTTAGTTGAATAGTGGTAACCGATGCTCTTTACATAGTCGAGCATGAGAACTGTTCTTGTATTACCGTGCTTCTTGAAGCACTTGTCGATAATGACACCGAGTTTCTTTTTGTCGCAGAGGAAGTCTACCTCGAGTGAATATGGATCTTCGTCTCTATTTACAAAGCCCATGTCCTGAGGGAGTCCTTGATTGAAGATAAATCTACCTACTGTAGACTCTACTAGCTTTCCTGGATCTCCAGGAAATGCCTGTCTTCTAACCTTAACCTTTGCGTGAATTCCTACGGCATGATTCCTGTATGCCATGAGCATCTCATCGATATCTGCAAAGCACTTTCCATCACCCTTTTCATTCTCAAGGTTACGAGCCTCTGTACCCTCATGAGTGAGGTAGTAGCTTCCGAGGATCATGTCCTGAGTAGGAATTGTGATAGGCGAACCATCCTTAGGAGCAAGGATATTATTAACCGAAAGCATGAGGAATCTAGCCTCTGCCTGCGCCTCTACTGATAGAGGTACGTGCACAGCCATCTGGTCTCCATCGAAGTCGGCGTTGAACGCTGTACAAACCAGCGGATGAAGCTTAATGGCCTTACCTTCTACTAGAACAGGTTCAAAAGCCTGAATTCCGAGTCTGTGCAGTGTCGGAGCACGGTTGAGGAGTACCGGATGATCCTTGATTACGTAGTCGAGAACATCCCATACCTCGGACTTCATCTTCTCAACCATTGTCTTTGCACTCTTAATGTTATGCGCAAGTTCACGCTCTACAAGCTCCTTCATGATGAATGGCTTGAAAAGTTCTAGCGCCATAGTCTTAGGAAGTCCGCACTGATAGAACTTCAGTTCAGGTCCTACTACGATTACAGAACGTCCAGAGTAGTCAACACGCTTACCGAGTAGGTTCTGACGGAAACGTCCCTGCTTACCTTTGAGCATGTCAGAAAGCGACTTAAGCTGTCTACCAGCAGCACCAGTAACCGCTCTGCCTCTTCTGCCGTTATCAATTAGGGAGTCAACTGATTCCTGAAGCATTCTCTTCTCGTTTCTAACGATGATATCAGGTGCTCCTAGCTCAAGCAGCTTCTTAAGTCTGTTATTTCTGTTGATAACTCTTCTATATAGGTCGTTAAGGTCAGATGTAGCGAATCTACCACCCTCTAGCTGAACCATAGGTCTAAGATCAGGTGGAATTACAGGAACTACGTCAAGAATCATCCACTCAGGTCTATTATCAGACTGCTTTAGAGCCTCGATAACTTCGAGTCTCTTAACTAGACGAATCCTCTTCTGTCCAGTTGCCTTCTTAAGCTGTTCTCTAAGAAGTTCAGTTTCTTCATCGACATCGATATTTTCTAGCAGCTTCTTGATAGCCTCTGCACCCATCGCTGCCTCGAAGTTCTTTCCGTAAATCTCGCGAGCTTCGTTATACTGATTCTCTTCGATGATCTGCTTGTACTCGAATGGAGTCTCTCCTGGATCAGTTACGACATATGCTGCAAAATACAGCACTCTCTCTAGCTGCTTAGGAGTGATATCGAGCACGAGACCAATTCTTGAAGGGATTCCCTTGAAGTACCAAATATGAGATACAGGGCTAACAAGCTGAATATGACCCATTCTCTCTCTTCTAACCTTGGACTTCGTTACTTCAACTCCGCAGTAAGGGCAAACGATGCCCTTAAAGCGAATTTTATTGTATTTTCCACAGGAGCACACCCAATCCTTAGTAGGTCCGAAAATCTTCTCGCAGAAGAGTCCGTCTCTTTCAGGCTTGAGAGTTCTGTAGTTGATAGTCTCAGGCTTTGTTACCTCACCGTGAGACCACTCAAGCATCTTCTCTGTTGAAGCCAACTTGATCTGTAGGGATTCAAAATTTCTAAGATCTTGATTGTTATCGTTTTTAGTCATGTTTCCCCCTTAATTATTCATCAATAGCTTCGTCGCTTGTGCCAATTATCTCGTCAAGGCTTACCATCTCTGGTTCCTCATCGTCATCTAAGATAGCTGGTACATCTTCATCGACACCAAGTGCTGCTGAAAGTGTATTCAGAATATCTAGATCTGGCTCTTCATCGAAGTCTGCCGTTTCAACGAACTCATCATCCTCATTCTGCTTTAGACGAAGTTCCTCTTCGTGCTCACGTTCGCGCTCGTGCATAGCCTCTGTACGTCTATCAGCTTCCTTGAGCATACGATCTACTGAAGCAGGTTCGTCGAATTCAGATGTATCCTTGAGCTTGATTTCCTTATTATCACCGGACATTACCCTAACATCGAGCGATAGTGCCTGCAGCTCCTTAATGAGCACCTTGAAGGACTCTGGAATTCCAGGCTTTGGAATGTTGTTACCCTTTACGATAGCTTCGTAAGTCTTAACACGTCCGATGATATCGTCAGACTTAACTGTTAGTATTTCCTGAAGTGTATAAGCTGCTCCATAAGCCTCTAGTGCCCATACCTCCATCTCTCCAAATCTTTGTCCGCCAAACTGAGCTTTACCACCAAGTGGCTGCTGAGTTACTAGCGAGTAAGGACCTGTACTTCTAGCGTGGATCTTATCATCTACAAGATGGTGCAGCTTGAGCATGTACATGTAGCCTACAGTTACTGGGTTGTCGAAGTACTCTCCAGATCTACCGTCTCTCAGTCTGAGCTTACCGGTCTTAGGGTATCCGCAATCGTCAAGTAAATTGATTACGTCATTTTCACTAGCACCGTCAAATACCGGTGTTGAAATGTACCAGCCCTTCGTCTTAGCTGCTAGTCCTAAGTGAACCTCGAGCACCTGCCCTACGTTCATTCGGGAAGGTACACCCAGTGGGTTAAGCATTACCTGTAATGTCTCACCATCTTCCTTGAATGGCATATCCTCCTCTGGAAGAATTCTGGAGATTACACCCTTGTTACCGTGACGACCAGCCATCTTATCTCCAACGTTGATCTTCCTCTTGGTAACTATGTAAACTCTTACAATCTTATTTACTCCTGGTGGGAGTTCAGAACTATTCTCTCTTGTAAATTCTCTTACGTCGATGACAATACCCGTCTCACCATGAGGAACTTTGAGAGATGTATCTCTTACTTCCTTGGACTTCTCACCGAAGATTGCACGAAGCATTCTAACCTCTGCGGTTAAATCCGTCTCGCTCTTAGGTGTAAGCTTTCCTACGAGAATATCAGACGACTTAACTTCTGCTCCGATTCTGATGATTCCGTTCTCATCGAGCTCCTTGAGCGCCTCTTCGCTCAGGTTAGGAATATCTCTTGTAATCTCTTCTGGCCCAAGCTTTGTATCACGAGCTTCACACTCATACTTAACTATGTGTAGCGATGTTAGAACATCGTCCATTAGAAGTCTCTCGTTTAGGATGATAGCGTCCTCGTAGTTGTAGCCTTCCCATGTCATGAATCCAATAAGTAGGTTCTTACCTAGCGAAATCTCACCGAGGTTAGTCGATGGTCCGTCCGCTAGAACCTCTCCTGCATCAACATGTTCGCCACACGCAACGATAGGTCTCTGGTTGATACAAGTTCCCTGGTTGGATCTCTTGAACTTGAGTAGCTTATACTCGTCGAGTTCGCCATTGTCGTCTCTACGAACCTTTACGTACTGAGCATCAACAAACTCGATAGTTCCAGCTGCCTTTGCAAGGAGTACTGCTCCAGAATCGCAAGCTGCCTTGTACTCTATTCCAGTTCCAACGTAAGGAGCCTCTGTAACGAGTAGTGGTACGGCCTGTCTCTGCATGTTAGATCCCATCAGCGCACGGTTAGCGTCGTCGTTCTCAAGGAACGGAATCATAGCAGTAGCAACAGAAACTACCTGCTTAGGAGAAACGTCCATGTAGTCGACGCTTTCTTTTTTAGCAAGAGTAATCTCACCCTTAACACCTCGTACTGCAACCTTGTTATTAACGAAATGACCTTCAGCATCGAGAGGCTCGTTAGCCTGCGCTACAATCATCAGTTCTTCATCATCCGCAGATAGATAGTCAACCTGTTCAGTTACAACGCCAGTTTCCTTATCAACCTTGCGGTATGGGGTTTCGATAAATCCATACTCGTTTATGATGCCATAAGTAGTTAGTGACCCGATAAGTCCGATATTAGGACCTTCAGGTGTCTCTACTGGGCACATTCTACCGTAGTGTGTATAGTGAACATCACGCACCTCGAATCCAGCTCTTTCTCTCGAAAGACCACCAGGTCCAAGTGCGGAAAGTCTTCTCTTGTGTGTTAGCTCTGCAAGAGGGTTGTTCTGGTCCATAAACTGTGACAGCTGGGAGCTTCCAAAGAACTCCTTAACTGCCGCAGTTACAGGTCTGATGTTGATGAGCTGCTGAGGAGTTGCGTTCTCAGTAGTCATCCTCTCTCTAACAGATCTTTCCATCCTTGCAAATCCAATGCGGAACTGGTTCTGCAGAAGCTCTCCAACTGATCTCAGTCTACGATTACCGAGGTGGTCGATATCATCTGTCTCGCCGATTCCATAGGATAGATTTAGGAAGTAGCTAACAGATGCGATGATATCATCGTGGATGATGTGCTTTGGTGAAAGCTCGTTCTTGCGATTAGCAATAGCAGCCTTTAGTGCATCCTCATCTCCGTTTGCTTCTTCGATAATCTCCATCAGAACTGGGTAGTAAACCTTTTCTGACAGCTTATATGGAGCAAGGTCTAGGTCGATGTACTTAGTTGGGTCAACAAAGTTATTACCTATAACCTTAACTACCTCATCGTCCTCAGTCTTGCTGTTTACATATGCATAAGCAACACCTGCATCCTCGATTTCCATAGCCCTCTTACGGGAGATGAACTCACCCTTTTCAACGAGAACTTCGCCAGTTGCAGGATCGACAATCTGCTCAGCCGCAATTGTCTCAACTAGTCTATTGTGGATGCCAAGCTTCTTGTTGTACTTGTATCTACCAACCTTAGCTAGGTCGTATCTGCGCGCATCAAATAGCAGTGAGTTAACCATCGACCTAGCATTCTCAACTGTTGGAGGATCTCCAGGTCTTAGCCTCTTGTATATTTCCTTAACGCCATCATCTGCATTCTTAGTGCTATCCTTCTCAAATGTCCTTAAGAGAGCAGGACTTTCACCGAATGTATCGAGGATTTCTTCGTTTGATCCGAGTCCCATCGCTCTTAGGAACGATGTGAGAGGCAGCTTTCTGGTTCTATCAACTCTTACGTATAGGACACCAGCTGAGTCAGTCTCATACTCGAGCCATGCTCCTCTGTTAGGAATAATAGTCGAAGAATAAAGCTTGTTATTCGACTTGTCGGTATCAAACTCAAAATACGGTCCTGGAGATCTTACGAGCTGTGTTACGATAGCTCTCTCCGCACCGTTATATATGAATGTGCCTTTTTCTGTCATCAATGGGAAATCTCCCATGAAAACATCTTGTTCCTTGATCTCAAGAGTCTCCCTGTTTATCAATCTTACCTTGACCGTCAGAGATGTAGCGTAAGTGGCATCACGCTCCTTGCATTCCTCCTGATCGTATTTAGGTGTATCTGAGAAGGAGTAGTCAGCGAACTCTAGGCTCAAAGTATTGGTGGTATCCCTAATTGGGGATACATCTTCCAGAACTTCGGCTAGTCCCTCTTCGACAAACCACTTGTATGACTCAGTCTGGATATCAATGAGGTTTGGCATCTCGCAAACTTCGTTGATTTTCGCAAAAGTCATACGTTCTTTCCTTCCAACTTTTACAGGTTTTGGCATGTTATCACTCCTTGTTATTTAAGAAAAAACGTCTCCATAGCAACTTACTATTATAGAGTAAGGTTGTAAATATTTCAAGCCCAGAGATGAGCATATTATGCATTTTTTGCAACTTTTCGCACCCTGGCAATCGAAAAACTACAAAAAACACATAATCTTGCCCGCCATCACAAAAGCAATACCCGATGTTGATAAATCGGATTTTGCAGCGAAGTTGAGCCTCTTATAAATAGCAAGAATTGGGCTCCCGAAATCAGGAGCCCAATCCAAAATTGTTGTGCTATTTAATTACTTAAGCTCTACTGTAGCTCCAACTGCCTCGAGAGCTTCCTTAAGCGCGTTAGCTTCACCAGCTTCGATGTTCTCCTTAACGTTAGCAGGTGCTCCATCAACAAGTTCCTTAGCTTCCTTAAGTCCAAGACCTGTAGCTTCTCTAACTGCCTTGATAACCTTAATCTTCTGGTCTCCAGCGCTAGCAAGAACTACTGTGAACTCTGTCTGCTCCTCAGCAGCCTCTCCGCCGCCTGCAGCAGGTGCTGCAACTACAGCTGCAGCTGCAGATACTCCGAACTCCTCTTCGCAAGCCTGAACGAGCTCGTTGATCTCAAGAATGGTCATACCCTTTAGGGCTTCAATGATCTGATTCTTATCCATTTTATTTCTCCTTTTGTCTAAATTTGCTGAAATATCAGCTTCTCGATACACCGATTAATCGGTAAAGTTCTTAAAAATTGTTAGCTACTAATAGCTTATGCTTCAGCAGTCTCTCCTGCTGGAACTGCACCCTCATCAGCGATTGCTTTGAATGTTCTAACAAGCTGTGATAATGGTGACTGGATGCTTCCCATGAAACGAGCGATAAGCTCTTCTCTTGATGGGATATCTGCAAGTGCTTCAACCTGCTTAGCGTCATAAACTGAGCCATCAACGTATCCGCCCTTGAATGACATCTTGTTGTACTGCTTCATAGCCTTCTTGAGAAGTCTAGCTGAAGATGTTGCATCCTCTTCGCAGAATGCGAATGCGCTAGATCCCTTCAGGGCTTCGCCGAGTCCTTCGTACTCAGTTCCGGCGATAGCACGCTTTACAAGTGTGTTCTTATATACAGTTAGGTTCACGCCGTTCTCTCTAAGAGTCTTTCTTAGTTCGTCAGCCTGAGCTACTGTAATTCCAAGATAGTCTACAACTACGATCGAGATGGATTTGTCAAATTTTGCCTTAATCTCATCGATAATTAGCTGTTTTGCGTTCTTTGCTTCTACAGACATTTGGTCTCCTTTCTTGAACACGGTTGTGCCCATAATTGTGGTTTAACCTATTCGGTCTTGTGTGCTAATACCAAGTACGGTACAAATAACCCCGCTGCGAGACAGCGGGGAACAAATTTATGTTTGTACCTCGGTGGGATATTAAGCTTTCGCTCCCACTGTCTACGGTTGATATTCGATTATTAACACCGGCCGACTATTAGCTTAGGGATGCTGTGCTGATCTTAACTCCAGGTCCCATTGTCGATGTAACAGTAACACTCTTGAAGTACTGACCCTTAGCAGCTGCTGGCTTAGCCTTAGCAACAACCTGGATTAGAGCGTTAGCATTTTCAACTAGCTGCTCCTCAGTGAACGAGCACTTACCGATAATTACATGGATAATGTTAGCCTTGTCAAGACGGTACTCTACCTTACCTGCTTTAATCTCTTCAAGTGCCTTCTGTACGTCCATTGTTACAGTACCTGACTTAGGGTTTGGCATGAGTCCCTTTGGACCGAGAACCTTACCTAGACGTCCTACAACGCCCATCATGTCCGGTGTAGCAACTAATGAATCAAAGTCGAACCAGTTTTCCTTCTGGATCTTTTCTGCAAGATCCTCTGCGCCTACGTAATCTGCACCAGCTGCCTCTGCCTCTTCAGCCTTAGCACCCTTAGCAAAAACAAGAACCTTCTTGCTCTTACCTGTTCCGTGCGGAAGTACAGTTGCGCCTCTAACCTGCTGGTCTGCGTGTCTTCCGTCTACACCTAGACGAATGTGCATCTCAACAGTCTCATCGAACTTCGCATTAGCAAAGCTCTTTACGTTCTTTACAGCTTCTGCAACATCATAAGTCTGTGTCTTGTCGAACGACTCCATGATTGCGCTGTATCTTTTGCTTTTCTTAGCCATAATTCCTCCTTGTGGTTCTATCGACGTTTCCTAAAAACGCCTCCCACTGATTACTCTGTTACAGTAACTCCCATGCTGCGAGCAGTACCCTTAATCATATCAGTAGCTGCCTCAAGTGTAGCCGCATTGAGATCCTGCATCTTAGTCTTCGCAATTTCCTCTGCCTGAGCATATGTAATCGATGCAACCTTTGTCTTGTTAGGTTCGCCCGATGCCTTATCAATACCTGCTGCCTTCTTGATAAGTACTGCTGCTGGTGGAGTCTTGCATACGAATGTGAATGATCTGTCTGTGTAAACTGTGATTACAACTGGAATAATCATTCCCTGTTGATCCTGAGTCTTAGCATTGAACTGCTTACAGAAGTCCATGATGTTAACACTCTTCTGACCTAGGGCAGGTCCAACTGGTGGTGCAGGTGTTGCTCCTCCTGCAGGGATCTGAAGCTTAATATAGCCGTCGATCTTCTTTGCCATCTTATTCTCCTTTCTCTGAGACTATAGTTCCCAGTTAGTTAAGTTTTCCCACCTGCGAGAACTCGAGTTCTACAGGTGTATCTCTACCGAACATCGATACCTTTGCCTTAACAATCTGCTTATCAGGACTGATATCCTCAACGATACCCATCTGGCCCTCGAAAGGTCCACCGATAATACGAATTGTGTCGCCAGTCTCAACATCCAGGTCGATGCGCATTTTCTCAACGCCCATCCTAACCACTTCTTCTTTAGTTAGTGGAATAGGATCCGAACCGTGACCCACAAACCCTGTAACGCCCTCTGTGTTGCGCACTAGATACCAGGTCTCGTTGTTGACAATCATCTTGATGACTACGTAACCAGGATAAAGCTTTCTAGTCTTGACCTTTCTCTGGCCATTCTTAATCTCGACTCTATCCTCAGTAGGAATGGTAACCTCAAGGATGAGATCCTGCATTCCTCTGTACTCTACCATCTTCTCGATGTTAGTCTTAACCTTGTTCTCATAACCAGAATACGTATGGATTACGTACCACTTAGCGGTACCATCGCCACGTAGACCTTCGCCCTCAAGTGGTGACAGCGTTGTGCCGCCCGTATTCAAGTTTTCGGTCTTATCTGTCATGTATATCTCCTTCTAGCCTATTTCGATAGCGTAATTCCGAGAAGCTTCTTGAGCACTGCTAAGAAGCCTGTATCCATCCCCCAGAACAACAGGGAGAAGAAGATGCACACACCAAAAACAACTACAGTGTCCTTGGTCAGTTCCGCTCTCGTCGGCCATACTACTTTGGCCATCTCCTGTTTAACACCAGTGAAATATCCAATGATGCCCTTACGCTCCTTGCGCTGTTCCGGTTTACTGGTCTTATTCTCTACTTTAGTATCCTTGCCATCTCTGGATATGGTTTCATTGTTGTTTGCCATGATGTTCCCTCGACTACTTAGTCTCCTTGTGGAGTGTTTCCTTACCGCAGAACTTACAGAACTTTCTAAGCTCAATTCTATCAGGATTGTTCTTCTTGTTCTTAGTTGTGTTGTAGTTTCTCTGCTTGCACTCTGTGCATGCTAGTGTAATCTTGTTTCTCAAGGTGATGACCTCCTTTACCAAATATATATGTAAGCTTATTGCTTCTCTCAACTCAAAAGTCAGAGCCCGCCTCGCAAGCTCTGTCGTGAATTCATAAAGTAGCCTTATAATAATACGCTGTGCAGATGTCAATGTCAAGAGTTTTCCTTGATATTTAATGCTGTACAACCCGCAAATATAATTGACTAACAGTCTCTGCTTCGTCTAACCGCATACATCATAATAGCTGCCGCATTAGATGCATTTAGAGAGTTGATGCTTCCCTTCATCGGAATTGATATCGTGAGGTCGCACTTCTCCTTAACGAGCCTGCTTATACCTTTTCCTTCGTTTCCGATCACTAGAGCTATCGCACCCCTCATCACGCCTTCTGTCTCATAATATGATTTTCCATCCATATCCACTGCTGCTACCCACACGCCCTGCGCTTGTAGCTCTTCAATGGTGCGAGATATATTGGTCACTCTCGCAACTGGCATACGTTCTAATGCGCCTGCCGAAGTCTTTGCAACGGTGCTAGTTAGTCCGCAGGCATTTCGCTTGGGAATGATAACACCATGCGCGTTTGCACATTCCGCAGTTCTGATAATCGCACCTAGGTTATGAGGATCTGAAATCTCGTCTAGCACCATGATGAATGGTGGTTCATCGCTATCAGCTGCACGATTCATTATCTCCTCGACTGTCGAATACGAATACGCAGATATCTCCGCTGCTACACCTTGATGCTTCTCCCCTGGCGCCATTCTGTCTAGCACAACCCTAGGCACTGTATCAACTACTATGCCAGCATCCTTAGCCATAGCTCTGATTTTTACGACGGAGCCCTCGGCTCCTGCCGCCATATAGATCTTTTCGATCTCGCGGCCGCTCTTGATCGCTTCGATTACCGGATTGCGGCCGGCAATCAGATTCGCGGCTGGAGCACTCTGCTCCTCAGCAAAGCTGCCGCCACGACTGTCCCATTTGGTATTTCTATATGTATTGCTATACGCATCTCGCGGGCGGCTGCTTGAGCTTCTGTCACGCTGAGAATTGCTATAACTCCATGAGTTGACATTACGCTGCGAACTACCGTATCCGCCAGCGTTACCGCTAGCACGTTTAGTTCTTCCTGTGTTCCGCTCAGTATTGCTACGGAACTCTTCCGCAGGCTCTCCATCATAAGTTCTGAACGCTGCTTTTCCTCTCTCCGCACGTCTCTGATACACTCCGTGTGCATCACGCCTGTTCTTGCCACGAGTGCCTGTTTTCTTTTTATCTGATTTTGCCATTACTTTTCTACCTTTTCATATAAAGTGAACTCATAGTCTATACCATTCTCACTATGCATCTCACTCTTCCATGTCTCTTTAAAATCGTCATCCTCATCGAGGTTAACCATGAATTTGTCAGCATGCAAATCCGCATGCATCTTAGTTACGAAGCACTTGTCGCAATATTTGTAAAACTTCCTATATATGCTCTCTCCGCCGATGATAAATACATGCTCTGGATCATACTGCTCGAGCTCCTTGAATAGCTCCTCCTCGCTGTGTACGGCTATGCATCTTTCAGCCTCTAAGTCTTCGTTTGATGTTAACACGTAGTTTATACGCTTTGGAAGCCCCCTCTGCTTAGGCAGGCTCTCGAGAGTTCTGCGCCCCATCACTACGACCCCGTCAGTCGTCTTTTCCTTGAAATACTGCATGTCTCCAGGAATCGATGCGAGTAAATCGTTGTCGCACCCGATGCCCCATTTCTCATCAACAGCCACTATTAGATTCATAATTCACCTCAGTTTGTTATATTCGTGCGCTATGCACTCATGCTGACATTATCATTTTAATAATATTTAAGACGGCACCTCAGTAAACTAAAGGCACCGTCTGTACAATCTCGAATTAAATCGCTACTGGAATGTTTTTCACCTGAGGGTTCTTCTGGTAGTCCTCGACGATTAGATCATCAACCGTAAAGTCGTAGAAGTTCTTTACCTCAGGATTTAGTGTCACCTTAGGCGCAGGATACTGCGGACGCTCGATGAGCTCCTTAACTATATCCACATGTCTATCATAGATGTGCGCATCGGAAATTACATGTATTAGCTCCCCTGTCTTGAGCCCGCTAACTTGCGCAAACATCATCAGAAGCAGTGCATACTGCACAACATTCCAGTTGTTCGCTGTCAAGATGTCCTGAGAACGCTGGTTTAGAATCGCATTAAGCGTATCACCTTTTACGTTGAAGGTCATACTATATGCACAAGGCTCTAAGTTCATCTCGCTTAGATCAGCAAAGTTATACATGTTAGCCATGATTCTTCTAGAGTATTTATCATGCTCAAGTAGCCATAGGATGTTATCAACCTGGTCCATCTCGCCCTGCTTGAACTTATACTTAACCCCGAGCTGATATCCGTACGCCTTGCCGATAGTTCCATCCTCACCTGCCCACTCATCCCAGATGTGGCTTCCTAGGTCAGAAACTCTGTTAGACTTCTTCTGCCAAATCCACAGTAGCTCGTCAAACGCGAGCTTGATAGCCGTAGGTCTTACGGTAAGAGCAGGAAACTCCTCCTGTAAATCATATCTATTTACCACGCCAAAATTCTTAATCGTGTGCGCAGGTGTTCCGTCTGGCCAGTGAGGTCTTACCTTCTGCCCTTCAGTGCTGAATCCATTAGCAATTATGTCTTCGCACATGCTCACAAACAGTTTATCCGCCTTGCTCACTCTAATCCTCCTCAATAATTCGGACAGCCTCCGCCAAAACCTCTTCAAGTCTAGCGTCATCCTTATCCATATGAAGTGCCCCTATCAGTGCCTCAAATCCCGTAGCAAACTTGTACTTGCGTGGATCGGCATTTTTAGGTCTCGATGTCGCGCGCTTATTCCTTGCACGCTTAACGAGCTTTTGCTCCTCTTCCGTTAGATAATCATTCATCATGGACTTTATAGCCTTAGCCTGTCCATCAGAAGACACGTATGATACCGCCCTCTTATGAACCTTGCCGACATCGCCTTTGCTTCGCCCAATCAGAAGCTCCCTTATATATAGTTCGTAGACAGCATCGCCTATATAGGCGAGTGTCGTCGTATTCATGCTCTTGATATCGTTATGCATCTGCTTTAATTATCTGAACTCCCTGCGGAGTATCCTTTAGGGTGTATCCCATAGCCGCTAGCTGATCTCTGATTTCGTCAGCTCTAGCCCAGTTCTTCTCCTTACGAGCCTGCTGTCTCTCATCTACGAGGGCCTGGATATCCTCGCCAATTGCGTTTTCACTACTTCTCTGAAGCACACCGAGAACATCAGAGAGTTCATGGATAATCTCGAGAGCCTTTCCTGCAAACTCCTTCGATGCTCCACCTTCAATCTCTACGTTGATAGCCGAAACTAGTTCGAATAGAGCACCAATAGCACCTGCAGTATTAAGGTCATCACTCATGCACTCGATGAATTTTTCCTTATAGTCTTTAAATGACTTAATTGTCTGCTTTTCCTGATCTGTCATCGCATCAGAGCCATTCTGAACTAGGAACTCCAGTGTCTCGGTAGCATTTACGAGTCTATCGTATCCCTGTTTAACCTGCTTCATACCCTCATCGCTGAAGTTGATAGGTCCTCTGTACTGAACGCTTAGTAGGAAGAATCTGATAAAGTCACCATCGTACTCCTTACGAATATCTCTAACTGTAAAGAAGTTATTTAGCGACTTAGACATCTTCTCACCGTCAACCATGATATATCCGTTGTGCATCCAGTAGTTCGCAAAAGGAGCGCAGTTGCAAGCCTCGGACTGAGCGATTTCATTTTCATGATGAGGGAACTTGAGATCCTGTCCGCCGCCGTGAATATCGATAGTTGTTCCGAGATGCTTCTTGGACATAGTTGAACACTCGATATGCCAGCCTGGTCTACCCTTTCCCCAAGGAGATTCCCATGCAATCTCATCATCGGTCTTCTGCGCTTTCCAGAGAGCAAAATCAAGGGGATCCTTCTTAACCTCGCCGATAGCGATTCTAGCACCCGACTCTAGGTCGTCGATATTCTGTCCCGATAGTTTCCCATACTCCGAGAACTTACGTGTGATGTAATAAACGTCACCATCGACCTCGTATGCATAGCCTTTTTCAATCAGAGTGCTGATGAACTCGATGATATCCTCGATATGCTCAGAAACCTTAGGGTGCACGTCAGCCTTTATGACGTTGAGGGCCTCCGCATCTTTGAAGTACTCTTTGATGTACTTCTCCGAAACCTCAAGTGCCGGTAGCTGTTCTTCCTTAGCCCTGTTGATAATCTTGTCATCTACATCTGTAAAGTTCTGCACGAACTTTACGTCGTATCCGATATATTTAAAAAACCTGCGCAGAGTGTCGAACACTACGAACGGTCTGGCATTACCTATATGAAAATAGTTGTAAACCGTAGGACCACAAACGTAGATGTTGACTTTCCCTTCCTGTACAGGTACAAACTCTTCCTTGCGTCTAGTCATAGAGTTGTAAATCTTCATTTCTTTCCTCCACTAAATCATGTCTCGACTTATTCCGTCATCTCCCATTTGGGTATAGTTGTTTTAATTATACACCAACGACAGCGCCTACGCACCCAATAATAACAAGTACGAGCATCGGATTTATCTTAAATTTTTGAATGAGCAGAATAGTCAGCCCACAAAGCACTATCGCTATCGTATCGATGCGCATGCCACATACGGAAATCGTCATATCTCGAAGCACCGTGAAGTTACCTCCGAGAGAATGTTCTGGCATTACTGCCGCTGAGCCTATAGTGATTACCGCTGCTGCTATAAGCCCTACAGTCGCTGGCCTTATCCCTTCAAGTGCACCCTTGACAGCAGCGCTTTCCTTGTAGCGCTCCACTGCGTTCGCAACCATGGCTATAATTATAAACGCAGGAGTTGCAACACCTAACGTCGCTAGTGCTGAACCGAGATATCCCCCGACTTCGTATCCAACATATGTAGCCGAGTTTACCGCCACCGGTCCTGGAGTAACCTGGGCAATCGCAACGATATTTGCAAACTGCTCAGGGGATATATTGGCAAATTCTTTGATACTATCGTATATGAGCTGGATAATCGCAAGACCGCCGCCAAATCCAAATAATCCTATCTTAAAGAAGGCAATAAATAGCTTTGCTAACATCATAACTCATCGCCTCCTTCTTTATTTGTCTCGTCCACTTCAACTACATCTGCTCGTTCATCCCTCTGCTTTGCAGAGGCTTGACGATTTCTCTCATCTGTACCTAATACAGATTTCCCGCAATCTATAGCATCTATAGATGACTTCGTTAGTAAAGCATGTCCGATGCCTAGAGCCAGGAATAGCACGATGATATAAACCACATTTATCTTGAGAACTGCAATAAGTATAAAACTCAATGCGGCACCGATGGCGCTGAAAGCATCCTTGATAACGCCCTTTGCAACCTGATATACGGCAATAACAATAAGCCCAAGTGCCGCAGCCCTAAGTCCTCCGAGCGCTCCTTGGACATATGGATTGCCGTCTATGAAATTCATACCTTTCGCTATAATAACGATTATCACAAACGAGGGAAGTATCACACCTAATGTTGCAACAAAGGATCCAATTAGACCTCGCTTCTTGAATCCCACATAAGTTGCCATATTTATGGCGATAACACCTGGTAACCCCTGACAGATAGCGATGATATCTATCATCTCATCTTCGGTGAACCATTTCCTATCTTTGACCATAATATTAGAGAGGATGGGAATCATAGCGACCCCACCCCCTATTGTGAACAAGCCCAATTTGAAAAATGTGACAAATAGTTCCAGCATTTTTCCTCCTAATTTTCAGGACTGTAAATCACCTTGTAATTAATATTGCATCTTCGGTATTATAGCCCGAAGATTTCCTTGTCGACGATTTCTACCGCTGCCTTGATTGCATCCTCTGCAGAAAGAACCTCGTTACTCTCTTCGCGTCTTAGCTTGTACTCAACGTTTCCGTCCTTAGCAAGCTTACCAACTGTGATTCTAATAGGAATACCGATTAGATCTGCATCGTTGAACTTAACACCAGCTCTCTCATCCCTATCATCTACTATAACTTCAACACGCTTAGCTTCAAGTTCAGACTCAATCTTATTAGCAAGATCCATCTGAACGTCATCCTTAGGGTTGATAACAGTTACGATTACGTGGTAAGGAGCAACTGACATTGGCCAGATGATGCCCTTATCATCGTGACTCTGCTCAACTACAGCCTGCATAGCCCTGGTTACACCGATGCCGTAGCATCCCATCCAGTAGATCTGGTTTTCACCATTCTCATCCTTGTACGTTGCATTCATCGACTCTGAATACTTAGTTCCTAGCTTGAAGATCTGTCCAACCTCAATGCCTCTTGTATGCTTGATTGGAGCTCCACAGTGTGGGCATGGATCGCCTTCCTTGAGCGTCTTGATATCCGTTACGATGTCTCCAACATAGTCTCTGCCGTAGCAAACACCCTTCATGTGGTGATCTTCCTTGTTAGCTCCAGCAACCATGTTCTTAGTTCCAACTAGCTCACTATCGACAACGATCTTGCAGTTGTGAATTCCGACCGGCCCAGTAAATCCACCAACGATGCCTGTAACAGGTCCCATCTCATCCTCATCCGCAAACTCGATGTAGTGCTCAGGGATTCCAAGAGCATTTACAAGCTTAATCATATTAACGTCTCTATCTCCTCTGATAAATACACAAACGTAGTCAGCAGGGTTTAGATCCTGATCAAATGTAGTAAACATGAGAGCCTTGATAGTTTTCTTTTCATCCACCCCAAGGTAGTCACATACATCCTTGATAGTCTTAGTACCTGGTGTATAAACCGCCTCTAGCTCTTGTTCTGGTTCGTCTACTGGCTTATCATCGATGCACTCAGCTCTCTCGATAGTAGCCGCCATATCGCACTTCTCGCAGTATGCGATTTCGCTCTCACCAACGTTAGAAAGAGCAGAGAATTCGTGCGAGTTGCTTCCACCGATTGGACCGTTGTCAGCTTCTACGATTCTGAAGTCTAGGCCGCATCTTGTAAATGTTCTTACGTATGCCTCGTACTGAAGTCTATAAGCCTCTTCTAGGTCTTCAGGAGTTCTGTCAAATGAATACGCGTCCTTCATTATGAACTCACGCGATCTCATAAGTCCATATCTTGGACGAGCTTCGTCACGATACTTGAATTGGATGTGGTATAGCTGAAGAGGAAGCTCTCTGTATGAAGAAACCTCCTGCTTTACAATGTTCGTACATAGTTCCTCACATGTAGGAACGAGGCAGAAATCTCTACCATTTCTGTCCTTGATTCTCCATAGCTCTGGTCCGTAAGCGTACCATCTGCCGGACTCCTTCCACAGCTCGGATGGATTTACGTGAGGCATGTGAAGCTCTTGGCAGCCGATTCTATCCTGCTCCTGTCTTACTATCTCCTCTATCTTTCTTATTGTCCTCCAGCCAAATGGCATGAATGTATATATACCAGCAGCTTCCTTCTTAATCAGGTTAGCTCTAATCATCAGCTTGTGGCTGACTAGTTCTGCTTCGTTTGGTGCTTCTCTCAACGTCTTGAGATGGAGCCTCGATAATTTCATAGTTAAAATCTCCCTTCTATTGTGCAAACAGCTTGCGCTGCAATGCCTTCTTCTCTTCCGGTAAATCCAAGCTTCTCTGTCGTAGTCGCTTTCACGTTTACCGCGCCAATTGGCATCTCAAGTGCCATGGCTATGTTCTCTCTCATCTTATCTATATAGGGTGCCAGTTTCGGTCTCTCAGCTATTATCGTGATGTCGACATTACCGATACTTACGTCGCCGATTTTCTCCTTCACTTCGCGGAGAAGCGCGATGCTATCCGCACCCTTATATCTCTCATCTGTATCAGGAAAATGCTTTCCTATATCGCCTAAGCATGCTGCTCCAAGCAGCGCGTCCATCAGCGCATGTGTTGCCACATCAGCGTCCGAATGTCCGACCAGCCCTCTGTCACTCGGGAGTGGGACCCCGCACAGTATAAGTCTGTGCCCTTCGGCGAGTCTATGAACATCATATCCTGTACCTACTCGTATTCCCATGGGGATATCCTTTCCGGTAGTTATCTTGGTGTTGGCATAATCTCCTTCAACTAGAGCTATGTCTATCCCAAAATGCTCCGCGATAGAGGCATCATCTGTACCGACATATCCATCACGCCTCGCCTTGTCGTAAGCAGCCATCAAGCTGCTTAGTTTAAAGCACTGCGGTGTCTGCACAGCGACTACCCTATCTCTATCAATAGATTTACTATTAATTATAAGATAATCATTATGTGATGACAAGTCGTCAAAAAATTCACTTGCTGATTTTTCTGTAAATCTAAGAGAATCAATCATCGGAACCACAGTGCATGTTGCCTCATTCTCTCTCATAGCTGCGATATTTCTATCGATAATCTCTTCAGTTATCTCTGCTCTAGCTGCATCATGAATCAATATCACCGCTTCGCAGGCATCTATGGAGTCGCTATTATCAATTTCACAGTTCTTAGATAAGTAATCCGAAATAGCTTCGAGCCCAAGAAAAACTGACTCTCCTCGGGAACTTCCGCCATACGAACAGCGGATAGGCTTGCCGTACAAGCGTTCTAGCCTATCCGCTATTTGAAAGAATGTCTCATCGTATTCCTTATCTTGTGGTATGAGGAGAAATACCGCATCTATCTCCTCGTGTGCCGCAAAGACGGACGCCGTTCGCTCAACCACTGCCTTGCCTTTATAGCATAGGAGCTGCTTAGGTACCTCAGTTCTCATCCGTGTACCCTTACCTGCTGCGGCGACAAGAGCAATGTGAGGGCTTCTAGCCTTGCTAGCCGTTGCACTCTTATAGTTATTTATTTTAATCGTTATATCCATCCTTTATCTAGTCTACAAAGGATTTGCTCCTTTGCGCCTATGACTCTTTTAGGCGAGTCAATTCTATTATTGCATTATGGATTGATGCGTGCAAATATCATTTTGCCTGCAGATGTCTGTATCACACTCGTTACTGTCAAGAATGCACTTTCAGATATATGGCCAGCTCCATCCTCAACTACAATCATCGTGCCGTCATCCAGATAGCCAATGCCCTGCTCACGGTCTTTACCATGCTTAACAATGTCAACGAGTAGCTTCTCACCGGGAATAACTACAGGTTTAATCGCATTTGCCAGCTCATTGATATTAAGCACCTTGATATCGTTAATAGTTGCTACTTTGTTGAGGTTGAAATCTGTAGTGATCAGATTCGCATTGAGTTCACGCGCTAGCTTGATCAGTTTTACGTCTACCTCAGGGATATCGTCAAGATGTCTTAGCTTGGCGGTATTGTTGTAAACCTCTACATTAAATTCACTTCTAATTTGATTTAGAATATCTAGCCCTCGTCTTCCACGGACACGCTTGATATTATCGCTAGAGTCTGCAATATGGCGAAGTTCATCAAGCACAAATGTCGGAATGATAATTTTACCATCTATGAACCCTGCTCGCATGATATCAAGGATTCTTCCGTCGATTATTACGCTCGTATCAATGACTTTAGGTGTACCTGAATTGATTTTTTCATGGCTCCGAAGTGCACGGCTGTCAAGAATTTTTCGATGCCCCTTGACTTTAGCTGATGCAACAACGAAACCGAAGAAGCCAAACACAAAGTATAGCGTAATCGTAATCACTGAATACCATAGTGGTGGTAAAAGCGTTCTATAGCTCATGGAAATTATTAATGCAACAACTAGCCCTATAACAACTCCAATAGCATCTATGAGAATTGCATCTATAGACACATCCTTAAGATCATGCTCAATATATGACGCCGCTTTCTTCTGTTTACTAATGAGCGTCGGTGCAAAAATTCTAAAAATAAGTCCGAAAATGATTACGAAAAGCACCAAAATGCTAAAATCAACGACACTCGTGACAACTACTTCGTTGAAGCTTATATCTTTGAGCTTCATTTGCAGAGCGCAAAACAAAAGGCTTCCAATTATGCCGCCGATAATAAACAGCAGCACAGCATATAGTTTCTTAATCACTCTATCCCCTCCTTTCTGCCAAAAATTAAACAATCGCTTTTATAATAATGGGCACTTGCGGTCAAGGCTTGACGCAACAAGCACCCTTATGGCTAAATATTTGATTCTACTAGGCTATCAGCCTCGTCGAGAGAAAGCCCTCCTGCAAGTACTAATTCACTCTCGAGGATTTGCTTAGCATTGCCGAGGAGTTTCTTCTCCCCAGTCGAAAGCTTCTTGATCCTATCGCTACGAACGAGGTTTCTCACCACACCGGCGACTTCATAGATATCCCCAGTGCGAAGCTTCTCTGTATTCTCTCTATACCTTCTATTCCAGTTATTAGACATCTTATCGGACTCATCACCAAGGACTTTAAGCACTCCTTGGATATCTTCCTTACAAATGATGGCTCTAACCCCCACCTTGTCCGAATTATCGACAGGAACCATCACATGCATCTTACTGTACGGGAGGCTTACATGATAATAGCGGCAAATCTCACCGAGAACTTCTTTTTCTTCGATTTCAGTAACAACTCCCGCCCCGTGCATTGGATACGCAATACTATCTCCGATATTGAACAAAGCAACCTCCTCTCTCTACATCTTGTACTTAATAAAATTATATTATAACTGTATTTAAAAAGCAACAATCGAAACTTTATAAATTAGCACAAGAGATTAGCATTGTCAATAATTATTTGGCAATTATTGTCAAATCTTTTATTTTAATTACTTTTACATAAAAACAGAAAGGCTAAATGCCTTTCTGCTTTGAAATCACTTAATGTTTTTTTCTTCGGCTAATTTATCTATAACGCTTTCTACGATTAACTATCGCTATCGCCAGAGCAGAAATAGACGCTCCAAAGATTACAAACGGTATGAACGGTAAATTATCTCCCGTCTGAACTACACCTCGCCTGTAGATTCTACTAGACTTTATAGCATATCTTCCTTTTCCGTGCTTAGTAACACTGATTTTACTTCCAGAAGAAGCATTTCTCGAATCATAGACGGTAAACTCCGCAGTAGCAGTTCCAGAAGCTTCATTAACCTCTAGCCTGTATCTACCTGGCTTTAGAGTTTTAAGGTATGCAGCCTTTAGCTTGACCCTAGTGCTTCCGGAGCTCTTCTCGAAGTCAGTTCCTTCCGTTAGAACTTTCCTGTAATTCGTACCTGTAACAACAGCAGATTCAAACTCCGAAACTGGAGCTGATGCTCTAAAGTTTAAGTCTGTGCCTAGAGCAAGGTCATAGCTGCTGCCATTTCCTTCAATCATCTTGTTAGGTTCAGCCTTACCATATGTGAACGTAATCTTGTTGCTTGGAAGTGATGCAACAAATCCGTTATCTAGAAGTTCTTGATCGACATCACTCGACTGAACCGCATAGCCTTTGATCTTCTTAGCCTTGATACCTAATGAGTAAATCTCAGACACTCCGTAAGCTTTATAATTGTCTGAAGCAGCTAGCTTATTTCCACTCTCATCCACGTAGTTAACTTCGATATTTATGAGATTTTGCATCTGTGCTGGAGTGAATAGTTTATCTCCCATATATCCATTGTTGTGGATAATCATCTTATACTTTGGCTGAGATAGATATGTCTTTCCACCATCCAGGGACACCGTTACCGTGTACGTCTTATCTGCTCCTATATTAGTTGGTGCCATGAGATCAAATTTCATCTTGGTACCAGCTGGATCTACATAATTAGGAACAGCCTGGAATCTATATATCGAGTTGCATAGCGGAACTGGCGTTGTAGGCCAATCCACACCATTTTCATCAACAGCCTTAATCTTTACATTGTCTGTATTAAGGTTACTTCCATTTAGCTCGAGAGTTGCAGCCGGTGTTACGTACTCTTCGACTGTACCTTCAAATATATCATCTGATGGATCCTGATCATCAGCGCCTGTCAGCGAATATGATGTAACTGCACCAGTTATTACCTCGTCCTCCTTTGCAGTTAGAACGGTAACCTTCTTGGTTCCGTTAAATGCACCTGCAGTATCAATTTCCTTACCATCTGCGGTTAACACAGCCTTGTACTTTACGTTATCTTCACTGCCGTTCTCAGGGAGCTTGAATTTAAACTCAGCACTCTTTGCAGAAACGAATGACTTCTCCCCATTTATAACATTTCCAGCCTCATCTACTAGCGACAGTTTAAGATTAGTGGTTGCTTCAAATCTACTGCCAGCTAGGTTTACTGTGAGTGCCCCACCATCACTATCAAACTTAGTCTTAGAGAACACAACACTGTCTACAGTAACGTCACGTACGATTGGCTCTGAGATATTCTCTCCGAGAACCTTGTTCTTGCTATCTTTGATTGCACCTTTATTTATCTTTACATATAGAGGTCTTTTAATGTCTAGCGTATCCTTAAGCGAAATGTTAAGTGTTTCGAACTGGGCATCCACTTTATCACCACTTCCAAGAGTATGAACTAGTGTTCCACCATTATCAGGATTGCCATCATAGATTTCTATCTTTGACTTACCGTTATTTGTTACATCAACATTCTTGTCTAGAGCAACCTCCAGAGTCTTGCCATTATCAATAAACCTAGCTCTATTAATCTGCGTAGCAAACTCATCTGGGTCTAGGTCGCTAAGCACCTTTACGTTAACCTTCATCTTAGGTGCTCCGGCATTTCCAGTTTCATAATCATATGTAAATGTGCGGTCTCCAGATGTTCCAAACGTCACGACTCCAGTTCCTGCGTTATAAGTTGCGTTAGCACCTGTAACGCCGCTCACCTTAGACACATCATCAACCAGATCGTGCATGTCAGCCTGGAGAGCTCCATTCTGCTCCTTGCCTCTAACTGTTATATTCTGCGGAGATACTGCAATTCCTTGATATGCACTAAATTGGTTTAAATCGAGCTGTTTTAGCTTGTTGCCATCGACGTTCCATAGGCTTATATTATTGGACGCAGGCTTTGTAATCTCTTCTACTCCCGCATTTTTACAAGATAACTCCTCAAGGGCAGCAAGCTTCGCTGCATCCACCCTCTCCATTCCCTTGATTGATGTATTATCAAAGTTCAGCCTTCTAAGATCCTTGTTGTTATTAATATTGAGACTCTTTATCTTAGTGTCGCTAACATTAAGAACGTTTAAATTTGTGTTCTTGCTCACATCTAGCTTTTTAATCTGAGTGCCCGATACATTAAGTCCTACGAGGTTGCGAGCACTGCTTACGTCTAAGTGCTTAACAGGTGTATTCTCAATCTCGATAGTCTTTAAAAAAGTCCTATCTGCAACATCCAGAGCCTTAAGCTTAGAGTTGCCGGCAGCTAATTCACTAAAATACTTGTTGTTTGATAGATCTAAAGTGTCAATTTCCGTATTACGCATCCAAAACAGTGTCAGCGCTTTACAATGCGAAAAGTCGATTGATTTGAGCTTCGTATCATTAACCTGTACCTGCGTTAAGTTCCAGTTCTTTGAGAAATCCACACTAGAGATTGGCGTACTGTTGAAATAAAACTCATATAAATCTCTGTTGTTAGATGTATCCACCTTGCTCACCGAGGTGTTTTCCACATTGAGCGCCTGAAGCCTTTTATTATGCGTTACGTCTAGCTCTTTTACCTGAGTCCCAGGCACCTCACATCTCTTTAGGTAAGGATTATTTCTTAAATCAACACTACGAAGGGAAGTAAGCGGAACTGTAAAAATTCTGAGCTCTGGATTCTTAGTGAGATCAACACTCGCTAGCGATGAATTGGTCACGTTAAATACGCGCAGCTTAGCGTTCCTGCTTGTATCAATTGAAGTAATCGCACCGTCTCCTGATAGTGACAGTATCTGTAGCTCAGGATTCTTAGTAATATTCACTTCTGACAGAGTATCGGAATAAACATTGAGCTTCTTGAGATTGGCAAGGTACTCGATGCCTTTAAGAGAATCTATCTCATAGTCACCTTCGCTGTTTACAATCTTAGCTTCGCGAATTTCATCACTACTTAGGGTTCCGTCACCGTCAGTATCGAAGTTCTCACTTACTAGATTCCTAAATCCCTCGCTCGGAAAATGAGCTTCATCAATAGCCACACTTTCGTATGTCTTTGCTGCTTCATCTGCAAGGTCCTTCTTAGTCTCGATTACTTCAGTGTCTTCGGACAAATCAGGGCTGAATATCTTGTAATTCTTTTCCGAAACATTATCCGCATTTAAGCTTGCTCTATCCCTAACATAACCGTCATACACACCGGCATAACTCGTTGTCATAACTTGAGAAACAAAAATCACCAAGCAAGTAATTAGCGCCGCGAGTTTCCTCTTCATCAACGTTCTCCTTAAAATATATTTCATAGTATTCCATACCGTCTTGTATGATATGCACAATATCTAGAATAAAGCTTTGGTAATCTACTGTCAACGTGGTTTGCGCACGCTATCTATTGATTTAACACATATTAACACTCCACTGTCTTGTATTCTTCAATGGATTTCCACAATGTGAAGATGGGTTGTGATATAATGTACAAAATTTAAGAATTATAGATTTGAATTAGTGTTTTGTATTATTCACATGATATGAAAGGAACGAGATATGAAAAAGCTACTTGTAGTAGATGACGAAGCTAAAATCAGAGAGGTCATCAAAGAATATTCAGAATTTAGCGGCTATGAAGTTACAGAGGCAGCAGATGGAATGAGTGCAATCGGGCTATGTAAGCTTAACGATTACGACCTGATTATCATGGATGTTATGATGCCTAAGCTAGACGGTTTTAGCTCGGTTAAGGAAATCAAGAAGTTCAAAGATATACCTGTAATCATGCTTTCAGCAAGAGGCGAAGAATACGATAAGCTATTTGGCTTCGAGCTAGGAGTTGATGACTATGTTGTAAAGCCATTCAGCCCTAAAGAACTTATGGCTCGTGTAAACGCCGTTATTACTAGACACGAGGGTGCAGACCACGGAACTAGCAATGTCATGAAGTTTGATGGTCTTGAGGTGAACTTCGCAGCTCGTACAATTTATATAGACGGAAAGCGAGTAAATCTCACACCTAAGGAGTACGATCTTCTCTTCTATTTGATTCAGAATAGAAATATCGCTCTATCGAGAGATAAGCTTCTCTCGGACATCTGGGGATATGATTTCTTCGGTGACGATAGAACCATTGATACTCACATCAAGAATCTGAGAAATAACCTCGGTCCATACCGTGATTTTATCGTTACACTAAGAGGAGTGGGTTACAAGTTTGAATATGAAGACAAAGAGAAGTAAGTGGGATCCGAACAGCATACGTGCTGTCTCGCTTATGTACTTTATGGTATTTGCCGCTGTAATCCTGCTCATGGTATGGTTCATGCAGAGTTTCTTCATGAACACATACTACGAAAGAATGATGGCACAGGAAGCGCAGACGACGGCAAACAAGCTAGGCAACTACTATTCCACTAACAAGGATAATTTTGATGCGTATGCGCGAAAAGCCGCTGACCGAAATGGTCTATATATAAGGCTAGAAACAGCCGATTCGATTTCAGAATATGGAAACAGCGGTCTGTCACAGGGTGACCTCCCTCATTACCAGTTTGAAATTTCAGATGCAAAGGACAAGCTAGCAAAGAGTTCTCTGGGGAAAATTTCTCTCACTGTCACTGAGAAGGGAAATAAGGCATCGCGCCTAGTGTATGCTACGTACCTTGGGAATCGTGATGACGGAAATATCCTATACATGATCGCTCCTCTCTACCCGGTGGAGTCTACCATATCGATTTTGCGTTCACAGCTGCTGTACATCACGTTTATAACACTGATGATTGCCAGCATGCTCGCAATCATCATGTCGACCTGGCTATCGTTACCTATCGCTAGCATCACAAAGTCCGCAGTCCAGCTGAGTAACGGCAATTACAACGTGAATTTTAACGGAGGAATATTTACCGAGACTAACGAGCTAGCTAGGACGCTCAATAAAGCTTCATATGAGATGCAGAAGACGGATTCATATCAGCGCGACTTAATCGCTAATGTGTCACACGATCTCAAGACTCCGCTGACGATGATAAAATCATATGCTGAGATGATCAACGATATCTCGGGAGATAATCCTGAGAAGCGTGCTGAACATCTCGCAGTTATAATTGCAGAGGCAGATAGGCTCAACAAGCTTGTATCTGATATGCTCTCTGCTTCGAGGCTTCAATCTAACTCAGCTGAGCTAAACATGACTAAATTCGATATCGTCAAGGCCGCTACTGAGGTAGAAGAGACATTCGAGGTGCTTAATCAACAAGAGGGCTACAATATATCCTTCAACAAATGTAAGACTGCGTATGTATATGGCGATTACGATAAGCTAAAACAAGTTATGGCAAATCTCATATCCAACGCTATTAAGTATTGCGGCAAGGATAAGTACGTGCGCATTGAGCTCAAGAAAGTCGGTCGCAATGTTAGATTCGATGTAATTGACCACGGCGACGGAATAGCCGCTGAAGAGATATCCCACGTATGGGAACGCTATTACAGAACTAGTGCTAACCGAAATCGCAACATAGAAGGAACTGGCCTTGGCCTATCCATCGTAAAAGGCATCTTAAGCCTCCATAACGCCAATTATGGGGTTGAAAGCGAAGAGGGCAAGGGAAGTGATTTCTGGTTTGAGCTGGCGACCATTAAGAAGTAGATTGTGAGTTGCTCAATAAGCTTGCTATGCTTCTTGATGGAAGAAGTTTTAGGCGAAATAAAAATCTACAAATTAATAATGATAAGGAAACAGGAAGGTGGGCAGCTCTGCATTCACCTTCCTGTTTTGGTTTTTGATTATAAGCTGTACTGGACGCGGCAGCCGCAGGACAAGCTGCCGCGTCCAGTATTTGATCTTAGTTCTTGCCTATAAACGCCTTGATCGCAGACGCGAGGCTCTCTGCGCCTATAACCTCTATATCAGCATTAGGATTTGACGCCTTGACATTGCCTCGCGGCAAGATTACGGTTTCGTATCCGAGTCTAGCTGCTTCGCTTACTATACGGTCAGCATTCCGCACTGCTCGCAGATTGCCGGTAAGCCCGACCTCGCCGAGCGCCACGACGCGGCGAGGCGAGGTGCGCTCGCGGAACGAGCTATAGATCGCGAGCGCAACGGCCAGGTCTGCACCTGGCCCGTCGGGCTTCAGTCCGCCGACCACATTGACATAGACGTCATGATTCAGCAGCGAGATTCCGACTTTCTTCTCCAGCACAGCCAGAATCATATTGAGTCTGTTATTGTCGATACCGATTGCGCTTCGGCGCGCGAAACCGACATTGGCAGGCGTCACTAGCGCCTGAATTTCAAAGAACACAGGACGACTGCCCTCGTAGAGCGCCGAAGCGACCGAGCCCTCTTCCCTGATATCCGAGCTCTCGAGCAGAGTTCCCGACAGGTCTCTCACCTCGGCCATACCTCTTTGACCCATGCTGAATGCCCCGATTTCTTCGGTAGTACCAAATCTATTTTTGACAGAACGAAGGATCCTAAGATCCCTATCTTGCTCACCCACGAAGTTCAGCACGCAGTCTACCATGTGCTCTATAGTCTTAGGTCCAGCTAGGTCACCTGACTTATTGACATGCGCAACTATAAAAATCGGCACATTATTTGTCTTAGCATACTTCATGAGCAGATTCGAGCACGCACGAATCTGCGTGATGCTGCCAGCAGTGTTGTCCAGTTCCTCCGAATACATCGTCTGAATTGAGTCTATCACAAGGAATTTCGGTTTCGTCTGTTCACAAGCAGCAAGCGCACTCTCTATATTGGTCTCTGGAAAAATAAGTAGATTATCAGACAGATTTTCGCACACGCGGTCAGCCCTTAGCTTCACCTGTTCCTCTGACTCCTCGCCGCTAACATAGAGAACTATCCCGTTATTAAGCGCAATCGAATTAGCTGACTGAATTATTAGCGTCGACTTTCCAATCCCAGGTTCACCAGATATCAGAATCATCGAGCCAAGCACGATTCCGCCGCCGAGAACCCTATCGAGCTCACTAATCCCAGACGTAATCCTCGTGTAATTTCCAGTACCCACGCTCTTTAGCTTTGACGGAGTCGCCTTGCTGGTCGTCCTCCTACGTGCATCGCTATCAGCATCCGGTTTAACCTTCTGCTCTACAATCGAATTCCACGCACCGCAGTAAGAACACTGCCCCTGCCAGCTCGGAAACTCGTTACCACACTCCGCACACATGTATACTGATTTCACTTTCTTAGCCATCTAATTCAAATACTCCTTTAAAATCGTGTTGTCACGAGCTCACAAGATTGCCACTATTTCTAATGAGACACTTCAGCTGTGTTACTACACCTATCCACTTGAGTTCAAATCTCTGCTTTGCCTCGCTCATACATTACTTCAGCGAGTCGCTGATTCATCTTAAGCTTGGTCCGTCGCTACTACGCTCTTCTTCCTATATTATCTAAGTTCCCTGAGTAAGCCCTTACACCCATCCATGATATCATTATACGTCACATCAAAATTCCCTGTGTACCAAGGATCTGCAATATCACCACTTCTGCCAGCATGTTCGAGTAGCAGCGAGACCTTATCCTCTTCATCGCCGCCGACAAACCTCTTCATGTTGCGCAGATTATTCTCATCCATGGCTATCAAATAGTCAAACTTATCATAGTCAGCCTCTGTCATCTGCCTTGACCTATGCGGTACAACGGGTATACCCACTTCTCCGAGTTTCTTCACCGTTCCGTAGTGCGGCGGATTTCCGATTTCCTCCCTGCTAGTCGCAGCAGAGTCTATTTCAAATTCATCGCTTAGCCCCGCTTCATTCACGAGGTGCGTCATTACCGATTCCGCCATGGTTGAGCGACAGATGTTGCCGTGGCAGACGAATAATATTTTTGTCATTTATACCCCCACACCTTAGTCAATATCCAAGCTTCTATACCTTGAACCCACGTATCCTGTGATTTGAATTAGCGGAATATTCCATTCCCCTGGTGTGTTAATTATACATTCAACTTGATCTAATTCATTCTTCGCAGAAAACACGTATCTTCCCATTTCTTCATTCCCTGTGAGTCTTTCTACGTTAGTTAAGTTACTATCGTTAAAATGTTTCTTAAACATTCGCCATATCTCTATTGCAGCATCATTTGTCAGTGCAATCTTTGATATATAACATATTCCGACCTTACAGCGCTTCTTCTTGCCATTTTCATCAGCCTTACAAACCTTTGTTGTCCCTTTACCAAATGACCATTCAGCATCTTGAAGTTCTGCGCATTTTGATGCTATTTCTTCTTTGAAAATACCAATTTCTTCAGTCATATTCTTGCACGCTGTTTCAAAATCATTTTGTTTCTGCATTTCATCCACCATCTAATGTTTACCACATGTATTTAATATTGTTTTGCTGTTTTATTTCTCCATAACGCAGCATCGCAGTTATTAATAGATTCAGCTATTTCTTCGCATCCCTGCTCTCATAATCCTCATCTATTCTCATCTTCCAACTTGCAGATAGAGGTTCTTCGCACATCCTCACACTTGTCACTACATCACTTATGACCTCATAGTTTAGAGCTGTTCCAGCTTCATCACTCCTGTAGTTAGCAGCCATGGATTCATCTATCCCAAATCTTCTCGCTTCTTCTGCTGCGTCGATATTAGCACCAAGGAATATAAATTCCCATCCATAACGGTCTTTCTGACGCTCTATCATGCTTCTAACTATATCATAAGTGTAATAGCGGCTGGCATTCTCAAGTCCATCAGTAGTGATGATAAATAGGGTCTTCTCTGGGACATCATCACGGCGAGCATACTTGTGAATATTGCCAATGTGATGAATCGCTCCACCAACAGCATCTAGAAGTGCTGTGCATCCACGGACAAAATAATCTTCTTCTGTTAGCTTTGGTACCTCTTTAATCCCTATGCGATCATGGACAACCTCGATTTCATTGTCAAAAAGAACTGTGGATACCACCGCTTCTCCCGGCTCCTTGCGCTGTTTCTCGAGCATAGAGTTAAAGCCTCCGATAGTGTCCTTCTCAAGTCCAGACATAGAACCACTGCGGTCTAAAATAAATACTATTTCAGTCATTTTTAAATCCTCCTGTTTGTTGTTATGTCCCTATTATTGACTAAACAGGAGTAGAAATGGTCGCATCACATGCGACATTTATGCACCGATTAACGGTTGGTCAAACGCAAACAGCACCTCGTTAAGTTCGTAGATATTGTAGTTTCCATTTATAAGAAAGAACTCCACAATAACATCAAACTTGCTACTATGCGAGAGTGCGAAGCCCGCTCTTCCGATAAAATCTTCTGTCTCTTCTATGCCGAGCTCAAGAGCAAATGCAAATGCCAGCGCAGTCGACTTGGATGGCTTATAATTTATGTTATTCCTTATCTTCGAAAACAACTTTCTATCGACATTGGCTTTCTTATATATCTCAGAGTCTTTCTTCCCAGCGCGGTCAATGAGCTTAAGCAGAGTTTCGGAAAACCCCACATCGAGGTTATCTAGCATCTCACTTAGGTCATCTGTTTTAGGCGTTGGTGCGGCACAGATGTTAGGCTCAAGACATTCTTCTATCAGAAGTTTGCTATCTTCTTCATTTTGCGCACCACTTATGGTCCTATCGCTATCCCATCTAGTTTTAAGACTTGAATCATGCAAGCTATCACTACCATATTCTTTTAGCACCGTACTTCGAATATAGTTTTCTTCTATGTAGCTGCTTACGGATTTGAAAAGTTTCTCAGAAAGCTCGAAAGCATCTTTGTCAAACACGACTAGATAAATCTGCATTTCGTTTTCTATGAGAAAGCTACTGATTTCTCGAACGGCTATTTGCAGAGCGAGTGATTTCGGGAACTTGTAGTTGCCAGTGGCAATCAAAGGAAATGCGACGGATTCGCACTGGTGCTTTTTGGCTAGTGCTAGCGAACTCCTGTAACACGATGCCAAAAGTTGCTCCTCATCATAGCTGCCACCATTCCAAATTGGTCCTACCGTATGGATAACGTACTTGGCAGTTAGCTCATATCCTGATGTTATGGCTGCAGCTCCAAAATCAATGTGTCCAATTTTTTTCCTCGCAGCAAGCAGCTCAGTACCAGCCTTCGCATGCACCTCACTATCTATACCAGAACCAATCACAGGATTGGGATTTGCAGTATTTACCACCGCATCCACTTCCATATTTACAAGATTATTTCTTACTATTTCAAAAGGCATAATTAACTTCCTATTAGATCATTTAAATCAGTATATTACTTTTTCTTCAAAATAATTATCCATAATCCCTGCCATGTTTTTCATCCTTTAGGTGTCCGATTCTAACAACCAATCTCTCGCATTCATTATTTTAATCCCCTCAATGTCTCTTGTCGGGTCATCATCTAAAGTAAGGATTACTTTTGGATAATCATCATGAATCATTTGAAGAGGTCTTATTTCTCTCGTCAATACCTCTTCATCTCTTACAGTCAACGCAACTTGATAATAATGATTTCCATCCGGGTTCTGTGCAACAAAATCGACTTCGAATGCATCAACTTTCCCAACATAAACATCATAATTTCTTCTGAGCAATTCAAGATAAACTACGTTTTCAAGTATATGCCCTGCATCCATACTTCGCTTGCCGAGGAGCATATATCGAAGTCCAATATCAACCACATAGTATTTTTCTAAAGTCTTTAGATATTGCTTGCCTTTTACATCATACCTTTTTGATTGATAAATTATATATGATTCTTTAAGTGCAGTAAGATATTTTTCTATTGTTTTAGAATCAATTTTTCTGCCATCGGATGTCATTGTATCAGCTATTTTCTTAGTAGATAGAGGATTACCAATATTATCAAATATGAATCTTAAGACACTTTGTAACATCATCGAGTCTGATACCTGTTTTCGATTCATTATATCTTTAATTACAATAGTGTTGTAGATGCTCTCCAAATAATCTCTAACTATATTGGGGTTAGCATCTAATTCTAGTACATATGGAAATGAGCTTGACGATAAGTAATCGAGATACTTTGAAGCTGTGTTTTCTACGCCACCTTTAGCAGTGCAATACTCTTTAAATGATAAAGGCAACATTTCAATCTGAATGTATCTACCAGATATGACTGTAGCTATCTCGCTCGAAAGCATATACGCATTTGAGCCTGTCACATACAAATCTACGTCTGAATGTAATTGAAGACTGTCAAGAACTTTAGGAAATTCATCTACATTTTGAATCTCATCTAAGAATACATATGTCTTAACACCTTTGTGCAAACGTTCTTTAATATACGCATAAAGCTTCCTATAATCTGTTAAATCCTCATATTCCAAATCTTCAAAATTAACAAAAATTATCTGGGATTCTGTAATCCCTTGATCTATAAGCCAATCTTTAAACTGAAACAACAATGTTGATTTTCCACATCTTCTAATACCAGTTACAATCTTAATAATATTCTTATCCTTTAGCTCTTTAAGTTTGCTTAGATATTCCTCTCTTATTATCACAACGTCACCTCCCTTCATAAATAATAACACTACACACACATCTTTGTAAAGTTTTTGGATTTAATTCCAAAAATATGTATCTTCAGTATGTTTAGCGGATATTATTCCAAAAAACATAAAGTGAGTTGTCACTACAACGCATGACCACTCGCTTATTTTATCGAAATTTATTTAATTAAATATTTTAAAACTAGTTAGTGGTCTCAAGCAGCATAATAAATGGCATAAACCATGTTACTCTTCCAAGCCTTCTCTATCCACAATCTCTGCTGCATCGACAGCCTTTTCACATGTTCTAGATTTTGCCCTTCTCTCAACGAGGCGTTCAAACCATATCTTGAGCAGAGCAGCAAACGGTACGGCAACAATCATGCCTGCAAATCCACCCACCTTTTCACCTGCTATAATCGCTACCAAAACTAGCATAGGGTGAATCTCAATACTCTGCGACAGGAGCTTAGGGTTGATAACTGCGCCGTCCAAAACCTGTACCACCGAGATGATCACGATAGATATAATCAGCGTCTTAATCTCGCCAGAAATCACGCCTGACACGATAGTAAGTCCGTATCCTACTATCGGTCCCATGTAAGGAATCAGATTAGCAATACCTGCCATTACACCGATCATCACGCCGTAAGGCATACCCGCTACAGTCAGTCCAATACTGATGAGAAGTGCTACCGTAAAACCATCCATCGCAGCCCCGCGGAAATATCCGCTGAACACCTTATTCACATCGCTGTAAACATATGTCAGCTTGTCATTTGCACCCTGCGACCAAATGGTCCTGAGTATTCTTCCCCAGTACTTTCTTAGGTTCTCTACGTCAAATAAGAAGTATACCGCGAACATAACTGAGAACAGCAGCGTGCTCACACCAGCTGTTATATTCGAAAGCAGCGTCGGTAGGCCGCTTGCGCTATTTAGCTTATGTGAAATCCAGTTAATTAGATTCTTTTCGAAGTTAAGGTCGTAGTTCTTGCTGAAGTTGTACTTTGAAAGCCACTCTTTAAAGCTGTGTTCAAATGATTTCGCCTGATTCACAATGCTATTCACGAGCGCATTGATACTATCAGCATTTATAGTCTGCACCTGCTTTGTCACTGCATATATGACCGCTGTGAGTGAGGCCAGCACAATCGCTACGAGAAGCAGAAGCGTTATCAAAACTGCTACTGTGTGTCTACGCCTCTTCTGAACGGGATCTTGACTTAGCGATTTTGCCTTGCGAGTTATCATCCTCTCAGTTAGTCCAACGAGTGGATTTAAGATATACGCCAAAATCGCACCGATTACCGCCGGCTTAAGAATCGCTGCAACCCAGTTTATCCCGTTCATCAGGCTCTTACCGATACTCTGATACTGTCCCATAAATAAAATCAAAGCATAAGACAGTCCCACTGCCAGAACTACATAAGCCACAATCTTGAGGTATTTCCTGTCTAATTTGTCTCTAAATTTCATGAGTTCCCCTCTCTAATTCAATACGCTTATATTATCAGAAAAATTGCTATCTTGCAGTAAAAGTTAATGTAATGGCCTAATTAGAATGACAAAGACCAGCCTCACGGCTGGTCTTTACCTATATATCGCTTTAAGCGTTTATTTACCTTCTGTCTCCTGCTTGTGCGCCTCAATGATCTTCTGCGCTAGATTAGCAGGCACTTCCTCATACTTGGAGAACTCCATCTCAAAGCTACCTCTAGCCTGAGTCATAGCTCTTAGCACGATTGCATAATCGAAGAGCTCAGCTTCTGGCGCTTCAGCATGCAGGCAAGTTGTGCCATAATCCGCTGGATCCATACCGAGGATACGTCCTCTTCTCTTGTTCATATCGCCCATTACGTCGCCTGTATACTTCTCAGGAACTACGATATCGAGCTTCATGATTGGTTCGAGTAGGCAAGGCTTAGCCTCTACGATACCTTTCTTGAAAGCTAGTGATGCAGCAATCTTGAACGCCATCTCGTTAGAGTCTACATCGTGATATGAACCATCATATAGAACTGCCTTGATATTAACTACCTTGCAGCCAGCGAGAGGGCCCTTCTCCATCGACTCGAGGAGCCCCTTCTCAACTGCAGGAACGTAGCTCTTAGGGATTGCTCCGCCAAATAGTTCTTCTGAGAACTCAAAGTTTTCCTTAGCTGGCGAGAATCTGATGTGCACGTCTCCATACTGTCCAGCACCACCAGACTGCTTCTTGTGCTTACCCTGAACGTCTGAAGTGCCCTTGATTGTCTCTCTGTAAGCAATCTTCTGAGGAACAGTCACTACGTCGATTCCGTAGTTCTTTTTGAGCTTCTCCTTGATTATTCCTATCTGGAGGTCTCCCTGTCCACCGAGAAGTGACTGATGTGTCTCAACATTTCTAACTAATGCAAATGAAGGATCTTCTTCCATAAGCTTGAATAGAGCCTGCGCCATCTTCTCTTCGTCGTTCTTATCCTTAGCCTGAACTGCGATAAAGTAGTTAGGCTTAGGGAAGTCGATTGGCTCGAACTGTATTCCTTCGCTCTTGAGAGACAGTGTATCGCCAGTCTTTGTTCCTGCTAGCTTGGCAAGTGCAAAGATATCTCCAGCCACAACCTCAGTTGCTGGAACCTGCTGTTTACCTCTTACGAAGAACATAGAACCGAGCTTCTCCATCTTCTGTGTACGAGAGTTGTACAGTTCCTGACCTACCTTGACAGTTCCTGTTATAACCTTTGCGTAGGAAATTCTACCTAGGAAAGGATCAGCAATTGTCTTGAAAACCCATAGAACTGGCTTCTCTGCAGGATCCGTTGTAATCTCAACGTCCTCACCTTTGATGTTCTTTGCTGGATATGCTGGGTGCATATTAGGTGTTGGAACATATTTGCTGATAGAACGCAGAACTTCATCCACTCCCTCGCCTGTCTTTGATGACATCTTGATGATAGGTACTACGTCTCCTGTTGCAATTCCATTCATAAGTCCGTTATAAAACTCTTCATCTGTAAATGGCTCTTCATTAAAGAACTTCTCCATTAGAGCTTCATCTGTGCCAGCCACTGCCTCGTTCAGAGCATCCTTGTCATCATCGGTAACAACAGAGTTTCCGAACTTCTCACGAAGCTGTGCTACAACCTTATCTACATCTACGTTTTCTTTATCTATCTTGGTGAGGACTATAAATTTTGGATTCTTATGCTTACTGCATTCCTCCCACGCCTTCTCAGTTCCTACCTGCACTCCAGCAGATGCATCCACCATGATAATCGATGATGCAGCTGTGCTGAGCGCTGAACGAATTTCTCCCTTGAAGTCGAATAATCCTGGGGTATCAAGAAAATTATATTTATATCCCTGGTACTCTACCGGAACCAGAGTGGTATTGATAGAATGCTTCTTCTCAATTTCCATCTTGTCGTAATCCGATGTTGTGTTGCCATCCTCTACTTTACCCATTCTGGTGATTGCGCCAGTGGCAAGTAGAGCCGCTTCAAGAAAAGTCGTTTTACCGCAGCCGCCATGTCCTAAAAGTATGACGTTTCTAATCTTATCTGTAGAATAACCTTTCATCCTTAGATCCTCCCATTGATTTTATTATTTTGTTGAGCTGATAAAATTATTTAAGCTCTTGTCACAAGTATAACATAGCTTGTATCTTGTTCAATACAATATTTTAATTGACAATAAAAAGCGGCAACCACCTTCTCCTCGTGAAGAGCCTAGTGATAGCCGCTAAATTGTTTTTATTTGTATATTACCACCTAGACGCTTTAGAATTCAGCGTTCTTAGGTGTTCTTGGGAATGGAACAACGTCACGGATGTTGCTCATTCCTGTTAGATACATAATCATTCTCTCGAACCCTAATCCGTAGCCGGCATGCTTTACGCCACCGTATCTACGAAGATCCACGTACCAGTCGTAGAGCTCTCTATTCATGCCGATTTCATCCATTCTAGTTTCGAGGATGTCGAGCCTCTCTTCTCTCTGACTTCCGCCGATAATTTCACCAACTCCCGGCACGAGAAGGTCGCAAGCCGCAACAGTCTTACCGTCGTCGTTGAGTCTCATATAGAATGCTTTGATTTCCTTCGGATAATCGATTACGAAGATAGGCTTCTTAAACACTTCTTCAGTTAGATATCTCTCGTGCTCAGTCTGTAGATCGATTCCCCACTCAACAGGGAACTGGAAGTCCTTATCAGCTTTCTTAAGAATCTCAACAGCTTCTGTATATGTAACTCTCTCGAAATCTGAGTTAACGATGTGGTGAAGTCTATCGAGTAATCCCTTGTCCACGAACTTATTGAAGAATTCCATCTCCTCAGGCGCGTGTTCAAGTGTGTAGCTGATGATGTATTTGACCATATCCTCTGCAACATCCATGTCATCAGCTAGGTCTGCAAATGCGATCTCTGGCTCAATCATCCAGAACTCAGATGCGTGTCTAGCTGTGTTGGAGTTCTCAGCACGGAACGTAGGTCCAAATGTGTAAATATTTCTAAACGCAAGCGCCATCGCCTCACCCTCGAGCTGTCCCGAAACGGTTAGGTTTGTCTCTTTGCCGAAGAAATCCTGTGAGTAGTCGATAGAACCATCTTCGTTAGTAGGCGGATTACTTAGGTCCAGTGTCGTAACTCTGAACATCTCGCCAGCGCCCTCTGCGTCACTTCCTGTTATGATTGGAGCGTGTACATATACGTAATCACGCTCTTGGAAGAACTTATGAATCGCATAAGCAACGATGCTGCGAACTCTAAATACCGCAGAGAAAGTGTTGCTTCTAGGACGAAGATGCGCGATTTCTCTAAGGTACTCCATGGTGTGACGCTTCTTCTGCAGCGGATAATCCGATAGCGAATCAGCCTCAACAGTAATCTCTGTCGCCTTCAGTTCAAATGGCTGCTGTGCGCCAGGTGTAAGCTCAAGTACACCCCTAACCATTACACCTGCTGCGAGGTGCACCTTTGAAATCTCTTCGTAGTTATCAATCTTCGAAGCCTCGTACACAACCTGAAGCGGAGTGAAGAAGGTACCATCATTGAGTGAGATGAAACCAAACTGATTGGATGCGCGATTACCTCTCACCCAGCCTCTGACAACAATCTCTTTGCCTGCATACTCTTCTCTGTTTCGGAAGAGTTCTCTGATCTCAATATCTTTCATTAGTATATCCTTCCTAATTTCCATTTTTCTCTCGTAAATGCACGAGTATATCAATTATATCACGTTTACATGTGGTTTATCGAGTGTCTATGCCATTTTCTCGATTCCGCACTTATATGGAGCAACTGCATCAGCAAGTCTCGTCAGAACTTCTCCCTGACTAAATGCCTCTGGATATCCCACCTTAAGGCTTACGCTCATCGAGCGATCTCCTCTATCTACGCTTACCACTTCAACATTAGTTCTCTCATCTCCTGCGATGAGATTTACCTCAGAATTAATTCCATAAGGCTCCTTATCGAAGAGCTTTAGAATCATGTCATCAAATCTATTTGCTGTAACTGCGTGTCCACCGAATCTCTCGGGGAGTACCGGCATCTTAACTTTAATTTTCATTTCTCTATTTTCCATTATGTCCACCCTTTTCCTTCAAAAAATCTGTATTATGTATAATATCCTTATTTCCCCTATAGATTCAAGCACTATAACCAAGTATTGATTTTAATTCCTTATATTAACAGTAATCAGGAATTTTATCTCCACAAAGGATTTTTACGTACGTTCCGTAGGCTTCTGCAATTGGTCTACCGAGGTATATTTCGAGCTCTGGATTCACATTTCTTCCCATGACACTACATAAGTACAACCGCTCATTTAATCCCGGGTACATCTCGACTGACATAGTTTCTATATCTTTCACCCTAGACCAATCACTTTCCTTTAAATCAGGCTTAACCACCGTATGATAGAGTCCACACGGAGCGTTATTCTTGGAATTATCCACCATATCTCTTTCAACTAACGCAAGACGCGTACCGAGAATCACTACACTTCGCTTTACTCCATCGACGATAATTTCTCGAGTTCTGTGACCAAGCCCTTCGGTATGAATCCATCTGGTTGGAAGCTCGTAATTCAAAAGTGGCTCTACACCTTTAATGCGCTCGATGGGACTGTGCGCTTTCCACTGGCGCGAAACCGCATGACAGAACAGCACCTTATCAGTTGACAAAGTAACACCTTCCCACGAGTTATCATCGCTAAAAAGGTTAAAGAAAACCATGTATGGCGATTTTACCATCTGCGCCAAGATGTATATCCCATCTCGAAGGCACACCGATATGACTTTCCCTTCTTTCCACGGAACAGATTTCTTTTTTATTTCCATTTATGCGAACCTACTCACTCTCATTTATTTTATTTCACGAACCTTAACCTTATACTTCTTCAGCTGCTTCTTAAGCTGAGCAAGCCTCTCGTCATTACCCTTGCTTTTTCCGACGAAAATCGACTTGCTTCTACCTTTTTTCCTTACGAGTTGAATAAAGTACCTGTCACCATTTAGATGTCTTCCACGCACAAAATATATCTCAACCTCAGCGAGATCTTTCAATGCAATCTCACGTCTACCTGGAACAAATCCACTGTGAATGTATAAATTTCCATTCGAGATATGCATAGGCTCTGAAAACTTTCCGCCACTCCTACTGACGATAATCAGCTTCCGCACCATCGTGACAAGAACGATAGTTCCAACGATAAATGCCACCGTCTTAAAGAGATTGTCATTCCACGTCGACTTTAATCCAATCAAAAAATATTGATAAATCTTCATTAATTGCTTCCCTCCAAATCACCTTTTCTCTTCTAAGAAGGTGTTTCATTTCACGTTTGCAAATTAGCTCGCATCGACGTAGATGTGATATTTTCCGCAGTGAAGACAGCGGAAGAGATACCCGCAGAGATCCCCATCCTTATACAGGTACTCCCTTATATCGGTGTATTCATGCCTCATCTCATACTCTTCAAGGACCTCGTCTGCGATGCCCATCTCCTCTAGCTCCTCTGTGCCGACTGTCCCTAGATATGCGCAGTAGTCATTACAGCAGGATAGCCAGTGCTCGCCTTGCCAGCTCAGGTAGCCAGGCGTTCTTTCAAATAGTTCCTTCGACTTCGCCACATCCACTTCGCCTTCCCATTCGGCATCTTGCACGAACTGAGCGTCGAATTTCTTTGCAGCCTCTCCACTAGCTATACACTCTGGGCACAAATGCTCGACGTCTTCAACGCTGTAAGGGAACGAACTATAGTAGATAGTACTTTCCTTGCCGCAGCACGGGCATACCTCTGGCGGACCTTCTTCAAAGCTTTCAGTAGCCAGTGGATCTGGATGGTAACGGAATTTTGGAAGCTTCTTAGCTTTTTCTCTCTGTAGAGACTCCTCAGCAGCTGTCTTTGGCCTCTTCACTGCCCACCTGTCTCCATCATCTTCTGCTAGCGATTTGAGATAAGCGAGCTTCTTTATCTGCTTCTTATCTGTCCTATCTGCAATCTCTGACATCAAGTCATACGCACTCTGCATAAGCGAAAGGATTTTGTATACATCGACAAGAACTGTCTTGGCATCTTTATCCCCAGCCTCTTTGAGCCTATCCGAAAACTCGTATAACGCAAGAACGGTCTCTCGCTTACCCTTCTTCGCTTCGTAATCCTTTACTAGTTCAGCATATTCTTTTATGTATGGATTCATTATTTCTCCTACCATTTCAGCAAAACTTCTCGTTTTTGTCCACAAATTATATCAATTCTTTCCTATAAATTATAACAAATTGAGGCGGTAAAATCATTGACAATTATAGCCCGCGGTGGTAGCATATTTCATTATTAAAACGATGACGAGGACAGTAGGTTCGCTTTAAGGCTTTGAGAGAGGGATGGACGGTGAGATCATTCCAGCACGGAGCGTTCTGAACACCACCTCCGAGTGGCACTAATCCTGCCCGCCTAGCCGCGTTAAAAGCTTCAAAGAGTGCTGGAGCAGAAGCTCCGGAAGATGGGTGGAACCACGAATACGAATGTATGCGTCCCTTCTGACAATTTGAATGTCGGAAGGGACTTTTTAATTTCCTTCCGCTAATGAAAGGAGTTCTTAAAATGATTATTACACTAAAAGACGGTAGCAAAAAAGAATACGCTTCACCGATGTCCATCATCGACATCGCTAAGGACATAAGCGAGGGTCTCGCAAGAGCAGCTTGCGTTGGTGAATTAGATGGAGAGGTCTGTGACCTAAGAACTGTTGTGGATAAGGATGCTGAGGTTAACATTCTCACATTTGATTCCGATGCAGGAAAGCATGCGTACAGACACACATGTTCCCACGTGCTCGCAGAGGCTGTCAAGAATCTATATCCAGATGCCAAGATGACAATTGGACCTTCTATCGATAATGGTTTTTACTATGACTTCGACATGCCAGCACTAACCAGAGAGGATTTAGATAAGATAGAAGCTGAGATGAAGAAAATCATCAAAAGAGGAGATGCGATAACTCGTTTCACACTCCCTAGAGATGAAGCCATCAAGCTATTTCAGGAGAGAAATGAGCCATACAAGGTCGAGCTCATCGAGGACCTACCAGAGGACGAAATCATTTCCTTCTATCAGCAGGGAGATTTTATCGAGCTCTGCGCAGGGCCACACCTGATGAGCACCAAGCAGATTAAGGCGTTCAAGCTAACTTCTAGCTCTGGCGCTTACTGGAGAGGTGACGAGCACAACAAGATGCTCACTAGAATCTACGGTACTGCATTCAACAAGAAGGCCGATCTAGAAGAGTACCTTGAGTACCTTGCTGATATCAAGAACAGAGATCACAACAGACTAGGCCGTGAGATGGAGCTATTTACAACAGTAGATATAGTCGGTCAGGGTCTTCCTCTATTTATGCCTAAGGGCACTAAGATGATTCAGAAGCTGCAGCGCTGGATTGAAGACCTCGAGGATTACGAATGGGGTTACGTGAGAACGAGAACACCGCTGATGGCGAAATCAACTCTTTACAAGATTTCAGACCACTGGTACCACTACAAGGATGGAATGTTCGTATTCGGATATGACAACATCGATGAGCTGAACAATGCAGAGGATGCTACCCGCGAAATCAGAGGACTTGAGGACCTAAGTCTCATCGAAAACGATGCTGATGCAAATGCATTTGCACTCCGCCCTATGACATGCCCATTCCAGTACTATGTATACAAGGCTAAGCAGCACAGCTATAGGGATCTACCTTACAGAATGGGAGAGACTTCTACTCTATTCCGCAACGAAGATTCCGGAGAAATGCACGGACTCACTAGAGTTCGTCAGTTCACGATTTCAGAGGGCCACCTCGTGTGCACACCTGAGCAGATTGATGAAGAGTTCAAAAACTGCGTAAAACTCGCTAAGTACTGTCTCACAACTCTAGGTCTAGACGGCGATGTTACATACAGAATGTCAAAGTGGGATCCAGAAAATCCAGGTAAATATCTTGGAACTGCTGCGGAATGGGATAAGGTTGAATCGGCAATGCGTGAGATTCTCGATGAAATCGGTCTCGATTACACAGAGGCTTCTGGCGAGGCTGCATTCTACGGACCTAAGCTCGACATTCAGGCAAAAAATGTATATGGCAAAGAAGATACGATGATCACTATCCAGCTTGACATGTTCCTTGCTGAGAGATATGACATGTATTATATAGATAAGAACGGTGAGAAAAAACGCCCATATATTATCCACCGCACATCGCTCGGCTGCTACGAGAGAACTCTCGCTTGGTTGATTGAAAAGTATTCAGGGAACTTCCCTACTTGGCTATGCGCAGAGCAGGTTAGAATCCTCCCTATCTCCGATAAGTATCAGGATTATGCCGAGGAAATCTTTGCTGAACTAAGAAGAAACGGCGTCGATGTTACAATCGACAGCAGCTCCGAGAGAATCGGCTACAAGATTAGAAAAGCCCAGATGGAGAAGCTACCTTACATGCTAGTCGTTGGACAGCAGGAAGCTGAGAATAAAACTGTTTCAGTTCGTTCGAGATTCGAAGGAGATGAAGGAAGCAAGCCTCTGAGCGATTTTGTTAATTCAATCTGCGAGGAGATACGCACAAAAGCGATTAGAGAAAAGAAAGTCAGCGAAGAAGAAAAGAAAGATAAATAGTCAGATTTGCAAGAAAATGTAACGGAGGATTTATCATGCAGAGAGAGAAGCGCAAAGACAACATAATACGGAGATTACAGTCTTCAGGCGAACCTGTAAGCGCTTCCTCTCTTGCAAAAGAGTTCGGAGTAAGCAGACAAATTATCGTTGGAGACATCGCTATTCTCAGGGCTGAAGGTCATGATATTAGTTCGACCCCTCGTGGATACGTGCTCCCTCAAATTGGGACTACCCCAGTCTATAGGATCGCTTGTAAACACGATTCATCTAAAATTCTAGAAGAACTTAATGCGATTGTTGACTGCGGTGGCATATTACTCGATGTAAGTGTTGAACATCCTATATATGGTGAGCTAGTCGGCAACCTGCACATTGCAAATAGACTTGATGCAAAGGAGTTCTCAGATAAGATTATTGAGAGCAATGCCCCTCCACTATCACTTCTCACAGACGGGATTCACTTGCATGCTATCACGTGTAGGGATGAGGCTGCACTTGAGCGAATAAAGGATAAACTTCGTTCAATAGGGATACTCTTCGAGTAAAAGATAAAAATTTTTTAACGGGTTAACAGTTTATTTTTTAAGTAACATGTAGCGTTTTCTTTAATCACATATTGACTTTTCACAGAGCCTCTTTTAATGTATATACAGGTGTCATGACACCTGTATATAGTTAGGAGGCTTTTAAATGGCTAGTTTTTCTTCATTTCTAAAACGCAAGGATATAATCATCTCTGGAAAGAGATATGGAATTGATGCACTTGGCGCTATGGCTCAGGGACTATTTTGTTCACTACTTATAGGAACAATCATCAATACTATCGGTGTACAACTTCACATCTCTGCCCTATCGCAGACTGTCGCTACTATAGGTGGTATAAAATACACTGTGGGTGGTCTTGCGATGGCTATGGGAGGACCTGCAATGGCATGTGCGATTGGATATGCTCTTGCTGCTCCACCGTTAGTTCTATTCTCCCTAATCACTGTCGGTTTCGCTTCAAATGCGCTTGGAGGTGCTGGCGGACCACTCGCAGTACTTTTTGTAGCGATAATAGCAGCTGAATGCGGAAAAGCTGTTTCAAAGGAGACAAAAGTAGATATCCTTGTTACACCGAGTGTGACAATCGGCATAGGAATCGCTTTATCTTGGTTAATCGCACCTGCACTCGGAAACGCGGCTATGAAGATGGGCGATATTATAATGTGGGCTACAGAACTTCAGCCTCTACTCATGGGAATTATTGTCGCTGTAGTTGTAGGTATAGCGCTTACTTTACCAATATCTTCTGCAGCTATCTGCGCAGCTTTAGGTCTAACAGGACTCGCCGGTGGTGCAGCTCTTGCTGGCTGCTGTGCACAGATGGTTGGATTCGCAGTTGCTTCGTATGAAGATAATGGCGTCGGTGGCCTCGTATCACAGGGAGTTGGAACATCGATGCTTCAGATGGGCAATATAGTTAGAAACCCAAGGATATGGATAGCCCCTACTATTGCATCTGCTATCACAGGTCCTATTGCAACCTGCGTATTTCATCTCAAGATGAACGGCCCGGCTATAGCAAGCGGCATGGGCACATGTGGTCTAGTCGGACCTCTAGGTGTGTATTCAGGCTGGATTGCTGATATAGCAAAAGGAACAAAAGCAGGGATCACTTCAATGGATTGGCTCGGTCTCATCCTAATATCTGTAGTTCTGCCAGCAATATTAACCATACTGTTGCACAAGGCTGTCAAGAGAGCTGGCTGGGTTAAAGCAGGAGATCAGAAGCTATAGGCTAATAATTATTTTCAAAAAATCTGTAACCAATTAAATAATCTCAATAAAAAATGTGTCTGGCACAGAGTGTGATCCCCCTAATTTCACACAGTGCTTGGCACATTTTTTAATATTACAATTATTACTACATTGCTATTTTATAACTTCTAACTTGCTTTGACGTTTTGACTATTCTCGCTACTCTTACTATCCTTACTGCTTTTAAATTCACCATATGAAAAGAATATTAACCCTATCCAAATCAGTCCAAATGCCATAATCAGCACTTTATCTACAGGTTCCTTATACAAGAAAATCCCTAGCATCAACGCCAATGTGGGGCTAAGGTATTCTGTTAAACCGAGTACGAACATAGATGTCCTCTGCGCAGCATAGGCGAATAGCCCAAGAGGTATGGCTGTTGCTAGTCCGCATAGGAGTAGCAGAAAGTATTGATATGACTCCCCAACACCAAGTGCTCCTGCTCCATGTAATTCGAGCCATACTATTACGCATAGCATAACCGGGGCAATAAAAATAGTTTCATAAAGAAGCGATATAGCAGGAGGCTGATCTACAGTCTTTTTTATTGCCGAATAAATGGCAAATGTAGTCGCTAGTACGAGTGCAATTCCTGGAACCTGTCCATAGTGAATCAAAATTACGATTACGCTTATAGCTGCAAATATCACAGCTATGGACTTATAAACCGTAAGCTTCTCTTTAAAGAAGATTGCACCAAATATACATACAACAAGCGGTTCTATGTAATACCCAATACTCGTCTGGATTATATGACCAGAGTTAACCGCCCAGATGCCAATGCTCCAGTTACTCGTTACAATAAGCCCTGCTACGAGAAATTTAAGCGAGGTCCGCCAATCCCTTAGCGGTGAGAAAATCCTGCTCCACGAGTATTTAAAACGCGCAGCAATTATACATACTACTGCAATCATCAGAATCCTATATATAATGATAGTAGATGACGGTATTGGAATTAGCGATTTCCAGTAAATTGGAAGAATACCCCACAGCCCAGCACAAGCAAGTGCAGCAAAGAAACCCTTTTCATAATTTTTCTTCATAAATTAATCCCCTGCAGATAAATTCATAATAAGGTGTGCAATAAAAAACAGTACACCAAAGGCATAAATTCTGTAACTACAAATAAAAATGTAGCAAATATTATATCATCCTTTGCAGATTGTCACAATAAATGTTATCCTTATACATCATAAATGACTATTGATATGTATATTCACATAGTTTGTTGGAGATTGGAGAGTAGATATGAAACAGGTTGAAGTAGATGTAGAAGTTAGCGCAAGACACGTGCATCTCTGCCAAGGTGATATAGAAAAACTTTTTGGAGCTGGATATGAGCTTACACCTAAGAAGCACATTATCGTAGGCTATGTTGCGGAAGAAAGGCTCACACTTGTTGGACCTAAAGGCACTCTTCGAAATGTCGCTATTCTCGGACCTGCTCGTCCAGAAACGCAGGTTGAACTGGCAGCAACCGATGCTAGAAATTTAGGTATCGAAACACCTCTTAGACTTTCTGGTGATTTAGCGAATACACCAGGAATTAAAATCGTAGCTGAAAACGGTGCCACAACTGAAATTGATCATGGCTGCATAGTCGCAAAAAGGCACATTCATCTATCAAAGGAAGATGCAGATCATTTGCAGGTAACCACGGGAGACGAAGTCTCTCTAAAAATCGATACAGGATGCGGTAGAGCACTAACATTTGATGAAGTAGTTGTACGTGTTGGCCACACTAGAACCGTTGTTCATTTGGACACGGACGAAGGAAATGCGGCATGTACGGGAAAAGCATGTAAAGGAATGTGCATTTCAGATAAGTAATCGATGCTTTTATAGCATCATCACGTAGGAGTAATAAATTGTCATCATTATACAGTCTTGAAAATATAGTCTTCTCACTTGAAATAATCGGCACCATCGCCTTTGCCATCTCAGGAGCCACTCTCGGATTAGAAAAAGGCATGGATCTCATGGGAATCACAATACTCGGTCTGACAACCGGCGTAGGTGGGGGAATCATCAGGGATATAATAATCGGACAGACTCCTCCTCTAACCTTTAGAGACCCAACTTATCTCATCATATCGGTAGTAGTATCAGTAATCGTATTCACTCCTCCTGTTAGGAAGTGGATATTTTCGGACTCAATGCTATATGAGTGGCTGATGCTCATAATGGACTCGGTCGGGCTTGGAGTATTTACAGTTCTTGGTATCAAATCAGCTTACACTGTATCCTCAATTCACGGAGTTATATTATTCACCTTCGTCGGAATGCTCACCGGAGTTGGTGGTGGAGTTCTGAGAGATATGATGGCAGGTAATAGACCGTATATATTCGTAAAGCATTTCTATGCTAGCGCATCACTCATCGGAGCACTCACGTGCATAGCACTATGGGATAGAGTCGGCACAGTACTTGCTATGGGAACTGGGGCTGGACTCATAGTCTTGCTCAGACTTCTTGCAGCTCATTACCACTGGAGTTTACCTAAGGCTAAACTGCCTCGAGATAACTAGGCATAAAATGCAAAAAAATAATCGCATCAAATCGTGATGCGATTATTTTTTTATTTTGCGTCAAAAAGCTCACCTAGAGAGTGTTTTTTCAAATCAGTATTGATATTTTCTTGAATACGTAATAATTCCGTTCGAAGCGCACATGTATCTCGGTCTGTATTTAAAAGGCACGAAACATCTTGCTTCAGGCACTCACATACAAGTGAATGTGGCTCAATAGCCTTATGCACATCATATAGGGTAATCTCCGTCAGCGGTCTGTTCAGAACATAACCGCCACTAGTACCCCTTATTCCATATATAATTCCAGCCTTATCAAGTTTCCTTGACACTTTATAAGCGATTGCCTCTGATATGAATTCACCTTCCACGAATGAACTTATACTCGTGGGTCTATCTGTCGACAGATTCTTAAGGACCCTTACCGCATAGTCTGTCTCTCGATTAAAAAGCATGTCTCCTCACTTTTCTATTTATGTAGGAATACAGTCCCTACAAACAGCGATATTCAATCTAACAATGCATCATGGATATTTAATCAGCAATAGTGATAAGTATGAGTATTGTAATAAAATTCCCCTGAGTTTAGCAACGATAATACAAAAGATATACACATTGTACTAAATTAATACAATGCACAATCTACATGTCGTCAAAAGTTTCAGCTATCGCAACTCTGCGAGTCTTCCTGTACAGAAGAACTGCTGCTATCATAGAAAGCATCTCAGATACGGCAAGTGAGAGCCATATATTAGATGTGCCAAGCATGGTAGCGATTAAAGCTAGCGAAAGCACAAGCGTCAGTGTACATCTCATCAGCGATATGAAAGTTGCAACTCTAGACCTCTCGAGAGCAGTCAGATATCCAGCGATGATGATATTCATACTGAGCATCGGAAATGCCATGGCTATAAGCTTAAGCGCATGCGATACTTCTAGGATGAGTGCATCTCCATCATTAACAAATAGCATAGCTATATACTTTCCAAACGATAGTACAACCACTATCTCTAATACGGCTAACATGAGTCCCGATCTAATCTCATAGCCAAATATAGTATGGAATGTATCCCTCTCGTGTCTACCGTGATAGTAACTAACGAGGGGCTGTGCGCCTTGAGCAATTCCATTTGCAAGAACCGTCGCCAGCAGAATTACATATGATAGTATCGAATAGATAATCAGCTCTCTATCGTGCATAAAAGTAACGATAAACCTGTTAAAGATAAATGTCACTATTCCCGGCGACATCTCCGTGATACCTGAAGGTATACCGCTCATGAATTGGCGAAGCATGAGACCGCGTCTGAACTTAAAACGTGTAAAACGCAAAGTCGCTTTCCTACCTGCAAAGTGAATCAGGTAGATGATAATTACGACCGTCTGAGAAAAAGATGTTGCTAATCCCGCTCCAACTATGCCCCAATTCAGCTTAAATATCGTATACCAATCGAGTAAGATGTTGAGAATCACCCCGAGCAGCACGTAGATAGTGGCGAGTCCCGGAAATCCGTCAGTAGCGAGGAGCAACTCGAGATTGTAGGATATCACGAATGAAAATATGAACGGTGCTATCGTGAGAAGATAACTCCTTACATATGGAAGCGTAGATTCCGTCGCTCCGAGCAACCTGCACAGCGGATTTAGGAAAATAAAGACCAGCACGCTGATTACTATCGACAACAAAACAAGTGAAACTAAGCTCTCTGTGAATACGCGTCTCGCCTCCATAGTACGGTTTTCACCGAGAAGACGAGCCACTATTGTTGAAGTACCCACCGCGAAAGTTATTGAAATTGCAAACAGCAAGGTGATGAACGGCGTAGCAATTGAGACGGCAGCTAGAGCCGTCTCGGATACACCTCGAGCTACGAAAATCCCATCAACTACTGTGTACAGCGTGAATATGAGCTGTCCAGCCATCGCGGGAATAATGTATCGCAAATATTTATTTATCAGCGAATCATTTCTATTCAATTCTCGTCATCCTTCCAATGCTGTGAAGCTTCTCTCACTATCACATGATCTGCGTTGTCAGATTGTCACGATTAATCGCACAAACCCCTTCTTAACCAAGTGCGTTACAACGTGTAGAGTTAGTATACTAGCATTTTGAGAGAACTGCAATCCGTTCATTTCAAAGACTTCTGTACAAAATAAAAGCCGAATCAAATTATTTTGAATTCGGCTCTTGCGTTATAATTTGTTTATAAAAATTGATGAATTGTCAGCACATTATGTGCCTACTCAAGGTTAAGTCGGTTCTTCATCAGATAGTTAGATGCGAGGAAGTATATTGCACACTCTACAACCTGCAAAAGTATAATTCCTCCGACTCCATACTGTGCAATTCTAATCTGATTGCCATTCACAGTCAGGTTTAATGCGAAGTCGCCGCATAGATGTCCAATTACTACAATCGCAGCATACACCTCTGCTATTGTGAGTACGACGAAGAAAACTCCCTGTAGAAGTGATTTGAAGCTGCTGAACTGCACGCTTAAGTTAATGCATGCAAGTATCTTAAGAAGGAATCGGCTGATGTATACAACTCCTAGCAATAGCACCTCAAACAGAAATATTATTATTGCCCTTGCCTCTGCCGGCCTCTCGTTCATAAATACCTTTATCTGATGATAAGAATCTGGTCCATTTGTCACAATGCTTACTATCATCATGATGAAGATTCCAACAAATGCCGTTATTACCATCCAAACTGTACTAGCAATTACCTTGCTCCAGATGTGCGTACTTATCTTGACAGGTAGAGAAAGCGTAAAATACCCTTCAGCTCCATAGAAATTCTTATAGAATCTGCGGTCAATAACCACTACTAATGTCATTATGATTGCAGCGATAAACGAGATTACCCAAACTACGTAGAAAAGATTTTCTACAAATTCAGATGTGTATTTCGATGCCTTTGGTAAAACAGCAGTTATCAAAGTGAGAGATAACCAAACCAAGTACAGAACTCCGAGATTGTTCATCAGTGATTTAAACTCATATTTTATTAATTTGCCTAGCATTTGAATACCTCCCTGAACAGTTTATCTATGCTTTGCCCCTTCTTCTCGCGCAAGCTTTCAGCAGTCTCGTGAACCACAATTTCACCGTCTTTGATAAAGATTACATCATCGAGCACCGATTCGATATCGGCGATTAGGTGAGTGGAAATAATCACTACAGCTTCAGGGTTATAGTTTGTGATGATCGTTCTAAGGATATAGTCTCTAGTCGCTGGATCAACGCCCGCGATAGGCTCATCGAGCAGATACACTTCAGCATTACGTGCCATCGTTAGTATGAGCTGCACCTTTTCCTTGGTACCTTTGGACATCGCTTTTAGCTTAAGCCTCTTCTCGATACCGAGATCGTTAAGCATCGATAGCGCCTTAAGTTTATCGAAGTCCTCGAAGAAATCCTGGTATAGTCGTACTAGTCCGCCAGCAGTCATATATGGAGGATATGTCATCTTATCAGGCAGGTAAGCGACCTTTGCCTTTGTCTTTTCACTAGGCCTATCTCCGTTTATCAGAACCTCTCCGACATTAGGTCTTAGTAGTCCCATGATTATCTTAATTAGCGTCGTCTTGCCTGAGCCATTTGGTCCCATGAGTCCGACAATCTGCCCCTTATCTATATCTAAGTCAACACCCGACAATGCTAGCTTTGAGCCGTATGCTTTGCTCAAATCTTTTATCTCTATTATGCTCATTATTTCTCCTTTCCCACGCAGCTCGTAACCGCTTCTATAATCTCCATGTCACTCATCCCAATATTACGTAGCTTCTCGACGAGTTCATCAATATACGAACTTGATAACCCCTTATAAATCTCTTTCAAGGCTCTCTCATCCTCCGTCACAAATCTTCCGTTGGTCCTCTCTGTGCGCACTAGCCCGCTTCGTTCGAGCTCCGCAAGTGCTCTCTGCACTGTGTTCGGATTGACACAGGCATCTGCTGCGATATCTCTTACAGATGGCAGCTTCTCCCCTGGTAAATAATCGTGTCTGGCAATTCGCACGGTGAGCTCATTTACAATTTGCGAGTATATCGGGATACCATCGACAAATTTCCATTCCATGCTAGTCTCCTCTCTAAATCTATTGATGCGATTTGTTTCATACCTAATTTGAATCAGACATAAATAAATCGATGTGTTATTGTATTAAGTTACTAATACAATAACACATCGTGAATTAATTTCAAGTTGTTTTTAATGAAGATTTTCTTAAGGTGCTACTTAATTCTTTCTTCCTCTCACCTTAAATGCCACCAGCACAACCACTGCACTAAGAGCAGACATAAAGATCATCGACTGAATTAGCGGTCCAAAATTATAGTTCCTACCTAGCCAGAAATCTATGTAATCATTACCAAGCTGCGCAGTTGGAAGCAGTTCAGATAGCCATCTAACTGATTTTGGAAGATCTGTTATTCTAATGCCCATATATCCGCTCAATATCATCATTGCGAAGTAGATTGCCATCACAACACCATACGTTGGACCAAACTTGCCTATCAGTGTCGCTATTCCATGTGCGAGGGCCATCAAGATTATAGCGAGAATATATATTCCCAAAATCCACACCACTGCAGCTGCAAATCTCGGCTTAAGTATTTTTAGAAAAGGAACAGTCCCACCAAGGTAAATAAATATGCAGAGCGTCAATATAATCAAATTCGCTACCACTTTGTTGAGCAATATGTCCTTCTCCGAAAATCCAAAGAGCAGTAAACGTTCAGGTATCTTCTTATCAAGCTCATTTGAATAAATCGCTGCGTGATTCAGAAATATGCTCGCCAGCGGAATAAGCATAGCCATGCCAATAAATATTGTGGTTACCACTTCATCCTTCATATTCTTAGGAATGTCGCCAAGTGTTCCCCTGACAATCATATGCAGTAGTAGCACTGGAAAAATAGATCCAAAGAAGACCGCATAGACATTGTGCAGCGTATTTTGAAATTCGTATCTTATCGTATATCTATTCATCTTACCTCTCCGCATTAATAGTCATCATTTCGATATCGTTGTTGCTTCGCCTGTAGTTTATGTGGTTTCTGATAAGCTTTTCAGCGATTTCAACCTCTTCATCATCATTGTCACATGAGAGTGCAATAAATCCTTCGGCGGCCTTTATCTGTTTATGAGCCTTAGCTATTTCATGACCTTTTTCCGTATCCTCGAAGATCACCACGGCATTTCCGCAGTACTTTCTAAAAAGATCTTCCTTTGACCCGTAGTCCACGGCCCTGCCATCCTTAAGATACAGTATCTTGGTCGCCAGATTATCTAGCTCAGTATAGTAATGTGATGTTATTAGTAGCGTCGTGTGCTTTTCCTCGTACCAAGTCACGAGCTTGTCCATGAGCCTCTGACGAGTCTCGAAGTCGAGTCCAGATGTAACTTCATCGAACATCACTATTTTGCTTTCCTTACACATCACGAGTATGAGAGTCAGCCTCTGCTTCTGACCACCTGATAGCTGTTTCCACCTCTTATCTAGGCAACCTTCGAACTCGAAGAATTCAATCATTTCTTGGAGTTTCTTATTGTCTTTTATCCTGCAGCCCATCACCATCTCGATGATGTTTCTAATCGAAACGGTATCGACATAAGAGTTGTACTGCATGTGAACGGAGATCTCATTTGACGGAACTCCGAGTGCTATGTTTCCCTTGTGAGGAACAAGCCCGATAATACTCTTGAGAAGCGTAGTCTTGCCAGCACCGTTGCTCCCTATGATTCCGACTCTCTCGCCATCCGCAATTTCAATCACTCGCCCGAGGTCCACAGCCACTTTGTCTTTAAAACTCACCTTTACATTGTCGAGTCTAATCATCTCTACCTCTTTTCTCTATAACAAACTGAACGCCGTCCTGCACGTTGTCACCACGCAGTTCAAGTCCTAGCTTTCCCGCAAAATATTTAGCTATATAAAGCCCTAATCCATGCCCCTTCTTCTGTCCAATCTCTTCTCCTTGAATTCCCGTTACAAACGGCTCAAAGATATCATCAATTATTTCCTCATCTATGCGTCCTGGACGATTGAACACCGATATTCTAGACTCCGTAACATCGACAGTAACACTTCCACTTTCACCCGTATGATCTATGCCGTTCGCGATTAGATTCTCCAGAATCTTCTTGAGCATCATCGCATTGCTTTGCCAATATACAGCTGTTTTAATATCTCGCACATTAAGAGTTATGCCCTTAGATTCAGCTCCGATGCGGTTCTTCTCTAAAGTTTCTCGGCATAATGACACAATATCGACCTTCTCAACCTCGAATCTATCTGCCGCATTGTTAAGATTTGATGTTTCATCAATTATGCTCATCATCTCACGGAGCTGCGCTTTTACCTCTGGCAAATACAGGTCCCTATCCCCGAACTTCCCGACCTTACCAATCATCCCGTCCACTAGGAGCATCGATGCTGCGATCGGAGTTTTTAGCTGGTGCGATGTCGCACGCATATACACCTCTTTACGCTTATTTTCTTCTTCGAGATTTTGAACTGCCTGTGCTTGCTTTTCATAAAGTAGGTTTAGTGCAGCAGTCAAATCAGATATCTCATCATTGCCTACAGCTTCAAGTGGCTCTAGCTTTATTGATGACGAACTCATGCGTCTCTCCGCATCCATAGACAGCTTCTTAATTGGAGACACTATTTTGCGCGAATAAATCGCTGATACTCCAAATGCTAATATTATCATGAGTAGTACGAGCATAGGGGCTGACCCGTAGAGAACTGGTAGAATTTCACTTGCTGAAGGTGTCATCGTGGTGCTACTCAGGATAAGCATGTCATCTCCATGCTTTGCAATTCCTACAAAATAGGTGTAGCTAGTCCCAGAGTAACGGCTCTCGACGGAAAACTCACTGATTAACACCCCGCCACTATAGTAGTGAAATTTTTTATCCTTAACCTTGAACTGAGATAAGCTGCTGTCTCCTTTAAGATTTATCTTAAAACTGCTATTCATCTCAGCCGAATTCTCTTCTGCAAAGGCTTTAAGTGCAGGCTTTAGATTCTTAAATGCCTCCTTTTTACTACTCTTACTGCTCATATCAAGAGACCTGAACTGGTCTATAATCTCTTTAGACGCAGGGCTAACCGCCTCAATTGATCCATTGAAACTGGATCCCGTAACCCTGATAGTGTAGCCATTTCCAGGGATGATGACCCCTAGCGTGTTTGCATCCCCGGTCTTGAAGTTTTTCAATGATTCGTGCTTCTTGAAGTACTTCATCGCTGACTTTGCATTTTCTAAATTTTGATTCTCCTTGTAATCCATATACATGGAAGGCATCAGGAACACCATGTATGAAAAGATCACGATTCCCACGATTAGCGAGATAATGACGCTGTACAAAAATGTCTTACTTCCTAATTTCATCTTCTTTTCTCCATCTGTAGCCAACTCCTATAACTGTTTCGATGTAGTCATGTGGGAGTTTCTTCCTAAGATTCTTGATGTGTGCATCGATTATCCTATCATTCGCCACGTACTCCTCATCGAATATCATGTTGATAAGTTGATTTCTGCTAAATACCCTTCCCGGGCTATCCCTCAGAGTCTTCATGAGTACAAATTCGCTTACGGTCAGTTTGAGGTTCTTCTTGTTATAGTATGCCCGAAGCTCATCTTCATCGACCACGAACCCATTATCCATCTCAGCAGTAGCTCTCTTACCAGTTCTTCTAAGAACCGCTTCAATTCTCTTAATCAGAATTATCGGAGAAGCTGGCTTTGTAATGTAATCATCCGCAAGGTAGTTAAAAGCCTCGAGCTGCGTATTGATATCGTCATATGCCGTGAGCATAATCGCACCAATATCTTCGCCACGTTCTTTTTTTATAGCCTGTAACACATCAAGCCCTGTCGCTCCTGGCACTCTGATGTCGAGTACCGCAAGATCAAAATGCTCACCCCCTTCAATCAGCTTTATCGCCTCGTCGCCACGCTCACATGGAACAACCTCGTGACCTGCGACCACCATGTATTCAGAGAGAACTTCGCGAATCATGTTTTCATCTTCTAGGAAAAGTATCGTTGCCATCGTATGCACCCTTTCTATCTTCTGACTCTACCTTACTATCACGGTGTGAATCTGGTATGAATTCACTTTGCATATTAGCATTTACATAAAATTCTTCATATCAATCATTGTAGATTATTCCTCTAGCAAAATATAGGCAAATTAATACCTCTTCTGCCAGAATCCCTGACAAAAGAGGTTTATAATCATGCATTTCTCCATTTAACAGCTGTTTAAAATGTCGCAACCTCAGGGCTGCATGGCTCGCACGCCTCTACCGACTTACAGTAAAGGACTGGCCCCTTCTCCCCGTATGCATCGACGTATTCAACCCTAACCTTGGCTTTGACCTGAACCCAAGCTCCATTCTTGAAGTCATCGATTCTATCATAGATGCCCATGAGCGCTGCGAACTGCATATCCTCTACGCAGCATGTCATGAGATGCCTTCCGAGCCCGAACTCCCCGTGCTTCATATCGCCGCCCTTTACGACTCTGCCCTTTAGGATCAAGGTCTTATTGTTGTACTCGTCCTGATTTTCGTTGATATCGCGATACCAGTCAGCGTACATATCGTCGGCGATTTCAATCGTGCTTGCCTTCTTATCGAAAGGCAGTTCATCCACGATATCGTCGACCTCTATATCGTGAGGACCGAACTCGTATACAATCTGCGAGCGTCTATTAGCTACGCGCACTTCCTTGTGGAACGGCATCTTGTCCGCACCCTTTTGGAATCTATTGAATACCACAAGCTCTGCGTTCTGCATCTTGTTGAAGCAGAGCTGCCTCATATTCTTATTATATAGCTCGAACATGGTCGCATCGAAGAAGGTCATCTCCTGCGCGATTATCCAGTTGCGAGGCATGTTCTCAAACAGAGTCTGCGTCATCCACATGCCGTTGTACTCGACTAGAACTCTGTCAAATACATACTTCGATGCGATGCCGTTGAGCTTTGCTTCTGTAAGGTCTGTCTCCTTCTCGATTGTCTCGATGTACACTTTGTCGGTAAATTTACTTTCATCATAATGCACTTCACCTGACTCACAAACCAAGAGGAGTGTGCTTGCACCTTCTCCGAACTCTGGTGTTTCGAGTGTATCCTGAATGAAAGTCGACTTACCCGAGCCTAGAAATCCTGTAAATAGATATACTGGTTTCTCTCTCATATTCCGAACAGCTCCTTAATCTTATCCTTCTTGAGTCCTACTCCGATTACGCAGATTACTCCTGTTGTCTCTGCCTCTCCAGCAGTTCTAACCTCTGGCTCACCTGGGATGTAGTCGAACTCGTACCATTCGCCTTCTGTACCTGCTACGAATCCCTTCGCTCTGAGCACCTGTCCGCACTGCTCGGAATCCATGAGGCCTGCTAGAGCTTGCTCGAGCTGACCGCGGCTGAAGCGATGTGCGGTCTCCACGCCCATTTCGTCGAAGACTTCGTCAGCGTGGTGGCCGTGTCCGTGGTGATGGTGGTGATGATGTCCGTGACCGCAGCACTCGTGCTCTTCGTCATCGTGGTGATGGTGTTCGTGGTCATGGTCGTGATGATGTCCATGGCCACAGCATTCATGCTCTTCGTCATCGTGGTGATGGTGCTCGTGGTCATGTTCATGATGATGTCCATGGCCACAGCATTCATGCTCCTCATCATCATCGTGGTGATGGTCATGATGGTGATGCTCTGCCTCATGTTCCGCTTGCTCTCTATACGCCTCTTCTCTCAGGCGGTCGAGTTCAGCGGACAGAGTCTTCTTCTGCTCCATAAGCTCTAGAATCTTAGAGCCGTCAATTTCCTTCCAATCTGTCGTAACGATAGACGCTTCTTTGTTATGCTCACGAAGCAATGCGATGCACTTATCGATATCATCCTGAGACATTCCAGCTGTATGGCTTAAAATGATTGAGCTTGCATGTTCAACCTGATTTTCGTAAAACTCCCCGAAGTTACTCATGTACATCTCAGCTTTAGTAGCATCAACGACTGTCGTAAATCCGTTTAACTCAATTTTGTCGTTCTTAAGATCCTGAACCGCGATAATTACATCTGATAGCTTACCAACTCCTGACGGCTCTATGAGGATCCTCTCTGGATTATACTTTTCGATAACCTCATTAAGCGCCTTTCCAAAATCTCCTACAAGAGTGCAGCAGATACAGCCAGCATTCATCTGGTTAATCTCAATTCCAGTATTCTGCAGGAATCCCTTATCTACTCCGATCTCACCAAATTCATTCTCGATGAGAACTATTTTATCCGTGCCATATGCTTCCTCGATAAGCTTTCTAATAAGCGTAGTCTTGCCAGCGCCTAGAAACCCCGAGAAAATATCAACTTTAGTCATTAGTCTCAATCCTTTCTATATATAAATAATTTAATTTTTTACTTAATCGCTAGTATGTGTTAACTAACTATACTTTGAAATTATATCATACAAAGCCATTTATTTTTGAAACTCATGTGTATATTTGAAAATAAAAAATACCACGAGCACAGTCCAAAATGGCTATACCCGTGGCTCTCACTCACCTATATTATTTTATATTACACTTTTGCATTAAGGAAATTTTGATCTATGTCGCGCTGTTATTTATGCGATTTTTTCCATTCCTTGATGCTCTTAAGGCGTTCCTTGAACCTTCCTTCAGCACCCTGTTCAGTTGGCTTATAATACTCGCGGCCAACTAGGGAATCCGGCAGGCACTGCATCGAAGTAATCTTGTCTTCGTAGTCGTGTGCGTACTTGTACCCCTGGCCATAACCGAGGTCTTTCATCAGAGATGTCGGTGCATTTCTGATGTTCAGGGGAACTGGCTCTGCCATGTGCTCCTGTGCATCATCCCTTGCCGCAAAGTAAGCTACTTCCATCGCGTTAGACTTAGGTGCGAGCGACATGTAAATCACGGCCTCCGTAAGATGAACCGAGCACTCAGGCATACCTATAAAATGGCACGCCTGATAAGCCGCTATCGCTATCTCCATTGCTCGAGGGTCCGCTAGTCCTACATCCTCCGAAGCGAATCTAGTAACACGCCTTGCTACATAGAGCGGATCCTCCCCTGCCTCAAGCATCCTCGCGAGCCAGTATACGGCTGCATCGGCATCAGAATTTCTCATCGACTTATGAAGTGCTGATATGATGTTGTAATGCTCTTCGCCATTTTTATCGTAGAGTAGCGATTTCTTTGAGATACACTGCTCGAGTGATTCCATCGTTATATCTATAATTCCATCAGCCTTGATATCACCATTTAGGATTACCATCTCTAGAGTTGTCAGAGAGCTTCTAGCATCACCATTGGCAAGTTCGGCAATCATGTGAATCATTTCATCTGTGATATTAACTCTCTCGTCGCCAAAGCCTCGAGGGTCGATTATCGCACGCTTTAGAAGCTGCTCGATATCGCTGGTCTCAAGATTTTTAAGCACAAAAACCTTAGATCTAGATAAAAGCGCACCATTCACCTCGAACGATGGATTTTCAGTGGTTGCCCCAATCAAAGTGATGCTACCCTTCTCAACAAAAGGGAGAAACGCATCCTGCTGCGCCTTATTGAACCTATGAATCTCATCGATAAATACTATCGTCTTCTCACCGAATCTCGTATACCTGTCAGCCTGCTGCATAACTGTGCGAATTTCCTTAATGCCACTAGTTACTGCAGAAAAAGTTATGAAATTCGCCTTTGTTTTGCTGGCGATAATCTGTGCAAGTGTTGTCTTTCCAACCCCTGGCGGTCCCCAGAAGATCATCGACGGCACCTTGTCAGACTCGATAAGCTTGCTGAGGATTTTGCCATCACCAACGAGATGCTGCTGACCTACGAATTCACTGAGGTCTCTAGGCCTCATACGAGCAGCTAAAGGTTCGTCCTTGCTATTCTCATTTTCAAATATCGATATCTGTTCCATTTAATCCCTTTTCTACTTTAGAAATAGCTCACCTTTACTCGTTTTCCCATCTTCTCTAGGGAAGCAGAAAGCTCCTCTATCATATTCATCTTAACGCTGAAATTAAGCGGCATATCCGCCTCCTGATGTGCTGGGTTTACAGCTCTTCCGACGAAGAAGTTGATATCTGTTGCCTCTTCAAACAGTGTACGGCTAACGAGGGAAGCCGCATCATGCGAGACACTCCACTCTGCGAAGCCTTCGTCATTTGCAAGGTAATCACGAGCATTCTTTACTACGTGATCGATTGTAACGATTCCTTCTGTTACAAGCTCTACTCCCTCGATTTCTGACATAGGAGGTCCTCCAAGGCTTGGATTCACTCTGTTAGTTTTGATTGGCTTACCCAGGTAGTCAGCTGCGATTGAAGCTGTCGTACCTCCGCAGATGATATGCTTTCCTGCCTTTGAAAAGAAAAGCGACATCATTCGGTCGCAGTCTTCGCGGTTTGCGGGAGGTCCGAACAAGAGGTTCACCTGTACACGCTTTATAACTCTTAGGATGCAAGCTGTCGCATCATCAATCGGCTTTCCTTTATATAGCTTGTTGCACTCCTCGACTAGTATGGTCGCCAGCGTCTTGGCTGGGTATCCAACAGGCGCAATGGTCTCCATGAACGAAGCTATATCTGCTTCTGTCCACTCTTTGTTATACGACAGCTCTGAATTTGCGCCAGGACATCCATCACTCATCGCGATAAATATATCATTTTCCTGTAGTTTAATCTCAGAGCGGTAAATCTTCTTGCCATCGATTACATGCTCAACCATCTCGTAATCGGTTGCAGCAAAATCTCTGATGAGAATTACCCTTGGATTCTCATACTGTATAAGCTCCAGCTCTTCGTTATCCTTGATGTGCATAATTGTAAAAGTCGAATAAGCAACGTCATACTCGGAGCTTATCGGCAGCGTCGCAGCTATCGTGTGCACACACTCCTCGAGTGGCATGCCTTCTGCCATCATCGTAGAAATGATCTTTGACGTTAGTGTCGACAGGATACTCGCCTTTACTCCGCTTCGAAGCCCATCGGCGAGAACTACGATCTTATCACCATTTGCCTGCTGTGCAACTGCAACAGTATCACCGCACAGCGGTTCACCGAAGTGATTAATACTCTTGTAACCGATATCTATACTGAGATCGTTCATACTAATCCTCCATCGTGTCCTTCAGCTTAGTGAGTGCAATCTTAGTCTCGGCAGTCGTCTCACCGAGCAGTGAAGCGATTTCCTGAACTATTCGCATCTGTTTCTCGACCATCTGGTCAGCGATTGCAGTGGTCTGCTGCCTTATCTTAGCCTTCTTGGACCTCTCGTTCGCCTCATCAGTCACATCTTCGATCAAGCAGAACAGCATATGATAGTTGTTATTATACAAAATGCTCTGTTCCACGTATCTGTCATACTCAGCCAGATATGCACACTGGAACGAGCTCTTCTTGCTCTGTAGCACATCCATAAATGGCTTTGGCTCAAGCAGTGTAACAATCTGTGCGCCGAGCACATCCTGCGCCCTTCTGATATTCATGATCTTACAAGCGGCAGGGTTTATCTCCTGGATCTCTAGGCGCTCGTTAAGTACAAGCAGTCCATTAGGTGTGTTGTCGAAGATGATATCCGAGAAATTCTCTGACTTCTTTGCGAGAAGTGGCTGGCACACCTTAATCTCCGCCTTGTTCTGGTACACGGCAATTGCCTTCTCCCTGCAAGTTTCATATCCGCACATACCACAGTTGAGCTCATCTCCTGGCTTGCTCTTACCCATCTGCATCATGATTTCGCGAATCTTATGCTCATTAGGCATGACCTTCATGCCTTGCATTATCTCAAAGTTTCTTGTTATCGCGGTCAGTTCAGGCTGCACCACATCAAAGTGCTCATCACCTGCATAAGCGCTGACAGCTTTGTAATTTCTAACCGGGGTGTTGTGATATTTCTCGAATGATGGTCCACCAACGCAGCCGCCGGCACATGCCCAAAGCTCGATGAAGCATTTTTCAACTTCACCGTTCTTGATGTCTTCGAGTACGTCGATGCATTTATTAGCCCCGTCTACCGACAGATATGCGTATCCGTGGTCATCACCCTTCATGCACTTTGAGATACCGCCACTCGCTGCAAATAGCCTCTCCTTGGATTCTGCGCACTCGTCCATGCCTTCGCTTATTTCAACCTGCTTATCCCTTAGCAGCTCATCAAACTCCTCGAAGGTGAGTACCGCATCGAATGTTGACCCCTGCCTGTTGGCCTCATCCTTACGCGCGATACAAGGTCCGACAAATACTACTTTAGCATCCTCATCGCGAGACTTAATATCTGCGCTGTGTATCTGCACGTATGACATCGCATCGGATAGATGTTTGATAAGGTCTGGGTAGTGCTTCTGAATCATAAGGTTTACCGATGGACAGCACGAAGAAATTACTACGCTCTCACGTTCATTCTCTATTACTGCCTCATACTCACGCTTTACTACCACACCAAACTTAGCGGCCTCTTCAGCAGCTACGAAGCCGAGTGCCTTAGCAGTCTCCTTAAACTTCTCAATGCCAGTTCCCGCATAGTAAGCGACGAATGAAGGATCCACGCTTAAGTACACTGGCGCATCTCCATCTAGAAGCATCTCCACTCTCTCGACATCGCTAAGAATCTTCTGAGCATCCTGCGGACAGACAACGTAACACTGACCGCACAGCATGCATTCATCTGCGATTACGTGTGCAAGATTTCCTGAAAATCTAATCGCCTGCACAGGACAGTGGCGAACACACTTATAGCAATTCTTGCAATCGGATTTCTTCAAATAAATAGGATGAGCCATTTCATTCCCTCTCTTTTCTCCAAAGCATTATCGTCATTAGCCACTATTCCGACTAATCATACATATCGTTTATATCATACCTATGCTTATAATATCCCAATTTGTTCGTTTACAAAAGGCGGTATTTCAGATAAGATTATTTAATCTGGATATATGTATATACAATATCCAAAAATTACCTTTTAGGGAGATAGCAAATGGGTTCGACAAGCTCGGTATGGAAGCGATTATGCGTAAGACTTTTTAATCGTAAATCCATAACCAATTACATCATTATATCACTTAGTTCAGCGGCAATATTATTCGGATTGATAAACTACACCCCTTCAGTAGATAAGATGCGTGCCAGGGCTCTTAATACAATCAGTAAGATGAGCACTTCCGAATACTTCAAGGAAGATATTAGCACTGTTAACGGTATAAAGACTGAGTATAAGGATAAGCTAAAACAGCAGATACTGAAGCAGGATTTGAGCAAGACTGTGACCAAGTTCAACAAGGCGGTTTCTAAGGTCAAGACTAAGCCTGAGATGATAAAGTCTCTAGTCAAGAAGCTCGAGAAGTACAGAAAAGATATTTATAGCGATGAGGATAAGGAGTCTGCAAAAAATTTGATTCACAAATTCAAAGTCGGAGCGAAGGAAGACTCTTCCAAGGAAGCCCTAAAAGCTAGATACCTCGATATCGAGGAACAGATTCTGAAGTTCAAGACTGTGAAACAGCACGAAGAGGAAGAAGCCCGCAAGGTTAAAATCGCTGCGCGCTGGACTGTTGCAGGTTCAAACGAGTACCCATTTAAGCTCAGCTCTGACGGCAATTTCATAATGCCAATAGATATGAATGGTTCTCATGGATACCTAACCGGCAAGTGGGAGCTCGACAACACCACAGTCACCATTCATATACAAAAGAACACGGTTGATGAAAATTATAAGCCATACGACTGGATTTTCAACTATGATGAAGATGCAGATACTCTTGTAGGCACGGGACAGTTTGCTAGCTGGGAATATACGAAGTACTAATCGTTTTGCTATATTTTACATATGCAGAACCGCTTAAGTTACTGTATAGAATCTTAATATCATGTAAATGGGCGGGTGGCAACAAGCCATCCGCCCATTATATTTACTCAATATCGATATCGAGAGGCTTATCTATCTCCTCACCGACATACTTGCCATTCTTGCGCCTCTGGCGAACACACTCTGAGAGCAGGTATTCAATCTGTCCATTTACAGAGCGAAAATCATCCTCTGCCCAGGACTGGATATCCTGAAATAGCTTGTCAGATATTCTGAGTGGAATTTGTTTTTTATTTGCCATGAGTTTTGAGTACGCCTTTTCTTCTAACTAGTCTTTCTATAATTTTAATACATTACCGCATGATATTCTGCGATTTATGCATTTAAATACAATTTACCCCTGTACTTAATTAATACAATGAGCCGGAGTTAACGATTGGCTGAGCATCATGGCTTCCGCAAAGCACAACCATGAGGTTAGATACCATTGCCGCCTTTCGCTCTTCGTCGAGATCCACGATTCCATCATCACTTAGCTTCTCAAGAGCGAGTTTCACCATACCCACAGCTCCATCTACTATCATCGCTCTCGCATCTACTACTGCGCTAGCCTGCTGCCTCTGCAGCATCACAGCTGCAATTTCTGGAGCATATGCTAGGTATGTGATACGAGCTTCAATCACTTCGATACCTGCATCAGTAACTCTCTTCTGGATATCCTCCTTGATACGCTCTGCAACCACGTCACTTGAACCACGTAGTGAACCTTCGTCAGCCATGCCATCACCAGTGGTATCTATATTAGGAGCGACATCATATGGGTATAATCTTACCACATTTCTTAGCGCTGAGTCACTCTGCAGCGAGAGATATTCTTTGTAGTTATCTACGTTAAATACCGCCTTTGTCGTATCCGTCACTCTCCACATAACGGCGATTCCAATTTCGATAGGGTTTCCGATTGCATCATTAATCTTCTGTACCGAGTTATTTAACGTCATGATTTTGAGGGAAATTCTCTTGCCTGAAACCGAATCGCTGTCGACGCTTCCTGAAACAGCAGCTCCTTTCCCTTTGATGTCTCCTGACTGACCAAGTCTTGTATTCGCAGCAGGGTTAACCGATGTGCAAAATGGATTTACATAGTAAAATCCCTCTCCCTTGAGGGTTCCGTAGTACTTTCCGAAAAGAGTGAGAACTAATGCCTCCTGAGGCTTCAAGGTTTTAAGCCCTGCAAATGGAATCCATCCTAGAACCAGGTATAGACCACATATTCCGATAAGAGTTACATTGCCACTAGTCGTACTATTAATTATCCCGAATACCGCAAGTGCGTATAGAACGACGAGTATAAGTAGCATAGGAATGCCATGTTTCTTGTTGGTTAAGAGTTTCTCTGTCATTGTAGTGATCTCCTTTTATCCTAATATTTATTAGCTTGTTATATTTTGATGATATCATTTTAATATCATATGTCAAGACAATTTATTTGTTTAAATAATTTTAAAGTCAATATTGTTTTTCAAAAAAAGAGATGTATAGAACCCTACACATCTCTTAGCTATTTAAGAACAAATTATAATCAATAATGTTAACATAGACATCATGAACCTAATGCTCAGTCACCAAGACTACTAAAATCCAAATAGCCCTTTCTTAACATATGGCTCTGATTCCATTTCAGTAACCTTATACCCCATCTGTCCAAGCTCATAAGTAAGCTCTTCTCTAGGAATCTCGTCAGGCGACACGATAACGCACTCACCGTTTACGTGAGATGCCTTTATCTTCTTAACATCAAACTTTTTTCTAATTAAATCCTTTACATGCGTCTCACACATGTTGCACTGCATGCCATCGATCTTAACAGTAGTCTTAATCATGTCACGCACCCCCTATTCTAATCTTAAGTGCTGGTAAAATTTCCTAGCGCCTTATTTATCTTCCTCTGTATGAGGATGAGCACTACAGCCTGAACAGCCACTACAGCCGCTTCCGCAGCCACAGCTTGTGATACCAGCCTTGCGCTTCTTTACAACATCTCTGATGATAAAGAATGCTATTACAGCAACAACAGCAACGACAATTATATCAATTACGTTCATATCTCTACCTCCCCGTAAGTTTATTCTAACTCGTCTCTGTGACGTTTATGCGTTTATTTGAAGAAGCTAATCAGCACCTTCACAGCCCCTATGAATATTACAGCGACCACAGAGAGTACAATTACATCTACTAGATTCATCTCATACCCTTCCTATAATCATAGCCTGAGCAAGTACTGATACTCGCTCAAGCTATGCTTTCGTTTTATTTGATTACTTTGCGCCTTCTGAACCGTCTAGCATTCTCTTCTTGTTTGGATCTGGTCTGAATAGTAGATACAGTACGAAGATTGCGATTACTGCTGCTACTACTGTCCATAAACCGAATGCAACCTCACCGATTGCAAGTCCAACTAGCTGATATACAACTAATGCAAACAGATATGCAGAAACGTTCTGGAAGATGATTGTGTGCCAGAAGTGATTTCTGTTGTTCATCTCCTTAGCAACTGTCGATATAGCAGCGAGACAAGGTGAGTCAAACAGGTTGAACATCAAGAATGAGATAGCTGCTATTGTGGTTGGGAAGAATGCATCGAATGCTGTTCTCATCGAAGCGTTGTAGTCTTCAATTGCTCCGAGTCCGGACAGAACTCCCATCGTGGAAACGATTCCTTCCTTAGCAACAAATCCTGAAATCGAACTTGCAACTGCCTGCCATGTTCCGAATCCAAGTGGCTTGAAGATGAATGCTACTGCACCACCGATATCTGCCATCAAGCTCTTGTCAGCATCAACAGCTCCGAATGAACCGTGGCTGAATCCATAGCTTGAGAGAACCCACATTACTACTACGCATAGGAACAGGATTGTTCCGGCCTTCTTAACGAATGCCCATACTCTCTCCCATACGTGGATGAGTACACCCTTTGCCGAAGGAATATGATAGTTAGGAAGCTCCATGATGAATGGAGCTGGATCTCCTGCGAACTGCTTAGTCTTCTTGAGTATAATACAAGAGCAGATAACCATGCCGATTCCAACGAAATACATCAGAGGTGCTACCCACCATTTGTTACCTAAGATATAAGCAGAAATCGTAGCGATTACAGGAAGCTTAGCTCCGCACGGAATCGCCGTGGTGGTCATCATCGTCATACGACGATCCTTCTCGTTCTCGATAGTTCTAGTTGCCATGATTCCAGGTACTCCGCATCCAGATGAGATGAGGAAAGGAATGAACGACTTACCAGATAGTCCGAATCTTCTAAAGATTCTGTCCATGATGAACGCAACTCTCGCCATATATCCGCAGTCCTCAAGGATTGAGAGGCAGAGGAATACGCATGCCATCTGCGGAGTGAATCCGAGTACAGAACCGATACCGTTGATAACACCGTCTACTACGAGGGAAACAACCCATCCAGATGCTCCGAGGCTTTCAAGACCTGTCTTGGCACCTGGTTTAATCCATCCATCGAACAGCGTGTCGTTAGCCCAGTCGGTTAGAGGCGTACCAATCTTTGAAATAGCTAGCCAGTACACAAGGTACATAATTGCTACGAAGATTGGAAGGGCCAATAATCTGTTCGTAACGATTCTGTCTATCTTATCTGAAGTCGAAAGCTTTTCATGGTTTGCCTTCTTAGCCATAGCCTTAGGCGCTACCTTATTGATATATGCATATCTCTGGTTGATAACGATACTCTCAGCATCGTCATCTAGCTCTGCTTCGCAGTCTGCAATGTGCTCCTCGATATGCTTGCTGAGCTCAGGATCTAGAGCTAGTTCAGCTACGACCTTCTCATCTCTCTCGAAGAGCTTGATTGCATACCATCTGAGGTTATCCTTGCTTACGATATTCTCAATAGACTCCTCGATGTGTGCGATTGCATGTTCAACTGATCCGTTGAATACATGTGGGAGCTCTCCTGGCTTATGAGATTCAGCAACCTCGATAGCCTTCTTGATAAGAGCATCGGAGCCGGATCCCTTAAGCGCACTGATTGGAAGAACAGCACATCCTAGTTCTTCACTGAGCTTATCTAGATTAATGGTGTCCCCATTCTTTTCAACTAGGTCCATCATGTTAACTGCGATTACAACAGGTATGTTGAGTTCGAGCAGCTGAGTCGTGAGGTATAGGTTTCTCTCTAGGTTAGTTCCGTCGATGATATTGATGATAGCATCAGGTTTCTCATTAACGAGGTAGTTTCTGGAAACGACCTCCTCCAGTGTGTATGGAGAAAGCGAATAAATTCCGGGAAGGTCTTGAACGATTACATCCTTATGTCCACGGAGTTTTCCGTCTTTCTTCTCAACGGTTACACCTGGCCAGTTACCAACGTACTGTGCGGAACCAGTCAAGGCATTAAACAATGTGGTTTTACCACAGTTAGGATTACCCGCGAGGGCGATCTTAAGTGACATGTTAGTACACTCCTTTCACGGTACTTAATTTATAGTTAGTTCAGTTCAACTAATCGATGATTAAAAAATATAGAAGCCTGCTCAGTCTACGATTAGCCGTCTATCTCAACATCGATTAGAGCTGCATCAGCCTTTCTAACAGAAAGCTCATAGCCTCTTACAGTTAGCTCGATTGGATCACCGAGAGGTGCAACCTTTCTCACGAAAACATCGGTTCCCTTGGTGAGGCCCATGTCCATGATTCTGCGCTTTACTGCTCCGACACCATTGATCTTCTTAATAGTAGCAGTCTTACCAACTCTAACATTATTAAGAGTATCCATCTGAGTTGCCATGTTGTTCTCCTCCTTAAAAATAAATTCATATATTGCTAAAGAATTATTAGCGTATATCTGCGCTATACCATAATTCGTCTTGCCATTGTCTCGTTGAGCGCAATCTTAGCTCCGTGAACCTGCAAGATTACATTGCCATTGAATGCACTTACCACCTTCACCTCAGCATCAACTACAAATCCGAGCTCTGCGAGGTGCTGTCTAATCGCATCGCTACCAGTTATCTTTTTGACTGTAACCAGTTCCCCCTGATTAACAAGTGTGATTGGAATCATACTGCATCTCCTTCCCACTAATTAAAATACGCGGTACAAAGCCGCGCTGTCAGTTAAATTAGCTAACATCGTGTTAGGCGCTCTTAACTTAAATTAGTGTACATTAACCATATTATTTTGTCAACAAAAAACGGTTAGTTTCATCGAATTTTAACTTATGTTTTTAAATAAAAACCGACCATGATTTACATTCATGGTCGGCTTGTATTTCAATACGTTATCCACTATTTGCTATCTGCACATCGCTTAGCTCTATCGATTTCGTCCCGCGTGGTTATGCCACCGAACCCATCGATATTCTGGACGCGTTTCTTGGTGTATATTTTGACAGCTATCGCCACCGCAAAAATCACCCATATAGTTATCTTAAGTACCATCTAATCATCTCCTACAGACGCTCATTATAGAACTGACTTCCTCTTGGCTTCTTTAAGCTTCTTATACCATAGAAGCAGTTTGATGTCGGATATTATAAGGACAGCAAGCCAAGCTGACCCAGCTCCTGCCCCAGCAGTCGCTGCATTTGCTACAGTTTCTACTGCTCTATTTGACGCCACTCCATTTCCAGCACTACCAGAACCGTGCCCCGCTGCACTTGAGCTTGAGCTGCTTGATTCATTCGAATTATTCGCTTTATTAGCTGTGCCAGCAGCTCCTGATTCCAGTGATGCGTTTGGCTTTACCTGATTAGCTCTTGCGGCTGATACAGCTCTGTTCGCACCTCTATCCCTTGCACCTGAAGAGATCTTTCTGGCTATGCTTTGAACTGCGTTTACAGCAGCGCTATGTCCATTTGCGTTTGTTCTATCCACATTGCCTGCACCAGTGTTTCCACCGCTACCACCATTTCCGCCATTACCGCTATTTCCAATGGTAACTGTAGTCGTTGCCGCATTATTAAAGCCGCTGTTGTTGGCGATTTCTAGGCGATAGCTTCCTCGCAGTGTATCCGGGGTCACGTGGGTCAATCCATTGACTCTTACGAAGTAGTCCCTACCAAATACTATATCCGGTATAACCGTAGCATTCCTGTCTGTATAGAAAGTCATGCTTTTATTAGCAATGTATTCCAGGGCTTGATCACTATCCATACCGCTTATTTCTTCTGGTAAAATAGTAGAGCTATTTAGAGCATAACCTATATTGTAGGTAACTCCGTTCTTAGTCACATGTATTACATGCTCGTTATTCGTGTTATTGCTTGCTCTATCACCTGTAGGTTCTAGATAAGCATCAGGATTAACGGTCTCACCTTCTACGCGGTTCTCTAGCAATCCGTTTTCATCAAGGACCAATGGCTTATCAGAATCACCTTCAAGTGCGAAAACATTCACGCTATAAAGCATCAGAATCAAGCACATCACCAAAATGCGCACTACGCTATACGCTCGCCGTCGCATACTATTATTATTTTTGTTCAATTTCCTATTATTACACATCTTTTTAATCTTCTTTTATCTTCTTGATATAGTTTCTGCCCGCTGGAAGCACTGTTCCGTCGCGAAGCGTCACATCTCTCATAGTCTTCTTGGAAATATAATCAGCATTGACAAGATACGCTCTATGTATACGAACGAAGTTCTTTCCTTCAAGCTCTTCGCTGAGCTTAGCTAAAGGTGAATAAAAACTGAATTTTGAATCACCGTAATACACTGTTGTAAGCCTTTTGTATACCTCGAAATATTTAATCGCCGATAGGTTGATTACCCTTGTCTCTCCAGCGCATCTAAGAATGATAACTTCACCGCTTCTCTCTCCCTTGCGAATGAGAAAATGTCTGATTACCTCGCTAAACCTCTCGGATGAAGTCTTTCCTTTTATCAGATATGCGAGTGCTTCATAGTCATACCCATTAACAGCATAGTCTATAGTACCTGTAAAGAAAACAATCTCTCCACCATAGTTCATCTCGCGTAGCTTCTTTGCTACCGTTATGCCGTCTGGCCCCGGCATCATGATGTCCAGGAATACGATATCTATCCCTATTTCTAAATCAGGATATTTAAAAAGCAGTTCGTTGCCTGACTCATACTCAAGCACTTCCAAACCGTCTTCAAAGCTACCTTTATTCTTGAGCAGCTCCTTGTAGCACCACTCACGTTCTCTGGCGTTGTCATCACAAATTATTGCGTTCATATAAAGCGTTACTCCGCGCTACATCAGATGACGTAGTTATCTGCGGTATCCCCCTCCATCAAATCAGCTATAGTTATTCCATCTAAATATTCACTAATCAGCTTGTCAAGCTCATTCCACATCGGTCTTGTCCGACACTCGAAGGACCTGTCACACTTGCAATCTGTCTCATCTATACAAGCGACCGGAGCAAGCGTACCTTCCGTTAACCTAAGTATATCGCCGACGCGATACTCCTCAGGATCTCTCTTGAGCTTGTATCCTCCGCCTTTGCCATGCTGTCCATCGAGCATACCAGATTTTGTCAGAGCCTGCATGATTTTAGTCATATACTTAAGCGACACGTCTTGTCTATCGGCAATTTCCTTCATAGGTATGTATTTGCCATTCATATGTTCGGCAAGATCGATCATCACCCTTATGGCATATCTTCCTCTCGTTGAGACTAACACAGTTTCCTCCTATTTTTTAAATCCATTATATCCATTATATTTTACATTAAGTTTACATGAAACGCAAAAATGCGGGACGATTTTGTCTAGTCCCGCATTTCCATAATAATTTTCTTTATAATTAATGATATGTCAATCAGCCATTATTCCTGAAATAGCGGTGTCGATAGATATCTATCGCCTGTATCAGGTAATAGAACTACGATGTTCTTACCTTCATTTTCTGGCTTCTTAGCAAGCTCGATAGCAGCCCATAATGCCGCACCAGAAGAAATTCCTACAAGCACACCCTGCTTGTGTCCTAATAATCTGCCAGTCTCAAAAGCATCCTCATTAGTAACAGGAATTATCTCGTCATATATATGCGTGTTAAGGGTTTCAGGTACAAATCCAGCGCCGATTCCCTGAATCTTGTGAGGTGCAGCTTCACCCTTTGCGAGAGTCTGAGATGCCTCAGGCTCAACAGCAACAACCTTTACATCGCTGTTCTTAGACTTTAGATACTCTCCAACTCCTGTTACGGTACCACCAGTTCCTACTCCAGCTACAAAGTAATCAACCTTTCCATCTGTGTCTTCCCAGATTTCAGGACCAGTAGTATCCCTATGAGCTGCAGGATTAGATGGATTTACGAACTGCCCTGGGATATAGCTATTCTCTGTCTCAGCTGCAATCTCCTCAGCCTTAGCGATAGCTCCCTTCATACCCTTTGTTCCTTCGGTCAGAACAAGCTCTGCACCGTATGCCCTCATAAGCTGTCTTCTCTCTACAGACATGGTCTCAGGCATCACGATTATAGTTCTATAACCCTTAGCTGCAGCTACAGCAGCGAGTCCAATACCTGTATTACCCGATGTTGGTTCGATAATGGTTGCACCTGGCTTTAGCTTGCCACTTGCCTCTGCATCCTCAATCATTCTCTTAGCGATTCTATCCTTAACAGAACCAGCTGGGTTAAAATACTCGAGCTTAGCGAGAACCTTTGCCTTAAGTCCAAGCTCTTCTTCGATTCTTGTAAGTTCAAGAAGTGGTGTCTTGCCGATTAGCTGATCAGCAGATGTATAAATATTAGCCATGATGTAACCTTCCTTTCAGTTTCTCAAAAAAGATCAATAACAAGTCTTGTCATCAATCGATATTCTTCTCTAGTCAAAATCTTCATCTAACAAAGCAACACCGTCTAGGCTCGCTTTATTAACTACTTACTTGGTAGTTAAGTAGATTATATTCATATCCATGTGCTTTGTCAACTGCAAAATCATGTTTTTGTTTTCATACTTATGATGCTTCAAATAATTCTGATTATACGACTTTCAAAAAATGATAAAAAGCAGCAACTCCGCGGAATCACTGCTCTTATTACCAGTATTTAAAGCTTCACCAAATCATTCTGAATACGATATCATTATTCAAGCAGATATAATAAAAATCATTTCAGTTAGTTGAGTCGGATAGTTTAGCGATTTAATGGTGCTAGCTTAGCCAGCTCTATTATTATCTCTGCAGATAGCTTTGAGGCTTTCTTCTCGAATTCATCATATGACTCATTGTTAGTTCCATCTGCCATGTCAGAAATTACTCTTAGTACTGCACAAGGTACGTTAGCACAGCTTGCAACATATGCTAAAACCGCTCCCTCCATCTCAGCAGCATCTCCGCCGAAATCATCCCTCAGTTCCGCCTTAACCTCCGGACTATTGATGAACTGGTCGCCACTCACGATTCTGCCCACAAGCACCTTGCCAGCCTCCTCATGCTCTCTAGCAACCACTTCAGATACGTCAGTAAGTAATTTCACCATAGTACCGTCTGCTTGCGTGATTGTCGGCTTTGATCTATCTCCTGTTGCTAGGCAGCCCTTCGCATAGCCGATTGGGCTTAGGTCGAAGTCGTGCTGGATAAAATCCTTCCCAACAACGATATCCATTGGTCTTAGCTCTCTACTTAGTGCGCCAGCTACCCCACTGTTGATTATGTAGCTCGGTCTATACTTATCTATCATCAGCTGAGTGCCCCTCGCAGCGTTAACTTTTCCGATTCCGCATCTCACTAAAACCACTTGAGTCTGTTCTAGCATGCCTTCATAGAATTTAAAGCCGTAAACTTCTTCAGCCGAAACTCCCCTCATCTGCTCCAGCAGGTCCTGCATCTCGACATCCATAGCACAGACTATTCCTAGTCTATCATTGCCACCAATTACCGCAGCTGCATCACAGAATGCCGCACCTATACTCCTATCCTTCATAGTCATAATCAAGCTTCTCCTCATTCCAGTCCTTCAAAACCCCTACCATATCTATCGCAACAGCTCTCGCCGCCTCGAGATCGTGCTCTTCACTGTTTCCGCATTCACTCCTTGCAGCCCCCGGGATCTCACCTTTATACTCTGATATGAACTTAAACGACTCTCTCGCTAGATCTATCGCTTGCTGCCTGGTAGCTATATCTCTCATCAGTAAGTAAAAACCAGTCCTACATCCCATAGGTCCAATATATATGACTTTATCGGAAATCTCGCTGTTCCTCGCGTAGGTTGCAAATAGATGTTCGAATGTATGAAGCGCCTCATTTGAAACATAGTCACCCATGTTCGGTTTTTTCATCCTTATATCATAGGTCACTACATCTCCATCTATCCTCGATATATACATGCCCTTCTCAAGGGTATCATGGTTCACGTTAAAACTCGCAATCCTCTCCATCTTATCCTCTCTTCGTAAAAACAATAAGCGTGTGAGAAATATTCTCACACGCTTATTTTATCACAATTCTGAAGTTTTAGTCTATAATGCATGCCTCTCTAGAGACGCAGCACTATTACTCATCACTCATAGCAGCTTATCCGAAATACTTCTTACCTAGCTTAGCAAACGACTCAGCTGATCTCTGAATAGTCTCATTAGAGATACAGAACGAAAGTCTGATATATCCAGGGCAAGCAAATGCGCTTCCAGGCACTGCGAGAATTCTCTCCTCCTTAGCAGCAGCTACGAGTTCCTTTTCATCAGCAACTGGTGATTTTACCCATAGGTAGAAAGCACCCTGAGGAACAACTGCTGTGAATCCAGCATCTGTTACGATCTTGTACAGATCTTCAGCGTTCTTCTTGTAATATGGGATATCAACCTGTGCATCCAGGCATCTTTCAACTGCTAGCTGAATGATTGAAGGAGCATTAGTGTCTCCTGAAATACGGTTAGCAACGGTTGCTGCTGCCATAAACTCCTCAACGTTGTCAGACTTTGGAGATACAGCAAGGTATCCAAGTCTATCTCCAGGAATTGAAAGTGACTTCGACCATGAGTACGCGATGATTGTGTTGTCGTATAGATCTGGGATGAACACGATTTCCTTATCTACATAAACTAGCTCTCTGTATGGCTCGTCAGTGATGATATAGATAGGGTGTCCATATTCCTTCTCAGCTTCCTTTAGGACCTCTGCGATCTTCTCGAGAGTCTCACGCGAATAGATTGCTCCTGTTGGATTGTTAGGGTTGTTGATGATTACTACCTTAACCTTTGGATCAAGAGCCTTCTTGAGCGCCTCTGGATCTGGCTCGAATCCATTTGCTTCATTTGGAGGTACAACTACTGTTTCTGCATGATAGTTGCTAGCCCAGTTTGCATACTCAACGAAGTATGGTGCAAATACTACCTGCTTATCACCTGGGTCAAAGATAGTCTTCATGATTACGTTAATCGAAGATCCTGCTCCAACTGTCATGATGATATTTTCAAAAGTGAAGTTTGATCCAAATCTCTTATTGAGATTATCAGCTACCGCTGTTCTAGTGGACTCGAAACCAGCATTAGGCATGTAGCCGTGAACTAGATGCGGATCCATCTCGTTGTTAACGTAGTTGATAGCTTCTCTATACTCCTTTGGTGGGTGTAGTCCAGGGTTTCCAACACTGAAGTCGTAAACATTCTCTGGTCCGTATACCTTTGCCATCTTCTTACCCTCTTCGAACATAGCTCTGATAACTGAGCTGCCCGCTAGGAAGGGTTCCATACTTTTTGCGATCATAATTACCTCTCCTCTTACCTTTAATGCTTAACGGCTTAAGCCGTGTACAAGGTAATTGTAACATACCATTTTGCTATGCAATAGATATAACTTTATAATCTTTATCTTCCACAGCTTTCTTCAGAACTTCGTCCTGTACGCCTTCTGATAGCTCAACTACAGCTGTTCCTGCTTCATGGCTAACCTCAGCTGAATTTACACCATCGATAGCTTCAAGCGCTTTCTTTACAGTGGCTTCGCAGTGTCCGCACATCATACCTTCGATTTTCATAGTTTTTGTCATAACTTTGCCCTCCTTTAAATTATCTTCATGCAAATTATTTGTTTCGTTTTGCCCCGGCTCATCGAAGCTTTCTTCGTTTCCCGTAACTTTCGCAATTAGCGAATTCAATTTTGTTTCACTAACCTCGCCTTTGCCGTGCCTATCCACATTTGCATTGTAAACCTTGAACAGATTTAATCTGAGTGCATTCATGCATACGCAGAAGCTAGAGATACTCATAGCGGCGGCTCCCCACATAGGATTCATAGACCAGCCCTTCATGAAGTGTACATAAACACCTGCAGCAAGCGGAATTAGAAGGATATTATAGAAAAATGCCCAGAATAGATTTTCATGTATGTTTCTAAGCGTAGCCCTGCTGAGTCTTATCGCTCCAGAGACATCCGATAGTCTGCTGTTCATAAGCACTACATCTGCAGCATCGACCGCTACATCAGCACCAGCCCCGATTGCAATTCCTACATCTGCCCTTATGAGAGCAGGAGCATCGTTTATTCCGTCTCCGACCATAGCAACCTTGCCGAGCTTTCCGAGTTCCTTTGTCAGATTTTCTTTTCCATCTGGAAGAACGCCTGATGCAACATAGTCAATGCCAGCTTGATCGCCGATTGCACGTGCAGTTCTCTCATTATCACCTGTAATCATAACGACTTTAAGACCCTGCCTCTTCATCTCAGCGATTGCACTTCTGCTATCGTCTTTAACTGTATCTGCAACGGCTATCATACCAATCAGCTTTCCGCCGCCGGCAAATAAAAGAGGTGTCTTACCCTGTGCCGCTAGCGAATCTGCTTCAGTCTTGATATCATCAGCTACTTCTACAAGCTCAGATATGTATTTTACACTTCCTGCATATAAGTCGCCTTTGGATTCAGCCCCTACTAGCTTAGCCTGGATACCCTTTCCTGATATCGCTTCAAAGGCTTCAATCTCGATATCTGAGAGCTTAAGATCTTCTCTTTTCTCTTCGAAGTATCTAGTAATAGCAAGTGCAAAAGGGTGCTCGCTTCTAGCTTCGAGAGCATTAGCGATATTGAGCAGCTGAACTGCCGTAACTCCATCTGCAGGCTTAATATCCGTAACGGTGGGCTCGCCCTTAGTAATCGTCCCCGTCTTGTCGAGAGCTACAATCTGAACCCTTCCCGTCTCCTCTAGGGAACTAGCAGTCTTGAACAGTATTCCGTTTTTAGCACCAAGACCGCTTCCGACCATGATAGCTACTGGAGTTGCCAGGCCAAGTGCGCAAGGACAGCTTACAACTAGCACAGCGATACCTCTAGCAAGCGCATATCCGAATGGCTGACCGACAAATATCCAGATCAGCGTCACGATTACAGCGATTATGATGACTACCGGAACGAACACTCCTGATACCCTGTCAGCTATCTTGGCAATAGGGGCCTTGGTAGCTGCTGCATCACTGACCATCTTGATAATCTGTGATAGAGTTGTATCTTCCCCTACACGTGTAGCCTTGGCTCTTATAAATCCAGTTCTATTAATCGTAGCTGCCGAAACTTCGTCACCAATCGACTTATCGACTGGAACGCTTTCTCCTGTCAGCGCGGATTCATCTATCGCTGTTCCGCCTTCGATTATCACTCCATCCACAGGGATACTCTCACCAGGCCTAACGACGAAAACATCACCCGCCTTAACTTCAGTAATCTGAACTAAGGTCTCCTCGCCATCACGCTCTATAACCGCAGTCTTAGGGGCGAGTTTCATCAGGCTCTTTAGCGCATCAGTTGTTCTACCCTTCGAAAGAGCTTCAAGGAGCTTCCCAACAGTAATAAGAGTAACTATCATAGCAGCTGACTCAAAATACAGGTTGTGCATGCCTGCCATCACAGCCTTGGTATCGCCATCTGTCACGCTTCTAGTCATCTGCATCAGTATGTAGAAGCTCCAGAGGAACGATGTCATAGACCCCATCGCAACCAATGTATCCATGCTTGGCGCACCTGAGCGCACGCTCTTCCATCCGCTGACAAAAAACTTCTTGTTGATAAACATAACTATTGCCGCCAGAACCATCTGTATAACCGTGATCCCGATGTGATTTCCATCTAGAAATTTTGGAAGTGGCAGATGAAACATGGTGTGTCCCATCGAGAAATACATTAGCACCAACAGGAACACCACCGATGTTACAAGCCTTCGCTTCAGGACAGGGCTTTCCTTATCCTCGAGAGCCTTCTCTTGATCTTCGAGAGAATTTGCAGAAGATTGTCTCTCTTCTGCGCCTTGCACAGCTGCACCATATCCAGCATCCTCTACAGCCTTTACGATAGCTTCACTGCTCGCACTACCCTCAACGCCCATCGAGTTGGTCAGTAAGCTTACGGATACCGATTCCACCCCAGGAACCTTACTCACCGCCTTTTCGACATGTGCCTGGCAAGCGGCACAGCTCATACCAGTGATATTATATTTGTCCATCTAATCTCCTCCCTAATCTATTTCATGAGCTTTTGCATGACTTTAACGAGCTCATCGATAGTCTCATCATCACCATTTCTTATATCATTAGCGACACATCCCCTGATATGGCTCGCCATTAGCTCCTTATTGAAGCTGTTAAGCGCACTATTCACAGAAGAAACCTGAATCAATATATCAGGACAGTACGCATCATTCTCGAGCATTCCTTCGATGCCTCTAATCTGTCCTTCAATTCTCTTGAGCCTGTTCATCAGGCTTCTATATTCCATATGCGAACGCTTTCGGTGGCGCTCAGAAATTTCTGTCATCTCTTCTCCTCACATGCAAACGCTTAATAGTTTATCTATATAGAATAAAATCTACGTCGATATCATATACCCCCTACCCCTATATGTCAAGGTTATCTAACTGCGTTGCGCATGTGTTTTTCCCTGTACATTCCTACATTATAAAAAGCACCTTCCTCACCACTTATATGGTAAAGAAGGTGCATATCACGGTTTCTATCAGCTTATATTTCCATGAGTTGTTTTAACGCTCCGATCGTGTTTATTATCTACTCTTGTTCGAAATGCTCTGCCACCATCGCAAGATCCTTTATAATCGGCAGATGCTGCGGACATATCGCCTCACATTGACCGCACGAGATGCACTCGCTGGCTTTTCCAAATGTCATAGTCGTTCTCTCGTAGTACTCGCACTGAGGCGTCCACTCTCTATCGCTATCTTCGTGCATGTCCGTATTATACAGAGAGAAGTACCTCGGAATAGGAATATTCATAGGACATCCCTCCGTGCAGTACGAACAGGCTGTGCAAGGGATAGTAATTGAGCTATTTATTATACCTACCACCTTATCTATGATCTCATATTCCTCTTGTGATAAAGGCTCGAACTCTTTCATGTATGAAGTGTTGTCCAGTAGCTGCTCCATGCTGCTCATGCCACTCAGAACTACTTTTACATTATCTAGGCTAGCAACGAAACGAATCGCCCAAGAAGCGACGGACATATCGGGATGGTACGCCTTGAGTAGAGCTTCAGCTTCCGGCGGAACATTTGCAAGAATTCCTCCCTTAACAGGCTCCATTACTACGACGTCCATTCCATGCTTAACAGCTACCTCGTAGCACTTTCTGGACTGAACACCCTCACTGTTCCAATCGAGGTAATTGATCTGTAACTGAATAAATTCAAACTCAGGGTGATCAGTCAGGAACTTATCTATATGCTCAGCGTCCTCATGAGAAGAGAAACCGAGACGCCTTATAATGCCGGATTCCTTCTTCTGCTTTAGATACTCAAAGCAATGGAGTTCTTTAAATTTATCGATGTTGTCACGCCCGACATCGTGAAGCAGGTAATAATCAAAATATCCCGCACCCGTCTTTTCGAGCTGCGCTTCAAAATACGCATCTCGCTCTTCTTCCGTGTTAAAAAAACCTGCATGCATCTTGGTAGCAAGCGTGTACTCACTCCTTTCATGTCTCTCTACGAGAAACTTCTTTGTCGCTGGTTCACTCTCTTTATTATGATACATCCATGCAGTATCAAAATATGTAAATCCTTGATCTATAAACGCATCTGCCATGCGTTCACACTCAGGTATATCGATGCTCCCTGCGTCATCTGGATTCGTCTGGGGCAGTCTCATAAGCCCGAATCCTAATTTATATCTAACATCCATCTTATCCCTTTACCTCCGTACATGTTTAAAAGTCAAAATTAATCTCAAAAGATATAGTCCACAGCTGCCAATTTGAAGCTATGTACGATTAAAATCCACATTTCAATTGAATAACCACGTTTTAACCGAGTATTTTCGCAACTCTTTCAGCTAGTACAGGCACCACCTCTTCCATAAACCATGGATTCTTAGCCTGCCAGCGAAAATTGAGCGGACTCGGATGCACTATTGGGAAATACTTTGGCAGGTAGTCCTCATAGCTCCTTACAGTTTCTGTTAAATTCCTCTTCATCTTCCCCTTTAGGTAGTAATCCATAGAATACTTTCCGATTAGAAGTGTCATTTCTATATTAGTGAGCTCATCCAAAATCTCGTGGTGATACTCTTCAGCTATGAACTTTCTCGGTGGTAAATCTCCTGTCTTGCCCTTTCCTGGATAATAAAAGTCCATCGGTAAAATCGCAATTTTATCAGAATAGAAAGTCTCCCTATCTATGCCCATCCACGAGATAAGCTTCTCCCCCGATTTATCGTCAAAAGGTATTTGGGACTCCTCTACTTTTCTCCCTGGCGCCTGACCTATTATCAGGATTTTGGCATCTTTATTAAGCTGGAAGATCGGCGGTATACCGCGTCTTGTATACTCGGCATTTCGCTCATCAGCTTTTAATTCCTCTACAATTTTCAAAATAGACATCTTTATCCCCCTAATTTTCATTAACCAAGTGCAACATCGAGTGTCATCATGATGGAAAATCCAACAGCGAACATGAGTACCCCGCTATGCGAATGCTCCCCTTCTGACATCTCCGGAATGAGCTCTTCTACGACCACGTACATCATTGCTCCAGCTGCAAAGCTGAGCATGTACGGCAGAATCGGCGTCAGCGCTTGCGCGAAAATTATCGTAAGAATAGCACCTATCGGCTCAACCACACCAGATAATACGCCGTTTATAAATGCACGGTGTCTCGATGCGCCAGCGGAGTAAAGCGGCATGGAAATGATTGCACCTTCTGGAAAATTTTGTATAGCTATTCCAAGCGAAAGTGCCAGCGCACCCCCGAGCGATATCCCTGAGTTTCCAGTCATCCAACCAGCAAATACAACTCCAACAGCCATCCCCTCGGGGATATTGTGAAGCGTTACCGCTAGGACGAGCATCGTCGTCTTGGATAAGCTGCTCTTTGGCCCTTCCACTTCATTGGTAGAAGCATGCATATGCGGAATAACATGGTCCATAAGCAGCAGAAATCCAATACCTATCCAAAATCCTATCACGGCTGGCATAAAGGCTAGTCTACCCATGCCAGAGCTCTCCTCTATAGCTGGAATTAAAAGACTCCATATAGATGCAGCAACCATTACGCCTGCAGCAAAGCCACTGAGCATGCGTTCAACACCTTTGCTGAGGTCTTTTTTCATAAAGTATACGCAAAACGCTCCAAGAGATGTCCCTATAAATGGAATCATGACGCCGTATATAACATTGAGATTAATATCCAAAAGCCCTCCTATTTGAATTCACCTCGATGCAGCTTCCTCTATTACAACTAAAACTTATGATATAATTGTGTGACTCTCATTATACACCTAGGAGACTGAATTGAAACAGAGTACGAGATTAAAAAACATTGATAGAACTAACAATCACGATATTTCTGCAAAGGATAAAGGTGTGCAATCTTTTGCACCTGAGGCTGCAAATACATCATCTGTAATCAGCACTAATGTGTTAATTATCGGCGCTGGTGCGTCAGGGCTGATGTGTGCTGCAAACCTAAAAACCGGCGGTTTAATCCTCGAAGGAACCTCCCGTATCGGGACGAAGCTCCTGATGAGCGGGCACGGTCACTGCAACATAACACATGCTGGTAATATAAAGGATTTTCCTAGCTGCTACGGTGATTCTGGAAGATTGATCCGCAAGATTTTATATAAATATAGCAATGCTGATCTAGTTTCGTTTCTGAATTCTCGTGGCATCAAAACCGTTACACAAGCAGACGGCAGAGTCTTCCCTGAATCGATGAGAGCTCAAGATGTAAGGGATGCATTTCTATCAGCCTCCGAACAGAATGGATTTAAGGTGATTACCAATAGAAAGGTTTTTGAGATCAGATCTTATGACAAAGAACCACTTAATGATAAAAAGATAGAGTCAGATACAAGAAATTTCATCTTGGTAGCAGAAACGCCCGATGGTCAGAGATTCTACTATGAAGCTCAGCATCTAGTGATAGCAACTGGAGGCAAATCTTATCCGAAAAGCGGGTCAGATGGCTCTATGCTAGACGTAATCTCGAGGGGATTAGGACTAGAATATACTGAGCTAAGACCATCTCTTTCTCCATTATCGGTAAAGGACTACCCGTACGAGATGCTAGCTGGGGTATCTTTTGATGAAGTAGAGATAAGCATCTACCCGAAGGAGGGAAAACGAAGAGCCCTGCTTAACGGCTCTATGCTCCTTGCGCATGATAATTTCACCGGGCCTGCAATCCTAAACTCATCGAAGTTTGCTGATCTCGGCTCCTGGCTGCAGATCAACTACGTAGGCATGAGTAGAGATAAAACTCTTGCCAGACTTATCTCTGCTACCAGTACCGAGCTCAAATATTCGCACGGCAGACGTGATGAGGTAAGCACCGCGCAAAGCGGCGAACTCGGGAACATAATTGCCAGAGAGTTCGCCCTGCCGCGCCGCTTCGCCAAGGAAGTGGCGAAGCGTTCCGCTTGCAGCGCGAAGAAGGCCGCCGTCCTCCTCACGGAGGACCGATTCGAAATCGAATCGCACGGTGACTTCAGCAAGGCCATCGTCACCGCGGGCGGCCTCCGCCTCGACCAGTTTGACTGCAAATTGATGCAGCTCAAATCCGCCCCAAACGCCTACTGCATCGGAGAGATGCTAGACGTAGACGGAATCACAGGTGGGTACAACCTCCAGTTCGCCTGGTCCTCGGCTAGGGCAGCGGCAGCTTCAATAGAGGCAAATATAAATAATTCAGCTCCTAGATGCGCAGAAGATTAGTCGTATGGATTTACATTCACTAAGCATAACTAACTATTCAATAACTATAAAATAAAGATATAACCGCTGTAGCCGTTGAATTTTTAACGGCCGCAGCGGTTTTCACCAACTCTTTTTGTCCTATAACTACAGATACGAAACAGTCTCACTAAGCGCCTTGCGTTTAAAGTGATTCGGTAGCGGGGTTCCTTCATCTGCAGCGTATCCAAGGTCCATAGCCATGAGTATCTCTTCATTTTCAGGAAGTCCGAGCGCCTTATGCAGCTTCTCTGGATCTAGGAAATTAATCCAGCAGCTGTTTAACCCTTGGTCAGCTGCAGCGAGAATCATATGAGTTGCAACGATTGATGCATCCTCAATTCCCGAATCCCTCTTTTCACCTGGATACACATAGACATTGGTCGTATTGAAGGCTACAACTAACACAGTTGGCGCGCCATATCTACAAGGAGTTTCAATATCAAATTTATCCAGCGCTTCCTTTGATTCCAGCACGTACACGTGCTGTTCCTGCAGGTTCTTAGCAATTGGAGCAAGCCTTCCAGCCTCGAGCACCGCCTCTAGTTTTTCGCGCTCTACTTTCTTGTCCGAGTATTTCTTGCAAGAATATCTGCTTTCTATAACTTCCTTAAATTCCATAATAGCCTCCTCTTTTCAGCATTTAAATGCATTAATTTTACATAGTTCATTAGCGCCAGCAGTCAGCACATATGAATTGATTCACTATCTCTTTTTCTTCATCGATAGTGCAATTTTCTTACGCTTCTCGTCAACAGATAAGACGCGAACATTCACGACATCCCCAACCTTTACCACGTCGAGCGGATGCTTTACAAATTTATCCGACAGCTCAGAGATATGTACGAGCCCATCCTGATGAACGCCTATATCCACAAATGCTCCAAAGTCCACGATGTTACGAACTGTTCCCTTGAGCTCCATATCTGGTCTCAAGTCGCTTACCTCCAGCACATCGCTTCTGAGTAGTGGTGCTTCAGCCTCTTCCCTAGGGTCTCTTCCTGGCTTTTCGATTTCATTCAAAATATCCTTTAGCGTATATTCGCCGATATTCGCAGCTTCTGCAAGCTGCTTCATCGAAGGTCTATCCGACTTGCTATTTCCATGCTTGCTGCCGAACTTTTCCTGCAGCTTGTTCTTGGAACTCAAGCTTTCTGAGATTCCCTTAGCTACACCTGTTATGATATCAGAAGGCTTGTATCCCATAATTTCTAGCACTTTACGAGCTGCATCATAACTCTCTGGGTGAACCGCCGTGCAGTCTAGTGGCTCCTTTCCATCTCTGATGCGAAGGAATCCAGCGCACTGCTCAAATGCCTTAGGACCGAGCTTAGCAACCTTGAGTAGCTGCTTTCTGCCATCAAATCTCCCGTTTCCCTCACGATACTTCACTATATTAGCTGCAATCGGTTTACTGATTCCCGAAACGTATTCTAGCAGTGAAGCGGAAGCGGTATTCAAATCTACACCTACGCTGTTTACACAGTCTTCCACAACTGCGCCAAGTGCTTCTGCTAATCTCTTCTGATCCATATCGTGTTGGTACTGCCCAACTCCGATAGAACGTGGATCGATCTTAACAAGCTCTGCGAGCGGATCCTGAAGCCTTCTAGCAATAGACGCGGAGCTCCTCTCACCTACATCGAGAGCTGGATATTCTTCCGTCGCTAGCTTGCTAGCCGAGTATACCGAGGCGCCTGCTTCATTAACGATTACATACTGGAGCTTTTTCTTAGGATTTGCGTAGAGCCCCTGCTCGTATTCCTTGATGAATTCTGCGATTATCTGCTCCGACTCACGGGATGCCGTACCGTTTCCGACAGAGATGATATCTATATCGTATTTCTTCACTAGCTTTGCTAGGGCCAGCTTCGCTTCTTTAACTTTATTCTGAGGTGCAGTCGGATAGATAACTGTAGTGTCTAGAATCTTTCCTGTCGCATCTACCACGGCGAGTTTACAGCCTGTTCTAAATGCCGGGTCCCAGCCGAGCACAGTCTTGCCTTCGATAGGTGGCTGCATGAGGAGCTGCTCGAGATTGCTGGCAAATATCTTTATCGCACCTTCCTGCGCTCCGAGTGTCAGCTCATTTCTAATTTCAGTTTCGATAGATGGAGCGATGAGTCTCTTGTAAGCATCCGAAGCCGCTTCTTCGATGTACTGCTGAGTTAACTTATTAGCTGAGCTCTTTAAGTCTTTGAATAACCTTCCTTCTATCTTATCCACTGGAGCTTCAAGCTTTACGCTGAGCACCTTCTCGTTTTCTCCCCTATTGATAGCGAGGACTCTGTGTCCTGGGAGGCCGTCTACCTTCTCTGCAAATTCAAAATAATTTTCATATACGCTGCGTTCTCCGCTAACCTCTAGTTCTGCCTTTACAGCAGGTACTACCGTCGTGATTAGTACACCTTCCTTAGCTGCAAGCTCTCTGATCCACGTTCTAATATCCGCATCATCTGAGATGTCTCCAGCGATAATATCTAGCGCTAGCTTGATAGCAGTGTCAGCATCATTTACCTCATGCTCTTCGCTTAAATACTTTAGAGCTTCTTCTGGTACAGGTACGGCAGCATCGCTTGACATGATGTATGTAGCAAGCCCTTCAAGCCCCTTCTCTCTAGCGATCATCGCACGAGTACGTCTCTTAGGTTTATATGGCCTATATATATCCTCGACTGCAACGACTGTTTCCGCCTGCTCGAGTTTAGCAAGAAGTTCGTCGGTTAATTTCCCCTGTGACTCTATAGATGAAATCACTGTCTGCTTTCTCTCCTCGAGTGAACGCAGGTACTTCAGTCTTTCATCAAAGCGCCTCAGCATCTCATCATCAAGTGCTCCCGTCGCTTCCTTTCGGTATCTTGCAATAAACGGGATAGTATTACCCTCATCAATGAGCGTGATTACTGCCTCAACTTGCCAAGGCTTAATTCCCAATTCCTGTGTTATCTTCTGTGTAATATCCATATTAATTCAGCATGCTGCTATCCAGTATCAGCATTATCTCCCCTTCGTTGTCATATGCGCGGTAACGGACCTTCTGTCCTGCTTCAAGCCCGAAGCCTTGCTTTGGCGGATTATGAAGCGTGCCGTAAAACTCATTATCTCCAAAGTCTGTAGTCCTCACCCACACGACCTCTGGCAAAAATCCCTTCTTACCCACCGTCACACTCACGAAGTCCGGTAGTTCAATGTTTCGTCCGCTATCTAGCATTTCAAGCTCTCTGAGCATTGTCATCTTCTTATCTGCAGACTCTAAATTATCTCTTATATCATCTGGCACATCATCGAATTGCGATAAGTCGGCATCCAGCTCGCTCACAGGTTCAAATTCATAATCCTTGACATCATTAAATCTTACCCTTGCGTACTTCTCGGAACATCTCGGTCCTACCTCTAGCTTCCCGTCCTCTGCCTTCTTTACCGAGGCTAGTAAATTAAAGCTAGTTCCTATGAGGTCCTCGCAGAAGCAGTACGCGAGAACACCTGTCGCTCCATCGATTATTTCGAGTGTATTGGATAATCCTTCTAACGCATCATGACACTCGATATAGATAAACTTATGAAATATCTGTCTAAAAGTAGCTTCATCAATGTACATGTCTAATCTCCAATTCAAAGCTTTATTCTTCACTATCTAATTTAGCTAATCAAGCCTTCTGCATTTTAAACTTGCAAAAAAGATTTATTAGTCATTAATTATACCATGATATTGTTTTTTCTCACATAATCATCACACAGTGGCGCAAAAAAATGTTAAAGTGAATTTAATTAAAGTTGTACGCAATTAATCAGAATGTTCGTATTCTGGTTTTGAGTGATATCAGGAGGACAAGAAAATGGCAGCAATTGAATTAACAGCAGAAAACTTTGAACAGGAAGTTCTACAGGCAGATAAGACAGTTCTAGTTGATTTTTGGGCTTCTTGGTGCGGACCATGCAAGATGCTATCTCCAGTCATTGAGGAAATCGCAGACGAGAGAAGCGATATCAAGGTTGGCAAGGTCAATATAGATGAGCACCCAGAGCTTGCTCAGAAGTACGGAGTTATGAGCATCCCAACAGTTCTTGTAATCAAGGACGGTGAGGAAGTAAATAAGTCAGTAGGAGCAGTTCCTAAGAAGGCTCTCCTCGATCTTATCGGCTAGTATATTGCCTCTCGGCAGTACACCGTATAAAAACTAATGAGTAATAAAGCACCTCACTGGCTAAATCCAGTGAGGTGCTTTATTGTACTTGTATTTATGACTTTGTAAATTAGCCCATCTATTTTCTTAATAAAAAACCGTGCAACTAGAAAGGCTCTCTTCTTCCTTTAATTGCACGGATTCTATTATTATTGAAAATCATTACTGGAGCTATATACTATCTGGCTTTGTTTTCCCGTACCGCCTGCATATCCTCTAGCAAGGCAGCTTCTTCTGCCTCACTTATCTCATGCTTTGTAATCTCCACATAGGACTGTGTGAGTCTGATTGCATAAACCGTTCTAACTATGAAGCTGATGATGTAAGCAGCAGTTAGCATGAATAGGAACATCTGCATGCCCCTTAGTGCACTATAAAGCGCTACGAATGAATAAGCGCCTCCACCAATAATCTTGAGTATATACTTCTTTAGGACGAACACAATCCCCATCACACCAATTGTCACTATCACCGTAGTAGCAATCATTGCTATTCTATATATTTTCTCAGTTACAGTAATCCCTCTGGTTAATTCTTGGTTGCCAAGCACATCAGCGATTCTTCTTGTACCGAGCAGAATATTTCTCATGTAGATTATATTGAGAATATTGCTAACAACCTGTACTGCAAGAAGCATTATCACAAATGTCCATATTAATACGCTCACTGTACCAGTGTTGATGCTATCTGACCTAAAGGAAATGACAACAAACCCACTGGCAGCAAATACTAAGACAACAAATGCTATTATGGACAAGAACATGAAGATGAGGTATGCAATATATACTTTACAAGCCTTCCGGTAGAACGGATTGAGTTTCTGGAGTCCATTTAAGCCCATGATGTATAGTATGATATTTGCTATGAACATAACTAAGATTATATCAGGAGCAATCTTCGTATTGAAGATCAAAACACCCTGTGATATCTCTGACATTGCTGCTATCTGAAGCAGTGTAAATAGCCCAGTCACACCGTTTATAAGTATGTATGCTACTTCTATCCAGATTGCAATATTCACATACTTTAGGCCGCGATAATCAATCGCAGTTTTATTCATATTGCCCTCCTTTCTTATCTTTCGCTTATAATCGATTTTTATTCTCTATATTAATTTCTGTAATCTCGACATATTCATAATAATAAACATAGTCTTTCAATTTCATTATATGTTTGAATAAGTTGAGGAAACAACCGATATAATGTAAAATAATAAATAATTAAGAATTGAAAGTTAAGTAAAAAATAGGAGGCGCTATGGACGATAAACAATATAGAGAGGCATTTAATAACAATGTACCCGATGGCTATGATGCTGATACATATATCATCGTATGCCCTGTATGTAGCAAGGAGTTTCAGGCATCACCTGGAGATGCAGTATGTCCAGAGTGTGGAGCTGAGCTGAGCTTTACAATCGAAGATAAGTAGATTTAGGGTTATCATCACAGATAGAAAATCACCTACAGTCAGGCTGCTGACTATAGGTGATTTTATTATCTCACAGTAACATATATGCCGCGGTCACCACTAACCTCTACCTTGAGAGATTTAAAATCGCTTACAAATTCCTTCAGGTACTTGTATCGCTTACCGCCCTTTTTACTGTAATATCTCACATCGAAATTCTTATAGATACGGTTTAGCTCATTCCCGATAAGACCGAGATCTGTAGGCTTACCTTTATCATTATTCTCCATAATGATCTGCTGAATCTTCGCCTCTATAGCCTTCTTGCTAGGAGTATTCGCCGTATTTTCAGCAGAATCTTTACTGCGTTCCTGCTTTTTCTGCTTCTTATACTCAGCCTCGAGAGCTTCCTCTGCGAGGCGTTCCTCCTCTGCTTGCTTGGCGAGTAAGTCTATATAGATGAACTTATCGTAGGCATTTTCAAGAGCCTCTGTCGCCTTGTCCGATTCTCCCATGCCTAGCACCAGGCAGCCCGATTCACTCAGCCTTCTCGCTAGAGATGTAAAATCGCTATCAGAAGAGACTATGCAGAAGCCTTCAACATTATTACCGTACAGTATATCCATCGCATCGATTATAAGAGCCGAGTCAGACGCATTCTTGCCTCTTGTGTTGTTAACCTGCATCATAGGCTTTAATGAGTGCTTTCTGATCTCTTGCTCCCACCTAGTCTTAACGATCCGTTCCCAATTGCCGTATATTCTTTTATACGAACAGATACCATACTTCTCGATTTCATCGATTATGTAACCAGCGTACTGTGCTGAGATGTTTTCCGCATCTATAAGCAGTGCGATTCTTACTTCATCTGCCATGTTAATTTTCCTTATATTTATTAATTTCAGCAACAACAGCTTTCGAAATTCTCTCCAGTCTGCTCTCCGCTGCTGACTCTGCACCGTAGAAACCGAAGTAAATCTTGAACTTAGGTTCTGTTCCAGATGGTCTAAACGCAATCCAGTCGAGGCCATTAAGCTCATACAGAAGGACATTTGACTCAGGAAGATAATCTGTACAGTTCTTAACGTCTAGCACGCCGAGTTCAGTTCCAGGTTCTCCAAGCTTGCCACCTAGTGTTCTAAGATGGTCCATGAATTTTTCCCCAACGCCAGTTCCTTCTACGCACACGCTCCCCTCTGCAGAGTAACCATAGAGCTTATGCAGGGACTCTAATTGTTCAATCAGTGTAACACCATTTGCCTTGGAAAGAGTTGCAATTTCAGCGATAGCTACTGCGGCCATCACGCCGTCCTTGTCGCGTACAGCCTGATTCAGCATGTATCCATTGCTTTCCTCAAACCCGAACAGGAATCTCTCTGTTCCATTATCAGATCTCTGCCTAATCTGCTCGGCAATGTTCTTTATACCAGTTAAGGTTTCATATAGTTTAACACCATATCTAGCGCAAATAGCTCTTGCTAGGTGAGTGGATACGATTGAAGTTACCACATATCCATTTTCTGGAAGATTACCCAGCTTCTTTGCTTCTGAAAGGAGGTACTCGAGGAGTATCGCACCTATCTGGTTTCCTGTCAGTTTCTTATATTCGCCCTCATCATATACCGCTACGCCTAGCCTATCTGAGTCTGGATCTGTAACGATAATGATGTCAGCCATTGACATCTCAGCGTATTTCTTAGCCAAATCATACGTATCATCATACTCAGGATTTGGAACCCTTAAACTTGGAAAGTCACCATCTGGATTATCCTGCTCATTTACTGCAAATACCTTTTCGTATCCCAGTTCACGAAGCGACCTTCTTACCGGCTCTCTTCCCGAGCCATTGAGTGGTGAATACACGATGCGAAGCGAATCTCTTGATCTTCTACTAACGCTACTGCTATTAAACGAGTCCATGATCATCGCATCGTAGCTATCGTCGATTTCCCTACCAAAATATGTAATATCTCCGTCATTTACAAGATCTTCGAAGGACTCCGCTGTTGAAAGTATCTCTATACCCTGAACAGCATCTCTGATGCGACTCTTAATCGCCTCGGTCTCTTCATCGATCATCTGCGCTCCATCGGACCTGTATGACTTAAAGCCATTGTATTCCTTAGGGTTGTGCGATGCTGTAATCATTATTCCACCATCTGCTGCAAAATTCCTTATAGCATAAGATAGCATTGGTACCGGACGCAGTCTGTCTGAAAATAGAACCTTTACGCCTGACGCACAGCTTGCCACAGCGGCAGCCTCTGCAAGCTCTCTTGAATTATTACGTGAATCGTACGAAATAACGATTTTTACTTCCTTGCCCTCATGTTTTTCTTTAAGCATATCGCCCATAGCATATGCTGCAGTAGCAACTGTATAGATATTCATTCTAGCTGAACCTACTCCCATAGTCGCTCTCATACCAGCCGTACCAAAATCGAGCTCCTCACTGAAGCAGCTCTCTATTTCTTCTGGGCGGGATATCATATTCATCAGATACTGTCTCATATCTGAATCGATTCCCTTGGCATTGATCCATTCCGTATAATTTTTGATTGCCTTGTTCTCTTCCATATCAATTCTCTAATTCTAAACAACTATACGCCTATAACTTTTCAAATACGAGCATGTACGCAGCCTACAATTGCAAGTTCCGCACACGCTCGAAATAATGACATTTATTTTATTCTACAGTTACACTCTTAGCGAGGTTACGAGGTCTGTCTATCTCGCATCCCTTTTCTTTGGCAACGTAGTATGCATATATCTGAAGCGGAATTACGCTTAGAAGTGGCGATACCTCATCCATGCACTCTGGAATGTAGAACGTCTCATTGGAATGCTCTTCGATAGCTGCATTACCTTCCTTCGCGATGGAGATCACGTAAGCATTACGCGCCTTAACCTCCTGAATGTTGGAAACCATCTTATCAAACAGCTTAGACTGTGTTGCTAGTGCAACGACAATAGTAGTAGGCTCCATTAGTGCAATCGTTCCATGCTTAAGCTCTCCAGCCGCAATTGCAAAGGAGTTTATATATGAAACCTCTTTGAGCTTTAGCGAACCCTCGTAAGCAACACTGGCATCCATTCCTCTACCGATAAAGAACACCTGCTCTCTATCGTAAAGCTTCTTCGCAAGCTTCTCGATATCACCTCTAAGCAAGAGAACCTTCTCTAATTTTTCAGGAATCTCAGATAGCTCGCTAACAACCTTGTTGTAGTATTCCTCTGATATGGTTCCGCGTAGGTCTCCTAGATATAGAGCTAATAGGTAAAGTGACAGAAGCTGAGTTGTGTAAGCCTTTGTTGAGGCTACTGAAATCTCTGGTCCAGCCCATGTATAGAACACATCGTCAGATTCACGAGCAACTGTGCTTCCTACAACATTGACGATGGATAATACCCTTGCTCCCTTTCTCTTAGCCTCACGAAGCGCCTCTAGTGTATCCGCAGTTTCTCCAGATTGGCTGATTGCAATGAAGAGTGTCTTTTCATCTACAAAAGGATCTCTGTATCTGAATTCAGAAGCCACATCAACCTCTACAGGCATTTTTACGAACTTCTCAAAGATATTTCTACCAACTAGTCCAGCATGGTACGCAGTTCCACATGCTACGATGCAGATCTTATTGAATTTAGCAAAGTCTTCCTTCGTGAGCGTCATATCATAAAGCGACACTCTTCCATCTTCGCTTAGATTACGATCAAGAGTTTCCTCTATAGCTTTAGGCTGGTCAAATATCTCCTTGAGCATGAAGTGCTCGTACTTTCCTTTTTCAGCGACGCTTTCATCCCAGCTGATGTGCATAGTCTCACGCTTAATTTCTTTGCCAGACTCATCATAGATTGTAACGTTATCAGGAGTAAGCACTACTGTGTCACCCGTCTCCAGAAGATAAACATCCTTTGTGTACTTAAGGAGCGCCGAGAAGTCAGAAGCAACGAAATTACAACCATTACCCTTGCCGACAATCAGCGGAGCGTTCTTTCTATAAGCTACGAATTTTTCCGGCTGATCCTCAGCGATTGCAGCGAGTGCAAAAGTTCCTGTCATCTCGTGAGTTACCTTGTCCATAGTAGCCTTTAGGTCACCGAGCTCGTTGTAGTATTTACCGAATAGAACAGCAGCAACCTCGGAATCCGTATCACTCTTAAAAGTGAAGCCCTCTTTCTCAAGCTGCTCTCTGATTTCCACGTAGTTCTCAACTGTTCCATTGTGAACAAGTGCAATTCTGTTATCATTGCTCATATGAGGATGTGAGTTTACATCAGATGGTGCACCGTGAGTCGCCCACCTTGTGTGTCCAATTCCCACATGACCGCCTAGATTTTCTTTTCCAATTAGCTTCTCTAGATTTACGATTTCACCAACGTGCTTTCTCAGCTTAATTTTGCCATCATTTACGACAGCGATACCTGCCGAGTCATAACCTCTGTACTCTAACTTCTTAAGTCCTTCGATAATGATTCCCTGAGGAGCTTCATTACCTACATAACCTACGATTCCGCACATATTGTTTCCTCCAAATATATTATTTCAAATAGCCAATTCGCAGTTCACCGCAAACCGCTATAACGATTCGTATTTTAACAAAGCTAAACTCCCCGCTATGTTTTGCCATGGCGGTTTGTCTTGCCAGCCTAATGGTTTCTGATTATCTTCCGAATTTATCAGAGATAAGAGTTGCTACCTGCTCAGCATATTCCTGAATTTCATCGATATCTTCACCTTCTAGCATAACTCTGATTAATGGTTCAGTTCCTGAAGGTCTTATCAGAACTCTACCTGTACCTTCCATTTTCGCCTCAATATCAGCGATGAACTTCTTAACTTCACCATCCTCTAGAGCTGTCGCCTTGAAAGCATTATCCACCCTAGCATTAACCAATGCTTGTGGATAAATCTGTATCTCGTCTCTGAGTTCACTGAGCTTTTTCCCTGAGTCAAGATATGCCTTCATAAATTGCAGCGATGATAGAACGCCATCACCAGTAGTCGTGTAGTTCAAGAATATCATGTGACCTGACTGCTCTCCACCTAGAACAGAGCCTGTCTCTCTCATGGACTCTAGCACATATCTATCACCGACCTTAGTCACATCAACACCAATTCCATACTCCTTTAGGTGTTTATGAAGTCCGATATTGCTCATAACTGTAGCTGTGATCTTATCAGTTGCAAGGAGCCCTTTAGCCTTTAGGTACTTGCCACATATGCAGAGCACTCTATCTCCATCTATTATTCTTCCCTGTTCATCCACAACGATGAGTCTGTCCGCATCTCCATCATATGCAAATCCAACATCTGCACCTAGCTCTACGACTTTCTGCTGCAAATTCTCAGGATGTGTAGAGCCACAGCCATCATTAATGTTAACTCCGTCTGGACTATCACTAAGCACTGTAATTTCTGCTCCAAGCGCCTCATAAACTATATGAGCGGTCTCGAACGCCGCACCATTAGCAGTATCAAGAACTACTTTTATGCCATCGAGCCTCTTGTCTATCGTTGTAAGCAAAAAATCAGTGTACTGCTTAATCGCACTGGCATCATCCTCACGGCAAGTTCCGAGCTTAGCTCCGACGAATTCATCAGTGCTGATTTCCTTCTCGCCCAGTACAATTGCCTCAATCTCCTGTTCAACGCTATCATCAAGCTTGTACCCATCACCATTAAACAGCTTAATGCCATTGTATTCAAATGGGTTATGTGATGCCGAGATAACAACTCCTGCATCTGCGTCATACTTCCTTACTAGGTAAGCAACTGCTGGTGTGGGAACAACTCCCAGCTTTATGACATCTCCGCCAACAGAAAGCACTCCTGCTGTCAGCGCATTTTCCAGCATATCCCCAGAAATCCTCGTATCACGTCCGATTACCATAACCGGCTTTTTGTTATTCTCTCCGAGCACAAACGCTGCCGCCCTGCCGATATCGAATGCAAGCGAAGCTGTAAGTTCTGTATTAGCCACACCTCTTACACCATCTGTTCCAAACAATCTGCCCATTAGCTTCTCCTTAATTCCTTAATATATCCTGCAAAGTATAAAGTCTGTCAATGAACTTATCATCAATCATAAACAATTGGTGATTGATGGCAAGTTTGAACTAAATCGATATCACTGAATCGTAATCGTAATCTGCGCACTTTCAAGCGCCGCTATAAGTCCAGAATTATTAGTTAGATAAGCTGTAACCGTATGCTGCCCTGCCCCAAGACCACTTGCATCTGCGCTGATCACGAACGAACTAGCTGTAATGCTCGCTATCTTGTCCTTGCTACCCGTTACGACAACGTTAACGCCACTATTTGCCTCCGCCGTATGACCGCTAGCCACATTATTTATATTGATCGAACTGGCTGGCACATTTACTGTCTTCGATGCACTCGTGCTCACCTTAACCTTGAGCTTTACGTGCCTTGATTCATTTGCTATGCTCACACCTTCTGGTAGGTCGTAATCGATATCCATATCTTCTGTCTCAGAGACAGTACTGATATCCATGTCTTTGGACGTAATTTCTGTTACGTTCTTGATATCCTTGCTTCTACCCTTGATAACTATAGTGTTCGGTGCGGAATACGTTCTTGAAACGCTACCATCCTGTGTATTAGTAACCTTTACCTTGAGCTTAACAGTCTTGGTCTCACCCCTGTATGCCGTTACAGATACTCTGTCAGGATCAGTAGTCAGGTATTCTATCTTGTGACCGCTTCCATCCACAGGGGTTGCGACCGCACTGAATTCTTTTGCTTTATCAGTGACTTTGTCAGCGTCGAGTTCGAGCTTAACCGAGTCTACGTTCTTAACCAGACTCTCAGCTCCTTGCACCTCTACTTCTTTACTGCCCTGTTTCTTGACTACAGGCTCACCTGATTGACCGTCCTTATATGTCGTATATGTGCTTACCTTCTTGACCTCTAGGTCTTCAACTGTAACCGAAACGCTACTTTCACTCTGCGATTTGACCGATATAGCACTAGGCACACTCACTTGCACTGCCATCGAGTTCTCGCCCTTGCCTGCATTCGAGGCATTGACGGTTGCGACGATGTCGGATTTCTTTAGTTCATTTATAGCTGAGCGCCTTCCAACAAGGGTAACAGAGATTTTCTCTGTATCAAGCTTGCTTACCGCTAAATCATTCTTGGCAAGTGTCTTAGAGTTTGCGACCGTCACAGGGATATTCGTATATGTTCGGCTGATTGTTGGATTTATGCTATATACTACGTAAAGCCAGGAGGCAAATGCGATTGCAACCGAAAGCGCTAGATTGAGCTTGTTGATCTTCTTGCTGCTTGTTTCATTATTTTGCATCGTGCTTCCCACCCTTTCGGCGTACTAGCTTCGCAACCCTACCATACATACCTCTTTCAGATGGCAGGTACATATTGAGAAGCATCTTCTCGATTGTCTTGAGGTCTACAAATCTGCGGATCTTTCCATCTTCAGCGATCGATACCACTCCGGTCTCTTCAGAAACTATTATTATTAGAGCATCGCACACCTCACTGAGTCCTACACCTGCTCTGTGCCTAGTTCCTAGATTTCTACCGATGTTCTTCTTCTCTGTCAGTGGGAATACGCATGATGCCGCATGGATTCTAGCACCACGTATAATCACTCCACCGTCGTGAAGTGGCGAACCTTCGTAAAATAGATTTCCAAGAAGCCTGATGGAAATCTCAGCATCTACCACAACTCCAGTTTCGATTATATCGTTAAGCATCGTCTCTCGCTCAATTGCGATTAATGCTCCTGTCCTTGTCGCTGAAAAATCATCGATTGCACTCACAAGGGAATCTACCGTTTCAACCGCCTTATTCTTATCAATATTGCGGAACGAGTTCGTGTTCATGAGATTCTTACGCCCTACTTGCTCTAGTGCTCTACGGAGCTCTGGTTGGAACAACACAACAACCGCGAAGAGCCCCATGGTGAATAGGCTCTTGAGCAGCCAATTTAGCAGATATAGGTTGAATATGTCCGATACAAAAAACGCAACTATGATAATTACCAGCCCTCGTATGAGCTGCATCGCCCTAGTTTCTCTAATAAAACCGATCATCTTATAAACAATATAAGACACGATTGCTATATCCAGCGCATCTTCCGGTCTGAAGTTAGACATTATACTTTGAATCGAACTTAGCATATCGGCATCCCGTCCCTCTTAAAATCGTCCATTTTACATGGCATAAGTTATATTATTATACTATTTTGAGAGGTTTTTATCAATAAGAGCGAAGGTGTGGTTTTGGTGTAATTCAAACGAAAAAAGGAGTCAATCACCATTGTGACGATTGACTTTTTTCTGTTAACTATTTAAATATATTTATTTCATCTTTACTAAGTAATTTTAATCGTAAATCTTATGCTTTTTTCACGTCGTTCTAGCTTGTGCTCAATCCCGTAACTTAACAGAATATTTCTTACTATGTACAGACCTAGTCCATTGCTATTATCCTTTCCTAAGTCAAAGTTCACTTCAAATAGTCTTTCACAATCGAGATTTTCTGCGTCATCGTAAGTATTATCTATATACATCCAACCGTTATCTGAACCGATATCTATGATACCTCCTGTATCCGAATACTTTACAGCATTACCAACTACATTGGATAATATCACCTTAAGAGCACTCTTACCTATGTAAATTTTTTCATCACCGAGACGGTTGTTGATTGAGACACTTCGTTGCGCAGCCATAAGTTCATACTTATCTAGAACCTCCTGCAAAATCTCATTTATAACCATTTCTTCCTCTTCGTCACTAAGGTGATCGAGCGAAGAAACAGAGAGAATCTGCGATATATTCTGTGCCAACCCATTGACTATCTCAATGCAGTTGTCAATATAACTATCACGATTCTTATACTTGCCAATGTTATATTTCATATTTTCAAGAATAATTTTAAGGCTAGCTAATGGAGTTTTTAATTCGTGAGAAGCACCTCTAAAGAAGTCAAATTTTAAATTCTCAAGCTTTATAATCTCTTCATTCTTGACCTCAAGATCATCTATCAGTTCAAGTAAAGCTACATACAAGTCATTAATTTGCGCTTTGAGCTGTCCTATCTCATCTGATGATTCGACAGGCAAAAGAGCGCTTCTATCAAGTTCCATCATTCGAGTTGTAACTTCTTTTATTTCTTGAACATTTCTTGTCAAAAGTCTTGCATATATCAGTGATACTAAAACTGATATCGCTAGTGAAACTGCTAAAGATATAGGAAGAAACTTTATTATTAGACCCTTGGCCTCTTGTCGCATATCAGCAGTTGAAACAAAATTCACTGACAATTTACTGCCATTAGCTAGCTTAATATTACGAGTCTCTATAATTAAAGAATTGTTATCGCTCGACTTGTCAATGCTATTTTCAGCATTCTCACCGATTTTCACCTCGCCTGAGTCACTGTTTGAATCAATGAAAGCTTTAATTTCACTGCTTCTCGAATAGAAGGTCAAATACTGCTCAACAAACTGTTCATCTTTTCCCTGCAAAGCTGCAGAAACTTCATTAGCCTTGATATTTATTTTACTCTTTCTATTCTCAAGGTACACTTTAGGGAACATAAGAAATACCATAATATGGACAACTACAATCAAAATTCCAAGTATGGCGAACGTTTGGACAAATAATTTGGGGAATATCTTCAAGTTTCTCATTTTCTCTCCAGTTTATATCCTACATTTCTAATAGTCACTATGCAATCGAGTCCAAGCTTCTTACGGAGTTCCTTGATATACACATCTATTACGCGATCGAACGGCGGTTCCTCTGTCGCTTTCCAGACACTATCTATTATCTGCTCTCTTGTCAGTGCTCGCCCTTCATTTTCAACCAAATATTTTAGTATATCAACCTCTTTAGCATTTATATCTACTGGCTCATTATCTAGCGTAGCCGTATAACTGTCAAAATCAACATCAACATTGCCATAACAGAATTTGTCATGCATACCATAATGACGTTCAATCAACGAATCTACACGAGCACGTAATACTGGTAACGAAAAAGGCTTCTCCAAATATCCATCCGCCAAGTTCGTATATGCATCAATTTTATACTCTTCATCGCTAAATGCCGTAAGCATAAGAACAGGTAATTTGCTTCGTTTTCTAATCTCCTTTAGAACTTCTAAACCATTAATATATGGTATCTGAATGTCGAGAATTACAAGGCTGATATCTTGTTCATCAAATTTTTCGAGAGCCTCTCGTCCATCAGATGCCTCAATTGTATTATAACCAAACTCAGAGAGGAAGTCTGCGACTCCCTCCCTGATGTTCTTATCGTCTTCAACTATAAGAATCTTCATTGACCCTCCAGTCTTTATTTCACATCTATAAGCAACTCCTTAGGTCTCTTGCGAAGGATGCGATATGTGGATATGATTAGCGAAATTGCCAGTATCACCGTCATGAAGAGCACTACATAAATGAATGCCCTTGTATTGATGATAACATCTAAACTTGTCAGAGTCTTGTTAAATCCGTCAACTTCTGCTCCACCTCCGAGCCCTGATGAAGCGGACTCTTTAGCTATACCATCAGCAATGCCTCCCGTTACACCGCGTAGAACTTTATTACCAATCACCTTACCTAGTGCCCCCGCTGCAAAGAAAGATATAATATAGGCCGGAATGGCTACAAATATAAGCTCTGCTGCAAATTGTCCTGCGATTTCCTTCTTGGTTCTGCCGATTGAAAGAAGAACTGCTACCTCTTTCTTCCTTGAATTCATCCATAGGAACAACAGTAGCGATACTACTATTCCTGCAAATATAATTCCTCCAACAAATAGCTTGTTTGCAGATGAGTATATTCCGGAAATCGACTGCTGTAGTGCCGGATAGTTCGAAGTGCTCTTAACCAAAGAGTATTTATTCCAATCCACATCAAGTCCCTTAATACTCTTAATAACCTTATCCAGATTTTTGTCACCTTTTACAAAGAATGTTGCATCTTGATATACCGCAGTTTGTTCTGTATTTCCGTAAAGCTTAGCAGCCGTGTCGATATCGCTGATTATGTTATTCTCGTACAGTTCAACAGCTGCACTTACACCACCCTTGTTGTGACCATCAAAAATTCCCTTTATTTCAACTTCTATAGTTTCATCTGCCTGCTTCTCGTTGTCAGCATCATATTGGTTAGATTTAATCTTAATCTTATCACCGACCTTGAGATTATTCTTTTCAGCTAATTCTTTATGAATCAACACCTTGTTCTTATCATTCTTCTCAAGATGTTTTCCATCCACAAGTCTAAAAGCACCCGATACAAACTTCGTCTCTTTGGATGAATCATTAACTCCAGTCACCATTACTGTGCTCTTAAACTTCTCTATTCGCTCCTCATCCTCATTCCGATTTGTCGCTTCAGTTCTAATTATGTCACAGCCTACAAGATCAGCTACTGCCCCTATACGCTTGACATAGTCTTTTACATGTCCGGATTTAACGATCTTATTTATATCTTCATTACGGATATTTCCGCCACCTCTAGGGGTACCCGCATTAACTTGGCGGTTTATTTCCATAGTGAAACTATTAGTTATGTTTCCAAAAGTCTTGGCTGCTGCTCTATTAGTAGCATCCTTGATTGATAGACCAATCATACTGAGAGTTGCCATCGCTGTGATAACAAGCAGTATAATTAGAGATTTCAGTCTCTTTCTTGTGACATATGCTAATGCATTTTTTATCATCGTCATCCTCCTAGCTCTGCTTTCTCGTCTCTTTGAGCTTCTTACCACTTAGCTCCATCACTACATCTGCCGCATTTGCAACCTCTTTACTGTGTGTAACAACTATTACACACTTGTTCCGCTCTTGGGCTAAAGTCTTAAGAATTCCTATGATCTCGCTTGCGGTGGAATCATCAAGGTTTCCGGTCGGCTCATCTGCAAGTATTACGGGAGCTTCGGACGCAAGTGCTCTTGCTATCGCAACTCTTTGCTGCTGACCACCGGATAACTTCATCACATTTCTCTTAATCTCACTACTATTTAAACCTAGCTTCAGTAGTAGTTCATCAGAAGCATTTCTATTTACAAGCCTAACATTTTCAAGCGGTGTTAGATAGTCTATTAAGTTATAATTTTGGAACACAAGAGAGATGTTATCCCTACGATGGTTGCTATAACCATGCAATGCTATGCTCTTACCATTGAAATAAATCTCTCCCGAGCTAGGTCTATCAAGGCCTGCCAAAAGGGATAGGAATGTCGACTTTCCCGCACCTGATTTACCGGTTATAGCGTAAAATTTGCCAGCTTCAAAGCTGCAATTAATCGATGACAGCACCTTGTCTCTCGAGCCAATATAGCTGTATGATGCATTTTTAATTTCAATTATCTTCATTCTTTCTCCTAACTGATTTTAGATAGTATTTCCTTTGGACTACGTATTAGAATTGCTCCAGATGTTATAGCAACCGAAACGATTATTATTACTATGAGCAATGCATAACTTATTGCAAATGTCATGAGCTCGCTACTGATGCCCCCTTCACTTAACCCTCGCGCCAAAGCACCCGTTTCATCACTTCCTACAAATCCGCCTACAATGAACGATAGAGCGACCTTTCCGATTATATAAGAAGCTATTATAGCCGGTATTGATACAAATATTAGTTCCAGAATAAACTGTCCAACTATCGCCGCCTTACTTACACCAATAGACAAAAGAATCCCAATCTCATAAATTCTCTCCCTTAACCACAGCACTAATATAAGCGAAAGTACAATTGTACCTCCTCCTAGAATTGCCATTGTCATGACTCTCATGATTTTTCTTATACCGGTAAGAGATTTTGCGGCCTCTTGAAAAGCTCCATTATTTTTAGTCGCTTCAAAACTCGACCAATCAACGTCAAGTTTCTTTATTTTTTTCTCTACAGTTTCCAGCTTTTCAGGACTGCTTGCTGTAATAGTTACCTTGTTAACCACTCGATTACCGCCTTCATACCCTAATCCTTTTTGGCTGGATTCATAATCGGCAAACATCGTGTTCTCACTGAGATCTGATGGCAGACCTGTATGCTGCTCCTGCATCTTACCGGAGAAAATCCCGACGATTTCGAGAGTTTGAGTTTCTCCACTTGATGAAGTGCTCCCATCTGTTTTTAGAAATTTTAGTTTTACTTTATCATGTAATTTAAGTTTGTTTCGATCTGCAAACTTTTTGTGAACCAGAACTTTTCCCTTGTCTTTTGATGAGATGTGTCTACCTTTTTCTAGGGTAAATACACCACTGCTGAATAGCAATTCTCGCTTTGTACTTCCGGTCGCCCTCACAGCAGCTGCGTTGCTTAAATCTCCTGATACGTCATCTCGTCTTACAGTCTGTTTGCTTGATACAACATTGCTCCCTTCAAGGCTAGCTATGCCTTCGTACTCCGGCACAATATTACTAATCTCCTTGATTCGCTTCAACTCATCAAATTTGTTGAGTTCAAAAGTGCTTTGCTCAGCCTTTCGGACTATTGATAACGATGAATTAGAGGTCTTATATAATGTTCGCTCCATACTGTCGCTAGATACAATTATATTTAAACACACATGTATACATGCGAGAACCACAGTCAAAATCACGAAGATTATAAGTGCCCTGTACCTACGCCTGGTGACATAGGCTATTGCATTTTTTATCACTTTACATTTATCCTCCTTCTAGATTTCCTCATTGGGCATTTGCCTTAACAAGTCAAATATTACTGAAGATATATGAAATGTTTATGAAATGGAATAATTATTTTTAGGTTAGTATAGATTGCGCAAAAAAGTAATAGGTAAACGCATGATTCTGCATTTACCTATTACTTTTATGTGCTAATTATTAAGATCCTAATTTGCAAGCTTTATTTGTTCGCAATAAACCTTATTCACAACTGTTCCCTAATGGATATATCATTGGCCATCAAATTACGCTCTGCGTTTAAGCCTTACAACACTTACTAGCGCAATAATTGTCACAATAAGAACTCCAGCATAGAGTGCAACTCTCTGAACATCTCCTGTCTTAGGACTCTTCTTAACCTTTACCACTTTCTTATCTACTTTCTTTGAAGGAGTCTGTGGAGGAGCATCCTTGTATTCAGGATACACATTAGTTTCACCCTTAACAAGTGCTGTATTCGCATCAAATGCCTGTCCTGTTTCCGCATTCACCCAGTGAGAGAACACCTTTCCTGCAGGTGCTGCAGGTTCTGAAGGTGCGACTGCTCCAACTAACTTTAGGTTATTGCCACGAATAGTTGTGAGAGACTTTATCATCTTGCTATTATCATTATTATCAAGTGCTTTCTTAGTCTCCCAGAAGTTAACCTTTACAGCTGGTGCCCACACGTATGCTACCCCATTGTGATTCTCGCCTACATTATATGTGTAAGCGGAGTGCGCAGCATTAGCCGGGTCAGCTGCTATGCTAATAGATTTATTTGAAAATCCCTTTATATCAAAACGTGTTAACAACTCTCCGTTAGCATTTTCAGGCTGTTTTGCAACCTGATTACCACCTGCAGTAGGAGTCACTACACCATCAACTACATGCTCTTTGTAATCCTCAAGCACCGAGCCACCCATGATTATCGATCCATTAGTTCCTCCTGTAAAGAAAGGTACTGAACCGTTGTCAAATGTTTCTCCATCAAGTGTCACATGAGGCTTACCGCTGGTAGACAGCATACTTCCGTCAAGTGCGTACTTATATCCTTCAACCTTGAGGATACTATCATCACTTGCAGTAACTTTTGCCCTCCTTATACCGCTAACTGCTGTTCCACTCTTAGCCTTAACTAAGAGTTTTCCACCCTTAACGATATCAATAGTATTAGCAGCATTGCTGCCGGCATTGATACCTCTTGAAGCCGTTGTTGTGTTAACTTCTACTGTAGCTCCATCAATTTTCAAGGCACCTATTCCTGCAAGAACCATTCCGTATGAGTTCCCGGCTCTGCTCTCATTAATTGTAACCTTGGTATTAGCACCGGTTACTGTCATCTTTGCGTTCATATATAGGTCGCCAAATGTACCATTACCGTTATTTTCGAAAGTTACTTTAGCGCCATCAGATACATTGAAAGCCCCTCCATCAAGCTCAAAACCGCCTTCATTTCCGGAGGTTGAACAATTTTTAATTACAAATGTGCCACCCTTAACGTTAGTGGTGTTACCACCTGATAGTCCATATAAACCAAATCCAGGTGCACCATCTATAGTGAAATTAGTATGGTCAAAATTAAACTTTACTGATGCATCATTAGACCATATACCATAGTTAATAGGATTCTTAAGCAGGAAGCTTCCATCCCCTGTAAAGGTTGTATTGGAACCTGCATATCCTCTGAAATCACCACCATTAAATACAACGTTAGCTCCGGCATCAGCCTTAATAGTCACTGTCCTTCTAATATGAACCGGTGCAGTCATTGTATAATTGTATGTTCCTGCAGGGAATTCAATCACATCGTACTTATTACCCGATGCATCCGTAGTTGTTCCATCGATAATAGCCGTTAACTGAGCTGCAGTCTCGCTACCTGTAGCTGTGTATTTAGTAGCTGCATATGCCATGTTAGGTGGCATCATCATCATTAATGATAACAAGAATGCTAAGACAAGTGCTGCACTCCTGCCATAACGTATTGAAGCTTTCATAAGTCCTCCTAGCTTTTAAGATAGTTTAAAACTGTATAAAATTTAATATGAGAATTATACTACTTTATCTATAAAATTGCATTAAAAAAGACAAAGAAATTGTTTTTTCTTTGTCTTTTTTGGCAATTGCAAGTTTATTTTATTCTCCTATGAACATGTTTCATCATACACCTTGGAAACGAGTCCCTCAAGGCTCGGTGCTACGTACACCACTTCGTCAGGATCGTGAATATAGCAAATTATCTGCCCGACTTTCCCATCGTCTCCAGGATTCATATCCAGCATCAGATAGCAGCTGTCACAATACTCCGCGAATGGGAACCACCTCTTATTAAACAGGTACGCCTTAATTCTGCTGTCACTAAGACGCTCAATATCTTGAGCCGAGAAGAAATCGGGATAGTCAGCAAGAAGCTCATCCTTGTTTTGAAAATACCCCTTGCTACTCGTTATCCGCTCAAGGCCCATTAGGCAAAACGTCATATCGCGCTCACCTATTACACATGGTAACGCGCACATATAGCCACTGCCATTCTTGTATCTGTACAGCTCTTTAAAAGACTCTGGTAACTCAACTTCAAAAGCCTCTTCAAATGACTTGAGTTCTTCTTCCGTTGCGCCAATCACAGCCTCATAGTCATCGATATATCCTTCTTCAATCGGATCATCCAAATCCAATTCTTCGAAGTTCTCACATATGTACTTTACGAGTTCCTTAGACTTATCAACTATATTCATCCTTATAGTTCTCCTTCCAGAACTCTCTGCAGATGCCCTGCCATGTCATCTATAAAATCCTTGAATCCACATAGATCATTCAGTTCCTCATGTTCAACATCGCAAACGGCAACCTTCTTGTTCTTAGGATTCCATACCACGTATATATCGTCATAATCTCCAGTTGACCTAGATATCCTAAGCACTTTGCGCCTGCCGATCTTCATAGGAATCGTTTTGGTAAGCTCAAAAAAGTCGATGTGACCAAAATCACAATTTGGAAGTTCAAAGTGCAGATTATCACTTTTCAGCAAATCAATCATCGCCTTAGGAAGCTTGTACACTTTCAGTTCGTCCAGCTTGTTATGAAGACTATGAAACTCAATCGGTTCCAGCCCCTTAAAGTACTCCGCCATCTCGTCATCACCCTTCTCAAAGGCGATGCTGTACGGCCTCATGCCATCTTTTTCTGTAATAGTCACATCCGCACCGTGTTCCACGAGGTATTTGCACATCTCAAGATCAACGTATCTCGCTGCTACACAGAGTGGTGTCGGCTTAAACGGATAAATAGAATCAGCCCCGCTATAGTTTATATCGACGCCTTTTTTTATAAAGAAATCAACAACATCATAATTTCTCTTATCTAAGCAGTTTCTAAAGGCTGGTCCACCATACTTCTTCACTGTATGACCGAGTTCATCGATCAGAGCTAGGTTATCTAGCCTCTCTCCGAAGATAGCTTGTTCAAACGCTTCAGTCTCTACCGAGTTAACAACATTGACATCAGCGCCTTGAGAAACCAGATATCTGATGGTTTCCTCATCAGAGTATCTAACTGCAGTAAGAAAACTTGGATTATCTTCATCGTTTAGATTTGCTCCGTGTTCAGCTAACCACTTGATAGATTTGGATTTATTCATCATAAGAGCTAGGTTAAGTGGCAAAAGCCTCGTGTACTTACTAAGCACTATCTCTTCATTGATGTCCCACCCCTTAGATAGCTGTTCTTCTAAGGCATTTACATCACCATTTGCAATGTCACTTACGATCTCTGGTACGGATTCAAATTTCCCGATGTCTTTAATCTCTATCATCATATGCTCCTACATCTTGCCTTATATTATGCGATTTTCTTACAATTACTACTTATAGTAACCTAGATAAATAAATTATACAGAACAACGCTACAAAACAAAACGAGAAATCCAAGATTTTTCAATTCCTGAGCAAATCTCGATTTTCCCGTCTAGCATATTTATAACTTATTACTTTAGGCTTTATTAAATTTTTATAATCGCATATCGCTATACGGACAGCCGCCTTAACTAGTTAGCCTTGCGCTTTGAAACGACTGCCAATATCGCCGAAGCAACTCCGAGCACTAGCAAGTATCCACCGATATCATTGCTATCACCCGTCTTTGGTCCATGTCTATGAACATTATGCTTGCCTACGGTATTAGCTGCAGGAGCACTGTTTCTGCTAGAGTTTCCTGAAGCAGGTGTAACAGTAGTAGAAGAAGTGTTATCCGCTTTAAATATCCACTGCCCATATACCACTGTATTCTGGGTTACATTTACCGTAGTGACCTTTGTAGTGCTTATATTGTTTCTGTCTGTCGACCAGCCGGAAAATTCCCATGTGCCGTTAACGCCATTCTTTTGTCCAGAAATGCTATTTGGTGCCGCCTCAAGTGTAACTGTCTCGCCGTACCCTACACCAGTTACAGTGCTTGGAACTGCATATCCATTTGGTGTGTCTCCAATAACATTGTACTCAATGCTATATGCATTAACATTAATTAACATTGGAATTGTGATATTTAATTTCGAAACGCCTTCTGTAAAATTAATATCGAATAGCTGATCTATTCCCTCTGCAGTTGGTGTTCCTGTGATATTGACATCTGTCTTCTCAGCCGTAGCATCGTAGTTTGCAGCGCTTGCTGTAAGTCCACCTGGTAGCGCACCGACGATGTTCACTGAATCATAATGCATCTTGGCTGTTACCCTTGCACTATACGAGCTTGGGTAATAGGTGTAAGAAAAATCAGGGAACGAAAGGAGCTCAGCATATGCCTTGCCCTTTACTGCGTCTGAAAGGCGGTTGCTCTTCAGCTTTACTCCAACTACCGATGAAGTCTGACCATAGAAGCTCGATGAGCTAGCGGTATGACCGAAATACGTATCAGCGATGTAAGTCTTACCACTGCCTTTGTTTACAGCAGTGCTGTCTGTGAACGAACTGTTCGATACATTAGACACTCCATAAGTAGTGAGACCATTGTTGAACTTTACGTTGTCAAAAGTGATATTTGCTCCCGCTTCTACCTCAACAGGTCCGTTAAATGTCTGATTTGAAACAGTCTCTGTTCCGCTGTATATAGTCTTAGTAAGTTTCTTATCATACAGTTTTGCAATAATTGAAGGATGCATTACAGCATTTTGACCTGTATAGAGGACTGCACCATTAGCCTTAAACGTGTATACATATCCGCCTGGCTGATAAACTCTAGATACCTCTACTGGGTAATAATTAGAACCATCAGCCGAATACCATATAGGCGTTAGCGTTGTGCCATTAGTTCCTAGAACCTTCTCGTACACTGCGCTCCACTTATTTCCGTCAGTATACCCATATGCACTGCTTCCAGACTTTACAGACACATCGTAGGACTTGTACACGTCCTGTGTTCTGCTTGCTGCTGAAACTATGCTGATGCTTCCAAGAACCATGCTGAGCACAAGAATTGCTACGAACAATATACTTCTCTTCTTGACATACTCCATATATTTTTTCCTTTCCTACTATACATAAACCCCTGCTGAGAAATATTCTCAGCTACCATTCGGCTTACTTAACATAAAAACACACGCTGGTTAGTTCATATTAACTAACTGACGTGTGTCATTTTATCATCATAATATTATCGGTTCAATAGTATTAATGGTATTTATTATCCATTAAATGGTTTTTTATGTATACAAGCTTTATTTCTCTTGCACTTCTTTACCAGTCATATGCTCAATCTCAATCTCGTACATCTGCACAGCATGGCCAGTTGCTTTTATCTCGCGGTGCACGAGTTCCTCGCTTGGATAGTATTTTAGAGCGAAGTTTTTCAGCACTTCAAACATCTCTTCTCTATCTTCAATTGGATGGCACTTTCCAAACACGACCACGCTCTCTACGTACGGTGCCCACGTCTCTTCCTTAACCTGCACGTTTCCGTACACAGTGAAGCATACCTTGTCACATCTCTCCATGCACTCGACCTTATAGCCTCCATGTAGGCTGTGGAAGTAAATGCGCCCCTTCTGCTCATCATAGAGATAGTTAACTGGAACCGCATATGGATAATTATCGTCACCGTTTACCGCTAGTATACCTCTTGGGGTCTCTTTTAGCAGATCCTTTGCGCACTCTTCTGAAATAGCTTTTTTCTGGTTTCTCAATTTTCTGAACATTTTCTTACCTCTCTTCTATGCTGAATTCTCAGTAGAATTCGCCCTTTGTTATAACATCGATATGGTGATTGATTTATCTAGCAAATACAGATATGCCTCATTTACACTTAACCCCGTGCCCTCCTCAAGAGCACGCCTATAGAGACCTATTTGCTCACGATACTCTTCTTTTATACGTTCAATATCAGCCTCTCTATCCTTATATCTAAGCCTGTTACTCTTGTAGTCAACCAGAACCAGTCCATCTCCATCATTAAAGTAGCAATCGATAATACCTTGAACCAGTACACTTTTGCCATCTCGTTCTAACCTTAAGGTAAAAGGCTTTTCCTTTGATAGAAGTCCTGCCTGAGCTGCTTCACATGCACGAAGTCCGATTTCATTCTCAAAGAACGCATATATCTTATGAAGATCAAGCGCTTTAAACACTGGTTCAGAGATAGCGCTGTTTTTCTTAAGAGTCTCAGCTCTTTCCTCTATATAGGACTTATCACACTCACCAGCTTCGTTTACTGCCTTCTTAAAATCCACAAATTCAATAATCCTATGATAAGCCGTTCCGATGCTCGCTGCATCAGCGCTAGCTAGCCTCTCAATTCTCGTATTTCTATCTTCGATTTTGCCCCTGTAAATTGACTCCTCTATTGCTTCCTTGTTAAGCTCACTGACAGAGTATTTCGCCTTAGTAGATAGGTCATCCTTATACGCATATTCATAGTCGAGACGCCTCTTGACCTCTTCATATTCTTCACTTAGCTCGATATCCATCGGGAGCTTATCAGTGGTCAAGAAATTATTTGCCTCTCGTGGAAGCCGCGGCATCTTAACTTCATGCATATCAGTAGATGTATACTCGTTATAGTGCCCAGAGTCACACAGCTTTCCCATAATCTTAAAATAACTAGTTCTAGAGCGAATATCATCTAGCACAAAGTCTTCTGTCTTCTCGCAGCCGATAAGGTATAACTTTTCCCTAGCACGCGTCATCGCAACGTACAAGACTCTAAGCTGCTCCTGATATTCATCCTCACGAATCTTGGCTGTTATCTTCTTCTGCATCAGCGTTCTCCGCCAGTAATGCTCATCTGGATTAACATACGCCAAAGCGATTCCAAGCTCGTTATCGAACTGGAAGCCTTTGATGCCAGATGAATAATTGAGCTGATTGCCCATGCCTGCTACGATTACGAACGGAAACTCGAGTCCCTTACTCTTATGGATGGTCATTATCCTGATAACATCATCTTCCTCGCTGACCATTGACGGCTGCCCCATCTCAACATTCTTAGTTCTGAGCACCTCAAGATAGCTTATGTAGCTGCTGAGCGAGGCAATGCTAGACATCCTAAAAGCTCCAGCCCTCTCGACTAGCGCCCTTAGGTTTGCCTGTCTCTGTCTGCCGCCATACATAGCACCTGCGTACATGTAATAGTTGGAATCTTCTAGTAGGTACCAAATGTAATCATCGAGCTGCATCATCTTGCTGTGCGCACGCCATTTCTCGATGGTCGCTAGTGCCTCATTTACACGAGACTTTAAACTATCGTCACTGCCATTTGCACTGTATAAAAGTAATGCATCGCAGTATGACTGCCTCTGATACTGCACATCCCCTTCTCTTTCCTTCGCTTCCGCAATCTGCTTCTCTCTTGCAAAGGCTCTTATCTCAGCAAGCTGCTCTGGAGTAAACCCGAACACCTCTGACCTGAGCACGGATATGAGCGGTATATCCTGATGCATGTTATCAACAATTTTAAGTACCGCCATAGCAACAGCTACTTCAACCGTGTCAAAATAGCCACCATCATCGGAGATGTGTGACGAGATGCTCTTGCTCATCAGCGACTTATAATACATGTCTGATTTATTCTTAGTAGAACGGAGCAGTATGGCTATATCTCTCAGAGTTGCTTTTCTAACCTTTCCGCTCTTGCCATCGTAGAATTCCGTACCGATGATACTGCTGACAATATCCGCAACATGAATCGCTTCTATCTCTGCTTTGGACAGAGCTTTAATCTCTTCAGCAGACTCGTCTAAAGTGCCAGCTACAGGTCCTTCTATATCGACCAGCTGAGAGCCTCGAGGTGTATAAATTGTATCTGAGCTCTCCCCTTCGCCTGAATCATCCATTTCAGTTAGAAGCAGGTGCACTTCTGGCTTAAGGTTATATTCAGGATGCCCCGTAAGTCCTTGATATAGCTTCTCGTCATCGTCATAGCCATCCATCAAATCTTGAAATACATAGTTGATGTAGTCAATCGTGGCCCCGTTGCTGCGGAAGTTTTTGTTGAGATTTATCTGAATTGCATGCTCATTGTGCTCGTCTTTATACGCCCTAGATGTCTCCTCAAATATATGAGGCTCAGCCTGTCTGAACTTGTAGATACTCTGCTTGACGTCCCCTACTTTGAACACGTTATCTTCTCGCGCTACACTGTCAATTAGGAATTCCTGCAGAGTATTCACATCCTGATATTCATCAACGAATATAAATTCGAACCGTTCACGGAGCACCTTCCTTGCCTCTTCATTCTTGAGAATATCTGCGGTTATATGTTCCATGTCACCGTAGTCGATAACACCCTGGTCTCTCTTCTTGACACTATAAATGCGCTCAAACTCCTTGAGTAGCGCCAAATAATACATCGTATACTTGTACGTTTCCGCCTGCTCTTCGAATAAAGTCTTGAGCTCGGCAAAATTGTATTCCTTAAAGAAGTTCTGGAAGTTGTTCTTATATGTATCTCTGCGAGCCTTACAATCAGCAGATACCACCTTGTAAGCCTCTCTTTCACCTTTTCCACCAGAGAATGTGCCAAAAACAGGATTTTGGAACACCTTAGAAACAACCTCTTCAGTACCTCTAGCAAGCTCTCCTCTATCACAAATAGACTTGATAGCATCTGCCAAAGTCTGAAAGACGCCTATCTCGGAGTCAAGTTTCGCTGCCGTATTGGGCAAATTAAGTGCGATCAGATACTCCTGCAATCCAAGTGCTTCGTGAAGGGCATCATCCACGACCTTCCTTGCATCTGCCCACAGCTCTCTATATAAATCGCTATCTCGGTAGTCGCCGCTCTCCGGTATGCGAAGCTTCTCAGCCATGCGCTCAGACCATTCAAAATAATCTGGCATGCTCCTGAGATCCGCGTATGCTTTGACGAGCTCCTGCATTAACCCCTTATCATCTCGCTCCTTACTATAGCGGTCTAAAAACTCACGAAATGAGCCCCCTTCTATAAAATCATCCTCTTCAAATCCCTGTTCAAACACCTCTTCGATAGCTTCCATCTTCATGATTTCAGCCTTGAGGCTATCACATATCTTGAAGTTCGGCTCGAGGTCAGTCAGGTAGAAAAATTCCTTGATAACTCGGTTACAAAAGCTATGTACCGTCGATATGTACGACCTATACATCTTACCGAGCTGCTGCCTGAGCTTCTCCGCTCTCTCTGGTTCAGAAGCCTGAGCTGCCTTGATTTCCTTGTTAATCGCCTTAGTCAGTTTGAGCCTCATCTCGGATGCCGCGGCATTTGTAAAAGTCACGACAAGCATGCGGTCAACATCCGCCTTACCCTGAACTATGATATTGATGATGCGCTCAACGAGTACTGCCGTCTTGCCGGAACCAGCTGCGGCCGATACGAGAATGCTTTTGTCGATAGTATCGATCGCCCTCTGCTGATCAGGCGTAAATCTGACGTCTGCCATCTTCCGTTCTCCTTAAAATAATGATGCTACTATTATATGATGTTTATTATCGCGTGCAAACCCCAAGTAATACTGGAAACACAGATTTTAATCACAATTATAAACTATAAATCAATACTTCAGCTCCTAGAAATAAACACAGCTCTTGTGTATACTTGGATATATCTATAGGAGGATAGCAATGATTAAAAATAGACCAACAATGCTGATGATTCTCGATGGCTACGGAATCCGCGAAGAATCGCACGGCAACGCAATTGCTGCCGCTAGAAAACCTCATCTCGATGCACTTTTTGCAAAATACCCGTTCATCACCCTGGAGGCGAGCGGTGAATTCGTCGGACTTCCTGACGGGCAAATCGGCAACTCCGAGGTTGGACACACCAATATAGGTGCTGGAAATGTTGTGCTGCAGGACCTTCCTCGCATCAACAAATCTATTAGCACTGGCGAATTTTATAACAACAAGGTGCTGCTTGAAGCCATGGAAAATGCAGCTTCAGGTCACACCCTTCACATAATGGGACTATGCTCGGATGGTGGCGTACACAGCAAGCTCGAACACCTCTACGCAGTTTTAGAGCTTGCAAAGCGTTCAAATATCAAGGATGTAGTGGTTCACTGCTTCCTCGACGGCCGCGACGTGCCGCCTCGCAGTGCGATGACTTATCTGAGTGCACTCGAGGAGAAGTTCTCTGAGCTTGGACTAGGCAGAATCGGAGTTATCTCTGGCCGTTTCTATGCCATGGATAGAGATAAGCGCTGGGAGAGACTGGAGCTTGCGTACGACGCACTTACACTTTCTGAAGGCGTCAGAGCAGCTTCTCCTGCTGAAGCGATTCAGATATCATATGACAAGGATGAGTCTGACGAGTTCGTGCTCCCAACAATCGTCGATGATACCCCTATCAAAGACGGTGACTCGGTCATATTCATCAATTACAGACCTGACCGTGCACGCGAGATAACTCGTGCAATCATGGACCCTGATTTTGATGGATTTGCAAGGAAGAAAGTTTTATCGAATCTCGTGTACGTGTGCATGGCTGAGTACGATGCGTCGATGCCTAATGTAAAAGTCGCGTTCCCACCAGAAGTCGTTGAACCGACTCTCGGAGGGGTGGTGTCAGCCGCAGGTCTAACTCAGCTCCGCATAGCCGAGACTGAGAAGTACGCACATGTGACATTTTTCTTTAACGGAGGTGTCGAAGCTCCAGTTAAAGGCGAGGACCGCATCTTGATCCCATCTCCTAAGGTCGCTACTTACGATCTTCAGCCAGAGATGAACGCTCCACTATTGACTGAAAAAGTGCTCGAAGCGATCGACTCGGATAAGTATGATCTCATCATACTAAACTTCGCAAACCCTGACATGGTAGGTCATACAGGCGTTTTCGATGCTGCAGTAAGCGCTATAGAGACGCTAGACGGGCTCGTTCAGCAGATTGTAGACAAGGTTCTATCGAAGGATGGTCAGATCTTGCTCACAGCTGATCATGGGAATGCCGACTACATGCTAGATGACAAGGATAATGTCGTGACTAAGCATTCGCTATCACCAGTTCCGCTGTGCCACATCGCAAATGAGCCAAGAGCCTTCAAAGTGCCTCACGGCAAGCTGGCGGACATATCGCCAACTCTGCTGACACTCATGGGACTCGAGGTCCCAGCGGGTATGCACGGCGAAGTTTTGGTTTAGACATATCAACTGGCGGCGCTTAATGCCGGATGCCGGAACGGTAACTACAGACGAACAAAAGCACACAGCGCCCCAAATAGTCGGGGCTGTGTGCTTTTTTATATTTTCATGAATATAGCGATGTGGCTACAGGTCCTTCTTAAGCTTTCTGAACTTCCTTAAGCAGTGTGAAACTAGGCAGATATCGACGGCTAGAATCGCTATGAGTATGATGTTCACCACTCCTCTCGCGGAGCCATACCACACACCAGATTCTTCTAGCATGCTTCTTATATTTAGGAAAATAACTGGAATCAGCGCGGCAATTACAGGTATAAGCCTAGTATGTACGATTCTATCTATCATATTCAGCCTCGACTCATCGTCGGAGAATATCTCATTTTCTCCTTCTGCAGTGCTTTCAACTACAGGCTTTCTGAAATAGCTCCAGTTCATGCATCCACCTATATATTCCCAGCCGTAATCCTCATACATCTGGAGGTAATCGTCGGTTGCCTTAGTCTGGTTAAATTCTAGCCTGTACGAAACCTCTTCGGGCACGCACTCTTCGAATGTGAAAAAGCACGGCGCCGTAACCTTTACTAGCTTCCATCCATTCTCGTGCTGCTCCTCAAGCCATGCCTGCTCTTCGTTGTAATCTGCTATTGTAAAATATCTGATCTTTGTCTGTCTCTTACCCATTGTACTCATCTCCAATACTGTTGATATATATTCACTTAATACGATTCATCTCGGTGGTGAGAATCTCACGTCCGAGGTCTGTAATCTCGTAAATTTTGCGCTTCTCCGCCTCACTAACGAACCTAATTAATCCATCTTTCTCCATCTTAGACAGTGTTCCGTACATCGTCCCAGGGCTTATGCTTACTTCGCCTTTCGTCATCGCCTTTACCTCTTGCCCGATACCGTATCCGTGCTGAGGCTCTTGCAAGCAAAACAGTATGTAAAAGGCTGTCTCCGACATTGGGACGTAAACCCTCTTTAGCTTTGAATCCATTTGCTCCTCCTATATCAAGCTTTGATATATCGCAGTTCGATATATATGTCAATAGCATTTTAAAAAAGAAGATATATTCCTTACATGCGTTGGCTTCTCAAGGAAATTCGGTGTTTTTACCAACTCGTTTTGTCCGTGAAGCTGAATTATTTTGTACTGCCCTAATATATTTAGGCATTAAAAGAAGGAACCGCTTGGCGATTCCTTTTGTATTTTACAATTTAGACAACTGTCCCTTTTGATCCATTTTTGTATATATAACAGCTATCACATATACTTCTGATTTTTTATCATTAATCCAATAATAAATATAATAATTATTTATTTTCAGCTTTCGGTAACCTAAGTCTCTCCATGGCGCTTCATCTATCCTTTTTATCCTATACGGCATAAACTCTAGTTTCTTAATCCCACTTCTAAGCAAGCTCAGTGTATTAATCGCCATCTTAGGTGAATTTAATTGTTCTATGTAATAGTTTTTAATAGAAGAAAGATGTCCCTCTGCTTGCTCAGTAATGTAAATTCTGTATTGCCGCATCATATTCCTTTCTCAAGAATATCAAACACCTCATCTACATCCTTTGATTTACCTTCCACAGCCTGCATATATCCAGTTCTCATAATTAAATTAAAATCATTATCATTCATATTTTCTCTGACTGGAACATTGTTCGGAATAGTTAAAGAGAACGGAATGCCATTATTTAATATTATTTGTCTATAAAACATATCTATCGCAGTCGCTGTTGGAACTCCAATAGTTTCCAGTATTTGTTCCGCTTGTTTCTTGATATCTTTCTGTATTCTCACATTAACACTTGCATTCTTTGTTGCTGACATATTTATCACCTTCCTTTTAGGAAATTATAAAACTATCGTATTGCTTTTTGCAACACAATTTCTGTTATCTCCCCTTGATTAACTTTAATCAGCAACACTGTTATATAAGTTCAACTAATTATTACACACTTTCCAGTTCCCTTTAGCACAAAATTTGTAATAAAAAACCGCAGGAAGATTCCCACGGTTCCTTTGCTCATAAATATTTACGTTAAAATCCATTATTCGTAGAACTTAACTCTTTCCGATATATCCTCTTTATCTTTCGGCGCTGGCTCCATAACGATTCCACCAAATGGCATCTGAGCAACGAGCTTCCAGCTCTCTGGCAGTCCAAACTTCTCACGCACGAAATCATCAATAACAGGATTGTAGTGCTGAATATTCGCCCCAACACCGAGCTCACGCAGCGCACTCCAGATATTTATCTGAAGCATGCCATTTGCCTGATTCGCCCATACCGGAAAGTTCTCAGCATATGCAGCAAACTTCTCCTGTAATCCACGCACTACCTCTTCATCATAGAAATACAGAATCGTCCCTGCCGCAGCCTTGAACCCATCGATCTTCTCTCTCGCAACTTTACCGTCAAACACATCATAGATGCCGTCCCAAAGCTCCTCCTGTTTCTCACCGAGCGCAACGACTACGCGTGCACTCTTCATGTTGAACGCATCAGGTACTAGCTCCGTCACTTCATTTATAAGCGCATGAATCTCATCCGTGCTCACCGGTAGCTCTTTGTTAAGCTGGTAGTAGCTTCTTCTCTGCTTTAGTCCTTCGTAAATGTTCATCTATGTCCTTCAAATCCCTTTATTTTTTACTTTAAATTATCCTTTGAGTGATGGCTACATTCTACTTGATAATCCTCCGCGAACTGTGAAGGTTGGAGGGAAAAGGTTGTGCGAAATTGTATTTTGGGTGTTATTAAAATTATGGTAATATTTATTAAGCTTAAAAACTCAACCATATGAATCATTAAATCGCTCTGCTCTTTAGAGGATGAAAATTTATATGTTCATCCTAAACTCATAACCCATATAAACATCTAGCTACATTTTTTTAATACAAAAATATACTCATGTGCTAGTAATATAAATTTATTTTGTTTAGCAATTTTTTCCCATTTTGAAGTTCCTTTACAATTATGTTGTTGTTTTATGATAATTTCTTTTAACGAAAAGCCTTCATTTTGGAATATTTGTAATGTTTCAAATCCTAAGGGTTTCACAAAGCCCCTCTTCCTTATATCGCCCATTACAAATGCACAAAACTTATTAGTTTTTAATACTCTATATGATTCCTTTGCAACTGATTCCATTGATTTTAAAAAATCACCATATTCAAGTCTTGATAAGTCACCATCGATCGTATTACTGTATTTTATAATATCCGAATACGGAGGATGAGTGCATATGAAATCAATGCTATGGTCATTTATAAAATCAAGTCTTTGCGCATCTCCAATTCTTATTTCAACATCACTACTTCCGTAGGCAAAATTAAGCTTATTGATACTTAGTTCTACTGATTTAGGATTGATATCTACGCCTATAATATCTCTATTTAGTAATTTTGCCTCTATAACTGAAGTCCCTCCTCCAACAAATTGATCTAAAATTTTATCACCTGGTGAAGAATACCTTATTATTAGATTTCTAAAAACATATGGCGAACAATTACCCCTGTATTTTGAGTCATGAGTCGCCCAATCTCCTCTTTCTTTAAAACTCCATACTGATGATTTTTCTAGTTCAAATATCTGAGGTTCATAATTCATACACACTCCTATAAATTAACTAAATTAAATACCCACTTTATCCAACATTGCACTGAACTAGCTCTTCTATGAATTGTGCTAGTACTTTTGCATACGTTATATTTACGCATTAATTTTTCGATTTCAATTATCTCAATAAGTTCTCCTGTTTCAATTATACTATCAAAACAATCTGCAAATATTTGGTGCTGCAACATTAACTGAACAAACTTAAGTTGACGTTCTTTGTAGTTCATTGTTAATATTTGTTCTCCTAATCTAGTAAGAGTAACTCTTTTACCAGACCCTTCTATTTGTTTTACAAATAACCCTAGATAAGCCCCTGCATTATAATAATAATCCGATTGACGTTCATCGAATTCCATTAATTCAGCAATTTGTTCTTTTGTCATAGCGTTCTCTTTTAGATTCTCTAAAAGAGAAATAACGCGTTCAAAAGAGTTTGCCTGAATAAATGGAACATTATCATCTTCCCTACAGTCATCATCAAAAATAATTTTAGTTAAATTTCTAATCTCTACTAAGTCACTTATCTCAATATGCGTCTCTTGTAGAGAATAATTTTTTGCTTTAACTAGTTCAATAGAGGAATAATTATTTTTATCTGAAAATCTATATTCAAATAATCTAAAAATCATATTTGAATACACAGAAAACACTAATCTAATAGGTTTTGACACCTTTTGTTCCCATAACCTATACGGATAGTATAGCTGTCTAATGTGAAAATCTTCGTGTACTACATTCTTTGCTTCCAATATTATGACATCTTTATCATTTTCAAAACCGCCGTCTATTTCACATTGCGCATTTTTTACAGAAATTATCTGCTTTCCACCATCAACCGTATTAACGCTAAAATCGAATTCTCCGGTACCCATTCTTCCATTAAATGTTTCGACGGTATCCCTATCACCTAAAAAATCATCCAGTATGCCTGAGATAATCAATATGCAAATTGCCGCAGATTCTGATGTAATGCTATTAATATCTATTGTCTCAAGAGCGGGTAGTTCAGCAGAATACATTTTATTTACAGATTCTGTTAGTTCTGGTAGTTCTTCATATAAATTAAATCTACCTAAAACATAAGAACTTCTACTATTAGGTAAGATGTTAATTTTATTATTTCTTAATGCTTCTGGAAGAGCTGATGTACAGTCCCATTTAGCCATTAATCTAGGTTCTTTAAATTCTTTAATTTCACTTGCTTTAATATGAAATATACCATTTTTATTAATTCTGTTTATAATATCGTATTTTTTAATAATCTCTTTCCATGCTTCATTAGCAGAAATTTTATTTTTTTGCATTATATATTAGAACCTCATTTATTTGTCCACGTTTTTTTGCATCACTATTAATAGCTCGATTTGCTTTAACAATCTTTATTCTATAAGCCTTATAAAGCTCCCTTATCTCTTCACAATCAGAATTGGACTGCAAGAAATGTACACCTTTTGAATTTAATTTGTCGCATTCTTCTTTCAGTTCTACTTGTTTATCATACCCAAATCCTCCCTCTGTATATCCTGTAAACGAAGACGAAGATGAAATCGGCACATATGGTGGATCTAAGTATACAAAGGAATTTTTTTCAATATCATTTAAGACATCTTTATAGTCACCGCTCCTAATGCTAATTTCATTCCCATTTAGATATTTTGAAATTGCTCTTAGTACAACTTCATTTACTATATTAGGATTCTTGTATTTGCCGTATGGTGAGTTAAATTGTCCTAAAGAATTAACCCTATACAATCCATTATAACAAGTCTTATTTAGATAGATAATTCTTGCAGCTTTCTCCGAATTTGACATTTTATCAAAGTCAGGGGTTCGGTCTAGCGCTCTAACCTCGTAGTAATAATCTGACGAATTATATTTTTCATGTTTCTTCAACAATGCTACAAGACCGTCTAGATCATCCCTTACTGTTCTATATACATTAATTAGTTCAGTATTGTAGTCATTAATAATTGCTTTTTTAGGTTGTAATCTGAATAGTACCGCCCCTCCACCAATGAAAGGTTCAACATAGTTATCGCAACTCTCATCTATTAATGGAATTATTTCTGATAGCAGTTGTCGCTTACCACCTACCCATTTTAATATTGGACTTAAAAGTAAATTTTTTGACATATTCAACCCTCACCTTAACAATATAATGACTATTATATTCGTTTTTACGATTATTCAAAACCCGTAATCTATAATGTTATATTTCTTATTTTTTAAAGCTACATAGAAATGAATAATCTAGATACCGAATTATAACACACCCCACTCTCCTTTTTAGCACACTTCTCTCATATTGCATTCCCAAAATTTCCACACTAAAAAGCCCGCGCTCACGCGCAGGCTTCCTCTTCAGTTATTCGGTTTTAGCCTATTTTATCGGCTTTAGTCCATTTTTACTGACCTAATCTGGCGATTACAACAATCAGCCACAACAAATCCTAGAATTGCGACTTCTTCACCTTGCTAGCATCAAATCCGTGAGGCTTCTTAATTTCCTTCACATCGTTGATGTCGCGGTAGTATGCCTGATAGTAATCCTCGTTGTCGATTGCTCCTCCAAATTCAGTTACATCCATCTTGGTAATAAGCTTTATCCTTGTCTGGTAAGGAGTTGGACCACCCTTGCCCTTCTTCATCACGAGGTGGATTTCAATCTTGCAGGACTTTACGTCCTTCTTGCCCTCTTTGAGCATTTTGCTTTTAGGAATAATCGCTACCTGAAGCTTAGCCATCTGATCCAGATTGTTGCTCACATCGCCCTTGTAATCAAGGTAGTAATGGTTTTCATCCTCAGTCAGCTTAAACTTGTCCGCATATTTCTCGTATATATCCAGGAACGTCTTGCTATTACCTATCTCTGGAGGATTTATATCCTTCGCCTCTTTCCATACCCATTCATAATTATTAGTTACCGAAGATGAACCGGAATACACCTTTTTAGGTTTTGGGGAGTATATCTTATCACTCTTAAATATGAAGTCTGAACTTCCAAATTTCGACAGGTGATCATCTACATCCTCAGGCTCCTGAACATTAGTACTACCTTCTGAGTAGTATTCGCTGAAGGCCTGCGGGTCAATCTGCATCTGGCCTTGTCTAACCTGTGACTCTCCCCTAAACACTCTATCTGAACCCTGAGATGCTACGTATCTCCTATAGGTATGAATCTCATAATCAAGGTTTTCAACCTTTTGCATCTTCTTTACAAATGTCTTAACATCACCTTTTCCACCGCAAGCTGAAAGGGTTAGGACCATCATCATGGCGATGACTACTAAAACTATTTTTCGTTTCTGTCTCATTTTATTGCCCCGCCCTAGTAACCTTTAGCCTTATCAATGCCCTTAGGCTCTTCAACACGAACACCGGTGTTCTGATCGCTGAATTTTGCCACGCCCTTGAATTTAGCGCTAACTGCACTGCTATCATAATTACCAGTGTATTTGAATGATAGCGGCTTATTATCCTCCTTAGAAACGGTTAATTCAGCAACCAGCTTTCCTGTGTCGGTACTAGAGCTAACAATGATTGGCCTGAACATTGCACCAAAGAAGAGGTCACCATTTTCATCTTGAAGCTTCATATCAGTCGTCTCAAAGCGAAGTGTATAAGTCTTCTTATCCTCTTTAACAGTGATGTCCTTCTTCTTTGTTTGTAGAAAAGCGATAAAGTCGCGGTTGAATCCAGTTGGCTGATTGCGCCACTTACTGGTATAAATATCCTGCTTCCAAGTCTTATCGCATTTTTCTTTTTTAAACTCTGACCCGTCGGTTCCGTAGATTTCTCTAGATCCATTTTTAGAATCATTTGCATAGTTTAGCTTTCCGCGGGCTCTAACTGGACCCATCTCAAAGGTTCCCTTATACGAGTACTTATTAAAGCCCTCTGCCTTCTGTCCCTCTGATGGTTGGTGGCGGATATAGTCAGTTTTAGCTTCTATCTGAACCTTTCCGTCATCTAGATTGTAAAAGGCATCTAGCCCCTTATCAATTTTCTGTTCTTTGGTTAGATTCTCGCCACTTCCATTACCGCCTCCAGACTGTCCGCATCCAGCAGGCCCAAGTAAAGCGATCAAGCTGATAACCAATATGACTGTTCTTTTCTTGTAACCTGTCATATTCTACCTACTATCTGTAAAATACCCCCGTGCATAGTTTGCTTATAATCATAACCTAATTTGTACAGTTTTCAATCGTGCATAAGCTATAATAATCCGAAGTAGCTTAAATTCCTGCAGGTTTCTCGATACTATTAATTTTATTAATATCGCGATAGGAAACTATGAAATTATCCTCATTTGCTAGTTTAGCTCCTACTCCATCGGTCTCGCCCTTTGCCTTAATCTGTATGCGAGCCTCGCTTGGTACCATTTTTTCGCCGGTAGCCTTATCCTTCTTAGCTATCACAAGGTGTATGCGAAGCTTTACCGATTTAACGTACTGTTTACCTGATTTAAATACCTTATTATCTGCGAATGTCTGCTGTGCTTTACCCACCTGGTTGAAGTCCTTAGACACATCGCCACTGTAGTCAAGATATATGTAGTTATCATCTTCTGTCTTCTTAAACTTGTTAGCATACTTCTCGTATAGCTTAAGAATATCTTCGCTTCGCCCAACCTCAGGAGCAGCGACTTCGTCCTTATCTATCCATACCCATCCGTTTTCCTTTGGTGATGTAAATCCTTTATACCCCTTATTAGGCTCTGGAGAATAGATTCTCGCATAGCTGTTCAGGTCGTCGGCACTTGCAAATATACGTTTCGCCTTTGCTATCTTGCCATCATCGTTCATAGTGCCATATCCGCTTAACACATACTCACTGAATACCTGAGGGTCGAATTGAATCTGCCCCTGCCTGATGGTCGTATCGGAGCTAAACTTCTTCATATACTTGTTAGCAGCGCTGTTCTTGTTATATACGGTAACTTCGTATTCTAAGTTCTTTGCGTTACGCAGCTTATCGATAAAAGTATTTACATCAGATCCCGAACTCTTCTTAAAAGACATGAGGGATAGGCTCAAAACAAACGCGAATGCAATCACAACTAATTTCTGTATCTTGTTCATCATAATCCCCCTTTCTACTTACTTGCGGCGCTGCTGATACCGCTTGGAACTTCAACTCGTACACCTGAATTTTGCTTGGAATACTTGAAGTTACTCTTAAACTTAACTGTTATCTGCGGACTTTCCTGTTCGCATGTGTACTTAACCGACATAGGCTTAAAGCCTTTCTTAGAGACTGTAAGCTCAATCTTCAATTTGTCATTCGTATCATTATCGGTGTAAATAGGTCCGTTGTAGCTTCCGCCAACTAGTATATCCCCGTTAGCCCCGAGCAGCTTCACGTCGTCAGTCTCATATACGAGTGTAAAGCTATCCTTATCGTCTGTGACCTTTATGTCCTTTTTCTTCGTCTCCAAAAATTCAATAGCTTCTCTATTTATTCCAATCGGCTTGCGATAACGAAGTCTCTTTGAATTTTCTGTGTAATTAACCCACTCTGAATCGTTTACATTTTTTGAGTAATGTGAAATCGCATCGTTATAGAAATCGTTTTTGTTTTTACCATCATAGTAAACACCAAGCAGATGGTCTGGGCTCTCTTCAAAATCCCCCTTAAAGGTGAGAGTAGCGTCGAACTTTGACTGCTGTCCCTCCTGTTGTGATTTCAATTCGTATTTAAGATGGTTCTTCATCTCAATTTTTCCGTTCTTGAGATGCTCAAAAGCATCCAGTCCCTTGTCAATCTTCTCTTCTTCAGACAAGCTGCCATATTCGCCTTTCTTTCCACAGCCCACAAGCCCAAGTAGAGCTATCAGGCCGATTATCAATATGACTGTTCTTTTCTTATAACCTGTCATATTCTACCTCCTCTTTGTAAAATACCCCCGTGCATAGGTTACCTGTAATCATAATAGACTTTTATGCATATAACAAGAAAGCGCAAGTCCAAGCACCGAACCTAAAAGTCTCTCGTGCTGTAGAACTCACGCTTTAGATGATGGTTTCGGCATTATGAAAATTATAAATTCATAACGCTATTTTAATAATTAATTTTTATATTCGTGATTATTCACTTCGCAGCGCCTCCACTGGATCGCGTTTAGCCGCTGATCTGGAAGGAATCAGTCCAGCTATATATGTCAGGAATACAGATATCCCTATCAGCACGAGCGCAGCACCGATTGGCAGCCTCATAATTCGTTCGACATTAAATGATGATAGAACGACCATATTAATCGGAATGCTCACGAGGTATACGAAGAGTATCGCAAACACGCCGGATAGCAGGCCCTCGATAAATGTCTCAGCATTAAAAATATTTGCAATATTTCGCTTCGATGCACCCATTGCGCGCAGAATTCCAATTTCCTTCCTGCGCTCCAGTACCGATATGTAAGTGATGATTCCTATCATGATTGAGCTTACAATCAGTGACACACTGATAAATGCCACTAGCACATAGCTTATCATATTTATGATATCTGTGACCGAAGACATGAGCGTACCCATGATATCAGTGTACGTGATGACGCGCGACTTGTGTCCAGACCTCTTCATACGGGCATTATAGCTATCTATGCCCTCGATTACCTTGTCCTTGCGCTCAAAGCTGCTAGGATATATCGAAATCGATTCGGGATTTGACTTGTCTGCGTATCCCATCTTCTTGAGGTTAGAATCGTATGTAACGATGCCGTTATTCATGAACTGCGAGAACAGTGCTGCCATCTGCGTCTGATCCATATTCAGCGAAAATGCTTTTGCAAACGCCGAAGGATTAACACTAAATGCACTCTTCATAGCACTAGCCATATCACCGTTCATAGTCGCACCACTGCTAATCTGCGCGCCTAGTTGCTTCTGCATCTCGGTCATCACTTGATTCATGAATCTACCCATGATCTTGGCCATCCTACCCTGCATGTAATTGGTAAGTGCTCTCTCAATCGTTCCACGAAGATCGCTTCTATTAAGATTCTGTGCTATGCGGGTTGCCGTGTTTGAAATTGCTGTCCTCGAATTAGTGCTCGATAGATATGCGTTTATTATCTCGCTCTGTGTAGCACCAGGGTGATTAGCCCCATAGTCGCTTGCAAATGCCGGATAACCAGCGAGCAGTGTTGCGATGAGCTGACTCGTCTCTGTGGTGATCATCGACTGCTCGGCTGGAGTCAGCGTGATATTTTGTTGCTGCAGATATGCTGGGAACTCTGCCAGTTCCTGCATGATGTCGCTCATCATGTTCTGGGCTAGGCTCGTCGTATTAACTTTGGACAACGCTTTAGAGTAGTCAATATTCGCCAGCGGACTCATACCAAATGCTTTCTGAAGCTTTGATGCGTCGAACTTGAATGCGCTCGCCAGCATGGATTGATTTATGCTGAACAATTTGCTCATATCGAGCGACGCCCCATTTTCTTCCTTGAGCGCTTCGAATGTCTTGCCTGTAAATACATCAACGTCTGGATTCGCAAGCTGCTGCTTAACTATATCTGTATCCTTCATTCTGTCGATAATCTGTGAAGTTAAGGATGGCAGATATCCAACGCCTGGCTGAAGGGCATTGGATCTAGTCTTGCCATTCGGCTTAATTACACCTACAACTTTAAGCTTGATTCCATTTTCCAGCTTGCCGATCATGAACGCCTTGTTCTTCGATTGATCGAGCCATGTACCTGTTGGAGAGTTGTACGAATAAATCTCGCCCGGAGAAATCACACTGTAGCTGAGCTTTAGAGCATCTCTGTATCTAAAAGGCTTTTGCTTCTCTGTGTTCATCTCAAGTTTTCCCGTCTCTCTGTACTTGATCATGGCGCGGTCATACTCTTTACGGTCGTAATATCCGAGCTGATATAGAGTGAAATCAGGGATTGAGCCATCCTTGTTTAAAACGAGCACTGCTTCTGTTGACTCCTTAGGCCACTTTCCAGCAACTACGTCGTATTGCTGCTTTAACAGTTTTCCATCATCGAGCATCTGGTAGAAGCCCGTGTTGCTCGAATTCTGGATTCCAAAGCTCTCATAGTTCGCATCCATGCCATCAGTCGAATTGACCTGCACTGGATCTGATTCACTCTTGGCCTGGTAGATAAGCGGTGTGATTCCGTAGTTGTATGTTATCACCGAGGCGTTTCGGCGGACCTTGTTGCCCTTTGAGTCAAGATACTTCTTGAAGGCAACTAGGTCATTTTTTCTCGTGCTGCCAAAGACGTTGCCGAGCACGTTTCTCTGCTTGACTTCTGTATTCTCGGCTTTGGCTGCACCCTTTGACCTATCTGAACCGTTATGTGCCTCTGAACCATCATCTGACCCAGAGACGCTTTCTGCATCAGAGGACTTGCTTTTATCAGTATCTTTATCCTTGTCCTTCGATATTCCAGACATCCCTGCAAACATGCTAGAGATATCGGCTGCATTCTTAGAAATAGTTAATGGATACGATGAGAGAGTATCTTCCTCGACCTTAGCTATGTATCCGTTTACACCATTTGAGAGTGCCAGAATAGCTGCAATTCCTATAATTCCTATAGAGCCAGCAAAAGCCGTGAGTGCAGTACGCCCTTTCTTGCTCATCAGGTTTGAGAATGAAAGCGAGAGTGCCGTGCGGAAGCTCATAGAAGTCTTGGCGCCAGCATCTGATTCACCTATCCTGGTTCTCGCACAGGCCTTTAATTCCTCTGCTGTAACTGGCTTCTTATCTTCGAGAATCGAACCATCCTTCAAAGTAATTATTCTGCTCGCATATTGTTCAGCAAGCGATGGATTATGTGTAACCATGATTACCAGCCTGTCCTTTGCAATTTCCTGCAGCAGATTCATAACCTGGATACCAGTCTCAGTATCTAGCGCGCCTGTCGGCTCATCCGCTAGTACAATCTCGGGATTATTTACAAGCGCTCTTGCAATCGCCACTCGCTGCATCTGGCCACCAGAAAGCTGGCTCGGCTTCTTGTTCTCATGACCTTTAAGCCCAACCTTCTCAAGCGCCTCCAAAGCCCTTGTACGCCTCTCCTCGGCATCTACGTCAGTTAATGTCATGGCGAGCTCAACATTGGCTCTCACCGTCTGATGCGGTATGAGGTTATAACTCTGAAATACAAATCCGATCCTATGATTTCTGTAGGTATCCCAATCTGACGATTTATACTCACTAGTAGAAGTGCCATTTATTACGATCTCACCTGAATCGGCAGTATCGAGGCCGCCGAGGATATTGAGCAGCGTCGTCTTGCCAGATCCTGATGGACCTAGAACTGCAACAAATTCATTATCCCTAAATGTGACCGATATACCATCTAACGCTCTCTGTACGAAGTCACCCGTCTTGTATTCTTTTCTAAGCTCTCTTACTTCAATCATGTATATATCCTATATATAAAAAGGGCTTCGGCGAACCGAAGCCCAGATAAGCCGTATGGACTATCTCCTTAGTAGTTTTCTGCGTGAACCTCAAAGAATGACTGTGGGTGATTGCAAACTGGGCAAACCTCTGGAGCCTTAGTTCCAACACAGATGTGTCCGCAGTTACGGCACTCCCATACCTTAACATCACTCTTCTCAAATACTTCCTTCATCTCTACATTCTTAAGAAGTGCACGGTATCTCTCTTCGTGGTGCTTCTCAACCTCGCCAACGAGACGGAATCTTGCTGCTAGCTCTGGGAATCCCTCTTCCTCAGCAGTCTTAGCAAAACCCTCGTACATGTCTGTCCACTCATAGTTCTCACCATTAGCAGCATCCTCTAGGTTGTATGCTGTATCGCCAACTCCATCGTTGAGTTCCTTGTACCAAAGCTTAGCATGCTCTCTCTCGTTAGCTGCTGTCTTAAGAAAGATATCTGCAATCTGTTCAAAACCATCCTTCTTAGCTCTTGATGCAAAATATGTATACTTATTAGTTGCCTGTGATTCACCAGCAAAAGCTGCTTCTAGATTCTTCTCTGTCTGTGTACCTGCGTACTTATTCTTAGCCATAATAATTACCCTCCTTAAAAAATTTCGTTAATCAATCATGCAGTAACCAGCTGCATTTACTTTCGAATTAATTATACATGTATTAGACTAATTGTGCAAAACTATTTTATGAATTATTCTTCACGCAAATGCACGTTTTGAAGTGCAAAATTCCCCTTCTCTCATATCATATGTGGTATAATCTCTTATCTTTCGTTTAATTGTAGTTATGTTCGAGCGAGCTAAATATAAGTAGACATGGGGGAGAAAGGATATATATCTAATGACAGAAAACATGACGAAACAATACGGATTCAGAGACAACATAATCTGGATCTGGGCGCTAACTTTCCTGCTCACAATAGGTGGTGAATTAATATCATTAATTTCCATTAACTACACGCTGTTCAGCGATGCGTATACGAATACTTTCAATCTTTATATAACGTTTTGGGGAATATGGTTTGTCTTCCTAATCGCCATTTTAAGCATCAAAGACAATCGCTATATACTAGAGGCGTTAAAGTATCGAAAGAACGGAAACAATATCAAGAACCTCCTTATTGGTTTCGCAGCTGGGTTTGTCATGAACGGCGCCTGCGCACTCACCGCATACCTTCACGGCGATGTTAAGCTAAGCTTTGCGAAGTTCGAGTTGTTCCCGATACTCCTCATGTTTATCGCTGTATTCGTTCAGTCCTCTGCAGAGGAACTTATATGCCGCGGATTCATGTATCAGAGGGTATTGCACAGATATTCGAATCCTTGGGTGGCGGTATTGGTGACTTCTTTATTTTTTATGGCGCTTCACCTTGGAAATAACCATGTTTCATTTTTGCCACTTCTCGACATATTCCTCACAGGTTTATTGTTCGCACTCATGGTTCATTACTTTGATAGCATATGGATGGCGATGGCTTGCCACACGACCTGGAACTTCAATCAGAATATACTGCTAGGTCTTCCAAATAGTGGCGAAGTATCATCATATTCAATATTCGTTCTCGACACTAAGCATGATACAAACAGCTTCACATACAATACTGGTTTTGGACTAGAAGGGACAATTATGTCAGTTGTAGTGATGTTGATCAGTATAGCGATCATAGTTTTTGCACATAAAATATCCGAAGGTAAAAAATCATTATAGCAAGAGTTTTGAATATACAAACCAAAAACCGGAGGCTCATGCCCCCGGCTTTTGGCGATTAACAAAATGACTTAAATATGTAGGTTGAAAGTATGATTATTATGGTTTGGATATATTTGCTTATGGTTATTAAGCATAATTATGTTTATATTATCTGTACGATTATTCGAATGTGCCATCTCTGGTCACAAGCTCACGCTTTAGGTATGATTAAGCGTTTGCTAATGCTTCACCGAGAGCCTTGCACTGTGCTAGACCTGCATCATCAGGCTCGTTGTTGCAGATAACTGGCTCTTCTACAACTACTGCACCAGCTTCTTCCATACGATCCTTCCAAGAACGCATCCACTCGCCATCGCCCCAATCGTACGATCCGAATAGAACAACCTTCTTGCCTGAACAGCAACCTTCTAGCTCTGCGATGAATGGTTCAAACTCTTCCTCTTCAAGCACCTCTGCTCCCATAGCAGGGCATCCTAGAGCAAGCTTGTCCTCACCCTTTACATCTGCAACGCTCACCTCAGATACAGACACAACCTTGGCATCTGCACCGATACCTTCGCCAACGGCATTAGCCATTGCTTCAGTGTTGCCTGTAGCACTCCAATATACAACGTACATGTAAACACCTCCTGGTAATTATATACTGTTTTGTTAGTTATCTCTAACTAATGCTTATTATATTAGAGGTCTCTAACTTTGTAAAGAGGTTTTTATGACTTTTTTAAATTTATATAGAAATGCAAAGGACGAGCACTCTTAGCTCGCCCTCCGCATTTTAGGAATATAGAGAAAATGTTACCTATGGTCTGTTCCCTAATGGAACGCTCTACCATACTTGCTTCTATTATATGCCATCTTGATTAAACCGTAAGATAGGACCATGCAACCTCCCGAAATTATAAATCCAACTGTTGCACTTACCATATCATATTCCTCCTTAATCAAGATTTTTTATTTATATAATCATTTCTTGTTTTGTTATCTCCATTCTATCCTATTCCATAACTTTGTCAAGACTTTATCATATATTTTTGTGATAAATTTATCAGCTATATATACAGTATCGATTTATCAAAAGAGCAGACATCCTTAATACCTGTGTACATCATTAGCTCAGACAGTTGCTGGTTCATCTCTATAACCTTCTTGGTTACGCCCTCTCTTCCTTCCTTGAGTAGTGGTCCAAGTATTCCGCGTCCTACAGCAACCGCATCTGCACCCAGTGCGAGAAGCTTATACGCATCATATCCAGTGTCGATTGAGCAATCAGCAAATATCACTACGCCGCTTCCCTCTAGAGCCTCTTTGATTCTTGGGAGTATCTGAGCTGGAGCGATTCCAAACGGTACTCTTCCGTGGTGATGCGATACGACTATCGCTTTACAGCCTGCATCCTTAGCCTTAACCGCATCTTGAACAGATAGAACGCCTTTTGCAACAAACGGAAGTTCAGTTGCCGCTACATACTTCTCGAGATCTTCCTGCATAACGGGCACGAGAGGAAATCCGTCTACAACGTCGTATTTGCCATCAGTTCCAGGCACGTGGTCTATATCAATACCTACAGCGATTGCCCCGTGTTCTTCAGCAAACTTTATCTCATCTAGAATCTTATCATGATCCATGAAAGGCTTTATTATCCTCACCGTCTTCGCACCGACGGCAGCAATTTCTGCATATTCATCATTCGGTTCCATGCCGACCCAGTTTAAAGCATTTAGCTCCAAAGCTGCCTCTGCATACTGAACCATCGGTTTCTTGCCCTCCTTACCAACTTTGTTGAGATGCGAAAAAGCAGGCATCATAATCGGCGAAGAGAACTTCTCTCCAAATATTTCACAGCCTAGGTCCGGAAGAACTGCATCGATCACCCTCATCTCCACGTGAATGCTATCCAGATACGCCCTGTTATATACGTTCGCATCATCTGCCTTACCACTTGTAACAGGTATCAATCCCTTTGGTCCTGGCCATGGGCTCTTAATCTCACTCATAATCCCCTCCATAATTTCCTTAATATCATCAAAAATTTACATTACAACTATCCGTTATGCCACAAAGATTGTAATTAACGTGTATGCGATTAGTGCAACTACAAGAAATAGTGAGATAAATGCTGACATATAGCTCTCGTCATCCTCACACGTAACGAGCGCCTGTACCTGAAGTGGAACTGGGAATCCAGTTGGGCACATGAAGTAAAGCAGAACAGCAATCTCAAAAACCTTCTCGGATACGAGTGTTGGGAACACCACGTAAAATAGTGCAATTATTATCGAGCAGAGCACGAGTCTCACTATCGCAAGCCTTAAAAGCGAAGAAAGCATCTCTTTCTCAAATTTCAGCTCGTACCCCAGTGTAAATAGGATAATGCCTGTTATCGGTGTTATAACGAGCTCCATCGTTGAATTGAATGTAGACTCGAGTCCCATGCTCATAATCATTTTATGAAGCCCCGTAAGGTTCATGAACACACCCCCAATGACCGAGACCATGAACGAGCTTGTAAAAATCTTCTTTAACAGCTCCTTCCACTCGACCTGGCCAACGACTTTCTTAGTCACAAGAATCGGTAGCACTCCAAAGTTAATCAAGATGCCAGCAACGTCAAATGTGACTATATTAACCGCATGTACCGCTCCGACTATAGATATGTATAGCGGAAGAGCTACGTTCCCACCTTCACAAGTTACTAGTAGATAAGGCGAGATATGTGCAAACTTTTTGCCGGTGAACGGCGTCAGCTTAAACCCTATAAACAGCACGATTAGCCAGATTATATCCATATATATAATCTGGATGAGAAATGTACTCTTGAGCTCGGATGTTACAAGCACTTTGTATACTAGTAACGGAAATAAGATTGTAAATACTAATTTCTTTGCACCTTCGTTCTGTGCAAATGTAATCCACTGCCTTTTTCTCGCCAGTAGCCCTAAAAAGAGCATAAAAAAGACCGGAAATAATGCCTCTACTGCTTTCATATATACCTACCTAATCATCATTACATGTCGATAGAAACAAAAGGTTTCGCGCAATTAAATAACACGCTATTAAAATGATTATACTGGTTATTCTAGTGACGTCAATAGTATTATCCATATAAAGCTGGTTTCTAATCAACCGACTTTAATGCGTCCAGCATATTGAGTTTTCTAATCATGCGATTTACATAAACGCACAACACACAGAGTATTCCTATAACTGCTCCGCTCGGAACTATATACCCCCATAACTCTATATTGGGCGTAAACATAACGTGTGATGGAGCAACATACGCGATTATAAAATCATGCAGCATCTTGCCCGATATAAGCCCTAGTCCAATTCCGATAATTGATAGCACTATAGTCTCACGATATAGGTACATGGTGGCTTCTTTATTAAGAAATCCAAGGACCTTAACGGTAGATATCTCGCGGATTCGTTCTACCATATTTATGTTAGTTAGATTATAGAGAATCACTATGGCTAGCAGGGTCGACATGATCGTCAAAACAAACATTACCGTCAGCAAAGATTTTGATACACCACGAACCTGCTCGATTATATTGAGATTATGAGCTACTCCTTTAACACCTTCTAGGTTCATGAATTTTGATGCCACATTAGCAATATCACTCTTCTCTTTGACCTTGACCAAATAACTGTTGGCAGCAGGAGTCTCGCCCCATACCTGTGAATAGTAATCGTCACTAACGAACATATAGTGTCCTGCATACATCTCAGCAATTTCACTTACTCTAACGGTATATGTCTTGCCCCCGTCGTTAAGATTAAATGTGTCTCCCTTCGATACCCCTAATGGCGAGCGTGGAAGCAAGGCTTCATTTAATAAGTGGTTTTTCTACATCTTTTATCCAGTGCACTTAGTGGTGCTGTGGCTGATTCGATAAAGCTTGGCGCAAAGAGTATAGATTACAATTAGTGAGAGTATCCAAGACCTCAAACAGCTTATTTAAATTTTTCCCTTGTTTTTTTGCTAATTTAAAATCTTTTTTAACTGGCTTGTAAACTTAATTGAATACTTCATATATCTAAAGCCGCCTTAAGCTCATCAATATTGGAATAGCTTTCAGCACTTTTATCAGAAGCAAGTCTTCTTCCTTCCTCTATCGCATTAACAGTAGCTTCATTTGGAATATCTAGTTTTAAAGAGAATGGTATTCCATGTTCACGAATAGCTGTACGTAGAAAAATGTTAATTGCCGTAGTCATATTCAATCCAAGTTCTGAGAATATTTGATCCGCTTTTTCTTTTACTTCTTTTTCTGTTCTAATATTTAAATTTGTAGATGGCATTATCAACACCTCCTTATATGCTAATCTTACTACTTTATTTGTGCATTAGCAATACGTTGTCATTACATTAAAAAGCGAATAGCCTTACTCAACTGCTATCCGCTCTTTCTCTTATTTACATTTAAGACTGCTAATTGCTAAAGCACTATTTCATTCTCTTCTTGTATCCAATCGCACCAATTAGCATTAGTACGGATGCTACAAAGATGCTGAGCATTAGCATTAGGTTTCCAGTGCTATCACCTGTCTTTGGTGACTTGTGCTTCTTAACCACCTTACCCTTAGTAGGCACCTTTGGCACTTCGTACTTGTTATTAAATGTTAGATCGTTTACAGTTTCTGCACCCTTCTTAATCTCGTAATTTGCTACGAGCTGGTTATTAGCATCAGCTGTAACATCTACTACAACCGTGTACTCTGTCTTATCGTAAGTGTAATTTGCAAGGCCTGTATCTAGCTCAACTACCTTGTATGTGTACTTACCAACCGCCTTAAACTCGATGTCGCCAAAGTCAATTTCGCCTGCTCCGTTAACCGTAACAGCCTTCTTGCCTAGCACAGAACCTGCTGGCATTGGTGCCTCGCTTAATCCTAGTGCTGTAGTTCCAGCTTGAGATAGTTCGAACTTGAACTCGCCTGCTGCTGGCGGTGTGTCTCCACTTAGAGTCTTCTTAACCCTTAGGTTTTTCTTAACGGACGTAAACACGTTTCTAAATCTTGGTTCGCTGTCAGCTGTAGCCTTGAGTGTTCCGCCATTGTTAGAAACAGTTACCTTAACCTCTTTTTCAGCTGTATCATATGCTACACCTGCTACTGGGTTTGACGCTGTTTCCTTAACCTTGAACTTGTATGTTCCAACCTTTGTGAATTTGATCTTATCAAATTCGATGCGTCCATCGCTGTGCACGAATGTTGTCACATCGCCAGGCATCGTCACGCCATCGTAGTTCTCACCCGCAATCTGGCTAACGCTTACTTCAAAGGTGTTCTCTGGTATGGTTACCGCAGTTCCTTCTGAATCGAAATAGTCCTTGTGACCTTTAATCACGGCTTCTGCAGTCTGGTAGTTAGGAACGATCGCCGAGAATCCTGGCTGCGTCGCGCTTTGAATTGAGAACGTTCCTTCTGTAGCATTTAGAGACCCAGATGTTGTAAATGCTGGGTTTGGCTTAAATACATTGTTGGTATATGTGTACTTTGCCGGTGTGCTCGTCTGCACTAGGCGGTAGTCACCCTTCGAAAGTCCAGAGATTGTAGCTTCACCGCTCGAATTAGTCTTAGCGGCAGCCTTACGACCTCTGATGTAGTAATCCATCCAAATTCCGCCAATCTTAGTCTGAATCTTGAACTCAGCCCCAGCAATTGGAGTAGTTCCATCGATGTCATCTACAGCCTTTACACGTATGCTTCCTGCCGCAACAGTAGCAGTTCCGTTTGCCTTGTCGATCGTGTATGAAACAGATGCGGAATCCTCTGCCTGGTCGGACTTAGCTTTTCCTGTGTTAGTAACAGTCTCTACCGCTGTGATCTCTGGGTAGTGAGTGTCAAACTCGGCGAAGAAGGTAACGACATTTCCATGAGAAGGACCGTTAGTTCCGTAGATGTCCTTTATCTTGTTAATGCCTGCGAGCGCTGGCTCGAGGTCGGTATACTTCAGGGAGTCGTTAGACATATTTGCAATGAAGGTATCCCCTCCTGTCTCAGGGTCTGTAAATACACCGTAGCTCATCTTATGAGCCTTAACCTTAGCATAGAAGCTGTCGTAAGTATCTGAAGATGACTGAGTTATCTGGCTGAAATACTGCGTCACTGGAATCCAGTTGCTTCCGCGCTCTATCGGCATCACTGTTCCAGGAGCCGCCTGTCCGTAAAATGTGTTTCCACCTGCAGGAACCTCTGTCCAGTTGTAACGAACTGCGGAAATTGAGATAGTGCTTAGGTCAACAACGCCATTTCTTGGAATCTTATCAACAATCATCATGTTGGTCTGTTCCTGATAAGTTCCGAAGGTGCTATCGATATTGTTGTAAGTGTTAAAGAGACGCAGCGAACCCAGCTGATTGGAGATCAGCTTAATCCTAGCTGTGTCGTATGCCGAAGTCCATCCCTGCTTCTCAAGCAGTCTGTTGTTAATGGTCCTGAGACTTGGATCAGCAGGTACACCACCAGTATTGGTCCCCGGAACTGCATCTCTAACCTTGAAGGTTACATTAGCCGAAGCATCTTCAATGGTGAGAGGCTTTGTCACTGGAGAGCCTGCTGTAGCACCATTATCTAGAGCCTTTAGTCTAGCCCCTGTGTATAGACTTCCCGACATGAAGTTTCTGTCCGTCGGAAAATCTGGATCTAATGTGAACTTAATCTCTGTCCCTGTGATTGTCGCTGTCGCAACCTTCTGTCCGCTCTCGGAATAGAGCGGAACATCGGAACTTGGGAGATTGCCAAACATCGTCCCGATATTCGTCGACAGCTTAATCGTATCACCTGGCTTCATCGCATTCCCCGACTGCGTATCGATGTTGTAATCGAACTTCAGAGAAGCTAGAGAGCCGACGTTCACCGGGCTAGGTGACACCGTCACATTAGAAATCGTGATGTTATAGCCGTCCTTCTGAGTCGCAGCGCTAACATCCTGTGGTGATGATAATGGTCCAATTGTAATCGCTATTACTGCAATGAATGCAATAATTCGTTTTGCAAGTTTCACGTTGTTCCTCCTTTTAATAACGTAGTCATTCAGTTCAAAAAATAATATTTATGCATTTTATTGGAGTATAGCCTATAGCGGATAGACAAGCAAGCTAATTCCATAAAAAGTGCGAAAAAAGAACAATAAAGTGCATTAATAGCGGCTTTGTGTACAACCTCACTTTTCTGACTTAAATTCATTTTTATTATATTTATACATTTTGAGATTCAAAAAAATAGAAAAACAGAAGGTACGGTATATAAACCGCACCTTCTAGTATTCGCTTGCTCATATTTTGTCTATCCCATCTGCAAATATGCAGCATGGCTGAGTCGTAGCTCTAAGCTTGTTCTTCATACTCAGGGAAAACTATGCTGTTCTCCTTGAAAACATGCACGAAGATATCCTCGGTAAACTCCCTAATTAAGTTAAATGTGCGCTCATAAGTCACACATGCATCTTGAGGCACTGTATAATCATTAGTTAGCCTCTGCATCTCCTTAATCATATCGCCCACCGCATTGTGCTCATCTTCAAGCTGCTTGATAAAGGCAAGCGTCTCATTGTCTGGATGCGGATTAGCACGCATTAGAGGGAATACTAAGCGCTCCTCTTTTGCAAAGTGAACCTCAAGTTCAGCCTTCATAGCTGCAAATAGATTATGGATCTTCGTTAGTTCCTCCGCATGGTGCGTGTAGTGAACAACTAGAATCTTATTGATGAGCTGATCTAGCTGTGCCATCATCTCTCGTTCATCTTTATGATGTGTCAATTCTAGATCTGTAAGCATATCATTAACGCTCAGGTTCTTGAATGCTTCGATAGATGAAGCACCGCCACCCTTAGACGGAACGGGCTTTGCAGCTAGTTTATTTAGTTCTGTAACGATTTTCTGTACATCTATTTCCCCATCAGGAAAAGACTCGTCCATCGGCAGATGACCACCACAGCAGTAGTCGAGATGTAGCTCATTTAGATAAGGAATTGTTTGTGGATAAAGCCTAACGACTTCTGCCAATGTCATTTTCTCAGTAATCATAATTTCACCCCTTACACTTTGTTTAATATACGCTTACCCATTCTTTTCAGAAATTTAGGTTAACCTCGGGAGCTTCTCGCTCCATCAGCTTTGCAAAATATTTCTCATTTTGCCATCATACTGCGCACTGAATCGTTCCCATCGCTCTTGTAAATTCTTCAAACACTGAAGCAATAGGTACTATATAATCATACCCTAGATCACTTATAAATGTATATGACCTTTTGGCTTCTTTCTTTTCCCCGTCATATGCTCAACCTCTAGCGCATACACCAATGTCCTCGGAACAGCGGCAGGGTTAAAATATGCATTTTTATCCTCATGATAGTGATTCATGAGCTGCCTCAAAGCGTGCATCTTCTCATCATCCGAGAGGATTCGAATCTTACCTCTTCCGATTACACTCTCGTACGCCATCGTGCAGTAGCCTTTGTCCTCGAAATACTCTAGCTCATGCTTGCAGTCCATCTCGAAGGTAGCACGATTATCCTTCTCGAATAGTCCAACCTTGTAGCCCTCGAGTGCACTGTGGAAATACAGCGTCAACTTGCCGTCATGCACCTCCGTTCCGAAGTTGAGCGGAAGTATATACGGATATCCGCCGTCATTAAGCGCTAGCCTGCATATGTCGCAACGATTTATTATCTCCATAAGTTCGTCTAATTCTGTTATTTCTCTGTCCTGTCTTCTCATATATATCCCCCTTACACACGAATCAGGTATCGGGCAGTAAAATCCTATAGTCTATTTTGCGATTAGTAGCAGTCCCAGCTATATAGGCACTCGGAGAAATTCAGATTACGAAGTTGCTCTTTTGTCGCAAAGAAATTTCCTACGCCGCAGTCTCCCCACAGGATGTAATAGTCGTCAGTTCCGAACTCGGAGTCCAGTTGGAACAGCAACTCAGTGTAATCCTCGAAGTCCTCGTACATGCGTGGATCTTCCTGCGTGAAATGGCCGTAGCCACCAATCTGAGTGTGATTCGAAATATCGAGCTCTTCTATGATCTCATCAACCTCTTCATCGTCGATGTCGTATGATTCGTCACCCTCTGCCTGTTGCTCATCGATATGTTCATTAAGCTTCTCAGTAAGAATCTCCTCGAATCGGAAATCGTTCGGCATAATCCACTGGCTAGTTTTTTCAAAGGACATGGCAAATGGTGCACCGTCATTAATAGGTGTGATAAGTTCGTCTTCCTTCTTATCCTTCTGTGGTTCGTACATCTCTCTGAGTTCCTCTTCAGAGAAATGCTTGTCTATCTCTGGATAGTAAATAACCCTTTTTTTGCTATCCGAAGTAGGCTTTGTATAGTCGTTGCCCAGATTATAGTCTCCGCCAAAAATCCAAAACTGCATGATCCCCTTTGATGGGTAGATGCTGTTCTCAGGCAGCTCCTCGCAGTTTATCTGCGCCAGATACATTAGCTGCTCACCCCTATCGGTAGTAGGGATGTTCGTGGTCTTCGGCAAATAGAACCAGCCCGCAACGTTGCTGCTTGTCATCGGTATCTTGGTTTTGGGTATTAAATTAATCTTTATGGTTTCTCTGTTCTCGATTTTCTTGAAATCTTCGATGAAAGCTTTTATTTTATCGTTCATAGTATTGCCTTTCTTGGTGTGTAATGTTGTGTAGTGGTTTGTAGTAGCATGGAGTCTAGGTATAGATTTCGGCGAAAAGATACCGATTAACCGCGTATATCTAATGCTTCCCGATGCTACTCTTTAGTACGCTTCGCAGATCACTTCTCTATTAGCCTCAAATTCCTCGTCGAAGCTAACTAGTAGATAAAGCTCTCCCGCTGGTGATTCGCCCACATAATATCCTAGCGCAAAGGCATCGTAGCACCCGCTCTTATCGAACATTACGTCGGTTAGCGTGATGCCTTCGACATTCTCTTCGGGGAAATTTTCTTTTATAAGGTGTAGTGCCTCTTGATCCAACTCGGTGAGTTCGACACTTAGCCTTTTCATTATTGAGTCTGGAATGAATTTTACATCCCTCTCACTGTATCCAGAGAAGCTAAAGTGTAAATCCTTACCGGACCTACGACTTATAAAGTATATTCCTGCTGGTGAGCTATCCCATGATTTGCCCTGCCAGAGGGCGAGGAGTTGTTGTTTTGTCATGTGTTATCCCCTGTGATTAGTGATTATTGATTATTGCAATATGTACTATCGCGGTTTAGAGATCTGAGTCTTCAGCTGTGAGCACTTTCTTCTGCCAGCAACGTTTACCGCACTTTTGGCACCTCATATATCTATCTCTACCTCTATGCGGAGCTAAGATTACCTCTCTATATGTCGGAACGTACCTGTGATGGCAGCACTCACATTCATAATAACCTGCATTTTGCTCAATGCCAACCGCAATGAATCCCACTACAACAACCATAGCGACAGTGAATGTAACCAGCGCTACTCTGAGCCACATTGGCATGGCGAGGAGCACCGCAAGAACTATGAGGATGATTCCCACTACGATTGTCGGTACGGTCAGCCACATCTCCAGTCTGAGCATCCGTTTATCGCGCTGTTCTATCTCTCGCCTCATGGCTAAAAGATTTTCCTCTACTCTCTTGTCATATGATTCTGTCATGATCCTTTCGCCCGACAGGAGTTCATTAACGTTAATATTCAGAAGCTCGCATAACTCTAGCATGATTCCCGAGTCGGGCATGGATCTTCCAGTCTCCCATTTCGATACTGCTCGGTCGCTGATGCCTAGCTTCTCGGCGAGGTCAGCCTGAGTCATGTGCCCTTCCTTTCTGCAGGATGCTATGAATTTTCCAATTTTGATTTGATCCATATCGGACACCTCCTTTCATGACTCGAGCATATGATAAATGCATGTGTGGGTACAGGAACTGGTGGTTGAGTTTAGGGGGTATTATGATTTGCAAGTAATAATTTACTTACTTGCATTATTAACCGTTTGTACTTTCCGATTCTGGAAGTAATAAATATTGAACTTCAACATCAATGCCCTTTGTAACCTTCTGTAGCGCTTCGGCACACCTCTTAAGATATTTTATGCTCTTTTTCGCTACCTTAACCTTTATCTTAATCTCCTTTTTTTGCTCTTTATCCATCTCATCAGACTGTTTAGAGAATTCCTCAACAATCCTCTCTAAGTTGTCAATCCTACCATCCACCTTGCTATATACAGCCTCTAACATTTTATAGTCTTTTAACTTATCTCTTAATACAACTTGGCTAAATGTTAGGAGTTTACAACATTCACTAAGTACATATCCATCTTGCGAAAGAAGGTTCATCGTCGTAACTGTAGATATTCCAGCTCCACTAATCATCCCTACAATTGCTCCGCCACCAGTAATAATCGCCGTTCCTCCAGCCATTCCTAGGCCGCCAGCGGCAAGAGAACCACCTCCAACAGCCGCGAGGCTATAGCTTACAAGAGCAGCACCTGACAAACCTGCCGCACCCTCGCCGATAATTGCAGTTGCTATTACAGGGGCAAATGTAAATGCGAGCCCTCCAGACACAAGAGCTATCGCAGTTGTTCCAACTGCACTAATGACACGGTTTCTTTGTGTACCGGTTATTGTGCCAACAGCCTTTTTGTATGTCTTCGTGAAAGCTTCAATATCCTCTTTTTTAATTCTATCCTGTATTTCTATAAATCGATTATTTAGATACTTGCTTTTATTTTGAAGCTTTTTTAATCCTTTGTCATTCTCATCGTTGAATATAGGATAATACGGCTTAAAGAGACTTGCTTCCATAGTTACCAATAAAGTCCAAGTTCCATTAGCATCCTCATAAAAACGTCTACCTATTTCCTCTTCACTTAAGAAAAATTCATCCTTCTCAGATTGAACGATAGATAGATATTCTATTAATTCATTATGCCAAGCTTCTGCCCACTGAAGTTTTAACTCCTTAGTTGATTCTTTCTTCGTAATAGAAATGTCATCATCTAAGATAAGCTTTTCTAGAGAATATAAAACTCTAAGTTGCTCATAATCTAATGACCAACATTCGAGATTTGCAACGCCCTTCTCAAATTCATCTTCTGTTTGGGCACGATTTTCACTCGATTCTCTAATTTCTTCGGCAATTAATTCTCCATCCGATTTACAAGCAATGACAAAACGTCCTATGCCCACATAGTTTATATTAACAGCAAAGTCTATAAAGAATTTTGAATTTATTCCCTTATTCTTTATTGCCGATTTTATCACTGCATCAACGCTATCAACCGCTAGAAATGTTCCAGATGCAACAGTCACCATTCTCCTAATGACTCGGTTGTTGAAAGGCAGAATCTCTGCTGTGTCTATATCTTTCAAATCACTTACAGAATGGACCTCTGCTTCGCTTATCGCAATATTTAGTCTTCTTAAGAAATACATACTACGAACCAAGCATTCATTGATAAGCACAGGTACGCTCTGCCTACCTAATTCTTGCAAGACACCTATTTCGCTTCTTAAATCGAACTTCACTGGTTTAATGATTTTTCCATTTTTGTCACGCTTTGCCAAAAGTGTTCCATTGAATAATTTTGAAACCCAAACGCGAAGTTCTTCTTCACCAATTTTCTTATCTCTAAAGCACGGAAGCACGGAAGCTTCCTTTACCAAGGATAAAATCGGTCCTGGAATACCAGTGCCTTTGCCAGCGGTTGATTTCGAACCAGCCATATCACTGACCATATGAAAAAACCAATGTACAAATCCAAACAAAACCTTTTCTTCAAAAGTATCGCCAATAAAGGTCTTATCAGTAACATCAACAACAAGCAGTTTACCGCTAGTGTCAGTTCCAACGACCTTGCACGAGAACTGCGTGAAAATTGAGCACATTAAACCGCATAGATTGAAATGATGTGAGAAATCACGAAGATGATGCTGCCGACCGCCTCCAAAATCAGAGGTTTTACTATCCGCAGCAATACCAAATTTTTTCTCCATGAAAGCGATAGCGCCAGATAGTTCTTCTCCCTTATATCCTTTTAGATTTGCAACCTTTATAACAAATTCATTAGTCTTATCACTTCCCCAATCATACGCATGTTCAATAGAGAATTTGCCAATAAAGAAGGAGTCAATAAGACCCGAGATTGCTCCACTGGAGATAGCCATAAGATAGTCCATCTTATCAGCCTTTTTTACATTTTCACTCCAGTCCACTTCAATAACTTCTCTTGGGTTCTCTGAAGTTGGATAAATTACCACAGGTAAACTTACTTCCTCAAGAATCCCTTCAGGAATTTGATTGTTCTGATGAATTACTGCATCGTATGTGATTGTAAGATCATCAGCTTTTCCAAGCCAATCAGTAATGGTAGTCATGGGTACCTCCTAATTTTGAATGCGTAAAGGTCAATCATTCAACCTTACCAGTTCATATACAACTTCTTTAAAAGCAAATATCCTTCTGGCTTGCTGTCTGACACCCCAATAATATCGCCAAGCCATTCTCCGGGTTCCGTAACTCTTCCATAGCCCATCAGTATTGGTAGCGGATCTGAAAAATCATTCTTTGTATTGTTCTGAAATAGAATGTCCGTTTCATCAAGTGAGTAATACACTTTTTTCGTATGGTTGATAATGTACTTATATCTCCGTCCTGTTTTTAAGAATAGCCCTTCATAAGGATGTTCAAAATCGATTCCATATTCATTATAGTATTCCAGTCTTCCGAGCTCCCTATATTCTTCAATATCGCAGCCTATTTCATCACGAACATTCTCCTCTGCCTCTTTGAACAAGCAAGATACATTTCGATATGTCTCTAAAATCATGTCGTATGCATCACCTGGATATCCAAATTCTACTGATTGTGCATAAAGGATTCGAATAGCCTCATTCGGAAAATGCTCTGTTACCCGCATCTCATCGCCAAACCATAGAACGCGATCACCTCTCCATTCATCAGCTAAGAGCGCAAGGAGAGTATGTAGAGGATCACTATCCTTATGCATTGACTCGCGGAACTTGTTCCCATATCCGAAGTTGTTGGGATAGAGGTACTCCTTCTTATCTATATTGACCCACTTGTAATATTCACCCATAATTCACTCCTTTAGAAGTTTTGACACCCTTCAGCATTTTAAACCTAGTTCAGGTTCTCAACATCTTTTAATATCATCATTTCCCCAGTGAAGTCATTTTTTAATTCAACGTAATTCGCTTTTACCTTCACATTATTATACCAATCACCAAGACTGGCACTTTCGCCAGTATGTATATTGATAAGCCTGCTAGTTATGGGACTCCAAGTGTGCGCCTCCACTGTTTCTGCAAGCAAATAATACGCATCAAGAAAAATCAAATTCCTACCATATATCCAGAACGGAAGCTTAATATCTAGGAGTGGCAATTCTGCGGAAAAGATTTCGTCGCCATGCGGAGGAACCGTCTCATAGTCAAACTCTATCTCACTACCATAGTACGCAATAGTAGCTCCTTCACAGCCGATATTTTGAGGAATACCTTCATTAGCTATGATAAATTCCATAGTGCCTCCTTACATAGTGCTTAGTACACGCTCACAAGTTCTTTCCAAAACTTAAGGCTGCTCTCGGAATACTCACGCTCCATCGATTCTATAAACTCTTTTTCAGAGTTTTTCCAAACAGCATACTCCGCAGTTCCCATCGCTCTTACAAATTCTTCAAAATCGGAAACAACAGGTACTATCTCCTCATAACTCATGTCACTTGTGAATGCATATATCTCACCAGACTTACACTCTAGTAGAATAGTGTATGGGTCGCCGTTTGCAATAATTATTAGGTTATTTTTGCGAAGAACGGGATACTCATCATATTCCAGATTGCGGTTAATCAGCCAGTTGAGGCTCGCTTCATCCCCATATCCAAACTGGTAGCTGAGAACACCGAAATTCCCCCAATTGTAGCTTAAAATATACTCCGAAAATGTTGACTCTAAATACCCTATTCCAAGTTCGGATTTTAATTTCTCGATTTCAGACTGCGGAATTTCTTTTTTGCTAAGGACAATTCCGTCTGTTATTTCAGCATCAAGTCCATCTGTTTCTTTCATTATTGAAGATATTATTTCATCAATTGTTAATAGTTGCATCAATAGTTCCTTCCTGTGCTTTATGGACTTTTCCATGTTCTCGTATTCCTACCGTCATATTCATTGAAGGTGCGATGCTCGTGCTCGTATCCGTGAATCTACCATAACGAATTACATGATTTCATTCATATTAGAGACTAACGCCCCTTCATCGCCATCTCCTCCGTAAAGAAAAAACGTAATTGTATCACCCATATGGTAACCGAAGTTCTGGTCGGGTTCGTTAAGTAGTGTGCCAATGAAATAGTTGTGCTACTCCTCATATGTTCCTAGATTATATAATACAGCATTTGACGTGGGCTTTTTATCGTTTTGTGTGTTATGGATTGTATTTGGGTTGTATTTTTGGTTGTGTGGTAATGAATAGAGGCTGTATGATATTTGCATCTTTAGCTCGTATGTGCTAGTGTATTTTTGTCATTCATGATGAAACCTCCTTTGTTATATGATGTGGTTGGCAAACCAACATTATGATAGTAGGGGAGGTTTTTTCTTGAGGGGAAAGTTATCCTAATCACACTGGCATAGCCAAAGTATTATTGATTCACCTCGCTATCGCTCGGCTAACCCACTACTAAAACATAACTATACAAAATGGGATTGTGCAAAATGCCCAATCCCTTTACATTCCGTAAAAGCTATAAAATTCGCAAAACGTTGATTGCCCTCAACAATTTAAGCCCAGTCCAACTATTCAATATTTTTCTGTACCATAGCTTTACCAGTATAGTCATTTTTAAATTCGAATCCCTTTTCTTTGACTTTCACATTATTATATCAACCACCGAGAATAGCGCTTTTCCCAGTATGTATTCTGTCCTTCAACTTTATGATTAAGCCATTCGTCCTTTTCTGACAGTTCAACAATGCAATCTCTACCATAGTCGTTGCCAGTCTCTTCTTTGTAATCCCAATGATCAGCATCCAACATAAAGTGTACTATTGCACGCCCATTAGAACTTGTTTTTCTCTTTTCATCATCTTTAGGTTTTGTCATACCTTTCACCTTTTAGTAAGTAATTAACACCTTACTATTTCTTTTGGTTAATCTATTCTTGAGCAGAAATCTTGTGGATAAATATACCCCTGTTATCATTAGCAATCTTCGACATATCACATATGGTTGACAGATACAACCACTTTGATTACGTGGCATCTATTATTTTGTAACAGTTAGATATTAATAATAAGACATGTTGAATTTTACTCATTTTCTTTAATAACATTTAATATACCTGTGATGTGCTTGTGAATTCGTAATCTATTTAATTAGGTTAAAGGTCTAATTCACACCGTAAAAAATAGTACACATGGTATTAATACGAACATTCACATAAACACAACTTATAGAACTATTTTATCTATTTGCTAGGTCTTTTAATACATAATATTTATGAAACTTTAAATATTGGATTTTAACTATTTCACTATATGCATCATCACTACACTCTCCACATGAGATTTTTGGCTATAACCAAGCAAATCCACCATTACAAAATCCTTGATTTTGATGTTTTATAACCATTTTGTCTTCTCAATATTATATTTTTTGACTAGGTTATTTCATTTTTTATCACTTCACCTTATCTTCTGCAGGATCAACTTTATAACAATGTTCACTATTTCTTGTACATTCTAATACTGGTATAAGTTTTGTAACTTCACGTTTTGTTTTCCCATCACTATAATATTTGTCGATCCACTCTACTGGCTTATTATAATATTTCATTTTTCCACCACATTGAGGACATTTGTTAATATGTATTTTTTCCAATGTTAAGTGTCTATCGTGACCACTAATCGCATAATTTAAAGGCAACGGAACTCTGATTTGCTTTTTTACAATTCTTCTGAAACTAAGAAAAACAACAAAAAGAAACACTAAAATAATTAAAAATATTAAATATACTTGTACTGAAAAATTTGATACAGCCTGGAAATTTCCTTTTAAAAGATTTAGTGCACTTATAAATATTTTACCAATCGGAATCAGGCTGAGTATTCCAATAATCACACTTATCCAAGATAATACGGCTATAGTAAATGGACTTCTCCATTTAGGTTCAGCTTTGTACGTTGCTTCAACCTGCTTGGGTGTAGAAGACTCATTAATTATATCTCCTCCAGCAAATTGTACAGATCCATTAAAATTTGTTGTTCCATTGAAATTGTATTGACTATTGGTATCTTTCATAGGTTCCTCCTAAAATGTGTATTTATTTCTTTGAGCTATACTTTGTACCACTGCTGTGTCTTCCATTTTCATCTGTGATCATATTATTGCGTTTCAGTTTTTCTTTCTGAACAGTGTCAAATGTTTTTTTGAAATGATTGCTGGATGAGAGTTGTTCCTGCTTAAAAATAATACGCACACCTGCTTCTCTTAAAGTATTGATTGCATCAAGTACTTCAATAGTATCTCTGCCAAGTCTGCTGATATTCTTTACTACAACTATATCGGTAAGTCCAGCTTTACACTCGTTTATCATATTTTTGAATTCGGGACGAATTGAGCCTTTTTTAGGAGAGGATATATCTATATGAACATCTACAAGTTCTCAATTTCTTTGTTCGGAAATAAACCTCGTAGGACCGGAGATTTGTGCTTTTAGACTATCTAGTTGTTCTTTTTTTAACCTCGAACAAACATTTCTGTATACTCGACCCGATTTCAGCACTTCTGTATATCCAACCACAAAAACAGCTAGATTTTTCGGGTATTTACAAGACCTTTTTCTTCTTGAAATCTCAATGCTGAAAATTCTAAAAAACCCTTATTCCAAGCCGTTTTTATGACTTTATTTCTGTATCTTAGTCAACAAAACTACCGTCTCAACATGGCTCGATTGCTTCATCTTGATGTCGAGTGTGTAGCCAAATTCGCGTTCGTTCGCGGGAATTTATCAAAGCGTGTTTTTGCCGTAAAACACACCGTTTTTTTACCTCTGTACGTTCTCGGAAACAGGTCAAAGACCATGCTCCTACCTATAATATGCATAACCACAGATTTGCCGACCGCTTCAAGACTTCGCTCTGAGGAAACAAGTCTGAAAGCCCATCGCCTCAACTCTAATTCTTCCCATGACAGAATTTGTATTTTTTCCCACTTCCACATGGACACGGATCATTACGGCCTATCTTTTTCGGCCAGTTTTCTCTTTCCTGAACCATAAGTGGTATTTTGCCATCATACATAAGTGAGAGTTCTCTCAGGCGATAAAGGTACTCTGAAACACCCAATAACGCCTGAAACATGTGCATCGCTTCATTTTCAAATTCGAGAAGGTATTCCATTTTCTTTATGGTTCTGTCTTTCGGATTCGGAATGTAAGTAATGACCTGACTCACTGCGTCATATTCAACATCATTATGTCCGATCGCATTTCTTAGTTTTGCATTTACCACAACATCCAAGAAATCGGTGTAGACTTCTGTGTTCAAGCAGAAATGATACCTTGATGCCTTTGTGAGCTTTATGAAATCCTCCAACGAAGATACATTCTTTTCCAAAGGATTCATCGAATTCACGTCAGCCCTGTATTTTATGTTATTGAGAGCGACCGGGATAACGAGCAGATTCCCAAGGGCTTCATAAACATTCAAATAAAACTGCTTTACACTATCAAAGCTACTCGTTGTCGAACCTTCAACTTCAAGATCAAACGCACCCTCTTTGCAATACTGTATTGCAAGAGCCGGAATAAGGCGCTGGTATATTTTTACAAAATCATCGTAAGCCTTATATATTAAATCCTGAAGCTCATCAAGGTGGTAGCCATCATGTGAATTCAAGAAGGCCACTAAACTCTTAAGCTGAGCGGAGTCCAGTTTCATAATTCCTGAGCTAAAAGAAAGATCGTCTAAAATGTCTTTTTTTAGCGCAGAATAAAAACCATGAACCTCAATCATATGAACAGCTCTTAATACTTCAGACTCATCTCTGCACTGAAAGTATTGTCCAGAGAATTCCTTTTGAATCTCCTGAACAAGGTATTCCCTGTTACTTTTGAATAGGTCAATGATTCTCCTGTAGTTCTTCCATTTCTTTTCTGTTGAATTAAGCTGTGATACCGCTTTTCCGAACTGCTCATATGAATCATCCGTCTTCATTCGACTCATATAGCGGATAAACGGAGTAATGACAACTTCTTCCAACTCTGATGCTTTGCCTTGCTTCATGGTCGGAAATTCACCAGAACATTCAACCATGTAATCAGCTTCAGCATCCGGGATTTCATCAGCATTGTCAAAAGAAAACCTCAACCCCGGACGGTCTTGTCCTATCTTAACGCTGCCAGATAAAGAAGTTCCACATTTACCGCAAGCTACAACAATAGGATATTCTTCTTGCCATCCAACCTGAAGCCGGACTCTGGTAATGCTACCGCAAACCTGACATTTTATAAATGTATTAAAAACCATACATTTTCTCCATTCATATTATCAAGCATTAAATTGCCTCAATGTTTGACGACTCCACAAGTGCATGGGATTTCATCGTCGCCGCCCTAATATGCCTCTGCTTGGATCGATGATCCATCTCTGACAATCTTGATTGTTCCATCATCAGAAATTTCTATTACAGAGACATCTTCAAGCAAATGCCCATATGCTCGAACATAATACTCAGCCAGTGTTTCCTGCTTGCCACGAAACACTGCTTTTTTCATACAAAGCAGCTTTTTTGTCCCAGATGGCAGAAAACCAAAGTAAAATACAGCCTCGTCCAAGCCCATCAACTTTGCGCTCGGAACATTCCCGGAATCAGTCCACATATAACATTTGCATTCAGCCACGATAGACCTGTCATCATTGGCAAGATCAAACTTGTGCTCCTTTAGCGGTCTGCCGATGGGGATTGCTGCTTCCTGCTCAAAATATGTATTATATTTTTCTTTGAGAATCTTTTGCACAAATTCTTGGAACTTGCGTCCGACGTGCGGATTCTCAGAATTTAAATTTGCCATCAGTGCTCCTCGTCCGGTGCGGACTATTGCCAATCTACCGTTATATACGGCACAATCACATCATAGAACTTCTTTGTCCATTCTGCATGGAACTTTGCCATCTGTGGCCAGTCATCCTCATTTTCAATGCTCACGTTATCAAGCTGAATAAATACCTTCGAGGATTTGATATCATCTCCACGATTCCAATGAAGTTCCGTTCCCAGCTTCGATTCAATCTCACTCTTGTGCTGGTAAAGAGCATCAAACGCAGCTTTATTCTCTAATCTCTCCGCTCTGGCAAAGACAACCTCTGAACGGGCAGAGTCAAAATTCGCAACACAGCAGAGGTAGAACCCTCCAATGCCAAAGAAGCCGTTTATCCAGTTGTCCGTACTCGGATTTACATTGCTGAAAGAGCCGGAATTACCATGAGCCTCATGGATTTGTGCCAAGGCGTACGTCCAGTAACGCTTTCTAATCTCAAATCTCGTTTCAGAGGAATCACCGCCTATACTGAGACGCTCTCCGGCCATAGATAACGCTGTCGTGATGCGGTCAAAATGGTCGATGATCCAATCAAATATTTTCGTCTGCTCTGCTGGATTGAATACATCAGCCTTCTCCTCAATAACGATGGAACGTGTTGTACCTGTCGATTTTGAGTATTCCCAATTTAGGTTCTCACCGAATTCGGCCTCAATCTGATCTTTTAATTCCTTCAGACGGCTATAGGTATCCACATTATAGGTGTAGATGCCCATCTTGATTCGATTACCATATGGAATGGAAAAGAATAAGTGATAACCGTTCGCGCCTATGTGCACATCGTAATATGTTCGACCAGCTGCCTTCTGTTTTGCTATATCGCTTGATCTGCCGTGCTCATTTGCATAGTTTACGAATGCTGTCCAGAATTGCAGTTTTTAATCATCTCCGGAGCCTTCTGCACTTTCCTCGGATTCCGGTACGTTCACCGATACTTCCTCCAACTCCTCCGGAATTTCTCGTCCATCTTTGACGAATGAAATGCCGATCAGTTTTTCCAACTGTTCCTCGTCGAATTGCAGGTTCCAGCGTTCCTGCATAAATACGAGGAGTTTTTCTGTTCTGCTGTATATCTCAAATGCAGTCCAATCCTGCAGTTTGGATACCTCTATCTCTGAGTGAGATCCATTCTCGTACCCGCGACGTCCCGTGGTTTTGGAATGCTTCTTATCCTCAAAACTATCATTCTGCAAAGCCGAGTTTACGCTCTGAGACAACGGCAGAAGGTTACCAAGTGCTCCGGAAAGCATCTTGATTTCGGAATCATTAAACTGCCGGTACATATTACGCCAGTAATACTTCGTCGGTGTCTGAGGAAGAACGTGCTCGATAGACACTTTATCCTTCTCGGACTTTGTAAACATTGACCACGTACAGAAACGATCTATATTATTTTTCTCTGTCAGCTTAGCCTCATATTCATAAAAGAAGTAGCGCAGACTGTTCCAGTCGTAGTAGCCATTTCCTGTAGAAAAATATTTCTCCATTCTGGTGACAAAGTTCTGAGTGGCAAAATCGATATCGTTCGTAGTCCTGTCATAGATTTCTTTGCAGAGATAGTCAACATCCATTTCTTTCACATATACTTGACGCGCTGCTCGATAGTAATCGCTGCTGCCATAGGATGCATTGAAATTTCCCAAGCGAAATGCAATAAAGATAAAGCGCTCAATAGCTTCAATGATTCTGACTCTGCTGTTTGCAGAAATATCCCGCTGACTGATAACCGCTGCAACCAGCGGCCTGAAATGTCCGATTCCGATACGGTTAAGCCTATCAACTCGCTTTTGTTCTTCAGGAGCAAGATTGACACTTTCAAACGGAAAATAGGTGTCATACCAGTACTTCGCCATATCTTTAAGGCTATTGACATAGTCCTCGATTTCTTTTGGCTGGAGTTTAGATACCTCTATGATTTCCGGCTCTTCTGTTTCGATAACTTCCGTGTCGTCTGAATCCGTGACATCATCGCTGATAACCGACTCAGCCTCTGTCTCAACCAGAACGGGTGCCTTTTCAAATATGCCCTTTGAGGAGAACTTGCTCAACAGGAATTTGATATAGTCATCACCACGTTTACGGGAATATCTGAAATAGATAATCCAATGGGCACACAGGAAGTCATCATCGGAAAGAGGCACACTCTTGTTTCTACCAAGCTGATAGTATACTTCCTTCCAAGCATCATTTATCTTTTTTCGAAGTGCAGACTTGTCCTTCTCATCGAGTACCTCATCATCATAAAGCGTGGTCAAATAGATCAGTCTGTTTTTCAACAGCTCAAGATTCGTCAGCTTCTTACCACGATTGTTCATAGTCTCAAAAGCTACAAATACATCATAATCGTCGTCGATTTCATGGAGATTAAACATCAGGCGCTGTGTGAGTTTTTTATACAGCGTATTTACTGCCTCAAGAACGCCTTCTCCGGACTCTTCATATAGTTTCCTGATGTTCTCTGCAAAAAAGTTCTTTGCAAACTTTAGATTCTTCGTATAGTAGGTCTCATTCACTGCGCCGGAATACGGCTCATCGAACACCTTATATTTCATGTATTCTTCGCTGGGATTGTCGACCTCATAGCCAAAAAGGTATGTTGTTACTACTCCGTTTGGCGGTCTTTTTCGGCAGATGTATTTTGAGACAATCTCTTCGACCGTTTCATACCCCAGCGTGATTTCCTTATCAGACTTACCCTTGTTCTCATCTAAGCCACGCACAAATCCCACGATCTCGTTCAAGAGAATGACAAACGTGGTGATACGCTGCTGGCCATCAACGATATGACAAGGCTTATATCCGTTCTCGACCAGCCACAAGTCCTCTCCCCAGCTGACGGTCTCCTTGCTTTTTAGAGGCTTAAGGGACAGGAGACCTGTATAGTGATAGCGGTCAGCCTGAAGATTTACAAGGTCATCCCAAAAATCCACCAACTGTTGCTGCAGCCACGCATAGCCACGCTGATAGTCCGGTATCCGGAATAATCTATTTTGAAAGAGCAGCGACAATGGCTGCAGCTCATTTGCCATAATATATTTCCTCCAACTTCCTGCTTTTTCGCAAGCAAATTATTCATCCTGATATTCAGCCAAAGCATCCGTATCAATTGCCTTAATTTCAAACGTTTTCCGTGTTGACACACAGAAGTTATACTCAATCATCAGATTAGCAAGTCTCTCACCATCAATCAGAATAATGTGATGAGTATTTGCGTAATCCTTAGCCTTCTGTGAAAACTTAGCTGTCGTAACGAAAAGTCCATCGCCGTGCTTCCCGGCAATCGCACCTACAAAGCTCTGAATGTCCGGCTGGCCAACAACTCTATCTGGTGCCCATTCCTTAGCCTGCATATAAATCAAAGAGAATCCGAGCTTGTCCTCCATGATGACTCCATCAATTCCATCATCACCGGAAGCGACTGTTGCATGACTTCCGTAAGCCACAGTTCCATAACCCATCTTTGAAAGAAGATCAACAACGAGATTTTCAAAGGTGTATGGCGAGATTTTCAGAACCTCACTCAACAAATCAGATGCAAGGCTTGCATTAATCTGCTTATATGCGTCTTCAAGTTGGTCATCGGGTGTAAGATCCGTCGGCTTTGAAATCGTAAACACCGTATCATCTCCATTTACAGGATCAGAGGCGGATGCAAAATCTACAAACGAAGGAAACTGTTCCAGATATTTGGAGTCTATTTTCTCTGGATTTTCTGCAACTACTTTCTTTCCAGCTTCCGTAATGACAATAGTGGCGCGGGCAGGACTATCAAGGAGTCCAGCTTTTTTCAGATAAGTCTTCGCCCATCCGACCCTATTTTTAAACACGGTTTGCCTACCGCTCGAAAGCATTTCTGCGAGGTCTTCTGCTGATAAATTTAGCTGTTGAGCTAACACGGCAGTAACGTCCTTAATTTTATAGATCTCACCGTCTTTTACTGCTGCCAGTAAAGGCTTCATTAATTCATCGTATTTTGGCACTGCCATGGTTAGTCCTCCTTCCTTGACTCACTGAAGATCGGGATCGCTCCCCAGAGGAGTAATTCCGTTTCCTTTGAGCATTTCATTTATTTCATAAATCGAATTCTCAGCACAGGCTCCTAATACGCATTGATAAACGTATCCCTCGCCCTTCATTGAGTTTAATTTAAAGCCTGTTTTACCGAGAAGCATCTCAGCCTCTGGCAAAGGCAGCTTCAGACCTACGCATAATGCAAGAACTGTCTGAACTGAAGTCGGGTACTCTTCATCGTTTCTCAAACGCTGAATGGTTTTTTCTCCCACAAGAGAGCGGTCAGCCAGCTGCTTATTTGAGAGCTTCCTTTCCTTCTGCAGCGCTACCAGCGTCTCAGCAAAGAAACCGGGATATCTACGCATGGCCTCTGACCGGCGCTTTGCGTTCTTGATTTGCTCAAGAAGTGTCTTGTTGTGCGCATTAAGTTCAAAGGAATATTCAACCTGATTTTCAACCGGTGCGGCATTCCGCATAAACTGCGTGTAATACCTTGCCCCTTGATATTTCGATTGATAGCTATATCCCTTCGAGAAGACGACGCAGCACTCATCCATGTGCGAGAGAGCATATTCTGACAGCGTAGCATTCCCAGACTGATCTCTCGCTATGTATTTCTCGTTATTGAGAACGAGATGACGATCTGCAAAAATAAACTGTCCGCTGTCAATCAGCTTCTTAAACTCACGATCAAAGCAGTACGCCTTAAACAAATCGGCATAGGGAATAGTGAACGTCTGATTCTTATCCAAGGCACCTGCTTCAAATGAATATCCGCGAACATACTGACCATCCACAAATGGATATGCGCCCTCGGCTTTGGAATATCCCAGATCCATCAGGCGAACCTTGGCGGCCTGTCTCGACACATCGAACAGCTCCGCAAGTTCATCAATGACATTCTCGTAAGCTGCAATGCTCGCATCATCAGCCCCGCCATAAACCGCAAGGAACTGATCTGCCTTCAAGCGCGTCGGTTTCACAGGCATCAAGATTCTCGGAGCGACGCCCTTGGCTTGCCATTCCATCCAGTCTACAGCCTTCCATTTATCTGAATCCATGGAATTAGCGGCTATTTGACATTGAATTGCTTTTCCCAGATTATCATCGGCACCTATCATTTTCATCAGCACGTGGTATGGCTGATGACGATGCCAATGAAAACACTCATGTGCCAGTGTAGTGCGCTTTGTTACTACAGATCTCTCATAGGAAACACGCGGATCAAGATATACGGTTCCTCGTTTGGCATTGCGAATTGTAATCTTCCGGTGCTTATCGAGAACATTCCCGTTATCAAATATGATAGTTCCAAAGTAAGTAAGATCATCTGACAAAGGGATATCTTCAATAACCTGTAGTTTCATATCGCTGGCTATTGTCTCGATTGGAACTCTCATCGGTTTTTCCAACGCTTCAGGACAATACCTTGTTAGAAACTTCTCTGCCTCGTCTTCAAACTGTTTGCGGGAAATAATAGGTACAAGCTCTCCGGACAGGCGGTCATTATCAGATTCCTCTTGCGGCTCGCAATTACCAACAGACATGATTCGGAACCCACTCATATCGATGCCAAGAGTAACCTGACAATGAATCTTCAGCCAGCGCTCATTAAAATATCCCTTGCGAGATGCGGACGGCATTTCGACATCGCATGATGCAATTACATCGAAAGCAATCACGCCATCCTCAAGCTGCTCAATATGGATAACATTCTCGATTTCCATATCAATGACCGACAGTCTTTTCGCGTCACCAGAATGCTCCTCTTGAATATAAGCTATGGCCGCATCCCGGATGTCATCATAACGGGATTGGTCGATCAGTTTCTGCAGTGGGCTTTCATCCTGCGCCTCATAGTAGTCCAGTCTGCTGTCGTTGAGTTCTTTACGAACATCTCGCCAGTTTGGCATATACCTGTCCATGTGCGCGATGAATGTGGCGTCATGTTTTCTTGTAAGCAAATGTGTCAGTTCATGCAAAATAATATAGTCGAGGCAAGAATATGGCTTCTGAGCGAGCTGCAGATTAAACCATAGTTTCTTTTTATCCGTGCTGCAGGCACCCCATTTTGTGACCATATATTTTGTTTGCCAAAAATCGCATTTAAGGCCTGTCTGTGCTTCCCACTTGTGCAGGCGCTTTTCTATTTCTTCTTTCAGAATCTTTCGATATTCCTCTTTGACATAGGCATCCCGCTGCTTTACCGTGCTTTTGGCACTCATGGAAAGGACAATATTCTGGTTCTGAATCTCGAAGCTGTTCTTCTGATTGTCCGGCTTAAAGACAAGGAAGTACTGCTTTCCCCAGATATACATCGTCTCACCGGAAACATACTGCCGCTTCGATGCCCTTGGCTGTTTCTGAAACTGCGCAATAGCCCTCTTGATAAAGCCCAGCTGAGTTCTGACATAAGCCTCTATAGCTTTATCGTCCACGGATAAAGGCGCAGAAATTACCACATGTCCATCCGGTGGCTTCACCTGAAGGTGCATATTCTTTATATTCTTTTTTTGCACATCAATCGGAATCTCGGAAATGACAATGCGCATTAATACTCCTCCTGCTTCTCAATGATCTTATAGATGCGTTCCACTTCGGAGTCATCACCCAGAATCTCAAAGAGAGCCTTTTTTATTCTCCTGACAACCACCTGATTATCCCTGAAACCAGACAGTGCCTGCTTTTTCACGGCCTTGTGAATGCGAAGAGCAAGTTTCTCGTCCTCGCCGGTGTTGTCATAAATGGCCATGAGCGCTTTGCTCTTACGGATGCTTTCCGGATACTTATCGTTATCCTCCGGGCAATCAACATCCTTGGCCAGCTTTATATATTTCTCAAGCATATCAGCGTAGTCAAGAACTCCCTGCTTACGCTCTTCGATGAGCTTATCAAGGATTTCTGACATCTTTGCGTAATAGCGAGGATTGACGGTAACCTTTTCGATAACCTTCTTACGGATGTTATTCTCGATGGCCTCTGCTGCACCTTCCTTGTGGCCGCTATCACCTTCACCGGTAAGCGTTTCGCCCTGTTTTGCTACAAAATCCAATAATGTAAGAGCATCAAAATCGCCAATCTTTTCAGCATCCGCTGCCGTGATATAGTTATCGATCATCTTTCTCATATCAGGCTCATAGGCCTTCAAATCGAGAAAATCACCACTGGCTGTACCGATGGTTTTCTTCAGCTCAATGTAGAAAGTGACCTTCTTGTCATATTCATTCAGTTTGCCAGATGAAATATCATCAACCAGATATGGCTTTGCTTCCGCGAAAGCTCTGACAAGACTGCTCACCAGACGATAAAGTTTTTCTCTCAGGCGTGCATAAATCTCGTCGCTCTCCTCCGACTGGCCTGAAACACCACAGAAATAATGTATGTACTGGATCTCCCCACGAGGTTCCTCGACGCCTTCGCAGAGTTCCTCGACGGCATCATACACTTCCTCAAAATAGGATACCGTAGCATCATGGCGATCCTTAACAAGTCCTTTTACATCCTCCGGATCATATCCTTCAAAAGCGCCGGAAGTATAGTCTTTCATTGCAGTCTGGAGCTGTCCAAACAGCTGCTTGTAATCCACTATATAGCCGAAGTCCTTACTATCATCATCGAGACGGTTGACGCGGCAAATCGCCTGAAACAGGCCGTGATCCTGCATCCTCTTGTCGATGTAAAGGTAGGTACAAGGAGGCGCATCAAATCCAGTGAGCAGCTTGTCTACGACAATAAGGAGCTTCATATTTGCAGGCTCCTCTACAAACTTCTGCTTTGCTTCCTTTTCAAATTCCTCCACCTTGGCCTGAACCGAGCCTGCATTCGGAAGGTCAGAAGGATCAAGCCCCAGCATCTTCAAATATGTCTCATATTTGAGAAAGGTTTCAGTATCATCTTCATCGCTGACGGTATCAGTGCGCAGTTCGCACTTGTTCGGTGTATAGGAAGATATTATGGCGCACTTCTTAAATCCCATCTGTTGGAAAATTTCGTAATACTTACAAGCCGTAGGAATACCATCAGCTACAAGAATCGCATTCCCGTTTCCATCCATCAGACGCGGCTTCATATTAAAGTCCTGAATGATGTCCCACACCACCTTTTCAAGACGAGAGCGGGAGCTATATACCTTCTGCATCGTGCCCCACTTCTCTTTGAGCTTTGCCTTAGCGCGAGAGGAGAGGCCTCTGGTCTTTACATCAAACCACTGATCAACACGATCTTGTGACGACAAATCCTGCGGAACATCACGGTATTCATAACGCAAATCCAGCACGACACCGTCGGCCACGCCCTCATTGTATTTATAGGCATGGATATAGGTGCCGAACACTTCAATGCTGATCTTTTTATCCTTCTTAAGTAACGGAGTACCCGTAAAACCGATAAATACAGCATTCGGCATGATAGTCTTCATCGCCGTATGGAGCTTACCGGACTGCGTTCTGTGGCATTCGTCAACAAATACCACAAGATTTCCCTTTGCCTCGAAATCGGCAGGGAGGGAGGCTTTCAGTTCTTCAATATACTTATCGTAGTCATTTTCTGTCGCTTCTCCGCCACGACGGCCAAACTTATGCACGAGGGAGCAGATCAGCGAATCATCATATACATTCAAACGATTCAGCAAATCTTTACCGCTCTTGGTACGAGCAATATTCTCATCCACACCAGTGAATGTTTTTTCTATTTGCTCATCAAGCTCATCTCGGTCTGTCACGATAAGGACACGGGCATTAAGCTCCGCCCAATGCGTCAGAATCCACTTTGCAAGCCATACCATTGTCAGCGTTTTGCCGGAACCCTGTGTATGCCAAAGAATACCGCCCATCGGTTTATCCGTATCTCTGTTCGGATTGTGAAGCTCCGTCCTCAGATTATTAAGCCTCTGCTGAGTGCGCTTGATGCCAAAATACTGATTGTAGCGGCACACTTTTTTAATGCCTTTATCAAAAACAACGAAATTCATGATACGGTCGATAAAACGTTTCTTATCGAACATAGCATATATCTGCTTCAGGAGTTTATTCTCGATGCCTTCGCAGGTTTTACTGATACGAACATCTACTGGATCACGCTCCTCCTCATGTTCTTTGAAGCCGTCATCCTTCCACTCCATATAGAACTTCTCTACGGTCAGAAGCGTGCCGTAGCGCAGGCCTTCCGACTCGTTTCCGGCCATACAGAACTGCATGGTAGTAAAGAAGCCCCGAATAAAGGAGTCCTTCTGGTTTGTGAGATTCTGACGGATGCCTTCGGACACAGAGATGCTGCTTCGTTTTAATTCAATAACGGCCACAGCAATACCATTCAAATAGATGACAAGATCCGGCCTCTTCTCCTGTTGCTCAACAACAGTTACTTCCTCAGCGATTGCAAAGTCATTATTCAGCGGATTAGTCTCGTCGATAAGTTCAACTGTCACCGGAGGCTTCTCCGGGCTCTCACTGACCGGAATGCCGTACTTTAACCGCGAATACACTGTCTTATTGGCATCATAGACCCCACGAGAAAGATTTCCTGCTTCCTGCTGAAGCTGCATTACGGTAGCTTCAATCAGTTTGTCTGCATAACCCTTCAGTCGAAGATACTGGCGCAGACGATCTTCCTTGATGTTCTTATTCTGATAACCCGACAGGTTACCGATATACTGGTAGCCCAAGATCCTCGGATCTTTAAAGAAGCGGATCACTCTTTCCTGTGTTTTGATTTCGGCATCCCCAATACTCATTCGACAGGCACCTCCTTACATCAATCTGACCTTACCGGTCAGTAATTCTTCCATCATACCTTGCTTTATTTTCTGGTATTTTGATAGCTTCTTTTCGAGTCTATGGATATCTGAATCCATGTCAAAAAGGATACCAGCTATGGCTTCTTGTTCTTCCTTCGTTGGTGGTACATATAAATCGAACTTCACAAGGTCTTTCTGATACAGGTGATTAATCGTCGACCCAGCTGACAGTTGCTGAAGGAAATCCTTAAATACTGACGACTCTAATACATAAAACATAAAATGTGCTGTATATGCATCCGTTATAGGCTTTACAAGAAATACACCACTATTTAGTGTCGCTGGTCTGGTTAGATCAGCCACATATGCAACTTTTCCAATGGTGCCGTCTTTCGTAAGCAGGAGATCGCCGTTTGAAACTTGAATATTGGAATCTTGCTCATACCTGTTGTAGTCCACATAATGACAACCATTCCAGTCAATCTGACCATCCTTAAAATCTGTACCGGTAATCAGGTATGAATAGCCTTCATCCAAATACTCTCCAGTGGTCAATCCCTGCCAGCCAATACGCGCTTTAAGTTTGGAATTCTTTGAGAGGTTAATCTTAACCCACTCTCCATCGAAACCATCCAGTCGTCTCTTTCCAGTGATGAGCATCTGCATAGTGCCCTGACGGATATCCTTCTTTTTCCGGATGAGTTTCTTCAAGTCGGCGATTAGCGTATCAACCTCTGATAAGACCTCAACTATTTTTTCCTGTTCCTGTATAGATGGAAGTATTACAGGAAAATTTCGTATTCTCGTCAGCGCTAATTTGGGCTGTGCCCCAAGTGTCTGTGTTTGGCTAATGATATTTTGGATAGTCGAGCTCATCAGCCAGTACATTAGATATTTTACATTACACTTTATGTTTGTAACTCTATTCGCATTTTCAGTCAGGTTCGCACCATCCAGATGCGCCGGTATCTGACCTACTATACCAAGCGTACCTGCTACAGAAATATAAATATCGTCTTTATAAATTCTATAGTTTTGAATTGCTGAAAATGCTTTATCTGGAACATACTTAAGCTCACTTGTATCTACATAACCTTCACGCATATCAATTACACGAATATAAGGATGGTTTGTATGCATGTCCGTAACATAGAAGCCTTTAGGTAGACGCTTCCCGCTTTTAACATTGCCAACTTTGGGTTCAAGTTTTTCTACATTCCATGAATCAGGAATTTCTATACCATATATTTCATCAAAATCTTTTATCACCATTTGAATCCCATCCTTTCCAGATGAGACTTAACCTTGGCCTCATACTCATTTGTATCTTTATCAAGTTCCGGAAGCGTATTTTCGTACCGCTCAGCAAGCTCGATAATCCTATTTGTCAAGCGATGGGATATCGCTGCATATAGATCAGCTATGCCTGAGAAGATGCTGTCAAGCCACTTCTTATTCACCAGCAGATCCAGAATCTCTTCATCTGTCAGGCTGTCATACCTTGCCCTGCACTTCTCATCAAGCGCTTTGTTCAGATCCTTAACAACCTTGTTATAGTCGGACACTTTGCCGCAAAGATCCAAAGCCTGTCTGAGTTGATTTACATCATCCTGCAAGCTTTCCGGCACGCTCTCTACTGTACGAATAATAAATAGGCGCATCATGATAGAAGACTTTGTGACAGTTCCTTTTTCTGTTACAGCACTTTCGCAAAGCGGGTGTCCCACGAGATATGCCTGAAGGCGCTTCTTCTGCATCGGAAGCTGATCCATCAAAAGTTCCAGCTCTAAGGTTTCCTCCGTCTCTACATGCTGAGTGATTTCCTCAATCTTGGCTTCTAAGTCCTTAGCCTTGACTTTTCCGTTCTCAGCCACATCGGCAAGAGCAGATTCCTCATCGGCGCTCTCAACCAGATCAGAAAGCAGGGATTCCGTTTCTGCGACAACATTCTCGGCTTCCTCTATGGCATTCTTCTCCTCACGGAAGAAGGCATCTATCACGATGGCCTTTGGAATCAATCTTCCTTCCCATCCAGTGACTTTCATCTCACCTTTATTCTTGCCCTGCGTGATTTCCTCTTCGATATTGTCCGTCGCTCTGGCATTGGCATAGCCATCCGGTTCGCTTATGATAAGCGACACATCATCGTTCATGACCTCATTCCAATAAGCCAGCAGCACTTGATACACGTCGTATTTATCAATCAGCGTCAGGTGTTCAAATTCAGCAAAGATATCCTCCGCAATACTAACGATTAACTCTCTCGCAGATACATCTTCATCAAGGGAAGATAGGGCAGGATATTCCTTAGCCTTCCATGCTGCGAAAGCCTCATCAAGTTTTTCTCCGTATTCTGAGAACTCACCGTTTTTATATATCGTCTGACGGATATTCTCGTGCGCCACATTCAAGCTGTAATACTTTTCGCTAATCGCCGTCAGCAACTCAGCCTTCAGCGAAGGGAACACATCCCAATACTTAGACAGACTATCAATATCAACCGCCGGAATACCGCCATGAATATGCGCATAGATATCCTGAATATCCTCCGGATTTGAGGAGTCAATATAGCGAGTAATGTTCAGGTTATACCCGTTTTTCTTTTCGATTTCATTGTTTGGTACGAAACGCGCATACTTTGGATCTGTAGTTATCTGCTCATTAAACGTCGTAATGATTCTATAGATATCACGTTCACGCAAACGATTCTTGTTGCCGTCCTTAACGTACCCACGGCTGGCATCAATCATAAAGATGCCTTGTCGGTTTGCAGCGCCTTCTTTATCAATCACGAGCACACAGGCGGCTATGCCGGTGCCGTAAAACAAGTTTGCCGGAAGGCTGATAATGCCCTTGATCCAGTGCTTCTTTATAATTGCTTCTCTAATAGTCGCTTCGGCATTTCCACGGAACAGAACGCCATGAGGGAGAATAACCGCAGACTTACCATTTGACTTCAATGCCTTAAGGATATGCATGAGCCAAGCATAGTCACCGTTCTTTTCCGGTGGCGTGTTCCCATAGCCCTCGAAGCGACCATATTCTTTACCGGCAATACCATCGCGCCAATTCTTCATAGAGAAGGGCGGATTTGCCACTATGTAATCGAAACGTTCAAGTATGGAATTATCGGATTTATCAAGATACTGCGGATTTGAGAATGTGTTACCGCTCTTGATGGTAATCTCGGCCTTACGATGCAGGACGGCATTCATCTTCGCCAGACCAGCTGTCGTGCTTTCCTTTTCTTGGCCATATCCCATGATCGGGATAGGAGCTGCATCAATGGCTCGAATTAATAGGCTGCCACTTCCGCAGGCCGGATCGCATACTGTGGCACTGGTATCCGTGCAACGGCTAATACCTACCACATTGGCGAGAATTCTGGAAACCTCCGCAGGAGTATAGAATTGCCCCTTACTCTTTCCGCTCTCTGTAGCGAATTTGCGCATCAAATATTCGTAGGCGTCTCCGATGATGTCATCACCTTCAGCCTTATTCCGGGAGAAGTCGAGTTCCGGGCGCTGGAAGATGGATATGAGATCAGTCAGCTTATCGACCATTTCCTTACCGCTTCCCAGCTTCTTCTCATCATTAAAATGAGCAATATCAATAACACCCTTCAGGTCAGTATTCTCGTCAGCAAGGCGTGCTATGATTTTATCCATACCTTCGCCGATGTTTTTCTTTCCCTTCAGAGCAATAAAGTCATCAAAGGAGCAGCCCGTCCGTTTCTCCGGATCGGGATCTTTATCATGTGCCTTATCAAAGACCTTAATGTCTTCATAGGCTCCTTTATTCTTAAATTTATCGGTGACATACTTCATGAACAAAAGAGTTAGGATATAGTCCTTATACTCTGAGGAATCCATGCCTCCGCGAAGTTTGTCACAGCTCGCCCACAGCGATGCATATAATTGCGTTTTCTTGACAGCCATCTTTGTCTGCTCCTTGTCTAATGATTTTCTTCGATTTTCCCCTTGAATCAGTCAGCGCTTTTACCGCTCTTAACCCATTCATCAAGTTCGGAAATTTTAAACTTCCACTGTTTTCCGATTTTTTGAGCAGGCAAACCTTCTTTACCATTTCTGATCCAGCTGCGAAGAGTAACTGTTTTGATTCCTAAATATTCCGCAGATTCATCTATGCTTATCCATTTGTCATTCATGATTTCTTCCATGCTCTCACCTCGTGATTTGAATCTGAATACAGCTCAACTAATTTTGTATACACCATAAATGTGAATTTTTCAAGAGTTTGCTGTTATTTGCTGATATTATTTTTTATTTGTGCGTTCTCAAAATTCCCTGCCGGACACAACTATATCCGGTCTTTTTTTGCCCGTTTTTTAATGTAAAGCTAATCTTGGCCTTCTCGTTTCTTCCTATCAGCACTGCAAAAACGGACATGCCTGTGTCTGAGGTTCCGATCCCTAAAAATGGCATACTTGCTTTAGCACGTGGGAGCCATCTGCGCAGGGTGTTTCCGGTTCCACGTGATTACCGATGACAATCAGAAGACCTATTTCATCTACATTCGCAGCACCGGCGAAAAGGTACTGGTCACCAAGGAACAGCACGACTCCTTCTATAAGGAAGCCGACCGTATTCGTCACAAAGAGCAGGATCATGGCAGGTGCATGTGTCCTTACCGCTTTATCTGGAAGTGCGACGGCGACTGTATCGGCTGCGAATATCACGCGGCGGGTGACGTCACTTCTCTGGATCAGCCACTCCCTGATGGCAACAGCACCCTCGGTGACTATATTCCTGACCGCAGTAAGCCGATGGACGAGGTTATCGCTGACCGCATGCTCTTAGAGCAGCTTTTTGCCAGACTGCGTGAGCTTGATCCAGAGGCCGACAGCATCATTCAGCTTTGGAAGGATCTCCCGGAGGGCATCTCCGACCGTGCTATTGCAAGAGAATTCGGTCGCCCGCAGAAGACTTTCGCGGATCAGATGAAGAAGTACCGCACCGACTTGCGCAGGATTACTGGCGATAAGTAATACCAAGACCACGAATTACACCCTTTCCGGCCATTGTCCCACCTTGGGATGGTGGTCGGAAATTTTTTATAAAATCCTCCGCTCAAATCGGTAGTTCATCTCCAGTGGAAGGTGAAGGCAAGAGAACACAGCCTTCAGGAAGCGAGGTGAACAACAGATGATTCGCAGTTACGCAGACACAGGCGGCAACGTGAATGAGGAGATCAAGCTCCTGAATTCCATCAGCCACGTATCTGCCAGACTGGCAAGGAACCTCTCACTCCTTGCCGCAAGCCAATCCGAGGAAGGAGGAAAAGAAAATGTCAAAAATGGCAGAAATGGCACAGACCATCGAAGAGCTTCGCACCGCTGCTGCTTCTATTAATGCCGCAGCCGACTGGCTCTGCCAGCAGTTTTCCGGTGATGACAACGAAGCGCAGTCCACGGAAGCTCCCACCAAGAAGAAAACGATGCCTGAACTCAAGCTGGAGGACGTAAGAGCCGTCCTTGCTGAGAAGTCACGCGCTGGTCATACCGCAGAGGTACGTGCCTTGCTTAAAAAGTACGGTGCCGCAAAGCTCTCGGAGATCGATCTGACAAACTACGAAGCCCTGATGAAGGATGCGGAGGTGATCGACAATGGCAGCTAAAGCACACGTGATCCTGTCCGCATCCAGCTCCGACAGGTGGCTGCACTGCCCGCCGTCGGCAAGGCTCTGCAAAACCTATGAGGACAAAGGATCAGACTACGCTGCAGAAGGCACCGATGCTCATGCGCTTGGTGAGCACAAATTGAAAACCGCGCTGGGACTTCCTTCAGAAGACCCGAACGACAGCCTCAAGTGGTATTCCGAGGAGATGGAGGACTGCACCAGCGGCTATGCCGAATATGTGCTGGAGCAGATCGAAGCCGCCAAGGAGACCTGTGCTGACCCAGTAGTTCTTATCGAACAGCGTGTAGACTTCTCCCGCTGGGTAGAACAAGGCTTCGGAACCGCCGATTGCGTCATCATCGCAGACGGTACGCTCCGGGTGATCGACTACAAGCACGGCTTAGGTGTCTTGGTCTCAGCAGAGGAGAATCCGCAGATGCAGTGTTACGCCCTCGGCGCTCTGGAGCTTTTCGATGACATTTACGACATCGAACAGGTTTCCATGACTATTTACCAACCGAGACGCCAGAACGTCGGCACCTACGAAATCAGCAAGGATGACCTGTATCGATGGGCGGATGAAGTCTTAAAGCCTACCGCGGAACTGGCCTTCGCCGGTGACGGTAACTTCCTGTGCGGTGAATGGTGTGGCTTCTGCAAAGCTAAGAACGAGTACCGCGCCAGAGCCGAGGCAAATCTGAAGCTCGCGCAGCATGATTTCAAGCTCCCACCACTGCTTACGAATACCGAGATCGAGGTCATTCTCAACAAGGTAGATGAACTGGTTAGCTGGGCTTCCGACATTAAGGAATACGCTCTGCAGCAGGCTCTCTCCGGTAAGGAATGGACAGGTTTCAAGATCGTCGAAGGACGCAGCAACCGCAGATACAGCAATGAGGCCGCCGTCATTGACACGGTCGAGAAAGCAGGCTTTGACCCGTATGAGAAAAAGCTGCTCGGCATCACCGCCATGCAGAAGCTCCTCGGCAAGTCCCGCTTTGATGAACTCAACGCCCGTTGCAATCTGACAGAACTTCCCAATGATCAGTTTATCCCTGCTCCACGGATAAAAGTTCGTTACATGGCTCTCGAACTCCGAATCAGCAATATAGGTAAAGTCTCCGACAGTGATATTCGGATTCTGAATTGTGGGTTTTATATAGATTTCTTTATCATAACCTGCAATCGGATGGATCGCATTTGGATCAGGTGCTTTCCCAAGTTTCATCTTATCTCCTCCTCTGACATCTATCTCACAGTCACAACTACCCCAACATCTAACTCGGCAACTCAACATAGTGACATCTATCGTGGCAACTCAACTCTCACACTTTTCGAGCCTTTTTGCCCTTAGATAAGTTACCGAGAAGCGCTCGGTCTGCCCGATGCCAAATTCGCTCGATTGCCCGAAAGCCGCAGTATTACTGGGCTTTCGCGCCTATTCTCCTTTGACCTTTGACATCAATACAGCCGTCTCCACATGCATCGTTGCCACAAACATATCCACTGGCGTCGCCTCCACAAACTCATATCCGAGTTCGCCAAGCAGCCTGATGTCGCGAGCCAGAGTTCCTGGGTCACAGGACACGTACACTATCTTGTCCACGTCACAGCTTGCGACTGCTCGGAGAAGTGCCTCATCGCAGCCTGCGCGCGGAGGGTCGAGGATGGCGATCTTTGGGGCATTTTCATCTATGTAATCGACGAAAAGCTTATCTTCCTTGTCGAGGAGTCTCGGCATCACCTGTTCGGCGCGGCCTGTGTAGTAGCGCGCATTTACAATTCCGTTGATTACAGCGTTGCGGTTTGCGTCGATAACGGCGTTTTTTACGGACTCGATTCCGATGATCATGCCAGCGTCGGTCGCCATGCTGAGCCCGATGGTTCCGATGCCGCAGTAGAGATCGAAGACGGTTTCGCCGCCCTTGAGACAGGCGTATTCCCTGACCTTGGCGTAGAGCTTGCTCATCTGCTTCGTGTTGACCTGGTAGAATGCAGGTGCGGAAATCTCGAATTTCATGCCGTCACTCGTGATGTCGGTGATTGTGTTTGAGCCAGCCACCACCTCGTAAGCGGATGCGGGTTCGCGGAGGTCTTTTGCCTTGTTCACCTCGATAACCACGCTCTGTAGGAAGTACGGCTCCTCATCGGTCGAAACTGCGTCGATTGCGTCGCTGATGGTGTAGATGACCTTCTCGGCGTTTGGCAGCTGCTTGGATGTGCCTGTAAATATGAGCATCATCTCGCCCGTGCCCTCGCAGACCTTGATGGTGACTCCCCTTAGAAATCCTTTTCCGTGTCTCGCATCGTATACGATGAGTAGCTTGCTCTGCAGGATTTCGCGGACTGCATTGGCTGCTGCCATTGTCGCGCGTTTCTGGAGGAGGCAGTCGGTGCAGTCGACTATTTTGTTGCTACCGCGCTTGTTGAAGCCGACGAGCGGGCCCGCGCTCGTCATCGCTACTGCGAATTCAGCCTTGTTGCGGTACCTGAACATCGATTCAAATGACTCGCTGTCAGAACCGCTAGCACTCTCAATCTGCTCAGGTTGCCCAGTCATCTCAGATTGCCCAGCCCCCTCGGTCTCCTCAGTCTGCCCAGTCTCACTACTCTGCCCAGCCTGCCCTCCGTCGGCTCCGATTCTATCTGCGGCGCCCAGTACTTCCCTGACAGTTGGGTCCTCAAGGGCGCCTATACGCTCGAGCTTAGTGATTATGTTTTTACGCTTGATGCGGAGCTGCTCCTCGTAACTAAGCTCGAGCATAGAACAGCCGCCGCAGTCCTGATAGTATGGGCACGGCGGCTGTACTCTGGCTGCGGAAGCCTCAAGAAGCGTGATTGTCTCAGCAAATGCGTAGCGCTTCTTGAGCCTCGTGATGCGGGCGCTCACCCTATCCCCCGGAACTGCGCCCGCCACAAAAATAGCAAGGCCAGACAACCTGCCCAGTCCCTTGCCATCATCAGTCATATCTGTAATTTCGAGCTCTACGATCTGCCCTTCATTAACTACAAGAGCAGCAGTCTTATCAATATTTTCGCTCATTTTCACCTCGGTATTTTTTCTATAAATTTATCTTTACCTAGTATTGCTTTTTAACAATTTACTTGCTTCTCAGTCTTGCCCCTAATAAAATCTCCCACAAATTATTAGTTGTAAAATCTCCCAAATTTATTCATTAAAGGGCTTGATTTCATCCTCTGCCCCTGCTAAAATCCCATCTTCAAATTTATTAATAATCAGGCTTGCTCTTTGCCCTAGCGTCTGCTAAAATCCCACCTTCATTTTCTTCAGCTCTTGATTTCAGAACTCGCCCCTGCTAAAATCTCCACCAAATTTTTAGCCATGAAACTCCCTAAGTTTCACACCAAATAGCCTAAAATCCACACTCTCATCTATCACAGCCAGCAAAACCGAATTCCTAATCCCCGATCACTAAAAATCTCCCAAATTTCTAGCTACCACTTCACAGCAATTCATAATCCATCAGCCTTCAACTGTCACTTTTAGATCCAGATTGGCACTTTCAATATTATGATCTACCTCTCCAGCCCCTCCGCTATCTCCTTCAGCTTAGCGAAGCGCTTACTCACGCCTGGTTTCTTGATTGGCGGGCTCAGGGCCTCGCCTATCTCCGATAGGCTGGCACCTGGGAGCTCAAGCCTGAGCTCCGCAGTGTCGCGAAGTACAGGTTCGAGGTTTTCAAGGCCGAGCTTCTCTTTGATGGTTTCTATATGTCGGATCTGCTGCTCAGCGGCGGTTAGGGTTCGGTCTACATTGGCGTTGTCGCAGTTCGAGATCCTGTTTACTTCGCGCCTGAGCCCTCTGCCGATTCTTATATTTTCGAATTCCAGCATCGCCTCATTAGCACCCATGATGCCCAGCATATCGCTGATGTATTCAGCGCGCTTCAGGTATACTATGTGCTCCTCTCCGCGCTCGATTAGGCCGGCTGACATGTTGACGAAGCTTCCTATAAGCTTTTTTAGGTCCTGTGCGACATGCTCGCTACCTAGCACAAACTCTAGGTGATAGCTCTTCTTGGGGTCGGACATGGTGCCGACACCTAGGAATAAACCCCTTAGGTATGCTTTCTTGCAGCATTTGCTCCTGACAATCGGCTGGTATATGCCGTCACTAAGGAACTCATCGCCTTCTCGGATGAGCATCATGCCTGTCTCGCGCAGTATCTGCGAGCTCTTTTCCTCTGGCCTGATGACAAGAGAGTACCTATATCTGTAGTTGCCACGCGATTTACCTGGCATCTGAGAATTACCGACTTCGATGCCTGCGGTGCTACCGAAGTATTCCTTGGTCAAGGTCTTATAATGCCTTGCAATCGCTGGATTCTCTGTCGATGCTACTATTGTAAATTTTCCACCACCAGCCAGCCTGAGGCTGCCTGCTACCCTTAGAAATCCCGTAATTTCCGCAAGCATGCAGCATTTCTTGCTCGGCATGACGCGCGCTAGTTCACCCTTAGTCTGTGATGAGAAAGACATCTATCTGTATGACTCCCTTCAAGTTATAATTTGTACCGCTTGATCACTGCAAAAGGGCTAGCGCTTATTTTAGCTGTCTACCGCTTATTTATAGACTTTTTATAGATATCTTTTGCTCATTTGTAGCTATCTAATGCTATATGATGCTTATTTGCTATCTTTCGCTTATCTATAGTCTATCTACTTCTTGCTGATTCCCTTTGCGATGAAATCAAGGTCTCTATGTGTCACCGTCACTCTGTATCCGTCCTCGTGGAAGAGCTCTGCCATCTTGTTGGCGATTGCCACCGACCTGTGGTGACCGCCAGTGCATCCAAAAGCGATATTGAGATGATACTTCCCCTCGTGGATGTAGCCAGGTATGAGCTCCTTGATAAGCGCGTGGTACTTGTCCACGAATTCATTTGCTAGGTCCGACTTGAACACGTAGTTTACGATTTTCTTGTTGTTACCGGTGAGCTTCTTGAGGCTCTTTACGTAGTACGGATTCGGTATGAACCTGACATCCACCATGATGTCTGATTCGCTCGGAATTCCATGCTTGAAGCCAAATGAAGTCACGTTGATGTTGAACTGATTCCCTTCCTTGCCGAGGAATATCCTTCTCATCGCCAGGTTGAAATCAGCAACCTTCATAGTGCTGGTGTCGATGATATAATCAGCCTTCTTGCGTACGCTCTCAAGCCTTGCTCGCTCCTCTTCGATTACAGCCTGTGTAACCTTTCCGCTCGCGAGCGGGTGATGCCTTCTCGTCTCGTTGAATCTCCTGACCAGCGTTGGCGTCGACGCATCTACGAAGAATACTTCGCTCTCTATCTGCTCGCTGCTCTTCAGCTGATCGATAACCTCAACAAGATCGGAGAAAAACTCACCGCCACGAACATCGGCAACGAACGCAATCTTGTCCATGCCATTTGTCATCGAAAGTTCTACAAAATTCATCACCAGCTTAGGTGGCATATTGTCGATGCAGTAGTACCCCTGATCCTCAAGCCAATCCGCGGCCTTCGTCTTGCCTGCACCCGACATCCCTGTGACTATGACAATCTTCATCTCTTACCTCTTCTCAATATTGACAATTCTCTCTAGATTGAGCCCTGCCTCCAGAGCTCTCTCAACCCCAGCGACATAAGTACCGACCTTATCCGGCACATGCGCATCGCTGCTTATGGCAAATTTCACGTCGTAATTCGCCGCTATCTCGATTTCCTCCTTGGTGAGATGCGTGTGACGAGTGCTGATTTCCATAAGCGTATTCGTCTCTTCACAAGCCTTGCAGAGCTCCTTCATATCGAACGGGCCCTTGTCACCAGGGTGTGTCAGTAGAAATATATCGTTCTCATACAGAGCCCTTAGAGCCATGTCGGTGTTCTTATTTTTGAGCTGCTCCCTGCTTCCAGACGGCAGTCCTGCGTGCCAGCATATATAATTTGCAGTCATGTAGCCGTGCGGAAGTCCGTAGTGGTATCCAGCATTGACGATATCGAATTTACCTAGATTCCCCTTCTTGATATCTAGTCCATTAGGAGTATTGATGATATTAGCTTCTACTCCGAGCAGGACTTTGACATTTGGAAACTCCCTCATGGCTTCCTCGATGTCCGCTCTCATAGCTGCCAGCTTACCCATCTTGAGCCCATAGAACTTGTGTCCCGGTCCGTGATCTGTAATCGCCAGCTCGCTCAGTCCCTTGGCTGAAGCTGCAGCGACATTCTCAAGGACTGTCCCCTTGCCATGCGCATACATCTTACCGTGCGAATACCTCGTGTGAGTGTGGTAGTCCGCCGTTAATTTATATAGCTTTTTAATGTTGTTTTCCATCAGCTTATCGCTTCCTTTTTCCTTATACCCTTTTAATTCTATTCCGCATGGATAATTCTCACCTCAGGCTCGAGCTTAATCCCCGAATTCTGCTCGACTTCCTGAGCCACTATATCGATCAGTTCTCTCACGTCCTTAGAGGTAGCACCCCCTATATTGATAACGAAGCCCGAATGCTTCTCAGACACCTGCGCGCCTCCGACTGTCCTGCCCTTGAGTCCAGCATCCTCGATTAGAGCTGCCGCATATCCGCCTACAGGTCTCTTGAATGTACTGCCTGCGCTCGGAAAATTCACCGGCTGCTTCATTCTGCGCTTCTCAGCGAGTTCGTTCATCCTCGCTGTGATAGCTTCTTTATCATCCCTGTGCAATCTGACCCTTGCATAAATTGCAATATCATCATTATGCTGCAGTACACTATCTCTATATGCGAACTCCATCTCCTTACCGGACAGCTCGTATACCGAGCTTCCGTCAGATTTCATAAGAGTTACGCTCTCGACTATGTCCTTCATCTCTCCGCCATATGCACCTGCGTTCATGAAGAGCGCGCCGCCTAACGACCCAGGGATTCCCGATGCGAACTCGAGTCCAGCAAGGCCTTTATCTCTTGCGAAGTTAGCTGTGCTTGACAGCATGCGAGCTGACCCAACCCTTATCACATCATCTTCCTCTTCGAGTAACTCGATATGCTCGAAATCACCACCGAGCTTCACTATCACGCCGCGGTATCCTTCGTCAGCGAACAGCAGATCGGAGCCATTTCCAATCAGCATATATCTAGCGTCCTCAGCATGAAGTAGTTTCAGGAGTTTGCTAAGCTCCTCTTCACTACAGACGGTCACAACTACATCAGCTGGACCTCCTATGCGAAATGACGAGTGCTTACTCATCGGCTCATCCTGTCTTATCTGAGCTTCAGGTATGAACTCACTTATCTTATCTATTAGGCTTGTCTTTATTAAGCTTCTCTGTGGCATGATTCTCTCCGTATAAATCCTTCTCTTCAATACCGAACTTGGCATAATCTGTATACGACCTTATGTCGGTCTCCTTGCTGCGTTTTCTAAGCTTATTGTTGGTCAGCTTGCCTGCATATCTGTAGAACACTGCAAATACCGGTACGCCTAGCGCCATGCCGAGAAATCCAAATAGACCTCCTCCGATAAGCACCGCTATCAGAACCCAGAAGCTACCTATTCCTATCGCACTGCCGACAATCTTAGGACCGATTACGTTTCCGTCGAGCTGCTGAATTACGAATATCATGATGATGAAGTATCCAGCCTTAACGGGATCCTCCAGCATGAGGAGGCACACCGATGGAATAGCTCCTAGGAACGGTCCGAAGAACGGAATCACATTCGTCACGCCGACGATCACTGCGATGAGCAGTGCTAGGGGCATGTTCAATACGAGCATGCACACATATGTCAGGATACCGATTATTATCGCATCGAGAATTCTTCCCACGATGAATCCGATAAATGTCTCGTTTATAATCTTTGCAAACTCATAGAGGCTTCTCGACCTCTGCTCGGAGCACGTCGCTGCGACTATCTTGCGAGTATTTGCAAATATTATCTCTTTATAATTTAACAGGTATATCGATATGAGTATGCCGACGAACAAATTCGCACTTCCGCGCACAACATTTATAATTTGTGCCGAAACCATGTTAGCTAGATTCTGGAAGTTGTCCTTAAGGATGTTATCTCTTATCCAGTCGATAATTTCGCTAGTTCCTGCGTTTGCAGCTTCGTTTATCCACTTAACAATCTGTGGGAAGTTCTGCAGGTGGTGCTCCGACCATGACGAGAAGTATGCAAGTCTCTGTGGCATAGTATTCATGAGGTTAACTATGCTCATGACAATCTGTGGCACCACAAAGTATCCTATAAGTGCAAAGAACGCTACGATTATCAGTATAGAAATTGCACTCGCACTAATCTTGGCAATTGCGAGATTCCTCTTAGTACGAGTAGTAGCATCCTCCTGAGGCATGTTTCGTCCGCCAGCAAACTTCATGCAAACTGGTCCTTTGCAGTCCTCCGGAGAGCAATTGCTGCTATCTCTAAGCCTCGTATAAATAGCCTTAACCAGTTTATTGTATATAGGGCATAGTAGGAACGCTATGAACACACCGATATACACCGGCATGAGTGTCTTGTTAATCGTCTCCATGCCAGCGGTGAATCTCGTCTTGCTTAGCACATTTGACAACATGATAAGCACCGAACCACTGACAATTAATGCGATTGAAGCTTTGATATACGGACTCTTTACAAATTTCCTGAGCAAAATTCCACCTCTCTATCTGCACATACATATACATAATTATATTACTATAAAACGCATGCCTTTTGTGACTATCTGTGTGAAAATACACGGAAATTCACCATATACTTTAGCCTGCCAATATTTTAGATTTCTATTTGAAGTAACTTTCCTACACTGTTATGATAATAATGTATATTTTATTTTGAATTATTAGTCTGGAGGTATCACAAGATGAGACTAGATGCAGCAGGCAAGGCATGCCCAATCCCTGTAATTATGGCAAAGAAAGAATTAGACAATGGTACTCAGGGTCTTGAAATTATCGTTGATGGACAGACACAGATCGATAACCTAGAGAGACTAGGAAACGCATACGGTAGACCTATCAGCTCAGTTCCAGAAGGCGACAAGTTCCTCGTATGCTTCGCTGATGGAGACGGAAAAATTCCAGAGAGCGCAAGCAGCTTCACAGATGAGAGCTATGCAGTATTTTTCAACAAGGCTTCCGTAGGTACTGGCGACCCAGAGCTTGGATTAAACCTTGCCAAGATGGCTATATTCACACTCTCAGAGGGTGACAACATCCCTTCATACGTTCTATTCATGAACGATGGCGTTAAGCTTACAACAGGAATCGAGGAGCAGATTGTCGATAATCTAAATACTCTAATCGAGAAGGGAACTAAGGTTCTCGTATGCGGAACTTGCCTAAACTTCTACGGAGTTAAGGACGACTGCAAGGTTGGAACCATTAGCAACATGTTCGATATTCTAGGCGCAATGCAGGAAGTATCCAAGGTTATCACTCTGTAATATTGGAGTAAATATTTTATGACTGAAGAGTATTATCTATATACATTCGAGTCGACTCACGGCGCTATAGCTACTGAAAAACTTCTAAAGCCTCTCGGCTGTACCATCATGCCAGTTCCTCGTCATATCTCGACGAGCTGCGGTATTTCGGTGAGAGTTACTGTCGATAAGTTTGACAGTTCAAAGGAGACTTTTTTAGGAGGCACCGATCTGTCACCAGATGAGTACCACGTGTACCACATCACCAACGATAAGTCGGACAAGGAGCACGGATTCAAATTTGAGCAGGTTGAGCTATAAGCTGCGTCGTTGATTGAGCTGGGATAGAGAGAATTAGGAGATTAAGCGAGACATAACGCTAACAAAGTAAAAGCGAGGTAAGGTTAATCCTTACCTCGCTTTTGTCTTTCTCATAATTGTGTGTATATCTCTGAGAAAGGAATTTCTATGCCCTTCTAGACTTTCTTCTGATGATAATCACCATCAGAGCTAGAATCGATGATAGCAGCACTACTCCATATACTAGTGGATACATAGTATCTCCAGTCTTAGGACCATGCTTCTTAACCACCTTAGGGGCAGGATCATTGATCCTAGTGTTGGTTATCACCATTCCATCATCCATGTTGCCAGAGTACTCAACATTGTACTTCTGAACCTCATCCTCGGTGACAGTGTATTTGATTTCCTTGCCGTTCTTGTTGACTGGCAGATTTTCAAAATCTACTGTCCAATTTCCATCTGAGTCAGGGCTAACGGTCTTGGTCTCTACCTCATTTCCATCAGCCTTTAGACGAACTGTAATCGAGGCTGGACGGTTAGCAGCGGTATCATTTTTCCAATTCTTAGTCACCTTGACTGTTCTGGTGTATGGTACATGCTTGTTGGTGAAATCATAACCGTTTTGATCTGCTGTGTACTTCTCTACTGGCACTTCCTTAACGGTGTAGTTTATCACTGCAGCATCCTCGTCATATGTATCGAGTCCGCTGAACTCATAATGCCAGTGGTTTGCCTTTGTCGCCTTCGCGGTCCTACCTGTGTCAACACCATTCGCAAATAGCTTGAAGGTCACTTCACCAGGTCTTACTCCGTCCTGATCATCAGCGTCATCCCAGTGCTTATCACCGGACACTGAACGTTCTACGTTGTTGAACGTATTTATAATCTTATTGCCATCATAGTGCACGGTAAAGTGCCTGTTGTTGATGTCAAGAGTTGCACCATCCTCAAGCGAATTGCCGTTAGCATCTAGCTCCTTGAACGTATAGACGTTCTTTGCCCCTGTAACTGTATCCGAATCGAGGAGTCCTGCAAATGTCGCCTTGAAATTGTTGCTGCTCGACAGCGTAGCTGTTCTAGTTGTTGCAGTTCCGTTTTTATACAGCTTCACCACTACCGAATGTGCATCCTTGTAATTCTGCGATACACCGCTCCACTGCTTTGTTACCGTAACACTGCGAGTTGCCGGAATCATAGGTGTCCACGGCATAGATTTTTTATTAGTGATGGTAAATCCGCTAGTCACATCACCAGTCGTAGTCGCAGTGTATCTATAAGCGCCGTAGTCAATCTTAGACTGCGCATTAAGTCCGTGCTCCTGAACTGTATATGTGTAGTTATGACCTGTTGCGATATCGAACGAAACTAGATTGTTGAATGTATAGGTCCAGTTGTCGGTTGCCTTAACATCCTTGGTATCTATGACTATGCCGTCGCGAAGCAGATCAACCTTGACGCTGTTAACGGGTGCTGTATCTGCCGCTCCTGTGTGATCTGTCCACTTCTTAGTGACTTTAACACTCTTATATGGTACAAATCTCCAGTTTCCATACACAGTCTCATTTTTACGAACATTGACCGTTCTAATTGTACTAGTATCAGAAGCTGATTTCTTCCAGCCTTCGAATTTCCATTCACCTTGTACGCCTGTGCTTGTAGCATGAGTATTCGATGATAGTGGAGCAGCTAAAGTCTGGTTATGGTCATATTCGATACCTGTTACTGTAGCTGGTACAGCATTATCAGTTGGCAGTCCATAAGTAGGATCCCCTGTCACTACGTAATTTAAATCATACTGACGGATAGCCTTGTGATAGGTAGTCTCACTCTTTACGTTCATCGGCACGCCGTCGGCACTTGTAATCTTAGCCGTATTCTTAAACACAGTGGTCTTAACCGTCTTATCCGTTAGCTTAGTTGGGATGGTTATCGACATATCACTGTCTTTTGGCAGAGTTACGTTGAACTTCAGCTTCTGACCGTCTGTAGTGAGCCCAACCCCAGTCGCATCTCTCAGCAGCACATTGTTGAGCCCTAGCGCAGTCGATTTGATGCGGATATTGTCCTTGTCAACCGTCAATCCATCAGGTATAACATCCTCAACATCTATATCTCTAGTTGTAAGTAAATCATTCTTGTTCTTGATCTTTAGAGTATACGTGATAGGAGTATCCTTTTCATTTGTAATCTCAGTTGGCGCAGCTTCTGTGCCAGTAGCTGGGTTTGACTCCTTATGAAGCTCTAATTCAGGATTATGAAGTGTAATCTCCGAGTGAGCCTTGTAGTTTAATAGTCTGTCGTTTGCTCCTGCCGAATCACCGGCAAAGTTACGTGCATTGGCTACAGTTTCATTTACCGCTTTCTTGCCTGCAAGATTTTTATCCTTTGGAGCATTCATATACACGTAGAAGCTGAGGCTATTACCTTGGTCTAGGATAAAATCATTGCCTTTATTCGTCTTGCGGACATCTACGGCTATTGCCTTTATATCCTTCTTATTGGCTGGCATAGTTGTAGACCAGATAGAGTGGTCATCTACGTCAAATGTGCTTGGCACCGTTGTCGCATAGTACACGACTGGCTTTGCATACTCACCTTGGCGGCCGTAGGCAGATCTATTAGCCATAGAACGAACATCTACTCTGTCCAGTGTTCCCTTCCACTCTGTAGGAGCATTCTCACCTCCGTTATCGAGCACATCGTAGAATACGAGCTTATCAGTTCTCGTATAATTGGAAGATGTGTATGCCAATCTATAGCTGTACTGGTTGCCGATAAATGCATCTGTCTTGCTGCCATACGCATTATCGATAGTGTTAGCAACGTCCTTGGTCAATCCCGATTGTGTAACAGTTACCGGGTTAAACTGAATTGGTTCGCCAATAAAGCGCCAGTACTTAAAATTGCCATTTACCAGACTGCTGAACTTATCCTTCTCAGTAAGCTTGTTGAATTTGTTAGTAATATCGCTTTCTTTAGGCAGTACATAATCATTGCCGTCTGAATCCACCTTTAAGGCAGATGTAAGCGTGACACTATTACCCCTATCAACTATATTGCTGTACGGATTGTCTAGTGTATAATTCAACATCAGGGAATAGTTGTGGTTGTCAAAATTCCTAACATCTGTAACGCTAGGAGGAAGGTTGTAATCAACCTTCATCATGGTCTGACCAGAGCCCTTCCAGTCTTCGATCATCTCAACATCGAAGTCACTACCCTGAGATATAGAGTGCCCCTGATTGAAAACTCCTGCCATCATTTGCACGCTCGACTTCTGTACACTCGTACCTAATGGCAGTAGCGTGTAAATCGTACCCTTTTTGTACACGTACTTATTTAGATAATCTCTGTCAGGTAGTCCTGAGTTATTAAGGGATGAAGCCTGATAGTATCTAGCTGATATCCTGTTGGACTGAACACCCTTAACCGGATCATCTACTATATTCTGAGGATAGTAAACGAACCCATCTGAAAAGCTTGGTGTTATACCAGTCATGCCAACAGACTGTATATTTAAAGGATTCCCTTTGGTATCAGTAGTCATATCAGCCTGTCCACTTTCGGAGTAACTCACCTTTGCACTAGAGGACATATATGAATACCCATACTTCTCCTTATCAACCTGCAATATGCTCTTCATATTCGCTGTTGGGTGAACCTCGACAACTGTGTCGGCTTTAAAGTTGTAATTATAGTACTCACTGGTGTACTTATACTTCAGTCCGCTCGTATTAGCTGGCAGAGGTATCTCTTTGCCCTTTGCATCGTCGACAACGGTATTACCATCATCGGATGTAAAGGTATACTTGCCTGTGCTGTCAAAGGTTATCTTGCCATATCTGGTGTAAGAATTCTCACCTGTCTTCCTAGTCCATATCTCTACAGGGTGCGATCTGGATTGGGTGACATCCACGTTGTTATCTGTAGTCCAGCCCCCGATTGCCGACTTCATTCCATTACGAGAAGTTAACGTTATCGCCACACTCTTGTAAGTCGCATCTTCATCTTGAAGCTTAATCATATTTGGGATATTGCTGCTGAAACTGTCGTTTGGTTTAAGTACATTCGCCTTTGCTGAACTATATATTGGTCCTTCTTCAATCTCAGCAGTATATGGCTTCACAGTATACTCTCCAGTAGTATTGTTGTATATCGGTTCATTACGCGGACTTCCTTCAACTTCAGTTTCAAATGTTCTCTGCTGCGCACGATTGCGAAGCTCTCTAGACTCACCATTCAAAACAAACTCAAGTGCACCTGGCATGCCTGACCCACCATAATATGGGTTATTGTAATCATACTTCCAGATGTTATTAACGCCTTTATAATTAGGTACTTTAATCGTTGCGCTAGCTGTATCTGTCTGAGTTATATCTTTACCGCTTGCGAGCTTAGTCTTAACTGTCACCTTGTTAGTCACTGCTATACCGGTAGCAGCAAGGTCTACACCACGGTTCTTAGCATCTTCGAGCATCGTCATAGGGTAGCGCTTCAGCATTACCATCCTATCGTTATCCCAGTCGGAATATACCCTCCATCCCTGCAATGTATGCAAGAAACTACCAGAAGTATAATCTTTAAACATTCCCGTCTGATTAAGCCTGCTCTGCCACCCGTTAGTGGCGATATCTGTATAAGATGTATCTGTAGCAGAGTCAATATCGCTAGCTCGTAAGAACCCAGCCTTATCATAAGGAGGTCTGTAATAATCATTGCGCTTTGTTGCTCCCACTAGCTCACCATCGCTATTATCCTGCACAACTTCATAGTCAAAAGGTATAGTGTTACGCCAATCACGCTTCATATCTGCGTACCACACTACATAGAAGTAATCTTTGGCATCGCTCGGAGCTGGGCCCCATGTGCTCTGCCAGTTCATGTATACACCGTTAGCCTTTGATAAATTATCCTTCTTTAGCTTTAATGATATTGGTTTTGTCTTGTTCTGTATCTCCGCTGATAGCGAACGATTAGTAGTCACATCGGGAGTGCCGTCACCGTTGGTGTCTATCTCAAGCTTAAAGTCTAGATTCCTGCGCTGTACGCCATCACTATCCACCTTGATGTATGAAGGTCTGAACTGAAACGCCTGCTCGAAGTGCAGTTTAGCACCGCCTGCAACCTCTTTAAAGTTGGTTACTGTGTATGTACCGTCGCCGTTATCAACGTAATTGAAGTCGCTGATCGTAGATGTAGCAGGAGCCTTAGGGATCTGCCAATAAACTGTATTTTTGACGGTATTTGCGTCTATTCTATTTACCGTATACTTATCAGTCCATGAATCGAACAGGTAGTTCGGCATGGTTATCTTGATAGAACCTGCTGGCAATTTAGTATTTGCATCGTTATTGATAGCTAAAGAATACCCTACTGTTCCGACCTTAAGATCACCATTAGTAGGCGTCATAATAAGCTTCTTATGATTTGGATCTGTGGCATCATCATAGTGATAGTCAACTACTCCAGATGATACTCCGTTCGCCCAGTCTACACTAAAATTGTAGTCAAGAGGCTGTGATGGACCTACTCTAGTCGCAGAAGGCCCTGCTGGAGAGCCACTGTCAGCCCATACAAAAAGTGAATTAAATCCTGCACTCACCACCATGATTAGAGCGAGTACAATACTCCAAATGCGTTTTTTATTCATGTATCTTACCTCCTTTTAAATTATGAATACAGCACTGAAATCATTGTCGCTAGTTAACTTACGTTGTATCTTTAATTCTAAACACTTAAATTTTACATATATTTCACAGTTTAATCAAGACTTTCATACCTTGTACAAATAAAAATTTTTATTGTGTTGTTATTTTAGCCTTGCCATATCATTTAACGCGGGGATTCACTTAGCCTCTATAATATATTCGTATTTAAAGCAATAGAGCGAGGCAGCTGCCCCGCTCGTTGTTTGTGTTTTGCTTGATTAACATTATTGGTGCCAAGACACTCCCTATCGTTTCAGTGCCTTCGCTTCACTATGTACTAAGCAACGCTGACACCAATGGTGATGATAGACTCTTTCCCAGAGCTGTGCGAAATAACTTTGATTTTGACCAAAGTATATCCATTTTCTGTCATATCTGGGTGATCGAATACTTCCAGTGTTACGCTTCCGTCATTTGGAAAATTTGAGATTAAAGCCTTGTATTCATCAAGAGTTGGCTCGGCATCTCCAACTTTCTTGTTGATAATCTTGGATGACAGCACTGGTTTGAACTCATCCTCGACTTCTGTTCCATCTTCAGGGTTAACATCATCATGGTTATCGCCTGTACCCGGATTTTCATCGACCACATCCTCGACAAATGTGATATAGACTGCGAAATTAGCATTTTTGTTAGATTCATAATCCTTATTAACAGAATTGAAACTAAATTTATAGCCATACTCATCTATAGGGAATCTGCATTCATATTCATAATGTTTGCCGCTCATAGATGTAGTTCTAGCCTTAGCCTTCTTACCGAAATATTCCTTCTTGAGCTTAACAGTCTGTCTTGGCGAAATGTTGTTGCTATTATCCTCAGCCTTAACAGGATCAGTAACCTCTTCCCAAGTCTTGCCATTATCGAAGCTGTATTCCATCTTGGTGATGTAATCTGTGCTGTACGACTCGAAGAATATCGCAAATTCAGTACGTCTCTTGGAACCCTTATGCGTAACTCTAGCGATTAACGCCTGGCTCTTCGTCTCATCCGAGAGATTCATCTTATCGTAAAGTTTCTCACCAGTGTCCCTGTTGGTCACTTCTATTCCGTATTTGTTAAACTCAGAGTATGGAACCTCAATCTTAGTGCCATCTTCTTTAACAAGCTCAACTTTAATGCTCGATAAATCAAGAGGCTTCGCAATATCGGACTTTAGAACTCTCTGACCTGTATATCCATTCACTTCCGTAGGCTCTAGCATTTTGATATCGGTTATATCATTGCCCGTCTTCTTGTCGTTCTCCGAAAGCTCTAGGGCATTATCCACGGATAATCCAACTCCACCTGTAGTTAGCGTAGCACCAGATATTGCATCCATCATCTTCTTGCATTTGTGATGCTCTCCCAGATACTGCCTGATAACTGGCGAAACCAGCTCTGCTCTTCTCGCATCTGTAATCTTGCTCGCATACTCTTTGCCTAGAAGCTTCTCCGCCTCCTTGGCATGATCCTTTGCGCCAGCAATCTGGTCGATATACTTTCTGTACAGCTTAAGAATAGCAATGTTTCTCTTGCCAGCTTCTCCGCATAGGTGTGGTATTACTCTCGACGAGATACCCATGTAATCGAGTCCTGAGTAGCCCTGACCCTCGACGAATACGATGCTCTCGATGACGTTGTTCTTGATATTGACAACAGTCTTAACTCCGCCTCTAGCCTCATCGAATCCATCACCGAGTCCGATAAACTGTCCGTCCTTAAGCTCTCCGGTTCTCATGAATTCACTGATCTCTTTTTCTACCCTAGCATCTAGATCCAGCTCAGGAGTTACCTGCTCTCCTGGATTAACCGTAGGATTAGTACCAGGGTTCACTGGATTTGAGCCAGGGTTTATGCCTGAGTTTCCACCAGGAGTTGTACCAGGATTCTCGCCCGGCTTTACATCTGGTTTAGATGGCTTCACAGCAGGCTTTGATGGCTCTACGGCTGGCTTCGAAGGCTTTACAGCTGGTGCTGTGCTAGTTCCGTTCTTAACCACTCGTGAAGTAGCTGTCTGATTCTGAACTCTATTATGAGAAATAACTTTTCTTGCTCTCTGGCTATCGCCCGAGCTCCTGTTTAACGCGCTGTTACCGTTTTCCCCGTTGCTATTAGTCTCATGGTCCCCTGCAGTACCCTTATCTTCACTCTCCTGTGGCGTATTTTGCTCATCAGCTACATCCGTCTGTTCTTTCTTGTGGGAGACTGCAGATTTCCCAGACTTCTCAGCCCCTCCTCCGAACATAGCGAAAGCGATTCCCCCTGCCACTGCTAGGATGAGTGCGCCGATCAATATCGGCTTTAAGATCGCGTTCTTACCCATTCATTCCTCCTAAAATGATAGTTAGATAGTTTGAATTAAAGTTAACCATGACTAACTTTAGTATATCATAGAAATACATATAATTTTTATCAATCTTTTAAATCACATGTATTTTATTTGTTTATTTACTGTGGTTTGTGACCGCAGTCAGTAGAATTTTAAAATGCATAGCTAGTAATAGTTCCAAGCAACTTCCCGTGCATAAAAACAACGGATGCGCTGACGCACATCCGCTGTTCATGAAAGAAAGTACTTTAATGATATGTTGTCAATTTAAATGTATATTATTTCTTTTTCTTCTCCTCTATGACCTTATGCTTTTCTTCATCTCTGGTGTGCTCTATATGTAGAACCATGCCGGTGAGAGCGAAGAGTGCAATAACGTTAGGGATTACCATCAGCTGGTTAAACATATCTGAGAGCTCCCATACGAGGTCATTCGAAGCACAAGTGCCGAGGAATATGAATACGAGCGCAATTGCCGTATACACCTTTACCGACTTCTCTCCAAACATGTAGATCATGTTAATCTTGCCGAACATGTTCCAGCCTAGGATAGTCGAAAAGGCGAAGAAGAATAGGCAGATAGCTACAAACATCGGTCCTATCTTATCACCGAAAGCTGATGCAAAAGCAGTCTGCGCAAGGTTCGTTTTATCTATACCCTTAGGAATAACTCCGCCAGCGATAGCGCCGTCTTCTGTGTACATGGTCGAAATAACCACTAGCGCGTTGAGCGTTAGGATTACGAATGTATCTACGAATACACCGATCATAGCTACAGTACCCTGCTCATGAGGGTTCTTAACGTGAGCCTGAGCGTGAGCGTGTGGGGTAGAACCCATACCAGCTTCATTCGAGAAAAGCCCTCTCTTAGCTCCCTGCGAGATAGCAGTCTTAAGCGCCATACCGAAGCCGCCGCCGATGATAGCCTGTGGCTCAAACGCATACTTGAAGATCATGCCAAACGTAGCTGGGATGTACTTTATGCGCATTATCAGCAGAATCAGTCCACCTAATATGAATATAGCTGCCATGATTGGTACGATTTTCTCCGTAACGGAAGCCAGTCTCTTAGTACCACCTAGGAAGATAAATCCGCAAAGTATAACCAGAACAACACCAACTGTCCAGCCAGGTACGCCAAACGCTGTGCTAAATGTTGCTCCGATGGAGTTTGACTGTACCATGCAGCCGAAGAATCCGAGCGCAAGCGTAATAGCTACTGCAAAGAATCCTGCGAGGAATCTTCCGAAACCGCCTTTGAATGCAGTCCTGATATAGTAAACAGGACCTCCGAGGAATTCGCCAGATGGCGCCTTCTGCCTAGTCTCGATAGCGAGCGTAGCCTCCGCATATATTGTGGCCATTCCGAAGAATGCGATAACCCACATCCAGAATATAGCTCCCGGTCCACCGGTTAAGATAGCACCTGAAGCACCTACGATGTTACCAGTTCCAACCTGAGCTGCAATAGCAGTCGCAAGAGCCTGAAATGAGCTCATGCCGTTGTCATGCTTATGACCTCTGAGGGATATTCCGCCGAAGGTTCGCTTAAACCCCTCTTTGAAATATCTTACCTGGACAAACCTAGTCCTAAACGTATACCATAGTCCAACACCAAGCAACATGAATACCAACACATAGTCTGATAAATAAGCATTTATCTCTTGCACAATCGGAAGCATCTGTTCTCTCCTTTAACTAAATAATTCCTAATTGCTAGTCGTTATGATTCCTAGCACTATGTACTTTTATAAGTACATCATAAAGTTATATTAGCAAAGAGATTTATTTGTGTCAACAAATAAATTATTTTTTATTTTATTGTTTTATATGACAATTTCAAACCTTTATTTTGTATCGCACTACAACTGAATCCGTTCTAATTCCTGCACACATTAACAAAAGGGGCACCTTTCGGCACCCCTTTCGCAGTACAGTATTATTTGCCTCTGCTTAGCAGATATCTATACCATGTTAAGTTTTCCTTATAGGTAGATACTTATGATAATTTGTTAGTTCCAAATGTTGTCTTTACATTATATTTCTTATCAAAAGCTTCTCTGGAGAGAACTCTGGTGCTTAGCGAAGACTTAGAGCTTGTCTTTATAGTATCTGAGTATTTGCCAGTTACTGTAACTACCACTTCACTGTTTCCCTTAACCTTCGTCTTCCCATTAACCTTAATTGTAACCGTCTTGCCCTTTGAATCTACAACCTTACCACCCTTTTCTACATTCAGGTTCGAAACTGTAGTGCTCTTAGTTACAACCCACTTAGAAGACTTGTCTACGTTTACTGTCAGTGGTGACTTTGATGTAGTTCCTGCTGAATTGTTTTCGATAGTTGCAGATCCTGTCCACGTCGAATTCTTTGTGAGATATAGGTTAACATTACTGATTGTATCAACAGTGATATTTCCTTTTAGCGTCTCTTTGATTCCTGTAAATGTCACTTTTCCCCCGTTGCTACCCTGACTGCCCCAATTATTGGAGTTGTTTCCACTTGCGTTGATTAAATCTACCTTAGAGCTGTCAAAGTCAAGCTTCGTATTCTGAAGAACTACCTTAGCATTGGTATTGGTCACGTAGAACATTGCTCCGCCTGAAATTGTCGACTTAAGTGTAGAATCTACTGCTTCAAAATCTCCTAGCTTAGAGCTTGCAGTTTCCGCATCTCCAGAGGTTGACTGGTAGATGATTACTCCATTCTTGATAGGGTCGCTTCCGGAAATCGCATCGTTCGTGCTTGTAAGCGATGAGTTATATATCAGGATTCTGTTCTGCCCCTCTATGCCTGCTATCTGACTGCCTGTCGCAGTGCCCTTTATAGCATCCACTTCAATGTCTCCTGTGGAGTAAATTAAAGGTGATCCCGAGCCTGCTGTCTTAAATGTACTATTGGTCACAGATATATAACCGCCGCCACGATCAGTTGCTACAGCTGCACTGTGAGCACCCTCTGTGCTGATATTCATCTTATTTGCATAGATTACACCACTATAAGTCGCATCGAGTCCTCGCGAATTACCGCTCTTCTTGGTAGTGATTTTGACATCGTTTGCATATACTGTAGCCTTGTCTGTCGAGAATATACCGTTGCTACCCTCACTTGTTGAAGCAATCGATGATTTCGATAAGAACAGTTTAGATCCCTTTCCAACTGCTAGAGCGGATGAATTAATGCCGTAAAAGTTAACGTTATCTCCATTGGTATCGTCTCCAGATTTCGTGATCTTAGAGTTCTTGACCGTTAGAGTTCCACCACTCTTGGCAATAAGTGCATTTACATCTGCAGTTGTAGACTTAATTGTCTTATTACTCACTTTAACATGCTTCTTGCTTGCAGTTAATTCGCCCTTGTTAGTACCGCTGTAATCGTAGCTCTGTGTATTAACGCCGCCACCTTGACCGCCACTTTGATTGCCCGCTGGTGGCTGACCGCCTGAAGGTGGTTGTCCGCCGCCTTGTCCATCTGACGGTGGCTTTCCTGGTGCGCCATTAGACGATTCATTACTACTCTTAGAACTTTTATTACTTTTAGCTTCTGTCGATTTCTTAGTTTTAGATGTTTTCGCATTCTTGCTTTTAGATTTGCTTGAATCACTATATATCTTTGACGGGCTCACATATGTGAGTTTAACGGAGCTGTCTGCCGCCGAGGCCTGTCCAAATAGTGAAGCCCATCCACCTAATGCTGTTACAGCTATCATCACAGCTATGAGAATTGTCGCTAGCCTGTTCTTGATTACAGCCTTACGCATTTTGTCCACATCCTTTCATAATTCTCTGTTTAATTCTATATTTTAGATAATTGCTTTTCGCTAACTTAGCTTATACATATTATGCATAGCTAACTTGTAGCAAAGCTGTTCACTATCTGAAGGAAAGATATGGCAAATTGGTGTTTCTATCGACTTAATTGTGAATATATGTGTGCAAATCATGTACTAAATATTATTTTTTATGTATAAAAAAACACGACCAGCATATCGCCAGTCGTGTCTAATCGCTATATCCGATTGTACGAATCTTTTTTACGCCTGAGCTGCTGCTTTAGCCTTTGCTTCAGCTGCCTTAGCAGCCTTCTCAGCCGCAGCCTTCTTCTTGGCGTTAATCGCCATCTTAGCGTGTCTCTCGTTGTAGCTGTTGATTGATCCTGTAGGACAAACGCCCATACACATTCCGCAGTTCTTACACTTCTCGTAGTCTACAGCTGCGACGTTGTTGTTAACGTGAATTGCATCGAACTTACATGCTTTCTCACACTTTCCACATCCGATACAACCGTTCGAGCACTGCTTACGAGTAACTCCACCCTTTTCAGTGTTCATACATAGAACGTGAACTTCCTTCTTATAAGGAACCATCTTGATGATGGACTGTGGACAGTTTACAACACATTTCCCACACGCAACGCATGTGTCTCTATTAACCTTAGCGACGCCATCGATAATACCGATAGAGTCGAACTCGCAGACACCAACGCAGTCTCCAAGACCGATACATCCCTGGGAACAAGCTGAGTTGCCGTTAAAGAAGGTCTTAGCACCTGCACATGACTGCATACCCTGCCACTCAAGAATCTTCTTGGAAGCATCGCATGTTCCGTTGCACATTACCTGTGCGATCTGCTTATCAGCGCCACCTGCAGCACGGCCGAGTATGTTAGCGATCTGCTCAGCACAAGCAGCTCCACCCACTGTACAAGCGCTACAGCTTGTTGACTCATCGTTAACTACTGCGTTTGCATAGTCATCACATCCGGCAAAACCGCATCCACCGCAGTTAGCACCAGGCAGAATCTCTCTTACCTCGGATACTCTCTCATCTACCGGAACGTAGAAAGCGTGCGAAGCGATTACTAGCAAGAGAGAAGCTATGAATCCTGCACAAACTACAAGTGCTACTGCTGTTATAATTGCATTCATCTGTACCCCTCCTTACTGGAATAATCCTGAGAATCCCATGAACGATAGAGAGAGAATTGTTGCACTTACGAGTACCATTGGAACTCCCTTAAATGCAGCAGGCACACCGTCTTCATTCCAGAGCTTCTCTTCACGAACACCTGCAAACAGTACCATCGCAAGTCCGAAACCTACTCCAGCTCCAGCTGTGTAAACGATAGCCTGAATGTATGTGTAGTTGTAGTTGATAGCGTTGATTGTCGCACCGAGGATAGCGCAGTTTGTTGTGATTAACGGAAGGTAGATACCGAGCGACTTCTGAAGTGCTGGCATAAACTTCTTCATGAACATCTCAACGAACTGTACTAGAGCCGCGATTACGAGGATAAACACTACAGTCTGTAGATATGCGATATCTAGCTTATTAAGTACCTGTTGGATTGGCCATGTTGTAATCTCCGCAATTACCATTACGAATATTACCGCACCACTCATACCAACCGCCGATTCCATCTTGTTAGAAACTCCGAGGAATGAACAGATTCCGAGGAACTGCGATAGCAGGAAGTTATTTACAAGAACGATCGACATAAAGATGATAACTAAATTTAACATTATGCCTCAGCTCCTTTCTCCTCTGCTGCAACTTCCTTAGCTTCTGCTAGGTTGCATGAATTGTACATTGGGCATGTGCCACAGCTAAACGATTTCTTCTTGAGAGCCTTGCCCTTAGTGAGTACATTTAGTACTGCGATGAGAACTCCGAATACGAAGAAACCACCAGGTGCGAGGTTGAAAAATCCGATTGGTGTGAACCATGAACCGAATACTGTCATACCAAACCATGTTCCTGCTCCGAGCAGCTCTCTGATTGTACCCATTACTGTAAGTGTGAGCGTGAATCCGAGACCCATTCCGATTCCGTCTAGAGCAGAATCAAATACAGTGTTCTTGTTAGCAAACGCCTCAGCTCTTCCGAGGATGATACAGTTTACTACGATTAGAGGGATGAACAGACCGAGCGACTTGTAAAGTGCTGGCACATACGCCTCTAGCAAGAACTGAACTACTGTTACGAATCCGGCGATTACTACGATGTAGCACGGGATTCTTACTTTGTCAGGAATAACCTTACGAAGTAGTGATATTACTACGTTAGCTGCAATCAGTACCGCTGTAGTTGAGAGTCCCATACCAAGACCGTTCGAAGCGGATGAAGATGTAGCTAGTGTAGGGCAGGTACCGATTAGAAGAACCAATACTGGGTTCTCTTTGATGATACCGTTTGTGATGATAGATAATTTACTCTTATTGCTCATTTATTTAGCCCCTCCCATAGCCTTATACTGCTTTAGACCAGCAAAAACAGATTCGTGAATAGCCTGTGAGGAAATCGAAGCTCCAGTGATATACTTAACCTTCGACTTTGAATCCTTGATAGTCTCGCTTCCAAGATCCGATAGTCCCTTGTACTGTCCAAGGTGCTTTGGGTCCTGAGCCTTTGTACCGATACCAGGAGTATCTTGAGCACTCATAATCTTAACGTTCGTAATCTTACCTTTGCTATCGATACCTATCATAGCAGTTAGGGTACCACCATAACTGTTTGAGTTTACAGTCACTACTACACCTGAGCCATTTACAGCCTTGGATGCCTCTGTAACGTATATCTTATTCTTCTGAACTACTACGAGCTTTCCGTCGTAATTCTTGAATTCGCCTTTTGCCTCTGGAATCAGTTCGGACTTAGCCTTGTTCGACTCCTTGAGGTTATTCTTATCGATGATTGGCTTCGTAACACCGTATGCCATAGCAAGTGCAAATGTAACTACGAAACAAATCAGTACGAGCACGAGGATCGGCGAAATGAAACTTGAAAATGTGCTTTCTTTTTTCTTCATTATTTCGCACCTCCCTTTACATAGCTCTTATACGACCATCTGTTGATAAGTGGTGTACAGATGTTCATAAGTAGGATTGAGAACGAAACACCTTCCGGATAGTTACCCCATAGACGGATAGCCATAGTGATAATTCCGCATCCGATACCGAACATAACCTGACCCTTTGTTAGCTTAGGCGATGTTACATAGTCTGTAGCCATGAAGAATGCACCAAGCATTACACCACCGGCACAGAGGTGGAAAATAGCCATATTGAAGTCACCCTTGTAGTATGCAAGAGCGATAACAAATACAGTTCCGAGGAATGCACATGGAATCGCTGGAGAGATAACCTTTCTCCAGATTAGGAAAAGCCCTCCAACGAGAAGCGCAAGAGCACTTACTTCACCGAGGGACCCGCCTGTGAATCCTAGGAACATATCCATGTTGGATGGAAGGTCAGCCTTACTAGCGCCACCAGCAACTAGTGCAAGAGGTGTAGGACCTGTTACAGCATCAGTCTTAGCTGCCATTCTTGGAAGTGGCCATGTTGTCATCTGTGCTGCAAACGAGATGAAAAGGAAGATTCTGGCAGTGATTGCCGGGTTAACGAAGTTTCTTCCGATTCCACCGTAGAGCTGTTTAATAACAACGATAGCTACGAAACATCCTATTACTGCCATCCATAGCGGGAAGCTGGATGGAACGTTAAATGCTATCAGTAGACCTGTTACTGCTGCACTGAGATCGCTGATTGTCTGCGGCTTCTTAGCGAGCATGTTGTATATCCATTCGAAGCCTACGCTGGCAACGATACATACAGCTGCAAGCAGCAGAACTCTAGCTCCGAAAATATATGTGCTGGCAACTAGTGCTGGAAGCATTGCAAGCAGAACAGTTCCCATTAATTTGGTAGTATCTTCATCTGTAACAATGTGTGGAGATGTGGATACTATCAGATTGTTATGAAATTTCTTATTATCCATTCTTCTTCGCTGCCTCCTTTACCAAGCCTTTCGCGAGCTTATTGGTAAAGCTCAAAGGTCGTCTTGCAGGACATACGTAAGAGCAACTTCCGCACTCCATACACTGCATAACCTTGAACTTATCAAGTGACTCTGCGTCATGTCTCTCGTAGAAATCTGCGTAGAGCATAGGAACGAGCTTGAATGGACATCCGTGATGACAACGACCACAGTTGATACATCCAGTCTCGGTCTTTACAGTAGCTGTCTCCTTGCCGAAGCATAGGAGCGAACCAGTATTCTTAACAGTTGGAGTCTCATCTGAATGAGTTGCACGACCCATCATAGGTCCACCCATTACGATTTTCTTAGGCTCCTGCTTGTATCCACCGCAGAATGCAACTACATCCGCGATACGTGTTCCGATTGGAACGAATACGTTCTTAGGCTCAGCAACAGCATCTCCATCAACGGTGATTCTTCTCTGAACGAGAGGCATACCTGTTCTGAAGTACTGTCCCAAAATTCCAATTGTTGAAACGTTACATAGAATAACGCCAAGCTGTGCAGGAAGAACACCAGCATTCATAACCTTACCGGTGGTCTCATATACGAGTACACGCTCAGCTCCCTTTGGGTATCTCGACTGAAGCTTGAACACCTCGATGTTGTCGATACCGTTCTGCTGAATCAGTCTGTTCAAATTTTCGATAGCGTCAGGCTTATTCTCCTCGACTCCGATGATACCTTTCTCAAGGTTCAAATACTTCATAGTTAGAAGCATACCGTCGAGAACATCCTGTCTATCCTCTACCATAATTCTGTTATCGCCTGTGATGAATGGCTCACACTCAGCACCGTTGATAACCAGGGTAGTACATTCGTCTAGATTCTTTGGATCCATCTTGATGCTCGTTGGGAACGAAGCACCTCCTAATCCAACCATACCACTAGCTCTTACTGCCTTGACGAAATCAGCATGACTCTCAATGTGAGGAATCTGAACCTCTTCACTGATTTCCTGCTTCTTATCAGTCTCAATAACGATATGTGTCTCCATTCCGCCCATCGAGGAACGTACCGATGTGATATCAGTAACTGTTCCAGATACGCTAGAATGAACTGGAGCACTAACGAAAGCTTCTGTGTCACCGATCTTCTGACCGACTTTGACATAGTCGCCCTTTGCTACGAGAGGCTGACAAGGAGCACCAATACTCTGCGACATGCAGATTTCAACCACATCCGGAATTGGCATCACTTCGGTCTCGCGACCTGCAGTATTCTTATGATGCTTAACCAAAATGCTTGGTAAATGTTTACCTTGGCTCATCCTTAAGAACCCTTCCTTTCTTAGATTCGTACAAATAATATCCATTGCATAAGAAAAATTATACATCAAAATTCCCTATAAGTCACCTCAAATTTCCTTGAAAAGTACACAATCGCTTTCAACTTTAACTCGTCCTTCTTCATCTACCCCTAGAACCACATGTTGTGCTACTAGTTGGTCTCGGACGTACAAGATAACCGATTTACTTAGCACTTCACCAGGGCAGGCGATTGGCGTTCCAGGAGGATAAGGGATGATGGACTCGTAGAGAACTCTTCCCTCGGCACTATATAAAGGAATCTCTTCATAGGTATCTGGAATCTTACGCTGCTCGAGCCGCTCTATAAGTGCTGAATCTGATGATGGAGTTCTCAATTCTGCAATCTTGTCTACCGGCTGTGATGCATTCTTGTTCGCCACCTGCGTTTCATTTTTTGCCACCGCCTGTATTTCATTTTTAGCTTGCTTCTGCGCCATGTTCTGGGCGGCAGGCTCGGTTTTAGAGGCAGAGCTTTCCGATTCCATACCTTGGATTCTGCCGCCATAGTGCGCCGAGAGGTCACGCAGGGCGCTCAGCACATCTTCATAGTCGCCTCTCTCATTTCCGAGTCCTGTCATCAGCATCACATAGTCGCCATGCGTGAGTTCCACCCAGATGTTTCTCTTCTCGAGCTCCTCCGCCAGTTTGGGGCCGCTGAGGCCGAGGGCTGACATTGTGATACTGACCTTGGTTTCATCAAGGTCGATGCGATCGATGAGCCCGAGGCCGGCGATCTGGGCAGCCTCCTGATAGAAGTATTTGATGTCTGCATCCCAGTTCTTGATGAGATTGTAGCCGTCCATTCTGAGTATCTGCTGATTGATATCGAGGCTGCCCATCAGCAGGTAGCTCGGACTCGTGGTCTGCAGCATGCGGAGGAGCTCGCTAATCCGAGAAACATCTGGCCTCTCGGTGCAGATGTTGAGAATTGCGGAGCCCGTAAATGACAGCAGCGTCTTGTGCGTGCTGTCCACCACAATGTCGGCTCCGCAATTCTCTGCCGCACGGTGCGGGAGCCCATCTTCACTGCGCAGGTAGTCAAAGAATTTAAGGTGCGCACCGTGCGCCTGATCGACAATCAGAATCCTGCCGTGCAGGTGAACGATGCTGGCAATCCGCTCGATATCTGATAGTACCCCGTAGTAGTTCGGGCTCGTCACCAGCACGGCTTTGATGTCAGGATCTTCGATCAGGGCTGCCTCAATTTTGTTCGGGTCTAATCCGAGCTGAAGCCCAGTTTCATCATCTATCTCAGGCATTATGTAGACAGGGTCTATCCCGCCAAGTCTGAGTGCTCCATATACAGATCTATGAGAGTTCCTTCCCATAAGGAGCTTACCTCCTCTTGGAACACTACCTAATATCGAGGCCATGAGCCCGGCACTGCTGCCATTTACAAGGAGCTCTGTATGCTTTACCCCATAGAGTCCGGCGTAACCTTCCATAATATCCTTAATTCTTTCTCGTGGCTGCTGCAGCGCATCAGCTCCAGGAATTTCCGTTATATCGTTTCCCACTACGTTTTTGATGAAATCTCCGAAGCCGTATATCCCATAGAGCGTGCTTCTCCCTTTGTGTCCAGGCATATGAAACGAAATCGGGTGAGTCTCCTTATGATACATAAGGAAGTCGGTCAAGCTGACTCTGTCTTTCATTTTTCGGTATCCTCCGTCTCAAGTGGCAACTGAAGAGCAGCCACCTTCCTATAGTAAAAAAGCACAACGAACTGATTGCGACCTTACCTGGCCATCGAGTTCCTTGTGCTTTTGCCGCATCATGTCTAATGAGCTTCGCTCGTTTTCCAATCTAACTCTCGATTGGTTAATTTATCTTACTTAATCACGTCTCTTCCGACGTAAGGTCTTAATGCTTCTGGCACTACCACAGTTCCATCTTCCTGCTGGAAGTTTTCAAGGATAGCAGCTACAGTTCTGCCTACTGCTAGACCAGATCCGTTCAGCGTGTGTACGAATTCAGGCTTTGCCTTCTTCTCTCTTCTGAATCTTATATTAGCTCTTCTAGCCTGATAATCTTCAAAGTTTGAGCAGCTTGAAATTTCAACATAACGGCCGTAGCTTGGCATCCACACTTCGATATCGTATGTCATCGCTGCTGAAAATCCGAGATCCCCAGAGCATAGTCTAACGACTCTGTAAGGAATACCTAGCTTTTGTAGTACTTCCTCTGCATCATGTGTGAGCTTCTCTAGTTCTTCATATGAATTCTCTGGATACGCAAGTTTAACCATCTCAACCTTATTGAACTGGTGCTGTCTGATCAATCCTCTAGTATCACGTCCAGCTGAACCAGCCTCTTTTCGGAAGCATGGTGTATATGCCGTGTAGTACACAGGCATCTCCTCCGGCTCGATAATCTCATTGGAACGGAGATTAGTAACCGGAACTTCTGCTGTTGGAATCAAGAAAAAATCCTTCGCAGGCACATAGAACATATCGTCCTCGAACTTAGGCAGCTGTCCTGTCCCTGTCATAGCATCACGGTTAGCCATGAACGGTGGTAAGATCTCAGTATAGCCCTGTTCTTCCGTGTGGAGGTCGAGCATGAAGTTTATCACGGCTCTCTCTAGCCTTGCACCTATACCCTTGTACACGGTGAAGCGGGAGCCAGAAATCTTGGCCGCGCGTTCAAAATCCAGTATGTCTAAAGCTTCTCCGATATCCCAGTGTGCCTTTGGCTCAAATGCGAACTCAGTCGGCTCTCCGAACTTACGAAGCTCGAAATTTTCGCTATCATCCTCTCCGCTTGGAACATCTGGGTGAGGTGTATTAGGGACGTAGAGTAGCGCCTTTCTGAGTTCCTCTTCTACTTCGCTAACCTCTGCATCTAAGGATTTAATCTCTGTACTTAACTCCTTCATCTCTGCAAACAGAGCTGAAGTATCCTTACCTTCTTTCTTGAGCTTTGGCACTTCACGCGATACTGTATTCTGCTTGTTTTTAAGCTGTTCAACTTCCGCAAGAAGCTCCCTTCTCTTAGTATCGAACTTTAGCACGTTGTCGATGCCAAAGTCACCTTTGCCACGTCTTTCCACATCGGCTTTAACGCTCTCGAAGTTTTCTCTCACTCTTTTGACGTCGAGCATTTCTTAACCCCCATATTATCGTATCTTCCTAAATCTATTAAAATAAGTTCTTAATATAAGTACTGTATGCACCTCTAAGCTCTTCAATCTTCTCCTGAATAAGCAGCTCATATCTAGATGCCGCATCGAAATCTGCAGAATCAATCGCCTCTCTCGCAAGCGTCAAAATTGATTTGCTGTCGATGGAGTCCTTTCCTAGCGCAATGCGCAGGCTGTTGACCCTTCTCCAGTTCATTATATCATAATCAGTCGCTTCGAGCTCATTATGTCTCTTCTTGCAGTTTCTGACAAAATCCATTGAGTTAGGCAAAATCCTATCGCGGAACTCCATAACCCACTTCATCGACATCTGTGCACGGTATGACATGATCACATCCTTAGCCGTCTCATCTCCGCCTGTGAGTTTTGCTAGTTCATCTTCGTGTGTGTCAAAAGCTTTCAAATTCTCCCAGACTGTAGCCGGGGCTTTTCCGAACAGCTTTTCTCTCTCTCTCTTCGTGAAGCATTCGAAAACGTTGAGTTCGCTCCTATATTCACGGTCCTTTGCGAGATAGAAGTCCTTTTCTCCAGCTTTCTTAGAGATTGATACTGCGAGCTCTGCTGGTGTCTTGCTATTAGAGAGCACTGCTTCAATTCCGTCTAGCATGAGCATGAACGATGCTCCCACAACCAGATAAGTGTTGCTATGAGGGTTTGGTGACCTGAGCTCAAACCTTGTAGCCATAGGGTTGTTCTGATCTCTAACGAGTCCTATTAAAACAGTTCTATTTCTAGAAGGTGTTACGCAGTCCTTACCCAGCGAGGTTACGATGCAGACCGGAGCCTCGTATCCTGGCTTTAGCCTTCTAAATGCATCATGCGTCTGTGCCACGAAAGGGTTTAAAAGCTCGTAGTTATTTAAAATTCCCATGAGCGCCCCGAATCCAACCGGGCTCATGTATTCGTTCATTCTATCCTTTGACTCAAATAGGTTTACGACCTTTCCCGACTTAAGCCTTGCAGATACACCGAGGTGAGTATGCTCTCCGCTACCTGCAACGCCTGGCATAGGTTTTGCAAGGAATGTTACCTCCAGGTTGTTAGCTCTAAATACATCCCTCACTATATGCTTGATCTGACCTTCATTATCCCCAGCCTGCACTGGCGACGAATACTTCCAGTCGATTTCAAGCTGCTCCATGATATGGTCATAGCTTCCGGAGTTGCCCATCTTAGCTCTTACTCCGCCTACTTCCTTGTGTCCCATCTCGACACCGAAGCCATAGCGATCGAGTATCTCGAGCGTCTGCTCAAGAGCTGTATTTACAGGTCCTATAGTCCTCTTCCAGTACTGCTCTTTAAGTTCCTGCGAGGTGGAAAGCTGATCTCTGTCCGCTTTGTCATCCGGAGTTTTTACCCAGAACTCGAGCTCAGTTGCACTAGTTAGGTTAATCTCTTCAATATCGTCTATCGAATTAATGCCGTCTAGGTACTCGACTACATATGGGTACTGTTTCAGCATCTCCATGAGTCTTGTCTTGAACTTGCGTATAGAATCCTTGCAGAAAATTCTCGATCCAACCATCCTATCATTGTTGTGTCTTAGGAATGATGGAATCCTCAGTGTACCGACTGGCAAGCCGGTCGCAAAATCCATGTTGCTGAAATTATACTCGACGTACCAATTCGCATCCTTATCTGGAAGTATATCAACTCTAGCATTCGCAAGGTTTGCAATCTCAGGTAACGCTACGCTGGATCCGTCGGTCTGGACACCGTTTTCGAGCAGCTTCTCCATATCATCGATGAATGTCTTGATAGGAATTTTCTCATCCGTAAAATGACCACCAAGGTCCACGCCCGCAAATGACACGAACTTAACCTCTGGATGCGCACGAAGCACCTTCGCTACCTCTTCAATTCCATGCTCTTCAGCAGGAATTGTAAAGAGCATCTTTTCCAAATCGAAATTTATCATAATATCTCCTTATCTCGCAAAGTAAAAAGTAATTTAGGCTCAATTTCCTATCCAGCAAGCTGATCGAGATATCCAGACAGCTCGTCTAGGTACTCACCATAAGCCTTCCAGTCCCCATTCTTCTGGGCTTTAACAGCATTATCATACGCTTCCTTAGCCTTGCCAATCAGCTCTTTCTGGTTACTGGAGCCACTATCCCCACCGGAACCTCCTGAAGAATTGCTGCTGACACTGCCCGAATTCCCTGCGCCGTCTCCAAATAAACTCTCAAGCGCCTCATCCAGTGTAGATGCATATGCTATCTTGTCCCCATAAGCGACTATTACCCTCTTAACCTCAGGAATCGCTTGGTTTGAAGCCTCGAGATATACCGGCTCTACGTACATTATAGAATTATTTACAGGAATTATAAACATGTCTCCACGTTTATACGTAGTCCCTGATGAATTCCATAGCGAGAACTCCTTGGCAATCTCAGAATTCTGATCTATCTGCGCTTCAACCTGCATTGGTCCGTACACCGTCTTGTTCTTAGGGAACTTATACACCACGAGCTTACCGTATTCGTCCCCATCATTTCTCGCCATCATGATGGCTGTCATGTTCTGCTTCGACTTAGGAGTGAACGGAATCATATTTATAAACTCTTCACGCTTCTCTCCCGGCAGATTGAATATGAAGAAGCTCGAACTCATCGGTCTCTCTTTTGTACCGTATATTTGATTTGCAATGTCCCAGAGATCTTCCTTCTGATAGAAGACCTTGACTTCATTCATATGATACTTGGTGTAAGCACCCGCCTGAATATTGAGGAGCGTCGATGGATACTTGAAATGCTTCTTTAATCCCGCCGGAATCTTATCCTTACCCTTGAACAGCGTCGGATATATCTTCGCATACGTCTTCGCAATCGGATCCTTATCATCTACAGCGTAGTAATTTACATCCCCATTATAAGCATCTACAACCACCTTGATTGAGTTTCTGATATAGTTCGTCGTCCCAATCTGACCCGAATAAGGCTCAGAATACGGATAGTTGCTGCTAGTCGTATACGCATCGATAACCCAATACAGCTTTCCATCCACGATGGTCATGTAAGGGTCCTTCTCATACTCGAGGTACGGCAAAATCTTATTGACCCTCTCGATGATATTTCTGTTAATGATTATCCTCGAATCTGAGTTGATATTTCTCGATACGAGCATCTGCATGCTTCCCTCTCTGATTGAAAACAGCAGTCTGCTTACAATTCCGAGCTTTATACCTGCCTTGCCCTTGTACTTGGTATACTTGTTGTTGTTCCCATCTGGGTAATCGAATTCCTGCTCATCCCCATTGACGATAATATAGTTGTTCGTGAGCTCACCGAAATAAATCTCAGGTCTCTTTATCTTTATTTCAGGAATATTTGACTCAGGCGGAATATTCTTAACGAGCACATCCGGTTGTCCGCTTGCGGTTACGGAATTAACCTTGGATAGCGCAACTCCATAACCATGAGTGTATTTCAAATGCTTGTTAATCCATGTATCACTGATCTTGGCTTCGTTAATCTCACGTGCCGATAGATACACCTGGGTCTCAGAGCCATTTATATCATATCTATCTACATCTACATCCTTGAAATCGTAGTACTGACGAATACTCTGTGTTTGATTGTAGTAGTCCTTTACAGGCTCATAGTCGTTGATTCTGATGTTACTGATTGTTGGTTTGTTACTAGCTATATCTGCAGCTGTCAGATTGTTCTGTGCTGCAAAAGAATCGACCTTAACCTTGTCTAGGCCGTACGCATGATTCGTATATTGGATGTTTTTCTTGATGTATTTACTTTCTTTGTTGATTTCATCTGGAGCAACTATCAGGCTCTGAACACCAACCTTAAGAATCGTTCCGAGGAAAAGCACTCCTATTATGAGCATCGGAACTCTAGCGAGCTTAAGATATTCCTTCTTATGAACGTGTCTTACCAGGGTAATCGCTCCGACTACAGCTAAAATCATGACTAGAAGATATACCTTTTGCGTAATTGCAATATCTGTAAATCCAGCACCGTATACTGTTCCAGTATGTGCATGTAGGAGAGTAAACTGCTTTAGCACGAAGTGAATGCCTAGCATAACGTAGAAAACAACGCCCAAAATCATAGCCTTCCCAGATGCTAGGCTAAATAGATGGTCCACATTTGATCTATTGATTTCGCGTTTATTTTCTCTGCGCTTCTTAGCTTGTTCCTTTGCTTTGTCACTAAATCCTTTTATGACTCTCGCAACATCATCTACAGGATCTCTCTTGCCGAACGGAATACTATTATCGGGACGTCCTTTCCTAACTTCATCATCTGCCGAAGTTTCATCTCCTGCCTGTGCCTCTTTCTCTGCATCATCTGCTTCAAGATCTTCAAAGACATCCTTCTTGTCGAAAATATCTGGTTTCCTTACCGAAAGCAAAACGGCATAGTAAATTAACGTTACGATAACCACTCCGACAATCACGAATATCGCAATTGAATTAAGTTTAGTTAAAAACTCGAGCTTAAATACATAGAAGGAAATATCTAGTCCAAAAATCGGATCCTTTAGTCCGAACTTTGAGGAGTTCGCAAACATGAGAAATGATTGCCACGTGCTCGTAGCCGATACAAACGCTGCCACAACTCCGAAAATCACAGATATCACCCAAGATAACACGTTTAGCTTGTGCATATCCGGAATTTCGTGCGATTCTATCTTACTAAAATATCCCTTTCTAAGGCTGTTTAGATAAACTCGCACCAAAAGACCGGAAATCAAGAATATTACAACTCCGAGCTTTAGCTCTGTTGCAAGCTGCGTCCAAAATACTCTGGTAAAACCAAGTTCTCTAAACCACATCCAGTCTGTGAGGAAGCCGACGCTTCTACCGACTATAACTATCACAAAAATTGCTATAACAAGTAGCTTTCCAAAGACATTCCGTCGCTTACCTTCACCATTAAATGTGTATGTAACTTTTCCTTTTTTCTTATCCTTAGCCATAATTTCTCCAAAAACCACATAATGCAGCGGTAGCCATCAAGCCTGCCGCTGCATATACGTATAAATCACCCTTATAGTAGCAATTCAGAATTATCACCCAGCGATGCGAAATTCGTAAACTTTCCAATCACTTCGCTGATTCTCTGCGCAACACTGCTGTCCGGAGCAAAGTTAAGTATCAGTATCACTACCAATAACAGAACTAGCAAGATTGCTACGATGACCGCAATTACCGTTAGAACTCCGCCTTTGCGCGACTCTTCATCGTCATCGTCGACTACAGACGGTGCTACACTGCTTGCCTTACTTGCCGTATTAACTGCAGCCTGAGCTGGCGAACTAACTAGAGTTGTCGCAGCAGTAATAGGTTCAGTAACATTAGCGCTATTACTGAGTTCTGATCCTGCATCCTTCTTTGCCGCTTCGAGCTTAGCCGACTCAGCCTTAACTGCAGCTTCGACTGTCTCATGATGGGCTTCAACTGGAGTTTCCTCAGCCTCTTCCTCATCCTGATAATCAGCTAGCACATCATCCATGAGCGTATAGTCGGCACTGCCTTCCTGCAGTTTCTTATACTCCTCATCTAGAAGCTGCTGGAACTCTTCATTCTTACGATAGAGAGTATAGAACTTATCTATCTTGCGAGTTGCTTCCATTCCTGCATCATCAACGTCCGTGCCAAAGAGATCCTTCTGGAGGTCATCAATCGACATAACCTCTTCCTGATTTAAATCCTCATTACCCTCTTCCACTGCTGAAGCGTTAGCATCTGCCACATCTTCTGCAGAGAAAAGCATATCAGCCTCTTCATCTGGCTCATCGTCAATTGTATCGAATCCTAAAGCAGCCAATTCTGCCTCTAAGTTGGTTAAATCAGAGCGAGCACCCGTCTTTGTGGCAGTTGCTTCAGTTTTCGCCTCAGCCTTCTCCTGCACAGGCTCCTGTACTAGCTCTTCGGCCGAAACAACGTCTCTTGCTGGCAATTCAACTGTATCAGAAGTATCTTTGCCGAGAAGCTCTTCTAGACGCTTCTGTAGATTTGCAATTTCATTTTCTATAGCCTTTGCAGCAGCCAATTCAGCATCATCTACCTTTTCAGCGGGTGCCGAACTTGCCTCTACGGTTTCTGGTGCTACGGCTACTGGCTCTGCCAGTGATGGCTTTGAAGCTGTTCCTGTAGCTGGTTCTGAAACTGGCTCCGCAGCAACCTCTGTAGCTGCTGGCGCCTTTGAATCAGCAGGTGTTTCCGAAGCTTCTGTGGTTGCTTCTGTAACCGGTTCCTCACTGCCTTTATGCGAATCAACTACCTCAGCGGTATCTGATGCCACCGGCTTCTCAGGCTTTTCTGTCTCTTCATCCATATATAGCTCAGAGTAATTGACAGGCTCCTCATAAGGAACATCTATGTCATCTTCGCCGAATGCGAAATCATCTACTTCTTCTGTAGATTCAGTTTCAGGTTCGAGATCGTAGTCCGTCTCTGGCTCTTTATTATCTTCTGTAAGCTCGTCATACGAGAATGTCTCTGGCTCATCATCGTCATCATCATCGAGGTCAAATTCCTCAGCTTCAGCACGCTCCTGCGCACGCGAAACCCTACTTGGCTTCACATAGTCAAGATACTGGCTTACAGTCTCCTCGTCCTCATCTGTATCTTCAATATCAACGTCGAAATTAAACAAATCATCGTCTGATTTATCTGCATGATCATCTTCCTTATCAGCGTCCTCATGGTTACCGATAAATGCAGAAAGCTCTGTCTCAAATTCATCTTCTGGAAGCTTAAACTCGTCCCTAGTATCAGCTGCGGATACATGAACCATATCATCAACGAAGTTATGTGGTGGTTCTGCCTGGAACACTTCCTCGTGCGACTTGCGGCGAGCATTAAGATACTCATCAAAATCCGCAGAAGCTGCATCTAATCTATGCGAAACTTCCTTTTCATCCATCTCGCTTGCCTGCTTCTCCAGTTCAGCGACGATGTCATCCTTGAGTTCTGTGTATCCCTGAGTATGCTCCCTTTCTTCATTAGGAAGAATGGACTCACTAAAATCGTAGTCAGCCGAAACGGATGCTTCTTCAGCTTCCTTCGCAGCCTTCTCTCGCTCTTCTTTTTCCTGCTTCATGACCTCTATGAAGTTCATAGTGCGTCCGTGACCAGATGCCGGAACAGCTACGGAATCACGCTTTAGAATTTCCTCGAGGGAATCAGGCTCCTCAGCCTTATGTGCAGGCTCAGCAGTCTTGTGTCTATCCCAATCATTATTAACCGAACTGAACGACTGTGTAACAGCTTCAGCCTCTTCGTCGTCAATCCCAGTTGTCTCCCAAGGAGATCTGATTTTCTTAGTAGGTTTCTTATGGCTCTCTTCAATTACAGAGCTCCAATCGAAAGAAACCGAGCTTGTTTTCTTCTTAGGCTCCTTAATCTCTAGATCCTCAGAACCGAAATTAAAGTCGAACTTCGTAGAAGATTCTCTCTTGTCCATCATATTTCCTTCTCTATTCGACGAACTAAACGCTGTATGTTCGTGTACTGACGGTTCTGCATCAAGGCTCAATCTTGCACCACATACACTGCAAAACTTAGCGCCTTCTGCTACTTCGTTGCCACAATTGCTACAGAACATTGTTACCTCCCAAATCCACTTAAATCACTCGAGCGAGGAACTCGCTTTTGTGCTGGTTGTCAATCTTCTATAAAGATTCATTGGAAATTATACAACAAGGATAAGTTAATAGCAAGATTTCGCTTGCAATTAGTGGAATTCGCGCAACAAATGCATAATTTTATACAAAAATATTGTCATTTTGTGCTATCTTTTCCACTTTTTTGTGATAACATTATCCGTCAAGAGGCACGCGCAATATCAATGGATAGGAATTAGTCCCACCCGTGTTCCTATTTATTGTGGAAATATTACATTTCCTGCACCTGTTTTAAATCGCGCTGCTTCTTTTTTATTGTATCATGATTGATTTTGCTAAGGTTTAGTTATTGTGATGAATTGAAATGTTTTTAACGTATTTTAAACGTATTTTATAAATACATTTGTGTAAGACAATAATATAAAGGCATACGGAATGGATTAGGTGCATCACTTACCACAATTGAATGTATACTTAGCAAACGCTTAAATTTAATTCGATTTTTTTCAAACTTTTTCTTGACTGCCTTGTAAATCAATGCTAGACTGTATAAGCTGTTAAGCAAACAACTAAATATGTGTGATTAGCTCAGCTGGCAGAGCACCTGACTCTTAATCAGGGTGTCCAGGGTTCGAACCCCTGATCACGCACCAAAAAGCGCAACTCGATAGGGTTGCGCTTTTATTTTGTATAGTCATATTTGATAGCATATAATTTTCACAATTTAAAATTCCTTTTTTAGTATTCTCTAAAAAAGGAATTTTGTATGATTATTTTAGAAAGATCCCCTAAATCCTCCCTACTTCAAATCCTCCAGCTTATTATCCTGTCGTTTTATCTTGCGCGTAGTCGTCCTCACGAAATCTTCTTTGCGGACGTAAACCTCACGGATTCGCTTGAACGGAGCGAGCCCCATATTGAGCTCCGTGACAACTCCTTTTATGAGCGTTTCAAGCTCATCGTCTGACGGAACACTTCCGAGTTCATCCTTTATCTCGTCTTTATCTGGAAGAATCTGTACTGCAACTACATCCTCTGATTCGCCTGATGCGAATACCATCGAATCGGATATGTACGGATGTCTGTTGATATAGTCCTCAATTTCCTCAGGATAGATGTTCTCTCCAGCATTCGTTACGATTACATTCTTAGCGCGGCCAGTCAGAAACAGCCAGCCATCAGCATCGAAGTATCCGATATCGCCAGTTCTAAGCCAGCCATCCTCAAGCACTTCCTCAGTTGCCTCGGGGAGGTTATAGTAGCCGAGCATGACATTTGGACCTTTAAATAATATCTCTCCAACGCCATTTTCATCTGGATTGATGATTCGTACTGTTCCAGTCTCCACTGGCACTCCAACAGATCCAGATTTATCATACCTCGTTCTAGAAGCACTCTGAGGTGTGCCTGTAATCAGCGGTGTGCATTCGGTCATGCCATACCCCTGAAGCACAATAATCCCAAAGTCTTCAAAGTCCCTGCAAATATCTGGCGCCAGCGCAGCAGCTCCTGTGATTACGAGCCTAAGCTTGCCACCGAGTTCATTTATAATCTGTTTAAAAAGAGTTCTGCTCACATTTAAGCCAAATTTTCGAGCGCTGCGACTAGCCTTCAGTGCTCTTCTGAACGTCTTTTCCTTTCCCGACTTCTTAATTGTCTTCATGATTCGGCCGTGAATCATCTCGAGAACCCTCGGCACTACGATGACAACTGTATTTTCAGCTTCGTGCATATTTTTGACGATATATTTCATGCCCTCGCAAAATGCCGTGCTTGCCCCGCGATATAGCACGAGCAACATTCCGAGCGTGCATTCGTAAGTGTGGTGAATCGGCAGTATTGAAAGTGTCTTGTCCCACGGATGGATATTCGCCACGCGGCACACATCCATGATATTTACCGTGATATTGCGATGAGTTAGCATAACGCCCTTAGGAGTACCTGTAGTCCCTGAAGTGAAGAGAATTACAGCCATTTCGTCGGGATCTATTTCAGCATCTACAAAAGAAGTATCTCCCCTTGCAAGCTTATCCTCTCCCTCAACTATCAACGCTCTCCATAGATAAACCTTCCTGCCAGTCCGCTCGAATTCGGTCACATCCTTAAGTAGTGACTTTGGTTCATCATCTAGCGATATTCTGTCGCCGTAAAATTCTGTGATTATAAGATCTGTAATTGTTATGATATTAGAAAGCTTAGGGGCACATTCAGATGAACAGATGACCGTATGGCAGTTTGACGCATCGAGGATGTTCTTTATCTCTTCTCCACCGAGTTCTTTGTCGATTGGAACCACAATAAGCCCGGCGTTCATAACCGCAAGATAGGAGGCAATCCACTCATAGCTCCCCTCGCCGATGATTGCAACGCGTCGCTCATCATCTACTAGCTCGAGCAGCATAGTGCCAATGGCTTCGACATCATGGCCTAGAACCTCGTAAGAGACAGGGATGTATTCTCCGCCACGTCTTTCTTTTACCCAAAATGCAGGCCTCTCACTGTACTTCTCAATGCTTCCAGCAAGAAGATCCTTGAGCGTCGTAATCTCTCGAATGTCCTTGTACCAATAACGCCCACAATCCGAGCCTTTCTTCTCGATAAACGAGTTAGCTCCAAATGGGTTAGCTATATCCTCACTATTAATCGTGCTTCTCATATCATTCATAGCATGCTCTCCACACAAAATTACATTTAGTTAACGTTAATCATACCATATATTCGATTTTAAATTAAGCAAATCGTCATGCTGCACAGCACATACTAGGCGCAAGGCATTCCCTTTTGCTTGGTAATCTGCATAGCAATATGTTTGATTTTATATAATCACCGTGTCGCAATTTTCACATAGCCTTTAGATTTTTCATGTATTTATTTGGTACAATAGGCAACATAAGTTATTCCGAACGTAAGGAGACAGTATGAATTACGCAAAGATTAGATCGATAGCGCACCTCGTGTCTCTCGTATGTCTACTACTCATCTTCGTAGTATCTACGAGCAAGTACGTCGCTGCTGCTACTCAATCCGATTCAGCTCGTACAGGCATCCCCGCAAAGATAACTGCTCAGCACAAGCAGGAATCCGACATTCCAGACTGCACTGAGATTGAAGTTGCTGTTGACGCAGCTAATGTGTCTGTCCCAACTATGACAGATTCAGTAGCTGACACTGTTGCTACTCATGCAACTACCACTTCTTATTCAGCGCCTTTAGTTTCAACTGGAACTAATACGATAAAGTCAGTCGAGGATGAGAAGGCAAAGAAGAAAGTTGAAGAGGAAGCAAAGAACAGCGAGTCAAGTCGCACAGCTACTTCCATAAAATACACTTATTCTGGAAGTGTACTCTCTAAGTCCAAGGGTACTAACAACGGTCCTTCTGGCAAGGAGACCTACTACAACCTCAACATGTCGAGAGTTGTATCAGCTATGGGTAGGTTTGGATATTCGTCATCTGACTACTGGGTTAGAGCTGACGGAGTTAAGATGCTAGGTAACTACGTAATGGTTGCAGCTAGCTACAAGACGCACCCTAAGGGTTCTTTAGTCCCAACATCTCTTGGAACTGGTATCGTATGCGATACAGGTGGTTTTGCGACAAGTAATCCAACGCAGATAGATATAGCGACAAATTGGTAAAAATTTACGGCTTTCGTAATCGATATTATACCGGCAAAAGGATCCCTATAATCCCCGCGCTACACGAACATCGAAGTGAGAACCTCGGTCCGTCGGTGCACGGACTAATATATTTGCGATGATACGAATTAAGAGAAGCAAGCAATGCGCTGGCTTCTCTTTTGTTGATTTCAGCTCATATTTCTGCAGCTAAGCTAAAATATTTCTAGCAGCTCCTCACAATTAGTTATAAGATAAGGGTAGTTATTTGTAAATTACGAGGTACTAACATGGAGAGATATACTTTTTCTGCATCAACTGCTAAATCAGACATTTATGTGGGGCTTCTTTTCCCTGCTCTAATAATGCTGCCCCTCCTAGCGATACAACTGATTCTGTTCTACCTTAACCTCGGTGATGTGACTAGGTCGCATCCAGTTATTTTCATCTTATTGGTTTTTGTCTGTGTTAATTTCAGCTTTTATATCGCTAAAAAATTTCAATCGAGATTTGTCAAAGACTATACCGTCACACTTGACGGAAGCGAAGTTACCATTCTGTGTGATGATATTGAGATTCTCTCGGGCACTATAGCTTCTTGCAATTTCAAAGGCTCAGGTTCTAAATTTTTCTCTAAAGCTGCCTCACTAGATATCTTCACTGACAACGAAGATATAAAACTTCGTGCCAGAGCCAGCGAAGGAGAGAGTTTACTATCCCCTAACTGGAACCCTTTTGCAACAGGCAGTGTATCTGATGTGGATACGCTCCTGTCTCTGGGCAGAAGGATTGAGAATATGCTGGAAGATATGCACTAAAATAAATAATTACTCATATTATAAATTTTCATTCACAGTCACCAATTTCATATTCTTTTATGGTAGAATTCAACCTATGAAAATTTTAGTAATTACGATGTTTATACTCATGTACGTCGTGATGATCTTCTTCCAGAAGTTCCGCGTACATGCCGCACTGACTTCAGCAGCGGTTTTCTTAATAGCTGGTGTTATGTCCGCTAGTACAGCGATTCAGTCTGTGAACTGGAATATCTTGCTGATGATATCTGGCACGATGATTCTTGTGCACTACTTTATCGATTCCAAGATGCCAAATAAGCTCGCAGACATACTCCTCGATAAGTCCAAGAACATGATGATGGTCATAATCTTCATGTCGCTATTCTCCGGATTTATCTCTGCGTTTGTAGATAATGTCGCAACTGTACTCATGGTAGCTCCTGTCGGGCTAGCCATCTGCCGTAAGCTCGATGTATCCCCAGTTCCGATGACGCTGTCAATTGCAGTTTCCTCAAACCTCCAAGGAGCAGCTACACTCGTTGGGGATACCACTTCGATGATGCTCGCTTCGTATGCAAAGATGGATTTCTCATCATTCTTCGTATTCCACGGCAAGCCAGGAATGTTCTTCGCCGTAGAGCTCGGAGCCCTCGCAACAGTGCCTGTTATGATGATTCTATTTAGAAGGTATAGGCAGCCTGTTTCAGCTGAGGAATATACAGAAGTTAAAAACCTAGTGCCGACATATATGCTGGTAGGTCTAGTAGCGACTCTTATATTCGTGTCGTTCTTCCCGAACAAGCCAGACATAACTAATGGCGCTATATGCATAACCTTTGCGGTCATCTCTATCATTTTCGATTATGCAAAAAGGCGCGATGGCGACCGTGCAATTGGAGCTTTGAAGGATGCGGACATCGAGACGCTACTGCTACTATTCGGGCTATTTATCGTAATCGCTGGGCTCACTGAAGTAGGCGTTATCAAAGATTTGTCTGACCTTATCGTGAGGACTGGCGGGAGCAACATGTTCCTCCTCTACACGATTATCGTATGGGGATCGATTCTGATTTCGGCTTTTGTCGACAATATCCCATATGTTGCGACTATGCTTCCTGTACTTCAGGGTGTAACTGCGACGCTAGGAGTCGATCCTACTCTGCTCTATCTTGGTCTACTCTGCGGAGCAACGCTAGGCGGCAACCTCACTCCGGTCGGGGCATCTGCGAATATAACGGCGGTAGGCATTTTAAGGAAGAACGGAGAGATTGTAACCTTTGCGGAATTTATGAAAATCGGAGTGCCGTTTACGCTGACGGCAGCTACAGTCGGGTATGTATTCATATGGTTCATATACGGCTAGAGAACTTATAAATCACAAACTAAGAGGGATTCACTTATGTGAACCCCTCTTTTGTTTCCCTATTTCCTCATAAATATATTCGATTCTGATATATTATCGATTATCTAGTTTATATATTTTTTACTGCTCAATCTTCCACTTCGTAGCGAGTTTATCGTAGATGCCGTTTTCCTTGAGATGCTTTAGCCCCTTGTTAATTTTCTTAAGAAGCTCCTTGTTATCGGTCTTAACTGCAATCGCAACATCAGCAACGCTGTCAGGCTTTATATCACCTACTATTTTGTACTTGTCACCCTGTGAAGCAACGATATCGACAGCAACAGGCTTGTCAACAAGAACTGCGTCAACGTCACCATTTCCAAGCTGCTGAAGCGCTGTTGTGTTCTGGTTTAGGATAACTGATTTGGATACTTTGCCTTCCTTCTTGAGCTGATCTGCTATATCAGCCTGAGAAGTACCTGTCTGCGCTGCTACCTTGAGCCCGCTTCCTGCTGTGAAGTTATCCCAACCTGTTATGCTTGTATTGTCTTTCTTTACAAGTAAAACGATTCCCGTCTTATAGTAAGGGTCTGAGAAAGCCACCTTCTTAGCACGCTCAGGCGTCACATTCATACCAGCGATTACGATATCCGTGCTATCAGACTTGAGCGCTGGTATAAGTGCATCAAATTCAAGTGATTCGAATTCGACCTTGAAGCCCTGATCCTTCGCAATAGCCTTCATAAGATCCATATCAAACCCTACAATGTCTCCGTCCTTATTTGTTGTATCAAATGGAGGGTATGTCGGTTCAGTTGATACCTTGTACACCTTGTCCTTGCTACCACATGCTGAAAGTGCTCCTGCCATAATCAGGCACATCATGAGTGCCAAAATCTTTCCAATAGTCTTTTTCATTTTGTTTCCTCTTTCCTTTAAATAATTTTTAATCTAAATAACTCCTCGAAATTCCGCTACTTTTAATTTGCCGCGTGTTTTTCGTTGCTCTCTTATCCATATCTCTGCTGAGATCATTATTGCGGTTGCTGATTGACGTGAATCTGCACCATGATGTTCGGATGTGTATAAAGCTGTTTAGATATGCGGCTTTGTATTTTTAGTAGTTATTATGTATTAATATACTCCTGGCGCCGCATCTTGTCAATGCCATTTCTGAATTTTATTTCATATTTTCGTTTTTTTATTCAGCATAACGCAAAAATAATACACAGGCCTCATACAAAGCATGTTGCCTATGCATCTTGATTTTTTAGAACATTCCCATATTCTTAAACAGAAATAACCACCCGAATATGGTTAATATAGAAAAACCAGTTGTGAATATTACTGCATTACCTGCAAGCTCTCCATCGCTTCCCATAGACTCTGCCATTGTATATGATGACACTGAGCAAGGCGCCGCCATCATAACTATTAGCGACACGAACTCTACATCTCTGAAGCCGAGCAGCATCGCGATAGGTAGTCCAATTGCTGGGAGTACTATTAGCTTGGCAATTATTGATGTACTTAGGTTCCGCTTGCCAGACTTCACACTTTTGATATTGAACGAGGCACCTAGTAGCATCATCGCCATCGGAGTCGTACATTCAGATAGAGAATAGACAACTCTGTCTATCGCTTTCGGCACTGTTACATTGAGGGATATCGCTATGCCTGCTGCCACGGCACCGAGAATTATCGGGTTAGTGATGATCTTGCGGAGCATTTTAGAGATGCTAGCGCGACCACCACGGTAATACTCCAATATTATGACAGCTAACACGTTGTACGTCGGAACGATTATAGTGACGAGTATAGCTGTCTTGGATACATTTCCTGCACCGCATATATTAATAGCGATTGGAAGCCCCATAAGTACGAAGTTGCTTCTATACATCGCCTGTATCATCGCTCCACGTGTCTCTGGTTTTTTCTCCAGCTTATGGACTACCGGTATGCTAAGCGCTATGTAGGATAAAAGAAATACAAGTGCAAATACTATAAGTCTTGGGTTCAAAGCGGTGCTTAACTTCGCCCCATAGAGATTTTCAAACATCATCGGTGGGAAGAGCACAATAAAGACGAGGCGATTGAACCTGTGCACCTCGTCATCATTTATAAGGCCTACTCGCTTTACGAGCATCCCGATTATCAGATATATCATCAGCGGTACTACCGCATTTATACAAATCCAGAAATTCTGTATCATTATAACCTCGACATGACTAATTCTGCGTATTCGCGGCATGTTGCACCGCCTGCCATTCCTGTCATTCGTGGTCCAAGCTCCTTATCAGCTGCTTCTAGTGCATCTTCAAGCCTCTTCGACTCATCTCTATAGCCCACATGTGAAAGCATCATCACCGCTGCCTTCAGAAGGCTTGACGGATTGGCATATTCGCCCAGCCCTTCTTCAATCATGCGTGGAGCACTACCGTGAATTGCTTCAAATATCGCGTAATTCCTGCCGATATTCGCACTTCCAGCCGTTCCGACTCCGCCCTGAATCTGAGCTGCCTCGTCAGTAATTATATCACCATACAGGTTAGGAAGTACAAAAACTTGGAAGTTGCTTCTAATCTCCTTATTGACTAGATTAGCGGCCATGATATCGATGAACCACGAATCCGTCTCGATCTCTGGGTAATCCTTTGCGACTTCACGGCAGATATTCAGGAAGTTGCCATCAGTCTTCTTCATGATATTGGCTTTTGTCACTATGGATACTCGCTTCTTGCCGTTAGCTCTCGCGTATTCATATGCGGCGCGAGCGATTCTCTCTGTGCCCTCGTCTGTCGTCACCTTGAAATCAACCGCCAATTCTCCCGTGATATATTCGCCCTTGCTGCCTAATGCATATTCTCCTTCCGTGTTTTCACGGAAGAATGTCCAGTCGATTCCTTCTTCTGGAATTGAAACTGGCCTGACATTGGCAAATAGGTCAAATGATTTGCGCAGGTAGACATTGGCGCTCTCGATATTGGCCGTATTCATGGCAGCGTTCGGTGTTGTTGTTGGCCCTTTGAGCAGGACATCGCATTCGCTCATCACTGCCATGACGGAGTCCGGGACTGTCTTGCCTGCGGCGAGGCGGTTTTCGAGGGTGAAGCCTTCGATTGGTTTTAGGACTAGTGAGCCGCTTGCAAGTCTGTCCCGTAGGACTGCTTTCAGCACTTTCTCCGCTTCGGTCATGATAATCGGGCCGATGCCGTCACCGGCAGCGGTTCCGATTATTACCTTGTCTCTATTCGAGTTAGGAGCTAGATCACCAGTTTTGTTAGCTACATCTTTCTCCTCTCTCTCAGCTCTCATGCGCTGATTCCTTGCCACCTGCTCACGCAGCACGATTTCAAAATTCTCTACAGCATTCCTGATATCTCGCTCTGTTTCTGAGCTATATACCTTCTTTTCCATTTCCTTGTCTCCAATTTCAAATTGTGCACTTTCAAGCCTTATAGCACGATTTCATAAATTACCCATCTAGTTTTCCATAGCCGCATAATCAAGAAGTCCTCCTGCTAATAACACTTCTTTCTGTCTCTCTGCAAGTTCCATGCGGAGCGGAATCTTCTTATCCCCTGCGTGCAATATTATTCTATTCTCTCCAAGAGCTGCCCTCACATTTTCTAATCTGAGAATATCTCCTTGCTCTACCTCATCATAGTCATCTGGATTCTCGAATATTAATGGCAATATCCCTGCATTCACAAGATTTGCCGCATGGATTCTGGCAAAGCTCTTCGCTATAACCGTCTTTATTCCGAGGTAGAGTGGCGCAAGCGCTGCATGCTCTCTAGATGAGCCCTGCCCATAGTTCGAGCCACCAACTATAAAGCCTTTACCTGCTGCCTTGGCTCTAGCTGCAAATGTCTCATCCACTACGCTGAAGCAGAATTCAGATATTTTGGGCACGTTCGATCTATATGGCAATACTTTCGATCCTGCTGGCATGATGTGATCAGTGGTGATATTATCACCTACCTTGAGGATGACCGCGGCCTCTATATGGTCATCCAGCGGACTTGTCTCTGGGAATGATTTGATATTAGGGCCGCGTAGCACCTCTGCCGCCTCGGCTTCTGCTGCTGGCAGTGGTGCGATGATTCCGTCATCATTGATGCGGAATCTATCTGGCTGCTGTGGCTGTGCGATTGGAGGGAGTGTCGTTGGATCTTTGATATAGCCTGTGAGCGCTGACGCTGCAGCTGTCTCTGGGCTTACCAGATACACCTGCCCATCCTTAGTTCCCGAGCGACCGAGGAAGTTCCTATTAAACGTTCTAAGGCTAACACCTTTTGAGTTTGGTGAGAATCCCATTCCTATACATGGTCCACATGCGCACTCCAGGATTCTAGCACCTGCATCGATCATGTCTGTGAGCGCCCCGCTCTCCGCCATCATGGAGAGCACTTGTCTTGATCCTGGCGATATTCCAAGACTCACACTGTCTGCAATCTTATGCCCTCTTAAAACCGATGCAGTCTTAGTCATATCTGCAAATGAAGAATTTGTACATGAGCCTATCGCAACCTGATCAACCTTAATTCCTGCGAGCTCTCTCACAGGCTTTACATTGTCAGGACTATTTGGGCAAGCTGCTAGAGGCTCAAGCTCGCACAGATTGATAGAGTAACGCTCAGCATATTCAGCATCTGGATCGCTTGCTAGAGGAGACCAGTCAGCCTCCCTATCCTGAGCTGCCATGAACTGCCTGGTCACCTCGTCAGAAGGAAAAATCGAGGTAGTAGCTCCTAGCTCAGCGCCCATATTGGTAATAGTTGTACGCTCAGGAACGCTGAGTGTCGCTACACCTTCGCCGCCGTATTCGACAATAGCGCCAACGCCGCCCTTGACAGACAGCATGCGCAGAACCTCCAAGATGATATCCTTGGCGCTCACATTAGGACGGAGCTCTCCGATTAGTTCCACGAAAATCATCCTAGGCATAGGGATGTGGTAAGCTCCGCCGCCCATGGCAACGGCTACATCCATGCCACCAGCGCCCATCGCCAGCATTCCGAGTCCTCCACCAGTCGGCGTGTGCGAATCGGATCCAATCAGAGTCTTGCCCGGAATGCCAAATCTCTCATAATGAACCTGGTGGCAGATGCCGTTGCCAGGTCTCGAGAAGTACACACCGTGCTTTGCAGCCACGGTCTGAATATATTTGTGATCATCTGCATTCTCAAATCCAGACTGCAGAGTATTGTGATCTATATATGCTACGGAACGCTCAGTCTTGACCTGCGGAATTCCCATAGCCTCAAACTCCAGATATGCCATTGTTCCAGTCGCATCCTGTGTCAGAGTCTGGTCAATCCTGAGCCCGATCTCCTCACCCACCTTCATCTCACCACTAACAAGGTGAGCTTTAATAATTTTCTCAGCTATTGTATATCCCATTTTATGCCCCCTACAAACTTCCTTCAGACTCTCCAGTTACGAATTTATTTACAAGCGCATCAATCTCATCTGCTCCTATAACAGATACCCTGCCGTTATCATATTGATTATCAATCCAGCTCTTGATATAGCGAACCACTTCACTGTGCTTATCTACCTTACGATCGCCCTCTAGATGATATTTCTCATTGAGCCATACAGCCACTCCAGCCGCACCGCTGTTCTGATTGATTGAAACGAGAGGCGGTCTATTGAGAAATTTCTTGGTATCAAATATATTGTAAATTTCCTCATTCTTAAGTAGCCCATCCGCGTGAATTCCAGCCTTAGTAACGTTGAAATTCTTGCCAACAAAAGGGGTCTGCTCAGGTAGATGATACCCGATTTTCTTCTCATAATACTCGGCAAGTTCAGTGATAACCGTTGTATCCATCCCGTCCAGTGTACCGCGTAGCTGCGCATACTCGAAGACCATCGCCTCAAGAGGAACATTTCCAGTCCTCTCGCCTATGCCAAATAACGTAGTGTTCACCGCCGCTGCTCCGTACAGCCACGCGGTCGCTGCATTAGTAACTGCTTTATAGAAATCGTTATGTCCATGCCATTCTATCATCTCGCTCGGTACCCCTGCGTAATGCTGAAGTCCATAGATTATCCCTGGAACTGATCTAGGCATCGCAACTCCTCCATAAGGAATTCCGTATCCAAGCGTATCGCATGCACGAATTCTAACAGGCATATTAGCCTGCTCTGCAAGGTCCTGAATAGCCTTTACAAAAGGGACTACAAAACCGTAGAAGTCAGCCCTCGTAATGTCCTCAAGGTGACACCTTGGCATAACCCCTGCTTCAAACGCATCGGAAATGACCGATAGGTAGTGCTCCATCGCCTGCCTTCTATTCATGCCGAGCTTCGTAAATATGTGGTAATCTGAGCAGCTAACGAGTATACCAGTCTCCTTAACACCGATATCGTGCACGAGCTTAAAATCTTCTTTCTTAGCTCTAATCCATGTCGTAATCTCTGGAAATTCAAGCCCCAGCTCCCTGCACTTCTCGATAGCTCGCCTATCTCTATCACTATATACGAAAAACTCCGTCTGCCTAATCTTGCCGTTAGGTCCTGATAGCCTCGACATCATCTCATATATATCTACAATCTGCTCAACAGTATATGGTTCGCGAGATTGCTGCCCGTCACGAAAGGTCGTATCGGTAATCCATATCTCCTTAGGCATTCCGAGAGGATTCCTTCTAAAGTTAAAGGAAACCTTTGGTATCTCGGTGTACTCGAAAAACTCACGCATCAAGTTAGGTTCTTCAACATCTTGAAGTTGGTAATTGTAAGGATCCTGTTCTAGTAGGTTTGATTTCTTGTTAATCTTGATGTCACTCATCTGTTATACCTCGCAAATTTTAGTTCCCCTTCCCCTTAAATCTAGCTTCCGCTAATCTACGAGCTTCGGTATAATAATTTATGCCTCTGCGCTAGATTGTATACATGTATATTAATATGCAATATTTGCTATGTCAAGTAATCACACCAACTATGACAAAATTTCCATATAAAATACCCTCCTTACTGGGCGTCCAGTAAGGAGGGTACATATAATCATGAGTCTCGGTCCCTCTCCCGTCTATATAAACTATATAAACCACTCGGGGTCTTTTCTCTTAAAATGAAGCTTTTCTCTAGCAATCCTCGTCGCCCTAGCGAGCGAACCGTAGAACCCGCGCGCATCTTGAGGACACGCCTTTATGCAAGATGTGCACGAGATGCATTCCTTTGGATCAGACTTCCTGAGATCATCAGTGCTTATTGCCCCAACTGGGCATACTTCCTTGCACTTTCCGCAGCTTATGCATAGAGAATTCGCTGTAGGGTGAATCGGTAATTTCATAGGCTTGCGCTTCGGAATAGACCCAGGAATCATGAGCGGAGCGAGTCTTCCTCGCATAGACGATATGTCTGTACACACAAAGCGCTTCAGCTTCTTAGCACTAATTCTGCTGAACTCAATCATCTTCTTGATATCGTTCGCATCTGGTCTGCTCTCCGCAATCTTAGGGAACATCGAATGCTGTGCGATGAATGCGGCCGCACTTATCACGTTAAAACCTCTCTCGTTCGCATACGTGTATAGCTCATATAGTGCATCACCGTAGCTGTTATTTCCATAAGATACCAGTGCGATCAGGTATGCTCCGTTGCCATTTACCTTAGACAGCATCTCCTTGCAAATCTCTGGGATACGTCCAGACATAACAGGAAGTCCCATCACGACGATAGTCTCATCAGTACAGTCAATCGATGTATTGATGCCGTGGCGCTCACTTAGGCAGAGCATGTCGTAAAAAGAATAGCTGAGGTCATCTAGGCAGCTATCACGCATGTTATCAGTTAATTCAATTGTAATCTTCTTAGTTATCTTGGCAGTCGCACCCGATGGACTAAAATACATGCCTACAACGTTCTTAATCATCTTTGAATCTCACACATTTGCAGTGCTCACAGCACTTCGAGAACATCCCTTCATAATATTACATAGATTTTACCATGCAATATAAAATAATATGTCTCGGCAATGTGCATTTTTGTGAAGATAAAATGAAGAAGTGTAGGAAATAAAAGTGACAGACCCGAACCATCGAATCTGCCACATATATTTTCCCTAATTCCTCTGGAAACTGATTTTTAATCCTTCAGCCTCGCAATAGATGATTCTAAGGCAAATGCTTAACCTTTCCTAACAGGATGGTTTCAGGCTTTTTGCAGTAAGCTTCTCCTACTTAAGGTTGTAATCTTCGTTCCACTGATTGAAGTAATCAATCTGCATCGCTTTCTTCATCTTATCAAGAGTCTTCTCTGCTTCAGAGTTAGCTAGTTCTGTACCCTTACGAAGTATCTCGACAACAACCTCTGGATGCTCCTCGTAATAAGCACGTCTCTCTCTGATTGGCTCCAGGAACTCATTTAGCACCTTGAGAAGGAACTTCTTAACCTTTACATCACCGAGTCCACCTCTTCTGTAGTGGTCTTTGAGCTCATCTAAATCCTTATATTCAGGTAGGTACTTCTCGAACGAGTCAGGCTGTACGAACGCATCTAGGTATGTGAACACAGTGTTGTCCTCAACCTGACCTGGATCCTCAACCTTGATATGGTTAGGGTCCGTGTACATACTCATGACCTTAGTCTTGAGCTCCTGCTCACTATCAGATAGATAGATGGTGTTACCTAGCGATTTACTCATCTTAGCCTGACCATCGGTTCCTGGGAGCCTTAGACAAGCCTTGTTATCAGGTAGGTAAATCTCTGGCTCGACGAGCACTTCGCCATAAGTAGCATTGAATTTACGCACTATCTCGCGGCACTGCTCGATCATCGGCTCTTGGTCCTCGCCAACTGGTACTATTGTGCCCATGAAAGCGGTAATATCGGAAGCCTGGCTTATAGGATATGTAAAGAATCCTACTGGCAGATTCGCCTCAAAGCCACGCATCTTAATCTCATTCTTAACTGTAGGGTTGCGCTGAACTCTAGCTACTGTAACGAGATTCATGTAATACATAGTCATCTCATGAAGTGCTGGAATCTGCGACTGGATAAATATTGTTGTGCGGGCTGGGTCTATCCCAATTGCTAGGTAATCCATCGCAACCTGAAGCACGCTTTCGCGTACCTTCTCTGGGTTATCAGCATTGTCAGTCAGCGCCTGCGCATCTGCAATCATGACGAACATCTTGTCGATGCTCGAATCCTCCTGCAGGATAAGTCTCTGTCTAAGTGATCCCACGTAGTGTCCTATATGCAGTCTGCCGGTCGGTCTATCTCCTGTTAGTACAACTTTCTTTTTACTCATAATTATTCCCCTTGTCTCTATATTCAAATCTATGGTGTAGCTTGCTTGATTAATTTCATCTTAATCTTAGCCGCGCCATCGCGTCCCATAGATAGCGTCCTCAGTCGCAACCCCATCCATATACACATCTGTATCTTCTAGCGGAATGTCATCCGTGAGAAGCTGCTCAAAGCAGAGCGCAATCTTGTTAAATCCCGATGCACTGAGAAATCTATCATAGTAGCCCGCACCGTGACCGATTCTTCGTCCATCCTTCGAGCATGCCACGCAAGGAACTATCGCCAGATCGAACTCATCAGCAGTAATTTCAGTAGCACTAGCAAGCGGCTCCCTGATTCCGAATGCCCCTCTCGAAAGTTCATCTCCGCGCCTATATTCCTTGACTACCATCTCATGTGGTCCAACGCAGAGCGGAATCCCAACGCGCTTTCCATCTTCGAGAGCTCGCTCTATAATCTCATCCGTCACTGGCTCACCGCCCATCGACATGTAGCAAAATATCGTCTCTGCATCGCTATAAGCATCAGTTGCTAGTACTAGACTTGCTGTTTTATTGCTCGCATCTTCGATATATTCAGGTGAGAGGCCCTTTACGATTTCTCTGCATCTTGCGCGAAGCGCCTTCTTATTCTCATGTATGTTCTGTTCTTTATGAGTTTCCACGTTCGCTCCTTATCGTGCAGCTACTGCACTTCGTAAGTATTACGGATACAAGTGTTACAGGTATATGCGGTAATTTGTCAGATGCAATATACGCCTATAGCTGGCTTATTATATCCTTCTTTATCTTTCTAGTATATATGATTGACATGCTAAGTCCAAAGAATTCTGCAAATACAAACGAGAACCACACGTAGTCGACGTTACCGAGTTTAGATAGGAAGTATGCCGCTGGCAGTAACACGATTAGCTGTCTCACTATTGATACGTACATGCTGTACACGCTCTTGCCGAGCGCCTGGAATACTCCCCCTCGCATGATTGAGTATCCAGCAAGTGGAAATACCAGCGAGATAATCCTGAGCTCAACAGTTCCAATCCTCATCAGCTCTGGGGATGCTGCGAAGAAGCCGAGCAGTACATGCGGGATTGCCCAGAATACGAACATTCCCACAGTCATCATAGCTATGCCGTAGATTACCGACAGCCTCATAGTCTCATCTAATCTCTTCCTGTTCTGCGCACCATAGTTATATGCGATAATCGGCACTATGCCATTATTCATGCCGAACACCGGCATAAAGATGAAGCTCTGAAGCTTGAAGTACGCTCCAAATGCAGCAACCGCAGTGGTCGTAAATTTTACGAGTATCTGGTTGAGGCCGAACACCATTAATGATCCTACAGATTGCATGATGATTGATGGGACACCGATTTCATATATCTCTCTTATTGTCTTCCAGCTAGGTCTGAAACCCTTAAAGGTCAGCTTGACCTCCCTATTCTTCTTAACATTGAAATAAAGCCCTAACAGCGCACCAACGGTCTGTCCAAAAACGGTGGCATATGCAGCGCCGGCAATTCCCATCTTAGGTGCACCAAACCATCCAAATATAAGGATTGGATCCATGATAATATTGATAATAGCACCTGTACTCTGTGTGATAAATATGTATATGGTCCTGCCTGTGCTCTGCAGCAATCTTTCGATTGTAACCTGCAGGAACACCATAACCGAGAGCCAGCATACGATTCTGAGGTACGTTACTCCGTACTCGATTATCTCAGGATCACTTGTCTGCATCTCTATAAAAGGTCTTGCGAAAAGCCCTATTACGACGAACAACGCATATGTTACGAAGCTCAGGAATATTCCATTTTGTGCCGTAGCATTTACCTTATCGAACTCCTTTGCTCCGAGGTACCTTGACATCAAGGCACTCATACCGACAGCCGTACCTACTCCGAACGCAATCATCATGGATTGAATCGGAAAGCATAGAGAGATGGCCGTAAGAGCATTCTCATTAATCTGAGCGACAAATATACTATCCACTATGTTATAGAGCGATAGCACAAACATAGAAACCATGAGCGGAACCGACAATTTTATAATCAGTGACGGTATCGGTGCTGTCCCCAGCTTATTCTCTTTTATCTCAGCAGCTGTGCTCATCGTTCCTCCTTTTCTTATCCCAATAAATAAAAACGACTGAACGGATATCCATTCAATCTACGTTTTATTATACCATTTTGAAAGCAAAATATTCCAGTGTGGAAACACGAAATAGTACATAAGAATTGTAACATCTGCGAATATTTGCCTCGTCTATCATATTGCCGCAAAGGAAAAAACGTAGCATCAGCCACGCTTTCTCCATTGCAGTATATTTATTATTAAGGATGTTACAGCCCGTAGGCTTGGAACAACTGATTTAAATGAGAGAAGCTACGCACTTCTCCACTTCCTCCATCTTCGCAGTAGGTTCAAATCTCTCAACTACATCGCCGTTTCTATCAACTACGAATTTGGTGAAATTCCACTTGATATCAGGATTATTCTTATAGTCCTTGTCCATCTTCTTAACCACTAGCGAAAGTCCTGTCGCCTTGAGGCCTTTACCAAAGCCTTCAAAGCCCTTCTCTTCCTTGAGAAATTTATATAGTGCTAGCTGATTCTCACCGTTAACATCAGACTTCTTCATCTGAGGGAACTTCGTGTTGTACTGCAGCATGCAGAAATCATGTATCTCCTCGTCAGTCCCAGGAGTCTGCCCCGCAAACTGGTTGCAAGGAATATCTAGCACTTCAAATCCCTTGTCGTGGTACTTCTCATACATCTCTTCAATCGGTTCGTACTGAGGCGTGAAGCCGCAACCTGTTGCTGTATTGACAACGAGGACAACCTTCCCCTCGTAATCTTTCATTGATACTTCGCTTCCGTCTGTAGCTGGAACTGAATAATCATAAAATCCCATATCCATTGCCTCCTGTTATGACCTATGAAAAGCCCTTTAAAACCCACATGCCATTTTCACGTGGCATACTCGTTACTACGTTAATCCTCTAGCTAATTCCCTTTTTTAGGCTCCCTTTACACGTACAATTATATTGCGCTAAATTATTTTGTCAACAACTCATGATGCACTTATATAAATACTTGTATGCATTTTAAGGAGTCCTCCTCACGTATATAAAAAGGCGCCAGAGTTTCTACCCCAGCGCAAAATTCACTAAATTCATCTTTTATTTTTGAACGGTTATCAATTTACCAGCTTACCTGCCCATCGCCTGTAATATCTATCTTGTCTCCGAGGAACGTCGGTTCTGGTTTAACAAGGCACTGCACAAAAGCTTTCTCTCTAGACAGGAACTCCCTAATTGCACGAGCCTCATCTCCATCATACTGCTTCTCGGCCGCACTTACCCCTACAGCTTTGATGCCAAGCCGCTTTGCTGTATACAGCGATCTACCCTCGTGATAATGCTGCGTAACTACTACTGCTGACTTTACACCAAATATATCCCTTGCGCGATACATCGATTCATACGTAGAGAAACCTGCGTGGTCGAGGAATATGTCTTGCGCTGGAACACCGTGCTTCAAGCAGTAGTTCTTCATGACCTTCACCTCGTCGTAATTGGTCTTGCCGTTATCCCCAGACAGCAGCAGCTTCGGTGCCACCCCTGCATTATATAACTCTATCCCACGGTCAAGTCTGTCCTTAAGAATCTTAGTAGGCTCACCATTGCCGTACACCCCTGCGCCCAGCACGATGATGCAGTCATACGATTGACCGCGAATTTGATCTAAGCTGCGGAGGCTTCGCTCTCCTTCGAACTTAACAAATAGATTGATTCCCACGATTATGACTACAGCTATCAATATTAACTTAAATATCCATTTAATAACCTTAAGCATAGGTATAATAATATCCCTCATAGGTGATATATGCAAGGAAGTAACGTGTATATAAATCAAAAACAAATGAAAACCGGGCCCTACACGTGTTCATCTGAACGGAGGTATCTCTAGCCCGGCAAAATTCAATTAATTATAGTACTTTGGCTTGCACCCAAGTCATCTAAGATTAGTCAACGAACTTAACAGCTGTTCCGTATGCCATAACCTCTGCAGCGCTCTGCATTATGGATGCGGATGAATAGCGAACAGCAACTACTGCGTCAGCGCCAACGCTCTCAGCCTCATCAACCATTCTCTTAGTCGCAAGAGCTCTTGCGTTGCTCATCATCTCGTTATACTTAACGAGCTCTCCTCCAACAAGAGTCTTGAGTCCAGCTCCAAAGTCTCTGATAGCATTAACTGTCTGAATTGTGCTTCCCTTTACAAGTCCGATAGTCTGAACTTTTCTGCCTTCGATTTCGTTAGTAGTTACTAAGATCATCGTCTTCCCCCTTCTGAATCTCGCGGATTCTCTCGATCAAGATGTGCAGCACCCCGTATATGAAGCCAGCGCAGATAAGTGCTGCCACTATTCTAAAGCCAAGCGGCACCCCAGGAATAATTTCGAAACCGATGAAATAAATCAAGATAATCCCGATGACTATACCTATTATCGCAACCGCTACGAGAATACTGCCAATTTTATTTTTCTTCATAAAACATCTCTCTTCTCAAATACCCGAGCATGCACGATTGCTTGCCCCGTATTTACTGATAATTATACCATCTGGGTATGGTTGTCACAATAAGGTTCTATATCAAGGAAATCAATTTACTTTTTCAAATTAGCGCTATCTATTATAGTTTTTTTAGCTAAAACTGATTATATACGAAATCAGGCGCTGAAGATAAATCTGCATTCAACAAATACACAATTATTATCACCATCATAAAATAGAATGCCACCGTCCAAAATATAATATTCCAGAATGTCGATGTTTTAATCTTATTGATTATAGAAATTAAATACTGCTTCATCAAAGTAAACCCATCCTTTCCATCCCATGTGCATTATATCTTTCAAGAAATATTTCTCATATTCTTTATCGGAAAAGTCTGCTGTTTTCACATTATATTCTTTGCAGATCTCTCTAACTTTAGAATAGTATGCTTCTCTTCCCGACTTTGGGAAGCCTGTGTAATCGTACCAACTGCCATTTACTGGCACTATAACTATAAGTGGTTCTATATCAAGTTCTTTACACATATCCAGAAATATTTTAAAGTCGTCATATTCAGGTGATTCAGCATAGCTTTCATTAATATTCGAATTTTTTAAATTATTAACGTTATCTTTAATATAGCTGTTATAGTATTCGTCATATACTCCAAAATCATTATTTGTACATGCTTTTTCACCCTCAGACTGTGCCTCTCCCATCAAACGCTGAAAGTTAATATCCCTTTTATTAATAATTCCTGCATCTGCTGTCGTGTCACTGCTTAGTTGTTTGGCAAGTGCGTAGTCCTCTTTAAAATCCATGAACCCTCTAAACACCTTGTTTTTTATGTGCTCTACAGGATTTAAATTGTGATTAAAATATTGTCTCTCGTATAAATTAATTCTCTCTAGTTGCTTTGAATCAGATGCCAGATATATTTTTAACCTTTTAGTAAGGCGTTTTTTTAGCTTCTCTGAGATATTTTTGTTATCCATCATTTCTAGATAAAGTCTTTCAGAAAAGCGACTAGCATACGCATCAGGGTCTAATCCATTTTTTGTAAACCATTGAGGAGATAATATTAATACAACCTTTTTTTTAGGAAGTATATCGCTGTATGCACCAACTGCAGTTGCCTGGTGTAAGCATTGCTTGTAACCACTACCCATTAGGACCATCTTCATTTCTGACTTTCTGTTCCCAAATAAGTATGATGGGAATCCAATCTGATCAGTTGCTGAAAGTTCTGACGAGCCTAATACGACAGCAGTATCTTTATCAAATATCTTTTTCAGAACTTCAATCGATGCATTTCTTTGGTCAGTATTTACTTTATATGCTTCATTAATTTTTTCACCAGTTATCACTGGCAATTTTATCCGTGAACCATATACGAATATTGTAACTAGCATTAGTATTGCTGCTATTATAAGCGAAACTAATTTTTTCATATCACATTATTCCATTTCATTTAAACTACTATGATTATTGCTCTGGTCCTATCTAAATAAATAGCCCTTTTCTTAATGACTATCTTAAATATTCTATAAGTCCAATGGCCGCAGCCCTTCCTTGCCCAGAAAATATTAGAAATCCAAACATAACTAAATTTAGGGTAATAAACCACGACACAATTTTATAAACCTTATCCCTTTTATGTAGTTTATAGAATCTAGATTTCTTTTGATATAACTCAGCAATAACCAGCAATATTCCATGATATACACCATAAGCTATATAGTGAAGTTCTAGACCATGCCATATTCCCATCAATGTCATATTAATCATCAAGCCGGCTGATGCAGCCGTTAATTTACTTTTAAATCTCTTTTTGCTTAGTGAGTTAAATAAAAATCTCGAGAATATAAAATCCCTAAACCAGTGGGATAATGTTATATGCCATCTGTCCCAAAAATCTTTAATATCAATACTAATAAATGGTTTATTAAAATTATCTGGCACCTTTATCCCAAGAATATAGCCTGTTCCTACTGCCATCAAACTATATCCTGCAAAATCAAAAAACATATATAAACCATATGAGTACGCATACCCAATTATATGAATTGGATCATATTTATTTATCATATATGTATTCATAATATACATAGCTGTTCCTGATAACGGCAGCTTATACAAAAGCCCCCACATTATTTTAACTATTCCGTTTGATAACAGTTCACTATATTCTTTCCCTGTATAGATTTTAGAATAATCTTGCGAAAAACGACGGCTTCTGTCTATTGGGCCAGAGCTAAGTGTTGGAAAGAATAATAGGAATTCAAGGAACTCATACCACTTTATTTCATTTATAATCCCGTCATAAATTTCAATAATTGTCTGTATAACTCGGAAAAAAATATATGATAATCCAAGGAAACCAAAGATTGTGCTGCCAGATCCAAAAAAGCCATGACCCACAAAGCTTTCTAGCTTACTCAATATTAATGGACATAATGTTATTATAACTGCCGATGCATAGAAGAACTTATTCCTTCCCATCTTTATTCTGGAAAGTAGATAAAGCTTTACTAAGCCCAGTGACATTGCAGAATACCCTGTCAAAAACGCTAGTTCCATCAGAGAGTTGCGGTATATTAGATAAATAAATATGCATGTAAGAAACCCTCTATAGTATCTTAGCGACTTTCCATTTAGTCCTATTACTATAGCTGGAATAATTGCAATGATTAATGTTATAAAAAAATCCAATCCTGAGAAAAAACTCATTAGATCTACCTCAATTCCTTATTATGTCACAATCATACTGATATTTTGTCACAATCTTTACATCATCGCAACTACCTCATACTCCTACTCGCAATCAGATTCACGCCTGTACCCATAAAGTCTCTCACTATCACGTCGTTTATCTCCACAGGAGCTGTCACTCTAAGTTTCTTGATTTCTCTCATCGCCTCACGCCAAATGTCCAGTGGAATGTCACTCTCGGTAATAACCGGCAGTACTCGGTTGGCCGCACCGTCGATTCTGACCGTCGAAGTCAGAATCCTCATCGGGCGAGTTATCTCCTGCTCTGCATAGCTAAGACCTTCTTTGCAACTGTACCCTTCAATTTCTATAATTTTATCGCCTTCGAGATGTACAGTAACTCTGCAGCCCTTCGGACAATTTACGCAAATCAATTCTGCATCTCTCATCTTAATTCTCCTTTATCTGAATCGTTAAATCCCCATCGGCTTCTTCAAGGTGTTTACCAGCTATTACCACCTGCTCCATCTCAGAGGGTATAGCTACATCCTTGTGGATGGAGCGCATCAGCTTATCACCCTTCGAGATCTCTATTGTGATATCTTTCATAGGTTTACGGACGCGGAAGTAAAAGGTTACAGCCTTTGGCAGGCTCTTTTTGTGGAGTTTCGCAGGAACTACGTAGCTCACCATATTTCCAGCGTGAGCTTCACAGTACGAATTGTTGGCTAAAGATTCATCGTCATCATCTGGAGATAACCCGAAGGTCTCAGCTTCATCACCATCATGAGCTTCTTTTAGTCTCTGCTTTAGCGCTTCATAGTATCTAGCAGCCCCTGCCGCCGCTTCACTGGCCTGCTTCGTAACGAAGTCTGCGAGGTCATGCACGTGAAGTCCGTTTCCGCATGCGAATATTCCCGGAACCGATGTCATATAGTTCTCGTCGACAATTGGTCCACGGATGCTCGGATCCATTTCGATTCCAGCCTCTTCAGCTAGAGTGTTTTCAGGAATCAGTCCAACGCTTAGGAGCAGTGTATCTACGTCGAAATACATCTCGCTTCCCTTAATCGGCTGCCTCTTATCATCTACTTTTGTGAGCTCAATGCGCTCAAGTCTATCACGTCCATATATGTTAGTTACAGTATGAGATAGATATAGAGGAATCCCAAAGTCATCGAGGCACTGCTTCATGTTACGAGGTAGTCCATTGCTGTAAGGCATCAGCTCTGCAACACCTAGCACTTCAGCACCCTCGAGGCTCATTCGGCGAGCCATTATGAGGCCGATATCTCCAGAGCCGAGTATAAATACTTTCTGTCCGACCATATATCCATCTATATTGAGGTATCTCTGCGCCTGTCCTGCTGTGTACACTCCAGACGGACGCTCGCCAGGAATCCCAAGGGCGCCACGGCTTCTCTCGTAACAGCCAACAGCAAGGATGATGATATCTGCCTGAAGCCTCTGATAGCCTTCTTCCTGACTCACATATTCGATAGTACGGTCACTACTCATATGGGTAACCATTGTGCCTAGCTTAATCTCGACGCCAGATGCTGCCGCTTCCCTCTCGTATCTCTCTGCAAACGCGGGTCCACTAAGCTGCTCTTTGAAGGTTGTAAGCCCGAACCCATTATGTATGCACTGATTGAGCACTCCGCCAAGCTCGATATCACGCTCGATTAAAATGACATCCGGTAGCCCTTCCTGCTTTAGCTTCGCAGCTGCCGCAAGTCCACCGCAGCCACCACCTATTACCACTGCCTGACAATGTCTCATCTTAGCGATTCTCCTTCTCTAAAATCTGCGAATGCTGCCCATCTTGAACGATATCGACAGGTGCGCATTTTAGCTCTCTAGCTAGAATTTCTACGACCTTAGGCTCGCAGAATCCTCCCTGACACTTGCCCATTCCCGGGCGCACTCTTTTCTTGATGCCCTTGACACTTCTAGCCCCACAGACTTCATGTATTGCAGAAACTATCTCTCCCTCGGATATTGTCTCGCATCTGCAAACTATATTTGCATACTGCGAATTTGCACGCACGAGTTTCTCACGTTCCTCTTCAGATAGCTCCGAGACGACAATCGGCTTATCTCTCGTCATCACAGCATCTGGATTCTCCTTAAGGCATAATCTGTCCGCTATAAAATGCTCTATCACATAGTCCGCAATCGCCGGCGCACTGGCAAGCCCTGGCGACTCTATAGAAGCGATGTTGATGAAGTTTGGGTTCTCATCATCTAAAGGGCCTATTACAAAATCCTTTGATGTCGAACTCGGTCTTAGCCCTGCAAATGTCCTTATCGACTTATGCAGCGGAACCGTCTTAAGTATCTTGGCGATATTCTCGCGTAGGTATCTAGCCCCACCCGTACTAGTTGCCGTCGTGATGTTATCTTCTAATTGCTCGCTGTTAGGACCTATGAGCGTGTTGCCGTAAACCGTCGGAATCGCGAGTACTCCCTTACCCTTGGCAGTGGGAACTGGGAATATTATATTATTTACAATATGTTCGTCGTTACTGATGACATAGTATTCGCCTCGCCTCGGAGTTATCTCGAAGCCTGCATCTTCTGTCACCATATGGCAGATCTCCGAAGCTCCTATTCCAGAAGCATTTAGGAGTACTTTTGTATGGAACGACTTACCGTTTGCAGTGACCGAGTATCCATCGTCATTCTTCTCGACGCTACTAACTTCATGATTTAGGAATAGCTCAACACCATTTCCCACCGCCACCTGCATGCAGGCTATGGCAACCTCCCACGGATATATCACTGAGGTCGTCGGAAACGACAATGCCTTAGTTATGCTATCACTGAGATTAGGCTCTACGGCGCGTGCCTCATCTCCACTCAGAAATTCATGAGGGATCTCCCTACAGACTGCCCTTTCAGCCAGTACATCTAGAAGTTTCTCCTCTTCTTCACTGCATGCAACTACAAATGCTCCTGTATTCTTGATGTGGCAGTGCAAATCCTCGCATATCTTAGGATACCTGCGGGCGCCTTTTACATTGAGCTCCGCCTTTAGAGTCCCATCTACAGGGTCATAGCCCGTGTGTACTATCGCGGAATTCGCCATGGTCGCACCATTTGCGATGTCATTTTCCTTATCTATAACCGCTACTTTGAGCTCGTACCTCGAAAGCTCTCTGGCGAGCATCGAGCCTGTGATTCCTGCCCCTATTATGACTATGTCGTAAAGCATGTTTCCTCCGGGTTGGTTGAAGTGTTTATTATCCTTTTAATTATATCATGATATTAATAATCTTGGAGCGATTAGGTCTCGTTAACTTCATTTTCATAAAAAAGAAAGGCACAAGTATTACATCTGTACCTTTCTAATATATATCTAATATTCAATTAAGGAAGTTATATATCCTTCTGTTTTATCTATTATACCAGTAGTTCATATCAACTCTATTGCTTATACCATCTACAGAACCTGAGCTGGAATATTGCCAGCAGTGATACTTGCCATTATATGTTACACGACTATAATATTGCGCAACCCAAACCTTGTATGCACTTAGTTTGCTCATATCAAGCTGATTATTTAGCCAACTTGTGCTTGCGTATATCATAGGTGTATAACCTCTTTGAAGAGATCTCTCGCAGAATGCTTTTACTGCAGCTGTTCTTATTTCTTTTGATATTAAATTGCCTCTCGCACGAGAATCTGATACATATTCCGTATCTATAACAACAGGAAGAGTTACTTTGTAATTTCTAATTTGATTAACGATATAGTCTGCCTCTTCAGCTCCTTCAGTTTCATTAATAGCTTGCGAGAAGAAATATACGCCTACTTTAATCCCTGCGGCAGTAGCACCCTTAATATTTCTTTCAAACCATTCATCTGTAACAATGCGCCCAGTACCATATCCTCTAAATGCAGCTCTAATAATTGCAAATTTAATTCCAGCATTTGCTACTTTGTTCCAGTCAATAACTCCCTGTGCATAGGAGACATCTATGCCAAGTATACTGCTTCCAACAGGTCCTGTCAGTTCATTTACAATTCCTTCTGAATTAGAAGTGTAACTTTCACCGTTATAATAGAATGACCCAACAACAACTGCACCGTCTGATCCCATATAATAATATGTATTTCCAAAGCTAATGAACTGATTCTTATACAGTTCCCCCGCAGCATTTGAAAAATATCTCTTGCCGTTCTTTTCTATCCACTGTGCCTTCTGGATAATCTCACCTGTACGGTCATCTGCATTATATAAGCGACCATTATTTGCAGTAAATATTCCTGTTTGCACTGCACCGTCTGATCCCATATAAAACTTAGGTACTCCAAATGTTATAAACTGATTCTTATACAGCTCTCCAACAGAATTCGAAAAGTATCTTTTACCATATTTCTCTATCCAGTGTGCAACCTGAATTACTTCACCAGTATAATCATCTGCATTATATAAATGTCCATCGTGGGTTGAATAAATGCCTGTCTTCACCGCACCATCTGACCCCATGTAGTACTTAGGTATTCCAAATGTTATAAATCTGTTTCTATATGCAATTCCTTCGCCGTTTGTAAAGTATCTACCATTCCCCCAAGTTCTCCATCCAGCCTCTCTCTTTAATGCACCAGTATTCAGGTCAAAGAAATAAATAACACCATCTATTTCATATATACCTCTTACATAGTTACCGTTGCCATCTGCATAGTAACGATTACCATTTTCATTAACCCACGAGTTATATATGGGTGGTCTTTGAGCACTCCGCAGTGTTGCTTGTGCATCAGTATGATTTCTGGAAGCAGTCTCCGCTTCTAGGCTTTTTATCTGCGTCCCATTATCTTGCTGCTGTTCATTATGATCCTGAACAGCATTTTCTGTCACGACACCATTTGCAGGATTTTCTCCAGAATCCCCACTTTCATCTGCATTAACGAAGACGATGCTGAATATAAAAATCACACCTAAGAGTAATACTATTCTAATCCTTCTCGTCATCTTCATCCTCCTTTCATCTTTTGGACTACACTAGTTATATAGTATTAATACTTAATATACAACCTATATTTTATCAATGTTATATTCTTGAAACGCATCATATGCTTTTCCACTTCCCTTTGCTCTTGCGTATACGATAATCTTTCCTTTAATACCACTGATATCAACCTTTTTTACAGCTGAATAATCGTACAGAATTTCCGTGTTCCCATCATCCTTTAATAGTGAAACCTTGTATTCTGGCACTATATCCGAGTTTTGCAAGCTACTTATCGAAATATATTTATGGCTTTTTTTCTTTTGGATTTTCCCTTTCACAGCAACAACGTAATTTATTTGTTTTTTCAGTTCATCTGTATTGTTAAAGAAATACGAGTCTGTGTCTTCACCAGCTTCTTCTTTATTTAGAATCTCTGCAAATATACGGCTCGTTACCTCCGCACCTTTTCCATTGACATGGTTATAGTCGTGCATTAGCTCATCTGGCAGTAAAGTTAATCTATTTCGCAATAAATTCAGATTATAATATTTTAGCCCTTTTTCTTTAGCATATTTACTATAGAAGGCTGTTGCCTCTTGATACCCTTTTGTGTTATATATTCTCATTACAGTTGTAGGCCCTGAAACAAGTATTAGGTGTACGTCATTCTTTTTGCATAGCGTAACTATCTTATCGAGATAAGCAATTTTATTCCTATCTAGCTTTTTCTTACTAAAGCTATCATTTCCCGTAATCGGTACATTTCCTGATTGGAAAGACTTATTACTAAATACAAACCCTTTGTCCGCATAGTATTCGTCATTTACCACTTCAGGTGCATAGTTACTAGCTAGCAGAGACTTCTTTTTCTGATAGTTTTCCTTTATTGATTCTTTGTTGAACGAGCTTCTATATCTGTAAGCTTTGATTCCATAGAGTAAATCTGCCCCTTTGAAGGTAGTAACTAAAAATCTTGCCTTGTTCCGACAATTTGTCAACCTATCATAAACTATTAAATCACCTTGAATAATTTGTTTATACTCTACTATTTCATCAAAAGTTACCCCTAGCACTATAGTTTTAGGATGATATCTTTCGATTAAATCTTTTGTTTCATAATAGCTGCCCGCAAGGGATTGCGATGATGAGCCTGCATTAAGCACTTGATCATATCCACTTTCCTTTTCAAACACAGTTGGTACAAATGACCGATATACTCTCGAGGCTCCAACAAATATTACGTCATAACTCTTGTTTTTACCGTCAATTACTTCAAGGTCGTGGTTGAAATATGTTGAATAAGATACTGGTTCTAATGCTTCACCCGAGATATGTAACATAGCAGTTAGTGCTACAATTAACACTATTAGATTTATTATTCTTTTTTTCTGCTTAGAATACTGCATACAAAAACCCACTTGTTAAATCATTATTGCCACCAGCGTACATAAATAGTGCAAATATCAAACCTGCATATATGATGCTACGTACTACGCCCGGCACTCTCTCTGCAAACTCACCCCATTTATCATATTCCTGCATTAAATCGACAAATACAAAAATTAATGAGAAAAAGCTAGCGATTATGATATCGATTCTGCTCATAGATGGGAAGAATGATGAAATCCCATCTATATGCATAGTCCCCCAGCCTCTAAATAAATTCCCATAATAGGTGAGGCTTTCCATAAAGTCCTTACAATTTGACATAACTCTAAGGAAATTAATTAGCCAGAATGTTCTGAAAACTTGAAAAAAGCTCCACATGCGTGGATGTCTATCTGCATGGCAGGTCTTTCTGCACTTCTTATAAACTGTTTCCATCTGCATACTGAATACAATTATAAAAAGATTAGCTAATCCCCAAATTACATACTTCCATGCTGCTCCATGCCAAATACCCGTAATTGACCAAACAAAAATCAACGCCAGATAACTCGGTACAAGCTTACCCATTCTTGGTCCAAACTTTTTCCTTGATTTGCGTCCAAGTTTCTGTGCCGATGGCCCCATTGAGATTGGATAAAATACATAGTCTCTAAACCATGTTCCTAGAGTTATGTGCCAGCGTCTCCAATATTCTTCAACCGATTTGGCGAGAAATGGTCTCTCGAAGTTTTCGGCTACTTCTATACCCATTATTTTAGCACCACCGCAGACCATATCCATATATCCTGAGAAATCTGCATAGAGTTGCATTCCGTATAAAACAGATGCTACCCATAAATACGCACCTTTATATCCCTGAACATCTAAAAAATAGACATTTACAGCTAATCCTAGCTTATCAGCAATGAGTAATTTTTTTACGAGTCCCCATAGGATGCGTCTTGCCCCTTTGCATAGGTTATCGTATGAAAACTTATTTTCACGAAACAGAGTTTTCCCTAATTGGTCAAATCGACTAAACGGGCCTTGTACAATATGAGGAAAAAAAGTTATAAATGTTGCTACCTTTATGAAATTGCTTTCGGCTTCATACTTGTGTCTATATACGTCAGTCAAATAGCCCATCGATTGAAATGTGTAGAACGACATTCCTAGCGGCATCACAAAATGCTGCAACGGGAACGATGCGCCTGTTATCATGTTTATAGTTTCAATCGAAAAGTTTGTGTATTTTATTACCGCCCACAAACAGAAATTTGCAAAGAGGGCTATATGTAATACTCTTTTATTATATCTTTCCGCATCATCGCGTGCCGCTCTTCGAGCGTCTCTCAATTCATCGGATATATCTGCTAGTTGAACACTGAGTGCTTCATTCCGGCGCATCATAAGCTTCGCACCAGCATACGTGCTGACGATGGTAAAGAGCATGAATAAAAACAATACTCCATCTGATGCAATAGAAAAGAATACGCTAAACGCAAACAAAAGCGCTATTTGCATTTTTCTAGGTACTATAAAGTATAGTAATATGAATATAGCAAACAGCGCTCCAAATTCTAAAGAAATTAAGGACAAGTTTCCCTCCAACTATACGGTCTTTAGTTTCTGTACTAGCTCCCAAATTGCTTCAATGGAATTGAAGTTTTCTGGTAGCAAATCGTTAACATTAATTCTTAAATCATAGTTCTGATTCAACTCACTTACAATTGCTATGATATCAAATGAATCTAAGACCTTTCCATCTATCAATTCTTTTTCTACATCAAAGTCAACGTCAGGGCGTATCTCTTCGAGAATTGTTCTTAGTTCTTCCATTGTCGTACCTCCATTTTCTTTTATATATTATAGTAACTCTAGTTTCTTACGATCTATCTTCGCATGAGGATTCATCGGCATACTATCTAGCTTTACGTAGCGATTTGGCCACATATATTTAGGCAAAGCTTTAGCTAGAGGTTTTACGATTTCACGTTGGTTCTCGCAGTCTCCCTGATAGTAGCAAATTATCTTGTTGATATCTTTTTTAAATATGCAGCAGCAAATCTTGATAAATGGCATGGCATTAATTGCCGCTTCTATTTCTCCGAGTTCAATTCGGTGTCCCATGTGCTTAATCTGAAAATCTTTTCGCGATTTAAACACTAACTCGCCTGCATCATTAAATGCTGCAATATCTCCAGTTTTATATATCCTGCAAGGATACTCACTAATATCCGTCCTACACGCAAATGCCTTTGCTGTTTGTTCAGGATTATTCCAGTATCCTAATGCCAAACTGCTTCCTTCAACACACAACTCGCCTTCTTTATTTTTTTCTTGAATCGGGTTGTTGTTTTCGTCTAGCAGCACAATTCGAGTATTTTTGAAAGGTTTTCCAATAGGAATTGGCGTATCACTCATATCATCCTTATCTATAATATGATATGTGCAGTTACAGGTTATTTCGGTCGGACCATATAGATTTACATATGTTGCTTCTGGAACATATTTTGTCCAATAACGTATGGTCTTAGGTGGCATTACCTCTCCTGAGAACATCACATACTTAATCTGGTGATCAAACGCCTTGTAATCATCAAATACATTAAAATCAGATAATATTCTGAGTCCAGATACCGCCCAAATAAATGTGTTAATTCCTTTTGAGTTTATATAATCAAGCAGCTTGGTAGGCATTGTAAACAGTTCTTTAGGAATAACGACCAGTTTGCCACCTGATTTTATTGTACAATATATGTCTTTCACTGACACATCAAAATCGAAAGGAGCCTGATTACCAAAGGTGCAAGTTTCATCGAATTTAAATGTATCATAGAATTGACCTACTAAATCAATGAGCGATCTATGGCTAACTAAAACTCCTTTAGGCACTCCTGTTGATCCCGAGGTAAACATTGAGTATACAGGATCAGTATCTATCGATTCACCAAGGATTTCATCTAGAGCCTTGCTTTCATCGTCAGATATAGAATTCTTAATTATGGTGTGATAATCAAGGACTGTAATGCCAAGTCTGTTACATAGCTCTTCTGTTAAAGTCTTGGTCGTGTTAATGATTATCTCAGTTTCCAGTGCATTTAATATCTTTTCTTGACGTTCTTCTGGCATTGCTGAATCTATTGGAACGTAAAAATTACCACTATAAAGTATGCCAAAGAAAGAAACTATTGATTCTATATTTCTATCAATAAGAACTGCAATCGGTTTATTCTTTTGTTTTACTTCGTTATTTAGGCAAACTGCTATAGTTCTTGCAGTATCTCGCAACTCTCTATATGTTAGTGCTCTCTCTCCACACTCAAGAACTGTGCTCTCACCTATTGCAATCGACTTATTCTCTAGTAACTCTAAAATATTCTTAATCATAATATTCCTTTCGAAAAAATCGAGGTATCACCGGCAAACAGATGATACCTCGATTTAGCCTTTTGGCTTTTAAAGGAGTCCCTGCATCTCCATATTTCTATCCATTGTACTCAGTCTCTTCCTCACTTTGATCTGTCGACTTCTGGCTCTTTTTTGATTTCTTTGGCGGATTAATGAAGTTCTTTATCATGTCATGAGCCTTCTTGATGCTCTCTTTATCTGGGGTCATAACATATACCGGAGTCGATCCACTTGAATACACAGTTCTTGTTGAATCTCCTGCCCCTTCTACCGCATTGTTTTCAATCTTCCACTCCTTGTGGTTCTTGAGCTCAAGCTTGACAAGTGCTTTAATCTCAGCTGGAGCCATGTCCGTCTCCATATATGGAGCAATTCTATCAAGAATCTTCGTATATTTCGCTATTACCTCTGGTGACTGCATGAATCTATGGAAAATCCCCTTAAGTACAATCTGCTGATTCATAACACGCTGATTGTCCCCATCCTTAAACGCCTGTCTCTCTCTCGCAAATGCAAGTGCCTGTTCGCCTTTAAGGAAGTTAGTTCCCTTGTTGATACGGTAATGGTCTATGTAGGTAGTAAATTCATAATCTGAATTAATATAGATTCCACCTATAGCATTAATAAACTGTACGACAGTATTGTAGTTGACTTTTACATAGTAGTCGATCTTAATGTCTAGTAGCTTTTCAATTGCTCCAGTTGTTTCACCTATTCCATATAGTCCACTGTGGGTCAATTTGTCTTCTGCATTATTCTTTGAAGGTAGCTTTACCAGATAATCTCTAGGAATAGATGTTAGTAAAATCTTATGCTTCTTAGGGTCAACCGTAACAAGCATATTAACATCACTTCTAGCCTCTTCATCAATTTTCCCAGTCGTGTCCATACCACTGATAAGGACCGTAAATGGCTTCTCAGCAATCTCAGAGTTTCCAGAGTCCTCAGCCTTTGAAATCTTATTCAAGAAGCTCGCTGTCTTTATTGCATACACTGAAGTTGTCACAAACGTAAGAGATAGAATTATGCTAATCACAACCGCTATAATTCTCGATTTCCTTTTTATATTCCTAAAAAACAACTGAATAAAAATCACTGTGCTTGCAACAAAAATGCATAACAGAATTATAAGCAACCATTTTTTTGGTAAAAAATCTGTTACTAGCAAGGTAGCTTCAAATGCTAATGCAGAAACCAGATAAGCAAGTCCCCACAATCTAGAAACAGCTAGCATCAATCTTCTTTTCTTTTTTGACTTTACATCCATAATCTATTTTCTCCCTGTTTCAGAATATAGTTATTGTACTCCATGCAAGCAGCTTTTATAAAACTCTATGAGCTTTTGCCCCTCAACACTCCAGTTGTACTTTTCTCTCGCTATTCGGCTTCCTCTGTCCCCAGTTTCCTGAGCTTCAGCAGGATTATCTATGTAGTGCTTGATAGCCTTTCTAATTGCTGAAATATCTTCTGGGTTCACTAGTATACCTGAATCCGCTTCTCTAATTATTTCTCTCCAAATCGGAAAATCAGATGCGATAATCGGTAATCCTGCTGCCATATATTCGAAAATCTTTATTGGCAATGAATTTATATAGTTAGCTGTCGGTAGCAGTATGCAAATTCCTACTCTACTTGAAGCATATAGGTCATTTACCCCTTCACGGCTCAGCATCCCCAAATATTCGACATTGTTAGGATTTGAGTTTTTGAGGGTCTCATCCTCACAGTTTCCAGCAAGCTTTAAAGTATATCCATCCATAGGCTCTAGTGCTTCCACCATGATATTTTCGCCCCTGATACGAGATATCCCCCCTGCGTAGCAAGCAGTCTTATTTCTTTTTGAAAACTCAAGCTCTCCCTTTTTTATCTCATCTAGCTTAGGGTAGTTCTTAATCGCTTCTGTAGTTTTCGCTCTATTCTTAAATTTATCCTGAATGTACTCAGTTGCCGTAATTACTCCTGCTAGTTGCCTTACGTACTTTGTCTCGAGTCTACTGTATGATTTAGAAACAAACTTTCTTGAAAATTTTGGAAGCCACGGTTTATCCAAAATCTGCGCTGGTACATCCTCATGGCTATCAAATATAACAACTTTGCCAGTTTTTGAAAGTTTTACCGCATATTTGAGCATCTCTGGGTCGTGAAAGTGATATACATCAGCATCAATATTCACAGCTTTTTGAAACACAGTCTTACAAAACTGAGAAATTCTCTTGTACCGACTTTCTGGCTGTTCACCACAGCCAACAATCTGTATTCCATCTTTCTCAAATGATTCCCCTGGAGCAACCATGAAAACTTCATAGCCCGCCTCCGACAAAGTAAGACATTCTTTATAATAAATTCTATCATCGAGTGCATCGTGCACGCTCGTGACATGACAAACCTTTTGCATTAGCTTCTCCTAATTTTTATATCCTAGCAGCTTCTTTATCCTAGGCTTGAGTAGACTCTTAAGCTCTCCTATAAATCCTTTTTTCTCAATTTGGTAATATAGCACTCTATCTGCACCGAATCTTCTAAAGAAATTTTCTATTCCCTCTATCATCGAACCTTCAAAATCAAATGCTTTTGAGTGCTTCGAAGCAAATTCTATTCCCGAATCTAGAACTAAGGTCTGTGCTCCACTTGCTCTAAATGTTGGATCTGCTCCTGCAATTAGATAATAGCAGGTCTTTTCATCATAAACGAATAATGATGATGCGTGTACATTGCCATCCTTATCTATTGCCGTGATAACTTTAGCACCATCATGTTCATTACACGCTTCAAAAATTGAATTTATAAATTCTTTTTTGTGTGGGCAACTTCTCCCTTGATGTTCAAATGTTTTCACCAGCATAGCGTGCAAATTATCTACGTTATCTTCCTCTATTATCTCGACTTTATTTCTTGCACTTTTTATATTTTTACGAACTGTCTTATCGTATTTAGCCCTTACAGCTTCTATATCAGAAACATCAGTAAATCTATAAGTTATTCTTGGGCTAACTTTAAACCCCAGCCATCTGAATGGTAAAAAGTAATCATTACTAGGGTCTAGCATAAGGTCAAAACTCGAATTCTTTGGCAGTGATTTTACTAGTTCTTCTATGTACTTTTGTTTTTTACTTGCCTTAATATCTGGTGCAAACCAAATACCCAGGGTTTGTGTTTCCCCCGGCATGGCAATTTTGTTGTTATCGCAAGGCACTGCCCATCTAGCAACAACTTCTCCCTTTTCTTCTACTTTTATTTCAGTCCATTTTCCATTTGTAACTGTATCAAGATACCACGGCTGTTCGAAAATTGAATTAGCATATTTTGTTATAATATCACTATTCGTTGTCTTCATTAGAATTAATATCCTCCAGCTCTTTTACCGCATCTAGATATGAAATAAATGTATACCCATGTTCCTTTAAATACTCGATAAACCATGTATACCAATCTCTTTCATACGCATACCCATCACAAAACTGATAGTCGTGAAATAGTATCGAGAAATACGGCAGTCCTTTATCCTCTGCCTCTTTAAGCAAGCGAAGCGATTCTTCCCTTTTTCCTTCTGGTCTCTTAGGTAAATAGCCATCCATCAAGCTAAGTGGGAACTCCCACATCTCACCTACTTTGTATGGCGCTTTCAGGCAGGTTCCTTCACTTTTCACAAATTCGGTGGTGTCATACACATATCCACAACGACTTAGCTTCTCAAAGGTGTTTTCGTCATATCTCACGTAATGCATTCGCATTCCACGAGGTGCCACACCAACAGCATTTCTGAACCTTTCAAATTCAGCACGCATTTTCTCTTCATCTTCAAAAGATGCACCGTGTATGCCCGCGTCAAAACCCTGATTTCGAAGTTTTTCTATATATGGAATAGCCTTAGTATATTTATAAGACATACCAAGGACGTTATCCATGCCAAAATAGAATGATGAAGGCACACCATTACCTTCATCATACTTCATCAATTCTTCAATATAATTTCTCTCCCTTGAGAATATCCCAAGCAGTCTTCTCCACCACTGAGAAAAAGTTATATCACGCTTTAAGAACGATAAAGTCTCCCTTACCCACAGTTTTGGATAAATTAAGTCTTTGTAATGGTCGCTTCTATATAGATGATCTACATCATGTGAAACGATTATTTTCATTGCTCTTATTTTCCTAAAAACTCCTTAATTACTGATACAACTTCTTCCACATCATCGTCGGAGATGTATGGGTGAATTGGCAGCGATAAAACTGTATCGCACAGCCTATTAGTAACAGGGTAGTCGATTCCGTACTTATTCTCATCGCAAAATGCCTCTTGATTGTGCATCTGCTTAGGATAGTAAATCATAGATGGAATTGATTTCTCCTTGAGGTGCGTCTGTAATGCATCTCTCTGCTCTCCGCTCTCAAGCTTTATTGTGTACTGTGCCCAGCTGCTCAGAAATCCTTCTGGAATCACTGGCGTAGCCACAACACCATTTAGAAGTTCTGTGTATTTAGCTGCAGCATTGTTAACATCTGCAACTTCATATTCTGCAAATGCAGCTAGCTTAGGGAGCAGGATTCCCGCCTGAATCGAGTCAAGCCTAGAATTCATACCAATACGTACGTTGTCGTACTTCATTTTACCCTTGCCGTGCACGCAGTATGATCTGATGAGTTCAGCTGCTTCATCATCGTTTGTAAATATCGCTCCCCCATCTCCGTAACATCCGAGTGGTTTTGCTGGGAAGAAGGAAGTAGTTGAGATATCTCCGAAACTGCACGCTTTCTTGCCGTCAATCTCACCACCGAAGCCTTGTGCTCCATCTTCCAGAACCTTAAGCCCATACTTATCTGCAACCTTCCTAATCTCAGGGAAGTTAGCTGGGAGTCCAAATAAGTCTACGGGTACAACCACTCTCGGTCTTAACTTCCCTTCAGCGACTATCCCTGTAATTGCCTTCTCTAGCGAAGCGACATCCATGTTGAAAGTATCCTCATCTACATCGATGAAAACTGGTGTCGCACCTAAAATTGCAACCACTTCTCCAGATGAGAAAAAAGTGAAGTCGGGAACGAATACAGCGTCACCTTCCCCAATCCCCCATGCCATGAGTGCAAGCTCGAGGGCATCGGTTCCATTTGCACAAGTTACGCAGTGCTTTACACCTACGTACTCAGCTAGCTTTTCTTCAAGCTCGGAAACCTTACCGCCTCCGATAAATCTGCTGCTAGCAATTACTTCGTCAATCTGGCGATCTATGTCATTTTTAAGTGCAGCATACTGCTTCTTTAAATCTCTAAACTCCATTATCTTCCTCCGCTCTACTTGAATTCGCCTCGCATATCAGTGCTTGCAAAATCTGTCAATGGGAGTCTCACTGGCACGCCTTCCTTCTGGCTTTTATATATAGCGAGAACCATCTCAAGTGCGTTTCTTCCAGCAACTCCATCTACATAAGGTGTTCTGTCTTCCTTAATTGCTTCTATTACATCGGCAAACAGGCTTGTATGACCATTTCCATATACATTGCTCGTCTCTTCTTCGAGCCCCTTGTTCTTCTGGTCTTCAGCGGTCTCATCTTTGAAATCCCACACATCAATCGTGTTGGTGGACTTACCGCCAACCTTAACTGTTCCGTTTTCTCCAAATATATACAGTGTCTCTTCGAGATTCTGAGGGTATACGTTAGTAGTTCCCTCAATAGTTCCGATTGCGCCATTCTTGAACTTAACTACGGCAACTCCAACATCTTCAGCCTCTAGATAATCATGGAACTGCTGTCTAGTTGCTCCATAAACTTCCACTACCTCATCTCCCATCATCCATCTGAGAAGGTCTATTCCGTGGATGCACTGGTTCATCAGGCAGCCGCCATCTTCTTCCCAAGTTCCTCTCCAGGGAGCCTGGTCGTAATATCCTTTGTTTCTATTCCAGCGAACATTAATAGATGCGTGGGAAAGCTTTCCGAAACGATCTCCCTCGATAGCCTTTCTCACTTCCTGAATAGCTACGTTAAATCTATTCTGGTGACAAGCTGAAACCTTTACATTCTTCTCGTCAGCTCTCTTGATAATCTCTTCAGCATCAGCAATATTCATAGCCATAGGCTTTTCGATGATTACGCTAACTCCCGCATCGATTGCATCTAGTGCAATTGCTGCGTGCTTGCCACTCTCAGTCGCAATACTGACTAGCTCAAGTTCATTCTCTTCGAGCATCTGCTTATAGTCGGTATATCTCTTGATTGATTTATCATCAGCCAAGTTGTGTTTTGCAAGAATCTCTTCCATCTTCTCTGGCACGATATCGCACACCGCAACTATCTCTAGATTATTATTTACTGCAGCAGTCACGTGATTTGTTGCGATTCTACCGCATCCAATCAATGCATATTTCATTTAAATGTCCTCCGGAATTTTAATTACTATAGTGTCTATATTTTGCCGGGCTTATAGGAGAGAAATATTATCTCTTTCCTTTACGTCCTTGAATGCATTACGAGTATCGAATATTGCAACTGCATTCTCTCTAATCATCTCATAGTCGTATGCATCATGAGCTGTTGCAACGAGGACAAGGTCGTATCCCTTGATTACATCAGCATTAACCTCGCCGATACCTTCATGCCACTCGCCATGTCTCTTATACTTCGGAATCCATGGATCGTAGAAATCAGTATCCGCACCTCTTTCCTTGAGAATGTCAATTACGTTGAGCGCAGGGCTCTCTCTGTAGTCATCGATGTTGTTCTTGTAAGCAACGCCTAGAACGAGAACCTTCGATCCGTTGAGAGCCTTCTTATGGTTATTTAGAACCGATGCAGCTCTATCTACTGTATACTCAGGCATTTTATCGTTAATAATCATTGAGCTCTCAATCATAGATGTGTGGAAACCATACTCTCTTGCCTTCCATGTTAGGTAATATGGGTCAAGAGGGATGCAGTGTCCACCGAGACCAGGGCCTGGATAGAACGCCTGGAAGCCGTATGGCTTAGTCTTTGCAGCCTCGATTACCTCCCATAGAGAAATTTCCATCTTGTTGCAGAGTATCGCAAGCTCGTTAACAAGACCGATGTTGATATTTCTATATGTATTCTCCAGAATCTTCTCCATCTCAGCTATAGCTGGTGAAGATACTTCATAAATCTCTCCCTCGAGAACTTCCCTATACATCGCAGAAATTACTTCTGTTGCGTCTTTGCCAACAGCACCAACAACCTTTGGTGTATTCTTAGTCTTGTAAATCACATTACCTGGGTCAACACGCTCCGGCGAAAATCCAAGGTAGAAATCTTCTCCGCACTTTAGTCCAGAGCCCTCTTCAAGAATAGGAAGCAATAGTTCCTCTGTAGTTCCCGGGTAAGTTGTGGACTCAAGAACAACCATCGTGTCATTAGATAGGTGCTTTGAAATAGCCTCTGTGGAGGACTTTACATAGCTTATATCTGGCTCCTGGTGTTTATCAAGAGGAGTAGGCACACAAATAGCGATGAAATCAACATCTTTTACGAACGAGAAGTCCGATGTCGCCTTCATCATGCCTCTCTCTACGAGTTCCTTGAGGTCTTCGTTTACAACATCACCGATGTAGTTGTGACCTTCATTTACCATCTTAACTTTTTCTTCCTGTACATCGAAGCCGATGGTCTTAAAGCCCGCCTTTGCCTTCTCGACAGCAAGCGGAAGACCTACGTATCCTAGGCCTACAACTCCTACAGTAATGTCTCGCTTTGCGATTTTCTCGAGTAAACGTTCCTTCATGCCCATTAATGATACCTTTATACCTTTCTTTTATGCTTTTGCTAATTTAACGACTTTATAAAGTCAGACGATATGATACATATAATTATTCGAGTTATTATATATAATAATAGCCTACAATGTCAATATTTCCAATGTGTGCAAGCATTTTAAAGTTCATGTGAAATTTCGTTGAACGCCTTTGATAAAGCCTTTTTTTCGCTTTCCCAGCACAATATTTCTTTAGATTTTTCCACATTAGATTTAACTTCATCGTACATCGATTCACTATTAATAAGTTCTTTTACTGCCGACGCAATACTGTCTGAATCATCCGGTTTTGCAATAGTCCCGACCTTGTGTCCATTAACTATTCTCTTAATTTCTGGAAGATCTGAACCTACAACAGGTACGCCAGACTGAATGCATTCGAAAAGCTTATTAGGAAGTGCGTAATAATAACTCTTTGAAACTGGAGAAATCATCACAATCCCGACATCCGCTGCTCCCACGAACTTCCAGAGTTCTTCGTGGGGAACCGCCTCGTGAAATTCCACTCGGTTGTCAACATTGAGTTCTCTGCTCATCTTGCGAAGTTCGTCTAAATATTCAGGTGAGTCAGGATTTCCTACCACTAGCAGTCCAACATTCTCAAGATGTGGTATAGCTCCTATGGTTGCCTCTACACCTCTACCTTTACATACTAAACCGTGATAAATCAAAAGTTTTTCAACTCCTAGCTTCTCTAGTAGTCGCTCTCTGACCTTCTCGCACTCAGTCTTGTTAATATCAAATCCCATAGGAATATTCCTAACGACTGTAGGCCTTTTTTTTAATTTGTATAACTTTGCTATTTCGTCCGCAATACTATCATTCACCACAACAGTCAGCGCACTTCTTTTAATCATGAAGTGCTCCCAATGCAGTATCAGCCATTTTGAAAATCCAGTTCTGTCCGCATTTCTTCCAATTTCAAATTCATGTGAATCGTAGATTAGCTTCGGTTTTTTCCTTTTAAAAAACGTCGATAACCAGCCAATCGTCAGCGCTAGTAGATCATGTCCAGAAATAATGTCTGGGCGCTGCTTTCTTACAAAACTTGCCCACTGAAACAGGCTAACAGGCTTATTTATTGGGCTGGGGATTTTATCACCCAATGGTTTTGTTGTATATCTAAATACTTGGAAACCTTCAACCGTGTCTTTTGCTGGCTTATCACCAACATCTCCTTTTGCTAGGACAGTTATATCCGCCCCTTCTTCCTGATATACAGACAGCTCCCTGTAGTCTCTACTCTCATTTACCCATTTGCTGCAGCAAATCTTTAATAATTTCATCAAGTCCCTCTAATGTTTGTAAAATCGCTACTTTAACAGTTTTCGAATAAACGGTGCGAATTTTTCGGTTTTATATTCTGTATGCTGATGAGTGGGTCTATTCATAATTTCATCAAACGCTTCATCAGTTAGCCCCAGCTTTTTTTTAATAATTCCTATGTATTCATTCATCATAGTCTCGTCATAGGCCGGTTTCTGAAGCTCCGCCATCGCCTCTTCTCTGGTCATCTGTCCTGAAACAACCATACTTGAAAGGTGTGACGATCTCTTGTCTACACCAAACTTTTTGGGCAACCAATAAAGCTGAATGAAGGCTGTTAGAATATTCTCGAGATGCTTACTGCCGTAGTATTCGAAGTCACAAAACTCTGCTAGTTCTTTAAAAGCACGCTCTCTATTATAGTCTATTAAATCAAGAGGTCTAAGTGTAACCACACTTCCCTTCTTTATTCTCATGTATTTCTTATAGGAAGTTATGAACTTCAGCTTATCTATTCCTTTTGTACCAAACTTCTTATGGATGTCTTTGATATTTGTAACATCCATTGCACTATATCCATTTCCCTTCTGTAAAACGCATTCAAGTGCAAAGTTGCCACCTGAAAGGAAATATTTTATGCCTTCTTTTTCTACTGTATCGTACAGGAATGCAAAGAGGATGTTGTCTTGCGGAACGGCAACATCGGGAACACCCGCTTTCATGTATGCTAATGTTAAATCGTTAAACTGCTCCGCATCAGGTGTGATTGTGCGCATTTCTATATTCGCAGCTTTACATAGTTTCCTGATATTCTCCTTGGAAACCTCTGTGTCATACCCATCATCAATATGCACTGCTAATATGCGAAGTCCCCATTTATAGCCTAAATATGCTAGGTACGCTGAATCAAGTCCTCCCGATATACCCATTATACAGTCATATTTTTTTTCGGCATTTTCGGATTTGATTTTATCGATCATCTCCTTTAATCTCTTCTCACCCTCTTCATTAGGGAAATACACATCTGTATTAATATGCGTCAATGCTTCCGTGCAGTAGTTACATACTCCATCTTCATCAAAGGTGATATGTGGATCAGCCTCGTTATTCATTACACATCTAGTACAATATTTAATCTCTTTCATCTTTATCTCCTCCATCTAGTGATACAATATTTTGTCAATAAGTATATAAATTATGTACATTACTGAAATTGACCCCAACATTTCAATAAAGAGAAATCGCATCAATTTCTTATAATCTGCATTTATGACTTTCATACAAAGAAAGATATTAAGCAAGTTAATCACTCCGTCAGATACGGCATAGAAAATAATGGTTTTAAATATGCCATACCCAAGGCGCCCCACAATTACAAAACACATCACATTTATTGCAAGTGTTAGGATTGATAGTAACAATGACATCCTAGGTCTATCGACAATAACAAATGTTCCGCTTATGCAGCTTGTACAGTATTTAAGCAGATAGTCAGCACCCAGTATTGTCATGTATATAGCAGATACACGCCATTTGTTACCGAGAGCTATTCCAACAACAGGCTCTCCAAAGACAACCAACACAAAAATTGCTATGAAGGCTAAAAAGTAGTTTTTTCTTAGTAAATCGAGCGCAAAGTCCCCCACACGCTCACCTCTACCATTCCTAATTGCTAGCTCACGCTGATACACTTTACTTATCTGCGTTGAAATCAAAGCAATTGGAATGCTTAGAATTCTATTTGCCATAGTAAAGCCCCCTAGCGTTGCCTTGCTAAAGACATTTCCGAGATACTGAATAGGTATCTGTTGAGATGAAATGGATACGACGTTAGCAGGCATTTGCACTAGCGGAAATTCTTTATAAATAGAAAGAGTTCCCTTGAGTTCTGAAATAGAGAATCTTTCATTATAAGGGTTTGCGTTTTTCATCAACAGCAAAATACTGAGCATGAGTGAGCAAATGGTTCCGATAAGGTATCCTGGCGAACTCCATCCCATTAATCCCAAAACAAGAGATATTCCTGAATTAGAGGCAGCCATTATTATCGGATTCCAAAACAGTACTCGATATAGCCCTTTTCTGTTTACATATGCGTAGAAAAGCTGCTGCTGGATGAAGAAATATGAGTATATTGCGAGCAGTATGCATGCCAAACTATAGTTAAAATTTAATGAAAATAATTTGAATCTACCTGATATTGCAATCAGCACGATACTTCCTATTATCATACTTATTATGCTAAAAACACTAACTATCTGACATAGCATCTTGGCTGTTCTATCATCCTTCGGAATCAGAATTGCCATCACAAGTCCTAGACCCACTACAGTTGTGATAATTGCTCCATCCGATACTATTAAATCATAGGTGCCAATCTCTGCAGGGGAATATACTCTAATTATGAACAACAGCAAAAACGTATTGATCGCATACCCGATTATGTTTCCAGAAACCAGGGTAGCTATATTCTTTGCTATTGCTGATTCTTTTATCTGTAAAATGTATTTCTTCATCTCTATATTACAAATACTACTTTAGCTGCATGTTACTACATGCTGTTCCATGGTTATTTATTATTTCATCCTTAATACACTTGTTTTTATAGAATAATGCAATAAAGATTAAAAACATCATCGGTCCAAGTACAATTGAGTTAAGTAGGAATGCATCATTTAATCCTAAAAAAACGCAGAGTGAAGTTCCTGTAAGAAGTGCATATCCTATATTATTCTGTGCTACATCTAAAAGCTTTAATATCGCCGCAAATAATACTCCCTCTAGAATATATCCAAAAAATCCAAATCTTGCGTGACATTCTGCAAAATAACCTGTATTTGATACTGATTCTGGAGTCCCATAATATATCCCTGAAATTGCACGTGTGTAATCAATGTCCACATATCGGGCATCAAAATGCAAAAACCAAGTGGGGAACAGTCCGCCTAAGCCCATCTTTGGATTCTTGCTAAAATAATCAAAATAAGCAAATTTATTTTGCGCAGAAAGCAGCATAACCCTACGTCCAAATAGCGAAAACACCTCCAATATTACATTATTTTCAGGAATATTTAACGATGAAATTATTGCAAGTGCAGAAATACCTAAGCAAAGGCACGAAATTATTTCTGTATAAGAATCTTTTCTTTTCAGCCAAAATGCCACAATAACTACAACTATTGAAATAAACAAATTCGTTTTATGTCCATCGTAGAGATATATAACGAAAATCATAGCTACAAATATCGCAGCTCTGGCAAATTTTTTCTCAAGTATACACTTTGTCGCAAAGAACGGAATTATTACATTAGTAACCCATGATAAAACGTATCCTGGATAAGTTCCTAAATCAAATGAACCTGATTCTCTAAGCTCATAAACCTTGTATATATTTAGTGCGGTAAATGTCGGAACTCCATTTTTTTTCACAATGTATGCAAAAATCAAAAAGCACATTGCGCCCATTGCAAGCTCTATTATACGTGAATACTTCGTGCTCGGTTCTAATAGTCGATCTCCTATAGAAAAGTTAATATTGTTTACTATAAAAATGGTCAGGTAGAAGCAAAAACAAATTCCGTTATAGCAGCCCACTTCCTTGTTTCCCATGGCATAAATAGTAGTTATTGGTACAATTTGCATTACATAAACTAATGTTAGCAAGAATGTAGATACACTTCTACACTTGTGATTTATCGTAATAAAAATAATCACCAACCATGCAATACCATTTATGTATTTGAGCAAGTTGAAGTCCCTCGTGTAAACATTTAGCTGTAATGGTGCTAGCCATGTATAGTATTTATAATCCAAGGAAATTTTTAGCAGAATTATGGAAATTACTAGAATTTTCATTTTTTTTCCACTAAATAGTTCCGTCATATTTTTTTTACTCAACATTAATGCAACCTAGGATTTTCTTATCCAATCGACTTAGCTTATTGATGGTTATTTTAGCATTCTCATTTATATCTGTTCCATCATCAGATGTGATAAGTACAAAGTTCTTAAAGTTTGCAATTTTATCAATAGCCTCAACATCATCGACTATACAGCCAATATATTCTGATTTTGACGCAATTTTTTCTAGCACTTCAGCTATATTTTCTAAGTAGCTTTTGTCAGAATTGATTGCTACAAATCCAATCCCTTCATTTTCAGTATCCAACTGCCTAATATCTGCAACCAGAACGTCTGGAAGTACGCTCTTTGAAATTACACCTAGTGCTGATATCCCATAGTCTCTTTCAATATTGTTTGCAAAATTTATCCTTTGCTTTCTTATATAGCTATATACTGCAAACATAGTTGCTACAAATGCTCCAAAAACCCCACCTATGAATCCAGATTTCATGCTTCTCTTAATATAACCTGTATTTGCAGCAGTATTTTGGGATGGCATCTGCAGAGATCGTATGGCCTCATTCATTTTATCGCTTTCATATTTCAAATTTTCAATATTTGTTCGATAAATTTTTTGTTTGTTATATAAAGCCTGTTTTGCCGCCTCCCCAGATGTAACCGACACTACAGAGAAGTCCACTCCCTGTAGGCGGTTACTTCTCTCAGACTCGAGAAACCTGATTACATTGTTTGCCACGTCTTTTGCTTTATGTCCCTTGATAGAGTATACATATATATTCCCAACAAAAAGTCCTTCTGATACAGCGCCACTAGCACCGCTTTCATTAATAGTAATTGAATTCATATCTGGAATCTGAACTATATCCCATTTGTATCTTTCAAGTACACTGTTTGACTTTCCAAATATAGTCTCACTATCAGCAGTTAAAAGAACATTCTCAACAGCATTATAGCTAGTCTTATTTGATGCAGTGATTTTAACTCTTGTGCTCTCGGATGAAAATGCATCAACCTTCATAATTGGATTTTCACCAATTATTTTCAATGCTGACTTTTTCTCGTTATCAAGTGTTTGAATAGTATCTGTCAACAATTGGTTATCTTTGTTGTACTCTTCGAGTTCCTTTTTATATGTTAACGAGCTTTTTGTTTTTATATCCGCAGCCTTTCGCTGTTCGCGGTAATCTGAGTAAACTCTAAAACCCCCAACAAAAACGGCTGAGATTATTACAACTATCCCAATCATCTTCTTGTTATCCTTAATGATTGATAAAAGCTCTTTTATTGATATCTTCTTATCCATTAAGCACCCCACATACATCTTTCATTTTCTACAACTCCCACCCTATATTTAGAACTTTTCTATAATATTTCCATACTCATCTAGCTTTCCAATTGGTTTAGCTGGTACCCCAGCAACTAGCGTGAAGTCTGGTACATCCTTTGTAACAACCGCTCCTGCTGCAACCATTGAGCACTTCCCAACGGTGTGTCCGCACACTATTGTAGCATTAGCACCGATGGATGCGCCTTCTTTGACGAGCGTCTTCCCGTAGTTCTCAGAGCCCTTTGGGTAGCGAGCTCTTGGTGTAAGGTCATTTGTAAATACGCATGACGGTCCACAGAATACTCCGTCTTCGAGCGTAACGCCTTCGTAAACCGATACGTTATTCTGAATCTTTACTCTGTCGCCAATTTGTACGTTGTTAGCAATGTTTACATTCTGTCCAAGCGAACAATTCTCGCCTATCTTAGCGCCAGGCTGAACGTGGCAGAAGTGCCAAATCTTTGTTCCTTTTCCTATCTCTACATTGTCATCTACGTAGCTACTTTCGTGTACAAAATATTCGCTCATTTTAAGCCTCCTTTGCGATTACCCTTACAAGCTTGTCTGCGGCATCTCCCGCACCATAGTAGTTTTCTTTTTCCTTAGAAATAACGGTATTGTTAACTTTATCAAGTATGTCCGCCTCATCGATATGAACGAGCACATTATGGTTTCCGTTCAGTGTCTCCACCCACTCAGTCTGCTCACGCAAAGTTACGCATGGAGTGTCGAGTATGTACGCTTCCTTTTGCAGTCCACCGGAATCAGTCACTACCTTAACCGCATTCTTTGTAAAATACAGCATTTCCAGGTAGCCGATAGGCTCTACACATATTGTGTTTTTTAAGTGTTCCTCTTCGTTAATCTGTTCGATCATCTTTCTCGTCCTAGGATGAGCCGGCAGGATAACCGGTGCATCAAACTTCTCAAAAGTCTTGAGAATCTTGCGTACCTTTTCTGGTGTATCGGTATTCTCAGCTCTGTGAATCGTGGATAGATACCACTTATCAATCTCGCCGCGCTCACCGAAGATATAATTAAGGTCTGCAAAGTACTGACTGCGTTCTTTCTTATCTATTTCCTGAGAGTAGTATAGAACCGCATCACACATTACGTCTCCGATTCTGTGAACGCCCTTCGTTATTCCCTCGTTTTCCAGATTTTCAATTGAAGCATCTGTCGAGCAGAAGAGCAGGCTCGAAATGTGATCTGTGAGGATTCTATTCTGTTCTTCTGGCATAGCCATGTTAAAAGATCTAAGCCCTGCCTCTACGTGTATTACAGGAATATGAATCTTAGAAGCTGCAAGTGCTCCCGCAATAGTAGAGTTCGTGTCTCCATATACCATCAGATAGTCAGGGTTCTCATTGATCAGAATATCCTCTATTCCTATTAGCATCTCTGCAGTCTGTCTTGCGTGCGAACCTGACCCAACGCCAAGGTTGTACTTTGGCTTTGGGATGTGAAGCTCCTCGAAGAAAAGCTCGGACATATTTGCATCGTAATGTTGGCCTGTGTGAACGATTACCTCTTCGCATACTTGCTCTAGCTTGCGAGAAACTGCTGCAGCCTTTATAAATTGTGGTCTAGCGCCAATTACAGTCACTATCTTCATCGCGTCATACCTCTTCTAATTAAACACCTTTTCAAATTCACTTGCAATATTTTCATACGTGTACTTGCTAAGCACAGCCTCGCGTCCAAGCATTCCCATCTGGCTTCGTTCTTCCTCGCTCATAGCTTGAATCTTCCCGATTGCCGCCTTTATAGCGTCATTATCGCATGAATTAGTGATGATTCCACACCCCGATTCGCTCACAGGTGTGGACGGTGTTGTTATCGCCATAACTATTGGCTTTGCTGCCATCATTGAGTCAAACATCTTGTTCATGCAAATTCCAAATCTGAACAGTGGTGACTCGATAGTTCCGATAAATATTGCATCAAAGTTATCGATAACTGCAGGGATTATTCCCTTTTCTACTGGAGGTAAGAATGTCGCGTTGCTGATTCCATTCTGCTCCGCATAGCTTATAAGCTCATCTTTGAGCTTACCTTTTCCAACCATAACCAGATGAACATTTTCATCGCTGAGCTGCTTCGTAACATCGAGCAGATTGTGAAGTCCATACGAAAGCTCATGGCTTCCAAAATATCCGATAACGAACTTGCCTTCAGCCTTCAATCTCTTGAATGCTTCTCTATGCTCCTCAGGGAGTTCCTTCGCTGCATCCCACTCGTTTATCACAACTCCGTTTGGTATGTACCTGAAGTGATTAGGCTTCATGCCATGTTCAATCATGTAGTCCTTCGCATGCGGTAAAAGCGAAACCACGACATCTGATTTCTTGTATGCATGATTTTCCGCAAATTGCATAGCTATTACAAACGGATTTTTCTTGCTCATCCCACCAGCTTCATACAATGTAAGTGGCCACATATCATGAACTTCATGGATATACTTCGCTCCAGCGAGTTTTGCAATGCGGTATGCCGGATAAGAATCGAGCGGATAAGTCGACGATGAGATCACGACATCGGGCTTGTAACGCTCTACGATTTTCTTTTTATTGGCACTTAGCGCCTTACAGAAATGGTACATACTGAAGGCTCTAGCGACCCCGTTACTATCGTATTCGTCGGTCTTGACCCAGACATAGCGAATACCGTCAATCTCTTGCTCCGTAAAATCTTCAGCTATATCAGGATTTGTCTTTCTTAGATGGGAGAAACTACCTGCAATGATCGTTACATCATGCCCTTTCTTGACGAGTTCTCTCGATATATAGTACGGTCTAAACTCCATTCCCATCTCAGGAGATCCTGCGTAGTGATTAATGAGAAGAACTCTCTTACCCTTCTTCTCCATCACTTCTACGAATTTATTTGCCAATCTGTCATACGTGTACTCATTCGAAACTAAATTGTGTCCACGCATTCCCATGTTCTTAAGTTCTTCAGCCGAGAGGCTCTTGAGTTCCTCAATCGCTTTAATATAGCTCTCTACATCTCCCGCCTTTGTGACGATGCCCGCCTCTGCCTTTTCAACTAAAGTCTCTGGTGTAGTAACAGACATGAGCAGTGGCTTTCCGCCCATCATCGCATCGAACATCTTGTTCATGCAAATCCCAAATCTATATAGCTTGGTATTTGCCGCAAAGATAGTGACTATATCGAAATAGCTGATGAGGTTAGGAATCGCCCCTTTGTCGATGGCAGGAAGAAAAACTACATTATCTATAAACTGATCCTTTGCGCGCTGTATCAACCTATCCTTGTAGCTGCCATCACCAACTAGCACAAAACATACATCCTTGTCAGTGATTTTCTTTGCAACAGCAAGAAGCATATCCAGGTTGTTGGATATGGAATGCCCGCCAAAATAGCCCACTACGAACTTGCCTTCGTCCTTAATTTTGTTCAGTATCTCGCTGTGCTCTTCAGGTATTGGCGCAGGGTTTTCCCACTCTTCCTTGATTACACCATTGGATATGCAGTTAAATTTCTCTTCAGCAAGGCCGTGCTGAACCATGTAATCCTTTGAGTGGTCAAGTAGTGAAACTACCTGATCACAGTGTCTATATGCAAAATCTTCCGCACGTTGCATAAGCTTTACAAACGGATTACTCTTCGACATCCCCCCTAGCTCGTATAGTGTAGAAGGCCACATATCGTGAACCTCATGAATGTACTTCGCCCCTGAAAGCTTTGCAATCTTGTCTGCGCCATATGTATCTAGCGGATAAGTCGAAGATGCGATTACAGCCTCTGGTTGGTAGCGTTCTGAAATATATTCTGCATTTGAAAATAGCTTTCTACTGAACTCGAACATGCTGAATGCACGCGCCAATCCATTGCGATTGTACGAAGCCGTCTTAATCCACACATAGCGAATACCGTCAATCATCCTCTCTTCGAAGTTCTTCGAAACGTTAGGGTTTGACTTTCTTAGATGTGAATACCCACCAGCTATAATCGTGACTTCATGCCCCTGCTTGATCCACTCACGAGATAGATAATATGGTCTGAACTCCATTCCCATCTCCGGCGACCCAGCATAATGATTAATCAGTAATATCTTCAAACTATCCTCCAATGCGCTCATTTAAGTAGCAGCGATTGTAATGTATCTCCGTCCAGCTTACTTTATAACGGCACCAACCGTCTTCAGCATAGTCTTGATTTCACCGAGAAAGCTAAAATTTCTAAGTGCATCAAGATTATATTTCATCTTTTCTGGCAAAACTTTATCTACATACACCTCATCTGGGTTTTTCGCACTTCCGATCAGTTCGTTCTCATCCTTGTATGTTATGCTGGCTTCTGATGTCACGCCCGCCGGAAGCAGAAGTGTTGCGAGCATCTCTTTCGAGTAGCATGCCACATATCTCGGAACCTCTGGCCTGGTGCCAACAAATGACATGTCGCCAGTGATAACATTGAGAAGCTGCGGAAGCTCATCAAGTCTGTACTTTCTAAGCTTATGCCCTATCTTGGTAACCCTGGGATCATTTTCCTGCGTTACCTGTGCACCAAGCTTCTCAGCGTTTATAACCATCGTTCTGAACTTGAAAATTCTGAACTCTCTTCCGTTAGTCGTTACTCTTACCTGCCTGAAAAAAGCTGGTCCTGGATCATCTACTTTAATCAAGATAATCAAGATTAGAAGTATAGGTGATATTACGATGGTCATCAGCAATGAAACTACGAAATCAAATAATCTTTTTGCTATAAGCGAGCCTTTTCTTGAGCTTAGGACGTCGTAATATTCCTTTACTTCATCGCATCTCATATGCTCCGGTAAGTCATCCCACTTGCACAAAACCATCTACTTAAGTAACCCTCTCTTCTTAAGGATATCGACAAAATTCTCAATAACATATTCATTCTGCTCATCGGTCATCGTTGAGAATATCGGTAATGAAATTAGATTCTCATACTGATGATAAGCATTTGGATAATCCGCAATATCAAATCCAAGATTCTTATATGCAGTCATCATCGGCAGTGGTTTATAGTGGACGTTACATGCAATCTCACGCTCCGCCATCTCCTGAATCACCGCATTTCTATCATCTACAGAAGCGCCTGGAATCCTTACCAAGTATAGATGGCCTGTAGAAGTCATCTCATCTGTATAATGGTGCATTACTTTAATTCCTAGCTTCTCAAGTGCAGCCTCATATCTCTCATTGAGCACCCTACGTCTCGCAAGTAGCCCTTCATATCTCTCAAGCTGAGCAATTCCGATAGCTGCATTAATATTTGTCATATTGCATTTATACGCAGGATATACGACATCGTATTCCCATGCGCCCGCCTTGTTCTTGGATAGCGCATCCTTAGACTGGCCGTGTAGTGAATAAAGCTGTAGTTCATGATAAAGCTCATCATTATCTACCCCATCGATAGTCCTCCATGCGAGCGCACCGCCTTCTGCAGTGGTAAGGTTCTTAACCGCGTGGAAAGAAAATGACGTAAAGTCAGCAATTGCTCCGACCTTAACGCCATTTTTCACAGAGCCAAAGGCATGAGCGCCGTCAGAAATTACTGCTACTCTACCGATTGCCGATTGGAGTTTGTTTGCAGGCTTAAATAAATCTTTCTTCGACTCAACGATTTCAAATATTCTGTCGTAATCGCATATCATTCCACCCAGGTCAACTGGAATAACAGCCTTAGTATTCTCATTGATAGCTTCAGCGACCTTATCGTAGTCCATCTCAAAGGTTTCAGGCGCAGAATCGATAATCACAAGCTTCGCCCCCTTGTGTACTACAGGGCTAGCAGATGCTGTATATGTGTATGCAGGCACGATAACCTCATCACCTTCACCGATTCCCAGAATGTGAAGTGCTGCTTCTAGTGATGCGGTAGCTGATGAAAGGGCAACGGCTTTATCAACGCTGATATATTCTGCGATTCTTCTCTCGAATTCCTTAACCTCTGGACCAGTCGTAATCCATCCAGATTTTAGGACTTCTACAACTCTATTAATCTCTAGTTCTGAAATATCCGGTGGTGAAAATGGTACTTTCATATGTAATATGCCTCCTAGCATTTTTTACAATCATGTAATTATACACCTTAGTTTTTAGGTGTGTATGTTGGGACTATGTTTTTGATATACCGCTTGATATCATCAGGCTCACCCTCTACATAGTCCTTAAGCTCGTTAAGTTCCTCGATGAATTTCTCTTCATCAATATTAATCGGATGTCCTATGTGGATCATCTTATTTGCTGTATCCTGAAGTCCCTCTTCATCCATTAAAAGTTCTTCAAATAGCTTTTCTCCAGGTCTTAATCCTACATACTTAATCTCTATATCGATTCCTGGCTTAAGCCCTGACAGCAGAATGAGGTTCCTTGCGAGGTCATCAATCTTGACAGGTTTTCCCATATCCAGCACAAAAATCTCTCCACCCTTCGCAAAAGCCCCTGCTTGCAACACGAGCGAAACAGCTTCTGGAATCGTCATAAAGTATCTGATGATATCTGGGTGTGTAACTGTAACCGGTCCGCCTTCTGCGATTTGTCTTCTAAATAATGGAATAACACTTCCATGACTTCCAAGTACATTTCCAAATCTAACTGCTACGAACTCCGTTTGGGACCTGTTGTTATAAGTCTGAATGATCATCTCACACAGTCTCTTAGATGCTCCCATGATATTAGTTGGGTTTACTGCTTTATCTGTAGAGATGAGCACGAACTTTTTAACATTCCACTTATCCGACGCCTGAACGAGCTTCCATGTACCTAGTACGTTGTTCTTAATCGCCTCATTAGGGCTGGCTTCCATGAGCGGTACATGCTTATGTGCAGCTGCGTGATATACGATTTCAGGTCTATACATCTCAAAGATTTTGTCAATTCTCTTCGTGTTCCTTACAGACGCTATAAGCACAACAAGATTGAGCTCAGGAAATTCTCTCTTAAGCTCATTCTGTATCTCATACGTTGTATTTTCATAGATATCCAGCATGACTAACTGCTTAGGATTGTGACTAGCAATCTGGCGGCAGAGCTCGCTTCCTATCGATCCACCTGCGCCTGTGACCATAACGACTTTGTCAGACACATACTCCATGATTCCATCGATATCGACTTCGATAGGATCTCTACCAAGCAAATCATTTACATCCACATGCTTTAACTGCGATACGCTAACATCTCCGCGAATAATCTGATATATCCCCGGAACGATCATCATCTCACAGCCCGTCTGCTTGCATATATCTAGAATTCTCTTTTTCTCTTCACCAGATGCGGACGGCATCGCAAGGAGAATCTGGTTGATTGAATACCTCTGGGCAAGTGCCTCGATGTCCTTCGTAGTACCAGCGATACGAACACCATTCATTCTCTTACCAATCTTGGACTCGTCATCATCAACAAGGCAGATTATTTTCTTTCTGAGGCTCGGATTTGCCTTTATCTCCTTTATAAGCCCTGCTCCTGCAGCACCGGCACCTATAATCATCGCCCTCTTTGCCTGTCCACGGCTATTTCCAAAGCCCTTAAGCTCTCTCGCTGCCCTAGCAATGAATCTGACGAAAAAAGTTATCGCAAATAAAAATCCACCGGAAAGCAAATAAAAGCTTCTCGGCATCCCGTAGTTCTGCTGTTCAAAGAAAGCGAATATAGTTGTGACCATTAGCGTATACAGAACTGTGGCTACAAGCACATTGAGCATATCTCTTATGCCTACATACGACCAAAGGCTTGAGTACATATGGCAAACTGCGAATATGGCAATTCCAAGGACCATCACGATAAACTGATGGCCCTTAAACATCTCCCAGTATGAGCCCATAGGCTCATCAAGCGAGAAATCAAATCTTATAAAGAGCGCTAGAAACGATGCAACCTCGATTGCCACTAAATCGCAGATTATAAGTAAGCATGTCTTAATCAGAGATGCTTTATCAAAATTCAGTTTGCTGTTAATATCCATAATCATGCCTGCTTTCTTTGAAGTCATCATGTATATTAGTCTTTAATTTTTCGCATACCATGCAAAATTTATCGTAATATTATATCTAAAACGAGCGAATTAGTCAAAATAATCCACAATTAGTTCATTGAGTTAAGTGTAGCTTTACAATAGATGTGAGACCTCAAGGGTAGAAAAAAGCGATTGAGTCCG